>NZ_JBWKPE010000013.1:0-218264 GCF_059418085.1 Pseudomonas sp. GW821-FHT09C10
GCAGTGAAACGATGCATCGCCGATGGTAGTGTGGGGTTTCCCCATGTGAGAGTAGGTCATCGTCAAGATTAAATTCCAGAACCCCTGTCTGCTCATACAGACAGGGGTTTTGTCGTTTAGAGGGTTTATGAACTCTGTAAGCGAGCAGCAACTGCGCCTACCCAACTCCCAAATCATGTTCATGGCACTGACCTGCTTTAAGAGCACGACACAGGTAGTAGGAAAGAATTTTTTACTTTTAAATCTTGTACGACAACCTTTGGTCGGTTTCCTACGTAAAAGGGCGATTCATCCCACAATTTTCTAAGCTTTCCTCCAGCTTGGCCGAAAGCCTGATGAGCCATGCGTGCACCGAAATAGAGCGGCTCGAGACGCCGCCTATACCGTTACATGGAATGTTCCTCTCGGCACGCTCACCCCCATTTGGCAAAAAGAAGTCGATGAAATGAATCTCAAATTCAGTCATAAAATTCTGTTGGCCGCGTCAGGCGTTGTGGTTCTGGCCTTCGCGTTATTCACGCTTTACAACGATTACCTGCAGCGCAGCACCATCAAACAGAATCTGGAGTCGTCTATCCAGCAGTCCGGTGAGCTCACCGCGAGTAGTGTGCAGAACTGGCTTAGCGGTCGAATACTGGTGCTCGAAAGTCTGACGCAAAACGTTGCCCATCAGGGTAGTGCTGCTGATCTTCCAGGGTTGGTCGATCAACCGGCGTTCACCTCGAACTTCCAGTTCACCTACGTTGGCCAAACCAACGGTGTGTTCACCCAGCGCCCGGACGCAAAAATGCCTGACGGCTACGACCCTCGTCAGCGTCCCTGGTACAAGCAAGCCGTGGCTGCCGATAAACCCATGCTCACGCCGCCCTATATGGCCGCCGTAGGTGGGCAGATCGTAACTATCGCAATGCCGGTGAAAAAGAACGGCGAGTTGCTCGGCGTGGTCGGCGGAGACCTGAGCCTGCAAACCCTGGTGAAAATCATCAATTCGGTGGACTTCGGCGGCATCGGCCATGCGTTCCTGGTCAGCGGCGACGGCCAAGTCATCGTAAGTCCTGACGAAGACCAGGTGATGAAAAACCTCAAGGACATCTACCCAGGCACTAACGTCCGTATTGAAAAGGTTAATCAGGACGTAGTTCTCAAGGGCCAGGATCGCATCCTGTCGTTCACACCTATCAGTGGCTTGCCCGGTGCAGATTGGTATATCGGCCTGTCGATTGATAAAGACAAAGCTTACGCACCGCTGGGCAAATTCCGTACGTCTGCATTGATCGCCATGCTGATCGCCGTAGTCGCGATTGCCGTGCTCTTGAGCCTGCTGATTCAAGTGTTACTGCGGCCCCTGACCACCATGGGTATTGCCATGCAGGACATTGCCCAAGGTGAGGGCGACCTGACCCGCCGCTTGACGGTCACCAGTAAAGACGAGTTCGGTGAAGTGGGCAGCGCGTTCAACCGGTTCGTAGAGCGTATCCACGCCTCGATTTCCGAAGTGTCTTCTGCAACACGTCAGGTGCATGACCTGTCTCAGCGTGTGATGGCGTCATCCAACGCCTCGATCATCGGCTCTGATGAGCAAAGCGCACGCACCAACAGCGTGGCCGCCGCAATCAACGAACTGGGGGCTGCCACCCAGGAAATCGCGCGTAACGCCGCCGATGCCTCACAGCACGCAAGCGGTGCCAGCGAGCAGGCCGATGATGGGCGCAAAGTGGTCGAGCAAACCATCCTGGCAATGTCGGAGCTGTCGCAGAAAATCAGCCTGTCCTGCACTCAGATCGAAACCCTGAACGCCAGCACCGACAATATCGGCCACATCCTTGATGTGATCAAAGGCATCTCCCAGCAAACCAACTTGCTGGCACTGAACGCTGCGATTGAAGCAGCACGTGCCGGGGAAGCCGGACGTGGGTTTGCCGTGGTCGCCGACGAGGTGCGTAACCTGGCTCACCGTACCCAGGAGTCGGCTGAGGAGATTCATAAAATGATCACTTCGCTGCAAGTGGGGTCGCGTGAAGCAGTGACCACCATGAATGCCAGCCAGACCTCCAGCGAGGAAAGTGTCCAGGTGGCCAACCAGGCCGGTGAGCGCCTGGTCAGCGTAACGCAGCGAATTGTCGAGATCGACGGCATGAACCAGTCCGTCGCTGCGGCCACCGAGGAACAAACTGCTGTGGTGGAAACCCTCAACGTCGATATCAACCAGATCAACCTGCTGAACCAGCAGGGTGTGACCAACCTCAACGAAACCCTGAAAGACTGCGATGCGTTGTCGCAACAGGCCAATCGGTTGAAGCAACTGGTCGATAGCTTCAAGATCTGAGCCGCTGAGTGTACGAGTAGGAGCGAGCCGTTTCGCTCCTACTGCTTACCCAGCAAACGGCGAACATTGTCCAGCGCGCTGTCTGCGAAGCCTTGTACAAACTGTTCAAATCCTTCCTGTGCCGTCTCCAGGGGGTCGGCAATGATGGTCCAGGTTACCTTGGAGCAGTGTGCTCCAAGCGCTTCCACTTTGATTGCGGCCCACAACCTGGCCACGCCCAGGGTGTTGTAGATCGTGGTCCAGGTCATGTGCATCGCTTGCTCATCCCGGCTATTGAGTTGTTCTACGACGCGGTTGCCATCGCGGAAAAATTTCGTGCGTAAAGCGCCCACTCCGGTGCCGATCATTTCGATATGCGTCAAGGAAGGGATGAACGCATCGAAGCCTGCAAACTGCCCCACCATGTTCCATAGACGATTGGCATGGCAGTCGATCACCACAGAGGACACTATCGGCTGGCCGCTCGGGTTATGAATTAACGTATCGGGTTGCAGCGGTTTCATGAAGTTGTCCTGAAGCGATTCAAAGAAAGCCGATGGCCTTGAGGTAGTTGCAGCCTTTACTCAGCAACGCCGGGTCTTTTTCGGGGTATTGCTCACCCATCTGCTGAACGCCGCGTTGCGCGTTGTCATGGAGGATCATCGAGGTGTCACCGATGTCTTCATCCAGTCGATCAAGGTAAAACCCGAGGACACCAAACATCGCATTGTCCAGGCTTACCGTTCGCAACGCCTGCTGCCAATGCGCAGTACTGACCCGCTCGAACCGGTGGCCCGCCCGGTTGAATGCATCCAGGTAGTGCTCCCAGCTCAGTGGTTGTGGGTTATGCAGGTTGAATACGCTTCTATCGGCTTGAAAGCGATTGCAGTGGAACGCAATGAAGCGAGCCAGAAAGTCCACGGGCATCAGGTCGAAATTCAGGTCCAACCTCGGCAGCAAGCCCAACTGCAGCGACCCCTTGAGCATCAACATCAGGCGATTCTTTTGTGGCTGGCAGATACCGTTATGGCTGTTGAAGCTGATATTTCCAGGGCGATGGATGTTCACCCAGGCTCCTTGTTCCACTGCACGTCCCAGGACCCGCTCGGCGACCCACTTGGACAGGTTGTAGCCATTTCGGATGTACAGCGGCAGGGTGGCTGCCGCCGGAGCTTCGAGCACATGCCCCGTCGTGCCGATGCTGCTGGCGGCCGACAACGTCGAGACAAAGTTGAAGACTTTCTTGCAGCGGGTTTCGCACAGGCGCAGGCATTCGAATATGGGGTCGACGTTGTCCCTGGCCAGTGAGGCGTAGTCCAGCACGTGGTTGACCCGTGCTGCGTTGTGCACCAGCGCGCCAAAGTCTGTGGCGAGTGCGTCATACGCGTCACCGGCCAAACCCAATCGTGGCAGGCTGACATCGGCGGCGAATACTCGTACCCGGCTCAAGTCCAGATGTTCCAGTTGGTAGTCACGCAACGCCTGGGTAAAACGAGCCATCGCAGGACTCCCCGGCAAGTCACGCACCAGGCACGCCACCTCGGTGGCACCGGCGTTCAACAGCGCCTCGACAATATGGACGCCGACGAAGCTGTTGGCCCCCGTCACGATCACCTTGTGCGGATTGCCTGCGCGGTCCCCTTGCAACGGATTGATTTCCCACTCCCGTTGAGCGTCCATGGCCGCTTGGGCAGAGGATGCGTCTGGCCGTTCACCCTCCTCCATCAGCGTTGCGAGCGTACGAATAGTCGGTACTTCAATGAAATGGCTCAACGCGAAACTACGGCCAAATTGCTCGCGAACGCGCAACAACAGCGTCGACAGCAAAATCGAATGGCCGCCCAGTGCAAAGAAGCTTTCATCGATGGGCAACTGGCTGGTGGGCAAGCCCAGCAGCTCACCCCAAAGGTCGCTCAATCGCGCTTGAAGCGGCGTATGCGCGGCGCGGGGAGTGGCCTGCAAAATGGGAAGGAAGGGTCGCAACAGCAGCCCCTTGCGGTCAACTTTGCCGTTGTCGCTGTGCGGAATGGCTGGCAGTTCCACCCAGAAACCAGGTTGCATGTAGTCCGGTAGCCACTGGCGCGCATGCTGCTGCAAGGCCACCAGCGAAGCGTTGGGTTCGGGCTGGGCGACAAAGGCGCAGATCCTGCTTCCATGGTCGATCACCACGGCCAGCTCGCGATACAACCTGCTGCTGCGCAGGCATTGTTCAATCTCCCGAGGGTCGACCCGAAAGCCGCGGATCTTTACCTGATCGTCGCGACGCCCACCCAGCACAATTCCTGCGGCGGTCCACTGCGCGAAGTCGCCGCTGCGGTAGGCCCGCAGCCTTTGGCCGCCCGGCACCAGCAGTTCGACGAACGGGCTGTCAGCCTGCCGCGGCGCATTCACATACCCCAGGCTCACTCCGGGCCCGACGATGTACAACTCGCCCATCACCTGTTCATCCACCGGTTGCAGATCGTCATCGAGGATCAGCACCTGGCTATTGGCGATGGGGTAGCCGACATTACGATTATTGTCATCGGGGGCGAACGTCCGGTGCGTAATCAGTACCGTGGTTTCGGTGGGACCATAGAGGTTGTGCAACTGACACCGGCCTGCCAGCCGCTCGATTACATGGGGTTCGCAGGCATCGCCACCGGTGAGCAGGTGCGTCAGGCCGAGGGGGGGATCCGGCGGCAGGATGTTGAGCAGCGCAGGCGGCAGGAAGGCATGAGTGACGCGTTGTCGGCGGAGCAATTCCACCAGTTGCCCAGGGTCGCGTCGCTGCTCCTCACTGGGTACGATCAACTCGGCGCCGGCAATCAGAGCGGGGAAGATTTCGATCAATGACGAGTCGAAACCCAAGGGCGAAAACTGCAGGACGCGGCTCCGTTCATCCAGAGTCATGCAGGACCCGAACCAAGCGGTGAAATGCGCCAGGTTACCTTGGCTGAGCAGCACACCCTTGGGCTGGCCCGTACTGCCCGATGTATAGAGCACCATGCACGGCATATCCGAGCAGGGGCGATCGAGCATCAGCGAGGATGGGGAGCTGGCGTTGTGCGGCTCGACTGTGCTGACATCCAGTGAAATGAAACGCTCCCGTAATGGATGTTGGCCGGCATCCAGCAATACGCGGGCCCCGGCGTTTTCGAGCATGACCCGATGGCGTTGTGTGGGTTGATCAGGTCCCAGTGGCAGGTACACCGCGCCACTGCCCAGTACGGCAAGAATGCTGGCATACAATTCCACGGATTTTTCCAGGCATACAGCGATCACCGATGGCGCCTCAAGCGCCTCCAGCAGCGGGCGCAATCGCTGCTGAATCGCCATGGCCTGCAGGTGCAACTGGCGGTAGGTCACGGTGTGCCCCGCAATATTAAACGCCGGCCGGTCGGCGAACAGGTCAAGGCTGGCCTGCACCCGTTCGATCACCGGTACCTGGGCTTCCTGGATCAGGGCAGGGTTTGCCGTACGATTGAATCGATGCATAAATGCCAACGGCTCAAGCTCGTGCAGGCCGTGGTCGGGCCAGTCAGTGGCAATCGCGCGTGTAGAGAGAGACTCGGGGTCACGTGAGAAGCCACTGACCAGCAGTGCGACCCAATCCACCAGCGCGGTTGTTGCCTGCCGACGCAATCGCTGGCCGTTGCCACTGGGCTCCTCGGCGATGTCCAGCACGGCGAACAAGCGTCGGCCATGGCCATAGGCGCGCACTTGCAGCGCAGGCAACCCACCGTCGCTCAACGGGCCTATCCCCAGGCGCAGACTTATACAGGTGGTTTCGCCCACGTCATTCGGCAACGGCAGGCTGCCGTCTTCAATCCACAGGTCGGCGGCCTCATCCCCTGAAACATGGCCGTACTGTTCCAGCATTGGCCTGATTTCCCCCAGTGCCTTGCTTGTGCCGCACCAGCCGATGGTCAGGCACCTCATGGCGACACCGACAGGTAGTCGTTCAGCACTTGTCCCACGCTCGGCGTTTGCAGCACGCCGCTGTGTTGCAGGAAGCCCATGATATTGGCCATCAACGGGTGCTGGCGGGTGATGGGGAACGCCAGCGCTGATATTTCATCGCGCAGCACACCGCGCAGGCGCTCGCTGATGTCCAGATGTTCGATCAGGCGCAGGTCGAAGTTTTTCTGCAGGTCGTTGGTCAGGTAATGTGCCAGGAATGTCGGCAGTACGTGAGCGATGCTGTCACGGTCCTCCGGGCTCGCGGCTTGCCAGTAGATGCGCACCAGCCGTGTCCAGAACTGCGCGTGGCGACCTTCGTCAAACAGGTGGTCGTCCATCAAGCCTCGTATGGAGGCCTTGACACTGCGGTCCTTGGAAAACGCTGCGACATCGTGGGTCACGGTGTTTTCGGCGATGGCTACGCCAATCAGTTCCACAGCATCGCTCAGGTGTTCCGGAGCCTGCGCCTGCGCCGCCGGCAGCGCGCGACTCAGTTCGATATGCCCGGGTAGGTCAAGCGGTTGTATACCCGTCATTGCGACAGTCTGTTGCATGAAATCCAGGGCCACCAAGGCGTGGTAGTCCTCGTCCACCACAACCGTCATCGCATCAACGCGACAGGCAAGCGGGAAGGGCACCGAGAAGCGATTCTTGGCAATGCTGCGCGCGGTCTTGTCGACGATTTCGGTTTCGAAAATCACCACATCGTGGATGAACTTATAGAAGCTTTGCACCAGCACGAAGTCGCGCCATTGCGAGCAATGTTCCATGAAGGTCGCGTTGAGTACCAAGGGCTGACGGCACAGTGGGTAGATCAGCTTGTCGTCGTTTTCCAACAGGCGACGAGGACGGGTTCGGATGGTGGCGCGGCGTTCCCAGTCGTCGGCGATGGTGGTGTAGCCGGCGGTATTCATGGGTACACCTCGTGCAGCGCGGCGCGCACCTCGTCCCAGAACGTGATACGGCTTTCGACGGCGGCAAGGGCTGCGTTGTGGGCCTGTTGCGGATAAGCCGGGTCTGCACCCACCAGGCGTTCGAGCAGTTCTTCAGCTGCTGGCCCGTGATGTTCAGTGTCCAACTCGATGTGGCGCCTGAAGTAGCCACACAAGGCCGGTGCCTGGCGATGGATGAGCGTATCGGGCTGCAGGAGGTGTTCGAACATACTTGGGATGACACGCTCACGCCCATGAAGGAATGCGGCTGCTACGCAATGGGTAGGGGCTTGCAGCGCAATGTGCAGCGTGTCGCTGACGAAGCGCGCGGCCCCAGCAGGAACATCGGCCATGCGCAGGGCTGTGCTTGCTTCCACCTCCTGGTGCAGCAGTGCAATGAAACGGTGTATCGCCGAGGTGCTGGCGCCGACTTCGACCATGGCTTCCAGGTACCACTCGAAGTGGCTGCAATGGCCTTGCCTGGGGTGTGAGTCTGATTCTTCGCCCAGCACAATCTCATTGATCAGGCGTGCAGCTTGCGGGTCGGCCGGTGGCAGCCAGGGTAGCCGAGTGCAGGTCAGGTCCTGCTGCAGGCGTTTGGTGAGCGTCATGAAGTCCCAGACAGCGAATACATGGTTTTCCATGAACAGTCGTAACTTTTCCAGCGAAGTTATTTCCAGAAATAACGGATGGCTGCACAACAGCCGTTTTCTTTGTTCCAGTAAAGGTGGGTACATAGTTGATGCCTATAAATTATTGCGTCGCCGCTAAAACAACGTTGGGCTTTTGTGTGCCGCAAGAAGATAAAAAAGATGTAAACCAGGCTTTGCGCGCACGAGCGCTCACGCAAGTGGGACTGCACGGTCGAATTAAGTGGCTGGTTTAGTGATGAAAGATAATAAGCGGGTTAAACAAGTTGGCCAGTATATGAATGCATTAGATGTTTTTCTAAATAATATAAGCTGTCGGCAACTTACTTTATAAGAGTGGGAAGTTTCTTCTGCGCGGGGCGCTACTTGGCCAGGTAGGGCACCCCGCAGTGCTCGACGGGCAAGCCGAGCGACCTGACGCCTTGTTAAAGCGTCTTCTTTGCGGCGGCGTCGAGATTATCGAGATAGGTTGTGATCACGTCCATCCCGCGCATCAAGTGATTACGCAGCGTCAGGATGCTTTCCTCGACCTTCTTTTGTGTCACCAGGTTCAGCAGTTCACGGTGGTCTTCCTGGGAGGTCTCGCCGAGTCCCATCGCCTCGAGGTTGAAACGCAGGAAGCGCTCCTCCTCATTCAGCCCGTGCTCCACCAGCTTGAGCAGCCGCTGGTTGGGGGCCTTGCCATACAGGGTCATGTGGAACAGGCGATTGAGACGACCAATCTCGGTGTAGTCTTTTTCCTGTTCCAGGGCACAGATGAGCGTGTCTGCCTCGGTGATATCGGCTTCGGTCAGCAAGGGAATCGACAAACGCAGGGCTTCAGACTCCAGCAACATTCGCAGCTCATAGGTCTCAGCCGAATTGTCTTCGATCAACGGTGCAACCACGGCGCCCTTGTGGGTGACCACATGCAGCAGTGACTGCGCCTCCAACTGGCGCAAGGCTTCACGCACCGGCATGCGGCTGACCCCGAACAGGCTGGCCAGCTCCTGCTGACGCATGGCGGTACCGCAGGGCAAGCGGCCATCAAGGATGGCATTGCGCAAGGTTTCTTCAATCACGGAGCGAGCAAGATGGGCAGGAATAGGGCCGGTGATCTTGATGCTGTTCAACGGGTTCGGCTTCTGCGTCACGGTTACGCTATCCTCCTTATTAAAATAGGGTGGCTAATTGGATCCAATGCACACTAGAGGCTGCCCATAGGCTTGTCAAACGGGCACGGTTTCGGCTTGTAAGCGTTTCAACGTGCGACTCCGGCGGCCCACGCGCGGGTTTTGCCAGGTCTGACACGCCGCTGACGTATTGCGACATTACCGCATATATATATTCCCTAACGGTATTTAAATTACCGTTCTTATGCCTATAAAGTCACTCTCCTGTCTGACCGGGAGTGAACTCATGTCCGCCACCTCTACTGTTCCAACAGCGACCCTTGCCACTCAAACGTTCGAGATTCGACCACTGCCCGGCAGCGTCGGTGCCGAGATTGTCGGCCTGGATTTGTCCCGGCCAGTCAACGACCAGGATTTCGCCCGCATTCATCGCGCGCACCTGGATCACCACGTCGTGGTGTTCCGCGACCAACGCATCACCCCCGAACAACAGATCGCTTTCAGCCGCCGCTTTGGCGTCCTGCAGATCCACGTGCTCAAGCAGTTCCTGCTGGCCAACCACCCGGAAATCCTGATCGTCTCCAACATCATCGAAAACGGCCAATCCATCGGCCTGGGTGACGCAGGCAAATTCTGGCACTCGGACCTGTCCTATAAAGAGCTGCCGAGCCTGGGCTCGATGCTTCACGCCCAGGAGCTGCCGTCCGAAGGCGGCGATACCCTGTTTGCCGACATGCACAAAGCCTGGGACCAACTGCCCGAGCACCTGCGCAAAGCTGTTGAAGGCCGCAGTGCTGCGCACTCTTATACCGCGCGCTACAGCGAAACCAAATTCGAAGGCAACTGGCGCCCGACGTTGACGCCCGAGCAGCTTGCCCAAGTCGCGGAAGTGGTTCACCCCATCGTGCGCACCCACCCGGAAAACGGCCGCAAGGCGCTGTTCGTCAGCGAAGGGTTCACCACCCGCATCGTCGGCCTGCCGGAAGACGAAAGTCGCGACCTGCTGGCCCAGCTCTACGCCCACAGCGTGCTGCCGCACAATATCTACCGCCACCAATGGCAGCCCCACGACCTGGTGTTCTGGGACAACCGCTCGCTGATCCACCTGGCCGCCGGTTGCCCGAGCCATCTGCGCCGCAAGCTGTTTCGCACCACCATCCAGGGCGACGCGCCTTTCTGATTCGGAGCATGACCATGTCCAGGAAAACCCCATTTGCGCGGCTGGCCTCGACCGTCGGCCTCGGTATCAGCCTGTTGGCCGGCAGCCTGGTGGCGCCTAAGGCTGCGCAGGCCGAAGGCGAGATCCGCATCGCCGAACAGTTCGGTATCGTCTACCTGCTGCTTAACGTGGTGCGCGACCAGAACCTGATCGAAAAATACGGCAAGCAGGAAGGCCTCGACATCAAGGTCGATTGGACCCAACTGTCCGGCGGCGCGGCGGTCAACGACGCACTGCTCTCCGGCTCGATCGATATCGCCGGTGCCGGCGTCGGCCCGCTGCTGACCATCTGGGACCGCACCCACGGCAAGCAGAACGTCAAGGCCGTGGCCTCCCTGGGCAACTTCCCCTACTACCTGGTCAGTAACAATCCCAAGGTCAAGACCATTGCCGACTTCACCGACAAGGACCGTATCGCCGTGCCGGCGGTGGGCGTGTCGGTACAGTCGCGCTTCCTGCAATACGCCGCCGCCAAGCAATGGGGCGACAAGGAATTCAATCGCCTCGACAAGTACACCGTCGCCGTCCCGCACCCGGATGCCACCGCTGCCCTGATCGCCGGCGGCACCGAACTGACCGGGCACTTTTCCAACCCGCCGTTCCAGGACCAGGCCCTGGCCAACCCGAACGTGCATGTGGTGCTGAACACCTACGACCTGCTGGGGCCGAACTCGCCAACGGTGCTGTTCGCCACCGAAAAATTCCGCAACGACAACCCGAAAACCTACAAGGCATTTGTCGACGCGTTGACCGAAGCCGCGCAATTCGCCCAGAACGATAAAGGCGCGGCGGCCGACACTTACATTCGCGTCACCAAAGCCAAGATCGACCGCGCCGAATTGCTGAAAATCATCGACAACCCGCAATTCGAATTCAGCGTCACGCCAAAAAATACCTACCCGCTGGCGGAATTCCTCTACCGCGTCGGCGCCATCAAAAACAAGCCTGAATCGTGGAAGGACTACTTCTTCCAGGATGCCAAGCCCCTGCAAGGAAGTTGAGATGAACGCGCCCTTGCAAGGCCACACGGCCAGCAACCTGCACACCGCCGCACCATTGCTGGCGGTGGATAACGTCAGCCTGGAATACCGCACCCCCGAGCGCGTGGTGCGCGCCACTCACCAAGTCAGCTTCGAGATCGACCCGGCGGATCGCTACGTGTTGCTCGGCCCATCGGGTTGCGGCAAATCCACGCTGCTCAAGTCCATTGCCGGGTTTATCAAGCCCTGCGAAGGCGAGATCCGCCTGCTGGGGCAAAAGGTCGAACAGCCGGGCCCGGACCGCATCGTGGTGTTCCAGGAGTTCGACCAGCTGCCGCCGTGGAAAACCGTCAAGCAGAACGTGATGTTTCCGCTGCTGGCGTCGAAGACCTTACCGCGTCGCGAAGCCGAAGAACGGGCGCTGCACTACCTCGACAAAGTCGGTCTCAGCGCCTTTGCCGACGCTTACCCGCACACCCTTTCCGGCGGCATGAAAGCCCGCGTCGCCATCGCTCGCGCCCTGGCCATGCAGCCGAAAATCCTGCTGATGGACGAACCCTTCGCCGCCCTCGACGCCCTGACCCGGCGCAAGATGCAGGAAGAATTGCTGCTGCTCTGGGAAGAAGTGCGCTTCACCCTGCTGTTCGTCACCCACTCCATCGAAGAAGCGCTGGTGGTGGGCAATCGCATCCTATTGCTGTCACCGCATCCGGGGCGCGTGCGCGCGGAAATCCACAGCCATCAATACGACCTGCACAGCCTCGGTGGCGTGGAGTTCCAGGCGTCGGCGCGGCGGATTCATCGGCTGTTGTTCGATGAAGCGCCCGAGGCCGAACGTGAGTTGGGTTTCGCCGACATCCGCATCGCTTACTAAGGGGACAACCCAATGCGCCAGGAATACGAAATCAACCTTGAGCCGCTGCTCAGCGTCCCCGTGGAACGCGAACTGCCCCTGCGCCAACGCCTGTGGCAGCAAGGCTGGCTACGCAAGGGCCTGATCCTGATCGTGCTCGCGATCCTTTGGGAAGCCGTCGCGCGTTACCAGAACAACGACCTGCTGCTGCCCAGCTTCCTGCAGACCTTTCACGCGCTCTATGACGGCCTGCTCAGTGGCGAACTGCTGGGCAAGGTGAGCATCTCGCTGGTGGTGCTGATCAAGGGCTACCTGATCGGCATCGTGCTGGCGTTTGCCCTGACCACCCTCGCGGTGTCGACGCAACTGGGTCGTGACCTGCTGAGCACCCTGACCTCGATGTTCAACCCACTGCCGGCCATTGCGTTATTGCCGCTGGCGCTGCTGTGGTTCGGCCTGGGCCAGAACAGCCTGATTTTCGTGCTGGTGCATTCGGTGTTGTGGGCGCTGGCGCTCAACACCTATTCCGGGTTTCTCGGCGTGTCCGAAACCCTGCGCATGGCCGGTCGTAACTATGGCCTCAAGGGCATGCGTTTCGTGCTGTTCATCCTGATCCCGGCGGCACTGCCGTCGATCCTCGCCGGGCTGAAAATCGGCTGGGCCTTCGCCTGGCGCACCCTGATCGCCGCCGAGCTGGTATTCGGTGCGACCAGCGGCAAGGGCGGCCTGGGCTGGTACATCTTCCAGAACCGCAACGAGCTGTACACCGACAAGGTATTCGCCGGGTTGGCGGTGGTGATCCTGATCGGCCTGCTGGTGGAAAACCTGGTGTTCGACACTTTCGAGCGGCTCACCGTGAAACGGTGGGGCATGCAGCGCTGATGCACCCAGCCTGCTACGATTGCGGCCAGCTCACTCCTGACTGACCACGAGTGCTTGGCATGCAACTACCCGACATGAACCTGTTGGTCGCCCTCGACGCCCTGCTCGACGAGGGCAGCGTAGTGGGCGCCGCGCGGCGGATGAACCTCAGCCCGGCGGCCATGAGCCGTACCCTCACACGTATTCGCGAAGCGGTAGGCGACCCGATCCTGGTGCGCGCCGGTCGCGGCCTGGTGCCGACGCCCAAGGCCTTGCAGTTGCAAGGCCAGGTGCGCAACGTGGTGGAGCAGGCGGCGTTGCTGTTTCGCTCGGCGGATCAGGTTGATTTAAGCACCTTGCGCCGTCGCTTCAGCGTGCGCGCCAATGACTTTTTCATCGGCGTGTATGGCGGTCGGCTGTTCGACACAATGGAGCGCATGGCGCCACTGTGCGAGCTGTGTTTCGTGCCTGAAGGCGACACCGATGATGAAGCCCTGCGCGAAGGGCGGCTGGACCTGCGCGTGAGCAACACCATGCCGGTCACCCCGGAAGTGAAGGTGCAGAACCTGTTTTCCACCACCTTCGTGGGCCTCGCGCGGGAGGACCATCCGTTGTTTGACGAAGAGATCACCGCCGCGCGCTTCGCCAGCTATTCCCATATCAGTATCTCGCGGCGTGGCATCGCCCGTGGGCCGATCGACACCGCGTTGAATGCCCAGGGCCTGGAGCGGCGGGTGGCGATGATCGCCCCGGGTTTTCACGGTGCGATGTTCATGCTGCCCGATTCCGACCTGATTCTGCCGGTGCCCAAGGAAGCCCTGTTGAGCGCCAACCGCTTGAAGCTGCCACTGCGCGCGTTTGCGTTGCCGATCTCGCTGCCGACGTTGGTATTGGCCCAATCCTGGCACCCGCGCTTCGACAAAGACCCGGCTCATAAGTGGCTGCGCGAAACCATGCGCGAAAGTTGCCACGCCACCTGGCTGGAAGCCCAACCCACCTGATCCACAAGCCAGGTACGGTCAAAGTGTGGGAGGGAGCAAGCCCCCTTCCACATGGGATTTTTAACGGATTCAGGATTGTGTTTCGTGCAGTTATAAGCTTCCAATAAGTAACTTTTTGTCATGCATGTGCCTGATTAAACTGCTCGGGTATTTCTAATTCCGAGCTGCCTGTTCATGACTTCCCTCGCTGCCCCCACCCTTGCGGCCGCAGCCAGACCCACCGCCATCACCCCGCCTGTATTTGGCCCGCGCATTATCATCGGCCTGGTCGGCGTGTTGCTCGCGGTGCTGGTGTCCGGCCTCAACGAGATGGTCACCAAGGTGGCCCTCGCGGATATTCGCGGTGCGCTGTACATCGGTTTTGACGAAGGCACCTGGCTGGTGGCCGCGTACACGGCCACTTCCGTGTCGGCCATGGCCTTTGCGCCCTGGTGTTCGGTGACGTTTTCCCTGCGGCGCTTCACCCTGTGCGCCATTGGCCTGTTCACCGTGCTCGGGATCCTGTGCCCGTTTGCGCCGAACTACGAAAGCCTGCTGCTGCTGCGTACCGTCCAAGGCCTGGCGGGCGGTGCCTTGCCGCCGATGCTGATGACCGTGGCGCTGCGCTTTCTGCCGGCCAACGTCAAGCTGTATGGTCTGGCTGGCTACGCACTTACCGCCACGTTCGGGCCGAGCCTCGGCACGCCGTTGGCGGCGCTGTGGACCGAGTATGTCGGCTGGCAGTGGGCGTTCTGGCAGATCGTCGGGCCGTGCCTGTTGGCCATGGCCGCCGTGGCCTACGGTTTGCCGCAAGACCCGCTGCGCCTGGAGCGCTTCAAGCAATTCAATGGGCGCGGCCTGCTGCTCGGGTTTCCGGCGATCTGCATGCTGGTGATCGGCATCCTGCAGGGCAATCGCCTGGACTGGTTCGAGTCGGGCCTGATCACCTTTCTGTTGAGTGGCGGCGCGGTGCTGTTGGTGCTGTTCATGTTCAATGAATGGTCGCACCCGATGCCGTTCTTCAAGTTGCAGATGCTCGGCCTGCGCAACCTGGCGTTTGCCCTGATCGTGCTGGCAGGCGTGCTGATGGTGCTGACCTCGGTGATCATCATCCCCTCGAGTTTCCTCGCCCAGGTCCAGGGTTATCGCCCATTGCAAACCGCGCCGGTGATGCTGCTGATGGCGCTGCCGCAATTGATCGCGCTGCCGCTGGTGGCGGCGTTGTGCAACCTGCGCTGGGTCGATTGCCGCTGGGTTTTGGGGGTCGGGCTGGGGATGTTGGTGCTGTGCTGCGTGGGCAGTGCGCACCTGACCTCGGCGTGGATTCGCGACGATTTCTACGGCCTGTACCTGCTGCAAATCTTCGGGCAGCCCATGGCGGTGTTGCCGCTGCTGATGCTCTCCACCGGCAGCATTCAACCGGCGGATGGGCCGTTCGCTTCGGCCTGGTTCAACACCGTCAAAGGCCTGGCTGCCGTGATTGCCACCGGCGTGCTGGATGCGCTGACCACCCAGCGCCTGCACTTTCACTCGACCATGCTGGTGGACCGCCTGGGTAACTCGCCCCTGGCCGACGGCGATGCGCCGGGCCTGGCCCACCGCCTGCACGAGCAGGCCGTGGTGCTGACTTCTTCGGACCTCTATTACGTCATGGCCGCTGTCGCGGTGGCGTTGATCCTGCTGATTTTCTGGATGCCCACGCGGATTTTTCCGCCTCGCGCACCGACCTAGCCACAAGGACTTCCCATGAAACGCAAAGACAAAATCACCGTCTCCGTTATCGCCGTGTTTGCCGTCGGCGTGCTGGTCTACCTGGTCGCGCCCGGCCTGTTGGGCAACAAGCGCCAGGCCACCAACGACGCCTTCGTCGCCGCCGATTTCACCCTGGTGGCGCCACGTGTGGCGGGCTTTATCAAGGAAGTGCTGGTGGAAGACAACCAGCGCGTCAAGGCCGGCCAACTGTTGGCGCTGATCGACGACCGCGATTTTCGCGCCGCCGCCCAGGCCGCCGACGCCGACACCCTGGTCGCCCAGGCCCAGCTGAAAAACGCCACCGCGACCCTGGAGCGCCAAACCTCGGTGATCGCCCAGGCCCAGGCCACCGTGGCGGCAGACCGCGCCGAAGTGGCCTTCGCCGAACACGAGCTGAACCGCTACAACCACCTTGCCGGCGTGGGCGCGGGCACCGTGCAGAACGCCCAGCAAGCCAAGACCCGCATCGACCAGGCCACCGCGCGCCTGGCTAACGCCACGGCGGTGTTGGCGGCCGAGCGCAAGCAGGTGGAAATCCTCACGGCCCAGCGCGATGCCGCCGAAGGTGGACTCAAGCGTGCCCAGGCCGCGTTGGAAATGGCCAGCTATCAGCTGTCCTACACGCGCATCGTCGCGCCGGTGGATGGCATGGTTGGTGAGCGCGCGGTGCGGGTCGGTGCCTATGTGACCCCGGGCAGCAAGATCCTCGCGGTGGTGCCGTTGGCCGAGGCCTACGTGGTCGCCAACTTCCAGGAAACCCAGCTGTCCCATATGCACGCCGGCCAGGCCGTGCAGGTGCGGGTCGACAGCCTCGACGGGGAGTTGCTCAACGGCCACCTGGAGAGCCTCGCACCCGCCACGGGTGTGACCTTCGCATCGGTCAAGCCGGACAACGCGACCGGCAACTTCACCAAGGTGGTGCAGCGTATCCCGGTGAAAATCGTCCTCGAACCCAACCAACCGCTGACCGAGCGCCTGCGGGTCGGCATGTCGGTCGAGGCCAGCGTCGACACCCAGCCGGTCGCGCCGCAGCGTGAGGTGGCCCAGCAATGAGACACCTTGCCTGGCTCACCCTGAGTGTTATCAGCCTGAGTGCCTGCACTGTCGGTCCGGACTTTCAGCGCCCGCACACGCCGCAAGCTACGCGGTGGAGCGAACCTCAAGGGCGACAAGCCGCCAGCCGAGCAGTGAGTGATCCGCTGCAAGAGCGCTGGTGGGACGTGTTCCACGACGAGCAACTGTCGGCCCTCACGCGCCGCGCACTGACCGATAACCTCGACCTGAAACTGGCCAGCAGCCGCCTGCAACAAAGCCGTGCGGTGCGCCAGGTGACCACCGCCGAGCGTTATCCCGCTGTCGACGCCACGGGCGCCTACCAGCGCAAACGCAACAGCGGCAAAGGCTTGAACGACCCCTCCGGTGAAAACGGCCGTTCCGCGTTCAACCAGTGGGACGCGGGCTTCTCGGCGTCGTGGGAGTTGGACTTCTGGGGACGGGTCAAACGCGAAACCGAAGCCGCCGACGCCACCCTGCAAGTGGCGGAAAACGACCGCCGCGCCGTGTTGTTATCCGTGCTGGCCGAGACCGCCCAGGACTACATCCAGCTGCGTGGCGTACAGAACACCCGCGCGGTGACCGAGCAAAACCTCGACGTCGCCCGCCACAGCCTCAAGCTCTCGCAGTTGCGCCTGGCTGACGGCGTGGCCACCGACCTGGACGTCGCCGAAGCCGCCGCCCAGGTCGCCGCCATCGAAGCGCGTCTGCCGGATCTGCAGCAACGCCAGGACCAGTTGATCAACGCCCTCAGCCTGTTGATGGGCGAGCCACCGCAAGCCCTGCACGCGCAATTGTCCCAGGACGCCGCCGTACCGCAGACCCAACGCCAGGTCGCCATCGGCCTGCCGTCGGAACTCGCCGAGCGCCGTCCGGATATCCGCCAGGCCGAGGCGCGCCTGCACGCCGCCACCGCCAGCATCGGCGTGGCCAAAGGCGATTTTTACCCGCGCATCACCTTGTCCGGCAGCCTCGGTTCCCAGGCCATGCAACTGTCGGATTTCGGCTCCTGGGGCTCCCGCGCGTTTGCCTTCGGCCCGCAAGTGAGCCTGCCACTGTTCAACGGCGGCCGCCTGCAAGGCATGCTGGACCTGCGCGAAGCCCAGCAACAGGAAGCGGCCCTGGCCTACCAGCACACCGTGCTGCGCGCCTGGCATGAAATCGACGACCAACTGACCCGCTACAACGCCAGCCAACTGCGTCGCGACAGCCTCACCGAAGCCGTGCGCCAGAACCAGATCGCCCTGACCACCGCACAGCACCAATACGTTGAAGGCGTGGTGGATTTCGTCAACGTGCTCACCGTGCAAAGCGCGCTGCTGGCCACGCAGGAACAGTGGGTAGAGAGTTCTACCGGCGTGTCGTTGGCCATGGTCGGCCTGTACAAGGCGTTGGGCGGGGGGTGGGAATCGGTGTATCCGCTGCAAACCGCCGAGCGCTGAACCACAAAGAGTTTTGCCAGCCGCGAAACAAGGTGTAATGATAATTGCTCTCAATAATGTATCTGAGCTTTTCATGGACACCGCGACTGACGGCCAGCAACAGCTTCACCTCCTGTACCGCGACCATCACGGCTGGCTGCAAGGCTGGCTGCGCAAGCGCCTGGGCGACCGCGAACACGCCGCCGATGTAGCGCAGGACACCTTCCTGCGCCTGCTGGTCTCCGGTCGCTACCCCGGTGACAAGGAAAGCCGCAGCTACCTGGTGCAGATCGCGCGCAACCTGGTGATCGACCAATGGCGCCGCCTGCGTATCGAGCGCGCCTACCTGGAAAGCATCGCGCACCTGCCCGAGCCCGAGTCGCCGAGCCTGGAAACCCGTGCGCTGATCCTTGAAACCCTGATGCAGATCGACGCCATGCTCGACCGCATGCCCGACAACGTACGCCGCGCGTTCCTGCTCTCGCAGTTCGAAGGCCTGAGCTACGCGCAGATCGCCGAGCGCCTGGGCGTCACGGTCAGTTCGGTGCAGAAGTACATGACCCGCGCGATCGTCGCCTGCTACCAGGTGGCGTACGCAGAATGAGGCCCGACGCCCCCATCGCCCCGGCCATTGTCGAGCAAGCCAGCGAATGGCTGATGCTGCACTGGAGCGGCGAACTGCAAGGCGAGCAACGCCAGGCGTTTGCGCAATGGCAGGCGGCGGATCCGGAACACCGTCGCGCCTGGCAACGTCTGCAGCACCTGCAACAAACCCTTGGCAGCGTGCCCGTGGACAGCGCCCGTGCGGTGTTGCGCGACACCCCGGACACCCAGCGCCGCGCCGCGTTGAAACTCCTCGGCCTGCTGCTGGTGGCGGGTGGCAGCGGCTACCTGGTGCAGCGCAGCGAACCCTGGCAGGCAGCCTTTGCCGACTACCGCACCACCACCGGCGAGATTCGCCACATGACCCTCAGCGACGGCACGCGCCTGGACCTCAACAGCGACAGTGCAGTGGACCTGCGTTTCAGCGCCAGCGAGCGGCGCATTCGCCTGATCCGTGGCGAGATCCTGTTGACCAGCGGTCACGACCCGGTGCGCCCTTTGATCGTCGAAACCCCGGCCGGTGACGTGCAGGCGCTGGGCACCCGTTTTGCCGTGTGCGAACTGCCCGACGGCAGCCGCGTCGACCTGTATGAAGGCCGCGTGCGGGTCACCCCGTTGCAGGGCCCGGCGGTGCAGATGAATGCCGGCGACAGCCTGTGGTTCAACTCGCGCCAAAGCTCGGCGTTGCCTGCGGTAAGTGCCAATGCCAGCAGTTGGACCGAGCATCGGCTGATCGCCGAGCGCCAGCCATTGGGCGAGTTTGTCGCGCAACTGAGCCGCTATCGTCCAGGCCTGTTGCGTTGTGATCAGGCGGTGTCAGGCCTGCTGCTGACGGGGGTGTTCCCGTTGAACGATACCGACGCGATCCTCGCGGCCCTGGAGCGTTCGCTGCCGGTGCAGGTGCAGTCGGTGACGCGCTACTGGGTGACCATCAAGGCACGGGCCTGAAAATTTTTTTATCGATGCTTGTCGGTTTGCGCGCCCCGTTCGGGATACCTCTTGAAAGCCAATCAAGAAGCGTTCTCACGGGGAGTCCTGCAATGCCGCACCACCCAATCCAACCCTTGGCCCGCGCCTTGCGCCGTGGCCTGTTTGTCAGCCTGCTGGCGACGGTGCCGCTGCTGCCGACCCAGGTGCATGCCGAAGACAGCACCGAAGCGCTGCGTGCCTACAACATTCCGGCGGGCAGTCTCGATCAGGCCTTGAACCAGTTCGCCAGTGCGTCGGGTATCTTATTGTCGGTCGATGCCTCTCTTACCCAAGGCAAGCGCACCACAGGCCTGCAGGGAAGTTATGGCGTCGGGTCCGGCCTGGAGCGGCTGCTGGCGGGCAGCGGCCTGGTGGCGGTGCAGGCCCAGGGCGGTTGGTCGTTGCAGGCGATGTCATCCGCCGGGCCGTTGCAGCTCGGCGCGACTCAGATCAGCGCCCAGCAGGCCGAGGAAAGCGCCTGGGGCCCGGTGGACGGCCTTGTCGCCACGCGCAGTGCGTCCGGCAGCAAGACCGATTCGGCATTGGTGGAAATCCCCCAGACCATCAACGTGATCACCGCCGCCGAAATCAAGGCACGCGGCGCCCAGAGCGTCACCCAGGCGTTGCTCTACACCCCAGGCATGACCGCCGGTGGCTTTGCCGACCGGGTCAAGTTATTCGACGAACCCACCTCGCGCGGCTTCACCCCCACGCCCTTGTACCTTGACGGTTTGCACCTGCCCTACGGCGGCGGCAGCACGGGTGGAGCGCTGCAGATCGAGCCCTACTCCCTGGAGCGCATCGAAGTGCTCAAGGGCCCGGCCTCGGTGCTGTACGGGCAGAACCAGCCGGGCGGTATCGTCAATATGGTCAGCAAGCGCCCCAGCGAAACCCCGGTGCACCAGGTGGTGCTGGAAGCCGGAACCTACGAGCACAAGAGCGCGGCCATCGACCTCAGCGGCCCGCTGGATGAGCAGGGGCAATTCCTCTACCGCCTTACCGGCCTGGCCAACGACGGACAGGACGAGATCAACTACGTCGAGAACAAACGCCAGTTCATCGCCCCCAGCCTCACCTGGCGCCCCAACGACGACACCCGTGTGACGCTGTTCGCCCAATACCAGAAGGACAAGGGCGTGCCCGAGGCCCAAGGGTTGCCGGCGTCCGGCACCTTGTGGGCCAACCCCAACGGCAAGATCAAGCGCGATGTGTTTATCGGCGAGCCCGGCGTCAACCAGTACAACCGCGAGCAGTACGTGCTGGGCTACGAGATTTCCCATCGCCTCAACGACACCTGGACCCTCAAGCAGAACGCGCGCTACGCCGAAGTGGACGACCGCTACACCGCACCGCTGCACGGCTACCGCTTCGTCGCCAACCCGGCCACCGGTGTGCAGGACCAACGCTACCTGCAACGCTTCGGCGTGGACTGGGCGCAGAACAACAAAGTGTTTGGCGTGGACAGCATCGCCCAGGCCGAATTCGACACCGGTGCGTTGTCCCATACGGTGATCGTCGGCCTGGATTACTACCACTCCGGCTCGCTGTTCCATGGCCTGTATGACCGCAACCCGCCAGTGATCGACCTGTTCAAGCCGGTCTACGGCCAGCGCCTGAATTTCGGCCAACCGTACCGCTGGGACCGCACCCTGAGCCAGACCGGCCTGTATGTGCAGGACCAGATCAAACTGGATAAGTGGGCCCTGGTGCTCGGTGGGCGTTATGACTGGGCCAGCGTGGTGAACAAGGAGCCGCTGCAAGGCACCCGCTTCGCCAGCAAGGACGAAGCCTTCACCGGCCGTGCGGGCCTGGTGTACCTGTTCGATAACGGCCTGGCGCCTTTTGTCAGCTATTCCGAATCGTTCCTGCCGCTGACCGGTACCGACGCCCAGCGCAAACCGTTCGACCCCTCCACCGGCAAGCAATACGAAGTGGGCATGAAGTACCAGCCGCCGGGCCAGAAGAGTTTCGTGCAGGTCGCGGTCTACCAGCTCGACCAGGAAAACGTGCTCACCACCAACCCCAACGACACCTTCAGTACCCAGAGCGGCGCCATGCGTTCCCGCGGCGTAGAGCTGGAAGCCAAGGCCGCCCTCAGCGACGCCTGGGAGATCATCGCCTCGGCCGCGCGCAACGACATCAAGTACACCAAGGACGAAGAAGGCCGCCAAGGCCGCCACCCCGCTGGCATCTCGCCGCTCACGGCGTCGATGTGGGTCAACTACACCGTACTGGGCGACACCCCGCTCGCCGGCCTCGGTGCCGGCCTGGGCGTGCGCTACGCGCGTCAAAGCCTGGGCGATTACTACGAAGGCGCGTTCAGCGTGCCGTCGTACAGCGTCTACGACGCCAGCCTGAGCTACGACCTGGGCGCTTCGCCGCTCAAGCTCAAGGGCGTGAAACTGGCGATGAACGTGCAGAACCTCACCAACAAGACCTATGTCTCGCAGTGCACCAGCAACCTGGATTGTTACTACGGGGAAGGGCGTACGGTGGTGTCCAGCCTGACCTATGACTGGTAACCACCTTCCAATGTAGGAGCGAGCTGGCTCGCGAAAAACGTTAACGATGACGCGGGTCTTTCTGAATGCTCGCGGCAATCTCAGGTTTTCGCGAGCAAGCATCCATCAAGGATTGCGTAAAAACACCACATACCCCCGAAACCACTCACTCCCCTGCAAATACCCCGGCTCCTCCCACTCTCCACCCTGAATCAAACCGATCTTGAACGGCAGCCCCATCCGGTTCATCCGTGGCAAATACGCCGCGTAATCCGGGATGCTCTGGCGGCCCTGATAGGTCTGCACCACCACCTCATCCACCACGCCTTTGAGCTGGCTGATGGCGGTGGGGTCGGCGTTGCTGCTCCAGTCCATCAGGCCGGTGATGCTCAGTTTCAGATCGGCCGGCAGGCGCTGGCGCAGGTCGCGCAGGAAGTCGGCGTATTCGTGCAGGTATTGGGTGCGGGCGTCGAAGTCGATCTGGATGCCGACCACCGGGTTGCCTGCGTCGCGCCAGCGTTGTACCTGGCCGAGCAGTTGGGTGTAGACCTGTTCGGGCCAGCGCAGGGTGTGGGCGCGGTAGACCACCCAGACGTCGCCTCGGGTGAGGCGCGGCACGCTGATGCCTTGGGCGATCAGTTGCACACCGCGCTGGGGCGCGCGGCGGGTGGCGTTGATCTGGCCCTGGAGGATGTACAGGGTCTTGGCCTGCTTGAGTACCGGCTGAGGCGTGACGCCGCTCCACAGCCAGAAGGCGTCGTAGTCGCGGGCATCGACGGCGCCGAAGGCCGGGCTTGCCAGCAACAGCACGCCCAGCCACAGGTGCTTCACCAGTAGTACTGCAGCGATTTGCCCCACTGGGTGTCGGCGAAACCACTTTTCAGTTGGCGGAACCAGGCTTTGCGCACGCCAGGTTCGACGTCCTTGCCGCCGCAGCTGTTGTAGCCGGCCGGCGCGTAGCAGTTGATGGCGCGGAACAGGGCGTAGGCCTTGTCGTTTTTCGGCGCCTTGGCGTTGCCGATGACCTGCTGGTAACCGTCGAGCCGCGAGAAGGTTTCACCCTTGAAGTCCGAGGCGGTGCTGCCCAGGCTGCCGGCGGCGCGGGCCTGCTCCAGAGGCATGCCGTCCAGGTTGTTGCGCAGGATGAATTCGCCGAAGCAGTTCAAGGCCTGGGGGTTCTTCGCGTCGGTCTGCAAGGTCGCTGCGGTTTGCGCGATGCTCGGGCAGGCGTAGCCGGATTCGGCCTTGTCGCCGTTCCACTGGAAAAGCTTAAGCGTCTGGCTGGCGCTGTAGACATAACCCAGGCTGGTGCCCAGTTTGTCCTCGGGGGCCTGGGCCGGCAGCTGCTTGAGGTCTTCGGCGAAGGTGGCGAACTGGCCGTGCAGCAGGTCTTTGTAGAGCAGCACGAATTGCGCGGTCTGGCGTTCCAGCGGATCGCTCGCCTGGGCGATCTGCTGGCGCAGCAGTTCAGGCCCGGCGATGTTGCGCAGCAGGATGTAGCGCACCTGTTTGGCGCTGATCGGCGAATCGCTGGCGAACACCTTGGCCAACTGGCCGCTGCGCTCGTAGTTCATGGCCAGGGCCAACTCCAGCTGGTCGCGTTGCAGCGGCAGTTTTGCCAGCGGCAACAGTTGCAGCCACAGCGCTTCGGCGCCTTTCCAGTCCTGCTTGGCTTCCAGGGCCAGTGCGCGCAGGGTCTGTTGGCTGAAGGCGAAGTAGTTGAGGCTTGCCGGCACGCTCTGCGGCAACTGCTTCAAGGCGGCGTCCGGTTGATGCTCGATGTACAGCGCACACACGGCCAGCAAGTACTCATAGAGCTCCGGCTCGCTGGCGAACGCGGCTTTTTGCTTCTCGAGGTCGGCGCGGCTGAGGGCCGGCTGGTTGCCGCCGCGCATCACCATCAGGTCGCTGACGAGTTGGATCATCGGGGTCTTGACGGTATCGCTGTTGACCATCAACAGCTTGAGGTCAGCTTCTTCTACCAGCTCATCCTCAGACACATTGCGCTGCTCGTCGGTGGCCGTCAGTGCCCAGGCGAACGCGTCGGCGAGCTGGGTGTTGTCGTCGGCCAGCCAGTACACCCGGCGCAGCAGGCCGTGGGCCGAGGCCGCGTATTCGCCCTGTGGATAAGTCTTCAGGTAGGCCTTGAAGCCCTGCTCGGCCGTGGCCAATGCGGGTTTATCCACACGGTCCAGGTGCGGCACGCCGTCTTCGTCATAGGTGTCGGCCTGGGCCTGGTTGAGCGCTGTGCGGGCGGTCATGTACAGCGCAGTTTCCTTCAGCCACGGCGACTGTGTACTGCCGACGCCAGCAAAGCCTTGCGCGGCCTCGGCGAAGCGGCCGCTGTAGAAATCGGCGGCGGCTTGCAGGTAGGTGCGAAACAGTTGGCCGTCGGCTGACTGGATCTGCTGCGCCTCGGCGATCACCGGGCCATCCCAGGTGCAGGTGGTGAGCAGTTGCAGCCGCGCCTTCGCCAGCAGCGCGCGCTCGGCCGCCGGCATGTCGGCCTTGACCACTTGGCGGATAAACGCCGTGGCGCTGTCATCGTCGTTGCTGCGGCAGCGGCTGCCTTCGCCATTGAGGAAGGCTTCGCCGGCGGTTTTGTACGCCTCGCGCTTGATGCCCAGGGGCGTCAGCAGGGTGTCCAGCTCAGCGGTAGGCGAATCGTCCGAGTCGGGCTCGGTCTCTGCACTGGAGGCAGCGGCCAGGCGATACACCGGGAACGGCACCGGGCCGAAACCCTGGGCCAGGTCATCTTCGCTCAACGCCTTGGGCGCCAACGGCGCGGCCTTTTTGTCCGCCAGCAACAGGCGCAGGTTGGCCCGGCTGTCATTGCCCGGGCTCAGGAACGGCACGTTGTTGCAAGGGTCGAGGCTGTCACGCGAGACACGCCAATCGGGGTAGCACGAATCGTCGGAACTGGCCTGGGCCTGCTGGGAAATACCGGCCAGCAGGGCCAGTGCCAGGGGGGAGAGAAAACCGATGCGCATGACGTGTCCTTGATCCTGGGTCCTTGGAGGGCGGCAATCATAGCTTGATCTGACAATCGCGTCGGTGAAGCCCTACACAAATCGTAGATTTGTCCGATTGAGGGTAGTGGCAATTTAATCTTGCTGCCCTAGACTGCGCTCATCGTTAGGGAGAACTTTGTGTATGAAGCAGTGGCATGGATGGATATTGAGTTTTTCCTGCCTGATGGCTGCGGCGCCGATGGTAATGGCTGACGACCCATTACTGGATCATCCGCCTGCGGCGAACGTCAGCAACGACAGTGAGGCGCGCGGCGTATTGCGTGCCCGCGACCAGGCGATGCTGGCCAGCGAATTATCCGGGCGCATCGTCGACCTGCCGTTCAGCGAAGGCGAATCCTTCAAGAAGGGTGACACCCTGGCGCGTTTTGATTGTTCGGCCTACCAGGCCCAACTCAATGCTGCCTCGGCGGCCAGCCGCGGTGCTGGTGAAGAACTGGCCCATAACAAGCAATTGGCTGCGCTGAACTCCGTCGGGCGCTTCGAAGTGGCCCGCGCCGAAGCCAAACTCACCGAAACCCAGGCCCAGTCCCAGGTCTACCAGGTGCAGGTCAAGCGCTGCAGCGTGCTGGCGCCGTATGACGGCCAGGTGGTACAGCGCAAGGTCCAGCGCTATGAAAGCGTGTCGGCCGGTGCGCCGCTGCTGGAAATCGTCGATAACCGCAGTCTGGAAATCCACCTGCTGGTGCCGTCGCGCTGGATGGGCAAGCTCAAGCCCGGGCAGACCTTCAGTTTCACCCCCGACGAAACCGGCCAAGCGTTCAGCGCCACGGTCAAACGCCTCGGTGCGCGCATTGATGAAGGCAGCCAGACGCTGCTGCTGGTAGCGAGCATGCCCAAGGCCGAGGGTTTGCTGGCCGGCATGAGTGGCACCGCGCATTTCGAGGCACTTAAGTGAATGCGCCCATGACGGGTAGCGCCGAGCGTTTCTTTGCCCGGTTCCTTGACCTTGAACGCCTTACCCGCGCCGCTCGCACCCTTGATCAACTGGCCTACAGCCTGGTGAACGATGGGCAGGCGCTGTTCGGCTTTCGCCATGCTGCGCTGTTGATCGCCGGCAAAGTGCGTGCGGTGACCGGGGTGAGCATGGTCGAGCCGAATGCGCCGTTTGTGGCGTTTGTCGAGCATGCCGTAGCCGAAGCGTTCAAGCAGGGGCGGTCTGCACCTGCGGCCGTGCTTCCGATAGAGGCTTTCAGTACGGCAGTGCGTGAGGACTGGCAAAGCCTGTCGGCGCCCCACGTGTTCTGGCTGCCATTGCTCGATCGTCACGGCGAGGTGTTCGGCGGCGTCTGGCTGGCTCGCGATACGCCCTGGAGCCCACCGGAGCAGGTGTTGCTTGCGCAATTGGGCGATACCTATAGCCACGCCTGGCTGGCCTTGCAGCCCCGACGCCCGTGGCGCCTGCGGTTTACCCGCAAGCGCCAGTTACTGCTGGCGGCGGCGGTCGTGCTGGGGCTGTTGATTCCGGTGCGTCAGTCAGTGCTGGCACCGGCGCAAGTGGTGCCGCTGGGGGGGCGGGTCGTCGCTGCACCGCTGGATGGGGTGATTGCCGAGTTTCTGGTCAAGCCCAACCAGGCGGTGAAAAGTGGCGATCTGTTGGTGCGCTTTGAAAGCACCACCCTCAAGGCCCAGGCCGATGTGGCCCAGCGTGCGCTGGGGGTGGCGGAAGCCGAATTGAAGGCCAGCGCGCAACGGGCGTTCGCCGATGCCGAGTCCAATTCGAAAATCGATTTGCTCGCCGCCCGCGTCGAGCAAAAGCGCGCCGAACGCAACTATGCCGAACAGTTGCTCAAGCGCAGCGAAGTGCGCGCCGAGCGCGATGGCATCGCAGTGTTCGCCGATGCCGAGCGCTGGACCGGCAAGCCGATCCAGACCGGCGAGCGGCTGATGGATATTGCCGACCCTGCTCAGGCCGAACTGCGCATCGAGTTGGCTGTGGGTGACGCCATCGCCCTGGCGACGGACGCCGAGGTGGCGCTATTTCTCGACAGTGACCCGCTGCAACGCTATGCCGCTCGGGTCGAGCGCGTCGCCTATGAAGCGCAGCCGACGCCGTCCGGGCAGTTGGCCTATCGGGTCGACGCAGCCTTCAACGAATCGCCCCCACCGCGCATCGGCTTGCGCGGTACCGCCAAGCTGTTTGGCCAGCGCGCGCCGTTGGCCCTGTACCTGCTGCGTCGCCCCTTGGCCGGGCTGCGCCAAAGCGTGGGCCTTTAATGGGGTTGCCCGGCCTGCGCGAAGACCTGCAGCTGACCGTTGCTGCCCCGGCCCTGGACGGCTCGCCACGCTGGACCCTGGCCGACCCGCTGCGCGGCCGCTACTTCAAGTTGGGCGCCCAGGCCATGCGCCTGCTGCGTCATTGGGCGCTGGGGGATGCGGCCCAAGTGCTGCACGCGGCTAACCGCGAGCCGGGCTTGAAGTTGGGTGAGACAGAGCTCGAAGAGTTGCTGGCGTTTCTGCGCGCCCATGACCTGATCGCCGCGCTGGACCCGCAACAGCGCGCCAGCTACGTCTTGAAGTCCGCCGCATCACGCCAGAGTCTGTGGCAAAAAGCGTTGCACCAATACCTGTTTTTCCGCATTCCCCTGTGGCGCCCCGACGCCTTCCTCAATCGTGCCTGGCCGTGGCTGCGGCGATTTGGCCCGCGCCTGTTGCGCTACGGGTTGCCGGCGACGCTCGGGCTCGGTGTGTTTCTGGTGTCCCGTGACTGGGAGCGGTTCCTGGCGACCTTTCCCCATCTGTTCAGCCTCGGCGGTGCCCTCGCGTTTGGTGTGGCGTTGTTCTTCGCCAAGCTGTGCCATGAATTCGGCCATGCGTTCATGGCCAAGCGCGCGGGGTGTCGGGTGCAGAGCATGGGCGTGGCGTTCATGGTGCTGTTGCCGTTGTTCTACACCGATGTGAGTGATGCCTGGCGGGTCAACGATCGCAAGGCGAGGCTGCTGATCGGTGCCGGTGGGGTCATGGCCGAATTGCTGCTGGCCTGCATCGCCTTGCTGGCCTGGTCGTTGCTGCCGGACGGGCCGGCGCGCACCGCCGCATTCATGCTCGCCAGCGCGACGTGGATCACCACGCTGGTGGTCAACCTCAACCCCTTCATGCGTTTTGATGGTTATTTTCTGATCAGCGATCTATGGGAGGTCGACAACCTGCAAGGACGCGCCTTCGGCCTGTGTCGCTGGCGTCTGCGCGAGGCCTTGTTCGGCTACGGCGAACCCGCGCCGGAGGCGTGGTCGCCCGCCATGCGCCGGCGCCTGTTGTGGTGGGGCTATTTGTCGTGGCTGTGGCGCGCCGCATTGTTTTTCGGGATCGCGCTGGCGGTCTACCACTTGTTCTTCAAGCTGCTGGGGATCTTTCTGATGGTGGTGGAGTTGGGTTGGTTTATTGTCCTGCCGATTCTCAAGGAAGGTCGTGAATGGTGGAGCCGGCGCGAGCAGGCGCATACCCCGCGTGTGCTGGTGACGGGCCTGGGGCTGCTGGCGCTGTTGTTGCTGGTGGCGGTGCCGTGGCGCAGCAGCGTGGAGGTGCCGGCGATGCTTGAGGCGGCGCGGGTCACGGCGTTGCATGCACCGGTGGCGGCGCGGGTCAAGCAGGTGAATGTGGTCGATGGCCAAACCGTGGAGCGGGGCGCGGTGCTGGTGGAACTGGAGTCGCCGGACATTGATTCGCGGTCGGTGATCGTGCGCCGCGAAATCGACATCCTGCAATTGCAGATGCGCCGTCAGGCCGGGCGCAGTGAAACGGCGGCGGATGTCGGCATTCTTGAGCAGCGCCTGGCCGAAGCCGTGGCCGAATACCGTGGCTTGCAGGCCCGGCGTGAGCGCCTGCTGCTGCGCGCGCCCGAGGCTGGGCAGGTGCGTGACCTGATGCCGCAGTTGGTGGCGGGCCGCTGGGTGTCGACCCGCGACCCGCTGGCGCGCATTGTCGAAGGCGGCACACGCCTGCGCGGTTACCTGGCTGAGGCGGACCTGTGGCGCGTGGCGCCGGGTGCCGGCGGGCGGTTTATCGCCGACGACCCGATGCGCCCGGCGTGGCCGGTGGAACTGTTGGACGTGGATGCCAACGGCGTTGCCGTCCTCGACCAGGAAGCCTTGGCGTCGGACCAGCACGGGCCGATTGCCGTACGCCGTGACGAGAGCCGTCGACCGGAGCCGGTGCAGGCGCAGTATGGCGCGCGCCTGAAACTGCTCGACGACGCGCCGGCGCCCCCCCATCCACTGCGCGGTGTGGTGGTTTTGCAGGGGCGCAGTGAATCATTGCTGGGGGCGGCCTGGCGGCGCATGGCGGCGTTGGGTGTACGCGAAAGTGGTTTTTGATCCAAGGAGATGATCAATGCTGGACAGTTCGTCGTGCGCAGGTTTATCCATGCGCCCTTCACGGCCCACCGATGCGCCGTTTTTGCACAACCTGTACCGCAGCGCACGGCCGGAGTTGCAGTGGGTCGATGCCGATCCCGAAGTGATCGAGCAGATTGTCGCCCAGCAGTATCAGGTTCAGGAACAGGGGATCGCCGAGCATTTTCCGGGAGCGATGCACTACGTGGTGGAGAAACTCGACACCCCGATCGGCGTGTTGACGGCGGACTTCGGTGCGAATGAAGTGCGCGTGCTCTACCTGGCATTTGTCCCCGCTGCGCGCGGCCAGGGTTTTGGCCGCGCAGTGCTGCAAGGCGTGCAAAAAGCCGCCGCCCAAGTGCGCTGTCCGGTGGCGACGGTGGTGTGGGCCAGCAACCCCGGTGCGCGCCAGCATTACTTGGCGCTGGGGTTTCGCGTCGAGGAATCCGTGCCGGGGGCCGAGCGGCTGGTGTGGTACCCGGGGCTCAGTTGAACACAATGTTGAAATAGCCAAGGTTCGGGTCACGGCCCAGGGCCGGCTCCCGTGAGACAAAAATGGCTTCAACGGTGCCCAGTTGCGGTAACGCAAGGGCGCACAGCCCATCGACGAAATCCGTGGGTGCAAGGCTGCGCAGCGTAACGTTGAAGGGCGTGCGGGAGTTGTCCGGCAGGCGCGATTGCGGGCGCAGGTCGACGGCCTCGATGTGCACGTGCAGCACTCGGCCATCGGGCAGTTGCAGCGGGCAGGACTGGTTGATCAGGGGCTGGAAGTGTTCGTTGCAGACCTGTTGCAGCATGGCGCGTCTCCGGTCGTTGCGGCAGGCACCGGGGCGATTGCCCCGGTGTTGGAGCGGTTTACGGGCGGGGCGGGAAAATCCCTGTCAGGGCGATGCTGAAATTCAGCGCGAGGTAGGGTGCCATTGTTGGCAACGGCTGGTTGCCGCCTGGAACCGTCAGGTTGCCGCCCAAGGTGCTGCTGGCGCCTTTGAGGGCGACGGGTGCGCTGCCGGGTTTGTCGGAGTAGATCGCCGCCGAGCCTGGGCCCCCCGTGCTGGAGGCGCCGATGTAGGCATTGGTGCTGGTTGGTGTGGTGGCGGCGGCACTGGGTTCGTTGGCCAGGTTGATGGTGGTGGTGACCGTCAGGCCGGTGGTGGGGATCAGTTGGGTCGGAAGGTTGCCGCTCAGGATGCTCGACTTTTCGTTGCCGCCGACTTCACCGATGACCCGTGGCGTCAGGCCGCCGCCATTGCCCATGTGGATCGGTGCACGGCCTTGCAGGTTGGGTAGGGCAAAAGTGTTCTGGCCGTCACCGCCATAGACCGTGCCCAACAAGGCAAACAGTGCGCTGTTTTGCGCGATCGATACCAACTGGCCGTTGCAATAGGCCCATCCCTGGGGGGCGTAGTTGAAAGCGAACATCTGAACCGTACCGAGAAAAACTTCCATGAAAACCTCTCCTGCTAAGTGTCGGATGAGATACGCCGCGCGATGCAAACCTGGCGCACCGCCCCACAGCCTAGACGCGGGTTCGCACTTCGTCCGCTTTTTGGCCTCGCTGTGGTGTAGGGGTGGGATTACACCGGCCGCTGGGCCTGCTTTCGGCCTACAATCAGCGCGTTCGAGCACCCAGCCGGGTGCTGCTGTCGATTCCAGAGGGTGGTAATGGGCGTTCCGAGTCGTGATGAAACAATGAGCACTTGTCAGCCTGTTCCACCTGCACGCTCTCTTTTCCAATTGCTTCGCGAACCCTGGTTACTGCCGCTCCTGGCGCTGGCCCTGGGGGTGCGCTGCTATGAGTTGACGGCGGCGGCGATCTGGGGCGATGAAGGCTCCAGCCTTTTGCTGGCCCATTACGCGTTGCCCGGCATCTGGTTCCATGCGGCCCACGATGTGCACCCGCCGCTGTATTTCATGCTGCTGCACGGCTGGATCGCGGTGTTTGGCGATTCCATCCTGTCGATCCGCCTGCTCAGCGCATTGCCGGGGGTGGTCGCGGTGTTTCTCGGCACCTGGCTGGTGCACCTGATCGCCACGCGCCGGGCCACGTTGCTGGCCTGCCTGCTGCTGGCCCTGCTGCCCACGGCGGTGCGCTACAGCCAGGAAATCCGCATGTACTCGTTGCTGGGTGTCTGGCTGTTGGGGGCGACCCTCGCGCTGGTGTATTGGGTGAAGGCGCCGCAGCGTTCGCGTTACCTGGTGCTCTACGCGTTGCTGATGACGGCGGCGTTCTACACCCATTATTTCGCCGCCTTGTGTGTGCTTGCCCACTGGCTGTATGTGGCGCTGCTCGGGCCCGTGCCTGGTGCACGCCAGCGTTTTATCGGCCGTCACGACTGGTGGCTGGCCAACGTCGCGATTGTGCTGCTGTTTGCGCCCTGGCTGCCCGGGCTGATCGACCTGGTACTGCACATGGACGAGCTGAAGGCCGGCAACGATGTGGGGTGGGAGTTGCCGGTCACCTGGCGTTCACTGCCGTCGATGGTCTGGCAGCTGTTGGCGCTGGATGATGGAGAAACCATGCCGGCGTGGCTGTTACTCACGTTGCCGACTGTGGTTACGGCGGTACTCGGTTATGTGCTGTGGAACGACCGCAGCCGCTACCGCTTCGCCACGCTGGTAGTGATCTATTGCACCTTGCCGGTGCTGCTGGTGTTTGCGATATCGTTTATTTCGCCGGTGTTTATCGACCGCTATTTGACGGCGCCGGCCCTGGGCTTGCCGATTGTCCTGGCGTTGGCCATCGACCGCCTGGCCCTGCGCCACAGAACCTTGGCGGCGGTGCTGCTGGCCGTGGTACTGGGCGCTTCGGTCGTGGGGCTGAAGAACAACTACACGGTCGACCCCGATGATCAATTCAGCAACATGGTCGACTATATGAACCAGCACACCGTGGCCGGTGACCAGGTAGTCCTGGGGGATATGTTCTGGTACCTCACCTGGGGTTATTACGATAAAAGCGCAACCGCACCCCGTCTCTACACCCCGCCGACGGCCAATGGTGCGTCAACCCGGCCCAATGCCTACGGCTTCGGTACCTTGATCGAGCCCGACGCCGGGGTTTATCTGGACGACTTGAACGATCTTCCCATCGGCAACAGCCGGGTATGGCTAGTGATGAGCCGGGTAGCCCCTGACGAGTTCCCCTTGATTCCGAAGAACTGGCGAGCCATTGACCAGCATGCAGGGGGTGATACACAGGCAGTTTTATATGAGGTTTGTCATCTGACCTGTGTGGGGCCCTGAGGCGCAATAGGTGTCATTCGTCGGATATATCGCATAGCCCCGAAAACAAAGGGCATTCATGCCGAATTAAACCAGTTGATGGCAAAGTAATATTGGTCTGAAATGATTTCTTACGCTACGCTTTGTCCTACAAAGGACTGCCAGTAAGGGTGAAAGGATTGAGCCGTTTTCACTTCATTTCCGGGTTGCCGCGTTCCGGTTCGACCCTGTTGTCCGCCATTCTTTTACAGAATCCGCGTTTTCATGCGGGCATGACCAGCCCTGTCGGTGCGCTGTTTGCCGGTGTACTTGGCCAGTGCAGCGCCGGCAGTGAGTTTGGCGCGGTCATCAACACGGATGTACGTCGCCGCCTGCTGGGCGGTTTGTTCGACGCCTATTACGCCGACCAGGTCGACAAGTCCGTGGTGTTCGACACCAATCGGCAGTGGTCCGCTCGTCTCCCGGCTATTCGCGACTTGTTTCCCCAGGCCAAGGTCATCGCTTGTGTGCGCAATGTCGCCTGGGTCATGGACAGCATCGAGCGTCTGTACCGCGCCAATCCCTTCGAGAACACCAAGCTGTTCAATGATGACGGTGAGCGCAACACCGTCTACAGCCGGGTCGAAACCCTGGCCCAGCGTAATCGCCTGGTGGGGTTTGCCTGGGCGGCGCTCAAGGAAGCCTATTACGGCGAACAGGCCGACTCTTTGCTGATTATCGACTACGACCTGCTGAGCCAGGCGCCTGAGCGTGTGCTGCGCCTGGTCTACGAGTTCATCGGCGAGCCCTGGTTCGAGCACGACTTCGACAACCTCGCCTATGACGCCCCGGCCTTCGATGAGGCCCTGGGCGTGGCCGGGCTGCATAAGGTCAAGCGCAAGGTGGCCTTCGAGACACGCACCACGATTTTGCCGCCGGACTTGTTCGAACAGTATTCCAAGCTGTCGTTCTGGCTGGATGGCGCCTCCAGCGCCGCCAATGTGATTCGTATCAAAAACAACCCTGCGAGTCATTGACCGCGGTTTTTTCCTGAGTTTCAGACGTTCGATCCCGGGTGAGTCTCATGTGGTGGAATAAACAGAAGTCGCGTGGAGTAGCGCGGGCAACAGCCGTAGCCCGGTCCCTGGGTTCGCCCATGATCATGTCCCTGGAACCGCGCATGTTGTTCGACGGCGCCGTGGCGGCGACTGTGGCGACGGCGGCCGATAACCACTCGACCGTGGACGCGGCCAAGCCACCCACCGCAGACCAGCCCACTGCTGCCAAGGACACCCATGGCCAGGCGGATGCCGCCCCGGCGACCGCACCTGTTGCCGTGCCCGGCCAGGCCGTGGTGTTTGTCGACTCGCGGGTCAAGGACTTCGACAGCCTGCTCAAGGGCGTCGCTCCCGGCACTCAGGTTGTGGTGCTGGACGGCAGCAAGGACGGCCTGCAACAGATCGCCGATTACCTGGGCAGCCACCAGGGCGTGAGCACCGTGGAGATCATTGCCCACGGCAATACCGGTGATTTGTGGCTGGGCAGCACCTACCTGTCGGCGGACAACGTCGCGGCGCGCGCCGATGTGCTGGGTCAGATCGGCAAAGACATGAACGTGGGCGGCGATATCCTGATCTACGCCTGCAACACTGCCGAAGGCGAGCGCGGCGTGAGCTTCGTCGATTCCCTGGCGCAGTACACCGGGCGTGACATTGCTGCCTCCACCAACCGCACCGGCCTGGGCGGCGACTGGACGTTGGAAATCGCAACGGGCGCCATCGAAAGCACGCCCCTGCTGTCGCAACAGGTGATGAACGATTACCAGTGGGGCCTGGCGACCTGGACCGCGACCAACGGCAATGATTCGGGGGTCGGCTCCCTGCGCGCGGCGCTGGCGTCCTCGCAGAACGGCGACATCGTGACCTTCAACACCGGCATGACCGTACTGTTGAACAGCCAGTTGGTGGTCACCAAGAACATCACCCTCGACGGCGACCTGAACAATGACGGCGTTGCCGAGGTAACCCTGGACGGGCAGTACAAGACCAGCGTGATCCAGGTCAACAGCGGTACCACCGTGACCTTCGACGGCCTGGTGATTACCCGTGGCCTGATTGCCGGTAACGGTGGCAATGGCGGCAGCGGTACCAGCGCGGGCAACTCGCTGGGCGCGGGGCTCAGCAACTTCGGCGACCTGACGCTGAGAAACGTCAGCGTCACGGCAAACGCGGCTTCCGGTGGCGGTGGCGGTGGCGGTGTCACCGGTGGCGCGGTCGGCGGCGCCGGGGGTGGTGGCGGGGCATTGGGCAACGGCATCGGCGGGCATGGCGGCAGCACCGGCAGTGGTACTGGCAACTACGCTGGCGCCGCTGGCTCGGCCAACCAGGGCGGTACGGGAGGCGGGTATAACCTGGCGGTGATGGGCGGCAAGGGCGGCTCGGGCAGCGCCGGGGCCGGCTCGACCAACCCCTATGGCTACTCCAACGGCAGCGCCGGCGGCGCTGCGTCCGTCGGCGGAATATCGATCGGCGGCGGTGGCGGCGGTGCCGGCTGGAACGCCCTCGGCGGCAAGGGGGGTGGTGCTGCGGGCGGTATCTACAACGCCGCTGGCGCCAAATTGACCATCATCGGCACCTCGGCGATTACCGGTAACATCGGTGCCGGCGGCGGTGGCGGCGGTGGTGGCTCCCTGAACAGCGGCAGCACCACCAATGGCGGAGACGGTGGCCTGGGCGTCGGCGCAATCTGGAACAAGGGTTCGGTGCTGATCACGGCGGCCAACTTCGCCAGCCTTGGCGGTAGCGCCAACTCCGGCGCCAGCGGCAATGGCGGCCTGGCCAGTGCCGGCACGGCCGGCAACAAACCGACGGCGGTCAATGGCCTGTTCAACGATATCGGCGGTACGTCGAACAATGCCTATGTGCCGAACCCGACCGCAACCATCGTGGTTGCAACCCCAGCCCAGCATATCGGCAGCACGTCGCAGGTGACCATTACCTTCAGCGAAGCCGTCAACGGTTTCACCCTGGCTGACCTGACAGCTGCCAACGGGGTTCTCACTAACCTGACCACCAGCGATAACAAGACCTGGACCGCGACCTTCACCCCGAACGCGAACGTCGCCAGCAGTGCCGGCCAGATCACCTTGGACAACACCGGTGTCACCAGCCAGTCGCTGGGTTTGGCAGGCATCGGCACCACCACGTCCAACAGCTACACCGTCGACACCGAGCGCCCGAGCGCGACCATCGTGGTCGACAGTCCCACGTTGAAAGTCGGTGGCTCGTCCCAAGTGCACATCACGTTCAACGAGGCAGTGAGTGGTTTCAGTCTGTCGGACATGACGGCAACCAACGGCACCCTGAGCAACCTGGCCACCAGCGACAACATCCACTGGACCGCCACCCTGACCCCGGCGGCCGGCAACAACAGCAGCGGCAACAGCATCTCCCTGGACAACACGCTGTATACCGATACCGCAAGCAACGCGGGCACCGGCACCAGCACGTCCAACGCCTACGTGATCGATACCGTGCGGCCGACCGCGGGCATTGTGGTGTCCAACACCGCGCTCAACATTGGCGGTTCGTCCCAGGTGACCATCACCTTCAGCGAAACGGTCAACGATCTGGACCTGAGCGACCTGAGCGCATCCAATGGCGTACTGAGCAACCTGGTCCAGGTCGATGGCACCCACTGGACGGCCGTCCTCACCCCCAACAGTGGGGTTACTCACAGTGGTGATCTGGTCACCCTGAACAACACGTTGATTACCGACGGTGCGGGCAACGCCGGCAGCGGCAGCACCAACTCCAACACCTATGCCGTCGATACCGAGCGCCCGACCGCGACCATCGTGTTCGGCAACACCAACCTGGGGATCGGCCAGACCTCCCCGGTGACCATCACCTTCAGCGAAGCCGTGAGCGGTTTCACCCTGGCCGACCTGACGGTGAGCAACGGCGTCCTGAGCAACCTGAGTACCAGCGACAACATTACCTGGACCGCGACCTTCACCCCGACCGCGGCTGTCGTCAGCGCGAGCAACCACATCACCCTGGACAATACCGGTGTCCAGGATGGGGCGGGCAACGCCGGCAGCGGCAGCAGCACCTCCAACAACATCGCCATCGATGGCGTGCGCCCGACCGCCAGCGTGGTGGTCGCCAACGACTCGCTGAAAATCGGCGACACCTCGCTGGTCACTATTACCTTCTCCGAAGCCGTGGTCGGATTCAGCAACGCCGACCTGACCGTTGCCAACGGCACGCTGACGGCGGTGAGTACCAGCGACGGCGGCATCACCTGGACCGCCACCTTCACCCCGAGCGCGAGCGTCTCCGACACCGCCAACCTGATCACCCTGGATAACACTGCCTACAGTGACACGGCTGGCAATGCCGGCACCGGCACCACAAGCTCGAATAACTACAGCATCGACACCCAGCGGCCGACGGCGACCATCGTCGTCGCCGATCCGACACTGACGGCCGGGGAAACCTCGCTGGTGACCATCACGTTCAGCGAAGCGGTAAGCGGTTTCAGCCTGACCGACCTGAGCACCAGCCACGGTAGCCTGAGCGGCTTGAGCAGCGCTGACGGCATCACCTGGACCGCGACCTTCACGCCAGGCACGAACACCAGCAGCGCAACCAATGCCATTACCCTGGCCAATGCCGGTATCGCTGACCTTGCCGGCAACGCGGGTGCCGGCAGTACCACCTCGGCCAACTTCACCATCGACACCGTGTTACCCACCGCCAGCATCGTGGTAGCCAGCCCCGCGTTGAATATCGGTGGCACGTCGCTGGTGACCATCACGTTCAGCGAGGCGGTCACCGGTTTCAGCAATGCCGACCTGACCATTGCCAACGGCACCCTGAGCGCGGTGCACACGGGCGACGGTGGCATCACCTGGACCGCCACCTTCACCCCGAGCAACAATCTCACCGACGCCACCAACCTGATCACCCTGGACAACAGCGGCGTACAGGCGATGGTGTCGGGCAATGTGGGTAGCGGCACCACTGACTCCAACAACTTCGCTATCGACACCCAACGCCCGACCGCCACCGTGGTGGTGGCCAACGAGCACCTGGGCGTCGGTGGCACGTCAACGGTGACCATTACCTTCAACGAAGCGGTGACCGGCTTTAACCTGTCCGACCTGACCGTCAGCAACGGTACCCTCAGCAACCTGAGCACCAGCGACAACATCACCTATACCGCAACCCTGACGGCGGTGGCGGGCATCAACCAGGCCAGCAACCTGATCACCCTGGACAACACCGGCGTGGTCGACATTGCTGGCAACAGCGGCTCCGGCACCACTGACTCCAACAACTATGCCATCGACAGCCAACGGCCGACCGCGACCATTGTGATAGCCGATCCGGTGCTCGCGGCGGGTGAAACCTCGCTGGTGACCATCACCTTCAGCGAGGCGGTGAACGGTTTCGACAACAGCGACCTGACCGTGCCCAATGGCACGTTGAGCGCGGTGAGCAGCAGCGATGGCGGCATCACCTGGACCGCAACGTTCACGCCGACCAGTGGCATCAAGGACACCACCAATATCATCAGCCTGAACAACGCAGGCTATACGGACCTGGCGGGCAACGCCGGCACCGGCTCCACCACCTCGGGTAATTTCACTATCGATACGGTACGGCCGACCGCGACGATCGTGGTGGCGGACAGCGCCCTGGCGCTTGGTGAAACCTCGACGGTGACCATCACCTTCAGCGAGGCGGTGAGCGGCTTCAGCAGCGCCGACCTGACGATCAGCAACGGCACGTTGACGAACCTTGCCAGCGGCGACGGCGGCATCACCTGGACGGCGACCTTAACGCCGACCAGCAACATCACCGACATCAGCAACCTGATCGTGTTGGACAATACCGGCGTGGCGAATGCCTCGGGCAACACCGGCATCGGCAGTACCGATTCCAACAACTTCAGCATCGACACCCAGCGGCCGACGGCGACCATCGTGGTCAGCAACGACGCCCTGAATGCAGCGGGTTCATCGGTGGTGACCATCACCTTCAGTGAAGCCGTGACCGGCCTCACCCTGGGTGACCTGACCGCGCCCAACGGCACCCTGGGCAACCTGAGCACCCTGGACAACATCACCTGGACCGCAACCCTGACGCCGAACGCCGCGACCACCCATGCCGGCGACGTCATCAGCCTGGACAACAGCCTGGTAAGCGACAGTGCCGGTAATGCCGGTGCGGGGAATAGCGTCTCCAATGCGTACAGCGTCGATACCGTGGCGCCGACGGCCAGCATTGTGCTCGGCAGCGCGAGCCTGCTCGTCGGGCAAACCACGACGGTGACCATCACCTTCAGCGAAGCGGTGGCCGGCCTCGACAGCAGCGACTTGAGCGTGCCCAACGGCACCTTGGGCACCCTGGTCAGCAGCGACGGCGGTATCACCTGGACCGGGACCTTTACCCCGGACAGCAATGTTCACGACACCACCAACCTGATCACCCTGAACAACACCGGCTACGCCGACCTGGCAGGCAATACCGGCACCGGTGTGACCCACTCGGCCAACTTCACCATAGACACGGTGCGGCCAACCGCAACTATCGTAGTAGCGGACACGGCTCTCAAGGCTGGCGAAACCTCGACGGTGACCATCACCTTCAGCGAAGCCGTGAGCGGTTTCAGTAATGCCGACCTGACCCTCAGCAACGGCACACTGACGAACGTCACCTCCAGCGACGGCGGCATCACCTGGACCGCGACACTTACGCCGACCAGCAATATCACCGACACCACTAACGTCATCACCCTGGACAACAGCGGTGTCGTCAACGCCTCCGGCAACGCTGGCAGCGGCACCACAACCTCCAGTAACTACAGCATCGACACCCAGCGTCCAGGCGCGACTATTACAGTGGCCAACGGCCTGTTGGGGATCGGCCAGACCACCACCGTGAGCATCACCTTCACCGAGGCGGTCAGCGGCTTTGACCTGTCGGACCTGAGCGTGGCCAACGGTGTGTTGTCCAACCTGACCACCAGCGACAATATCCACTGGACCGCGACCCTCACCCCCACCGCCGGCATCACCGACGCCACCAACCTGGTGGTACTCGACGGCAGCCTGGTCAGCGATGGCGCAGGCAATGCCGGCTCGGGCATTGCCATCTCCAATAACTACGCAATCGACGGCGACCTGCCGACGGCGACTATTTCGGTCGCCAACCCGAACCTGGTCGTCGGTCAGACCACGACCGTAACCTTCACCTTCAGCGAGAAAGTCACCGGCTTCGACCTGGATGACCTCAGCGTCGCCAACGGCACCTTGTCCAACCTGGCCACCAGCGATGGCGGCAAGACCTGGACCGCGACCCTGACGCCGACGGCGAATATCAACGACCCGAGTAATTTCATCACCCTTGACACCAGCCTGGTGGCAGACCTGGCTGGCAACGCCGGTAGCGGTTTTGCCAACTCCAATAACTTTGGGGTCAACACCCTTGCACTGACCGGGGACCCGCTGTTTCGCGTCACCGACCCGGTTGCGCCTCAGGGCGCGCCGAACGCGCCGTTGCAGCCCATTATCTTCGGCCGCCCGACTGGCGACCTGGGTTCATCCATCGGCTTCCCGCCGCTGTTTGAGCAACGCGAAATGGGCGCAGGCCTGCCGCCGATCGGCCGCATTTTCATCAGCAACGGTGCCTCGTCTCCCAGCTTTATCGCCCAGGTGTTCAGCACCGATGGCAGTGGCGACGGAAGTGGCAGTGGTTTCCTCGGCTTCGGTGGTGGAGACGGCGGGGTGTTTGGCTCAAGCACGTTGTCGGGCCTGTTCAATCGCGACACCGGTGGCAACGATAGTGGCTTCAAGGCGTTCGACAGCAAGTCCATCAAGGGCGGCGGCGATGCGGCCCAGGGCCTGCGTGGCGTCTTTGGCGCACCGACCCTTGGGCAACAATTACAACAGATCAACGAGAGGGAGCATCGCCAGGTGATCGACCTGGCACAGGCACTGCAACAAGTCGGCATCAGCGAAATGCAGGCTTGAATATACTTAATTTCGGCGCAGGAACAGGGGCAGTACAAGGATGAATACACGTCACAAGTTGTTCGGCGCCAGCCTGCTGGTGCTGGCGATCAGCGGTTGTGCGGTCACCAGCAAGCCGATTGAGCGCAGCGTCAGCGAGCAGCGCGCTCGTAGTGACCTGCAGGGTATGTACAAGGATCAGGAACCGCTGAGCGGCCCGCTGACCCTGCACGAGGCCATGGCCCGTGCGGTGAAGTACAACCTCGAAGGTCGTTTGAAGGTGATGGAAGAGGCGCTGGCCAAGCGTCAGTCCGACCTCTCCAGCTTTGACATGCTGCCGCGCATGGCGCTGTCGGCCGGTTACGCCGGTCGCAACAACACCAACGCCTCCAGCAGCCAGAGCGTGCGCACCGGCACCCAGTCCCTGGAACCGTCCACCTCCCAGGATCGCGACCGCCGCGTGGCGGACCTGACCATGGTGTGGAACGTGCTCGACTTTGGCGTCAGCTACATCAGCGCCAAGCAGCAAGGCGATCAGCGCCTGATCATCCAGGAACGCCGCCGTAAGGTGATCAACACCATCGTTCAGGACGTGCGCTCGGCCTACTGGCGCGCCGTGGCGGCCGAACGCTTGCTCGGCCAGATCGACAGCCTGATGGCGCGGGTCGACCAGGCCCAGACCGACAGCCAGAGCATGAGCGAACAACGCATCGGCGACCCGGTCCAGGCCCTTGGCTACCAGCGCTCGCTGATCGAAGCCACGCGCCAGCTGCAGGAGCAGCGCCGTGCCTTGTCCCTGGCCAAGACCGAACTGGCGACCCTGATCAACCTGCCGATGGGCACCGACCTCAAGCTGGCCACGCCGGACGACTACAGCGTGCCGCAATTGAAGGTCAACCTCGCCAGCCTGGAACAGGAAGCCCTGGCCAACCGGCCTGAACTGCGCGAGCAGGACTATCAGACCCGCATCAGCGCCGCCGAAACCCGTAAAGCCATGCTGCGCCTGCTTCCGGGCCTGGAATTCAGCGCCGGCGGGCACTACGACAGCAACTCGTTCCTGGTGGACAACCGCTGGGCCGACTACGGCGCCAAGGTCACCTGGAACCTGTTCAACGTGATCTCGGCCCCGGCCGCCATCGACGTCGCCAAGGCCGGGGAAGAGGTCGCCACCGCCCGCCGCCAGGCGATGTCCATCGCGGTGCTGGCGCAGATCTACGTGGCCAACGCCAACTTCCAGGATGCCGTGCGTCAGTTCAAGACCAACGAACAACTGGCCAATATCGACGGGCAGATCCTCACCCAGCTGCGCAATCGCCATCAGGCGGCGGGCCTGGGCGAACTCGACCTGATCCAGGGCGAGCTCAACACCCTGCAAGCCGACCTGCGCCGCGACCTGGCCTATGCGGACCTGCGCAACGCCTACGGCCAGATCTTCGCCAGCGCCGGGCTCGACCCGCTGCCGGAACAACTGGACTCCGACCGCGTGCAAAGCATCGCCACCGCCCTGGCCAGCCGTGAATCGGCCTGGGCCGCCGGCAACATCACCGCACCGGTGCCGCGTGCCGTCGCCCAATAACCTGGTGGCGCCGACGGCGAGCATCACTCGCCGTCAACGCGAGGCGCGCAATGGCCATCGAGCAGATCGTGATCCTGGCGCTGATTGAGCCCCTGGTGCGATTGCGCGAGGTCTTCGCCGAGCGCCTGGGTGCCGATTATCGGGAAGTGTGGTGCTGTCGGCACAGCAGGGCGTCGAGCGGTTGTTGGCCTGGTTGGCGCCTGAACTAGACTCTGGGCATTCATCTTCTTAGGAGCCCGCCATGGAATCGCCTGTGCATAGCTTGCCGTCACTGTTCAAACAGCTTGGGCTGCCGGATGACCCGGTCGGTATTGATCAGTTTGTGACCGCCCACTCGCCACTCAAGCCGGAGCTGAAATTGGCAGATGCGTTTTTCTGGACCGACAGCCAGAAAGCGTTTTTGCGCGAGGAAATTTTGGACGATGCGGATTGGGCGGAAGTGGTGGATGAGTTGAATCTGATGTTGCGGGGTGGGCGAGGGGTGTAAAAAATCTTTTGAAAATTGTGTTTTTGTAAAAAAAAAAGGTGAGCAGTAAAAAAATCTGGGTTTTGATCGCCTGAGTGATTTTTTCTGAGGTCGCGCGATGGTCAGGCCGCACAGCAACCCTGAAGCCGACACCGATCCAAATGTGGGAGGGGGCTTGCCCCCGATGGCGATGGATCATCTAACGAATCTGTTCACTGACACTCTGCTATCGGGGGCAAGCCCCCTCCCACATTCGTCCTGCCGTGTGGCCGCTGAATCGCTCCACCCATCCGCTAAATTGTTTCAAAACTTGACGCAATTGGATCCCTCGGCCATATTGATAGTTAGCAAACTAACTGTATGCGAACTATCCAGTGCCTCAATCCCTCGAACAACTCCAGATGAACCTCAGCAGCAGCATGGTGGTGGGCGCCCGTAACTGGCGCAAAATCTGCCAGAGCACGCTGGTCAGCTATGGCATCTCCGAAGCCTGCGCCGTGCCGCTGTTGATGATCGGCCGCCTGGGCGACGGGGTGCACCAGGTCAAAGTGGCCCAAGCGTCGGGGATGGAAAGCCCGTCCCTGGTGCGTCTGCTCGACCGGCTGTGCCATGACGGCTATGTGTGCCGTACCGAAGACGTCCACGACCGCCGCGCCAAGGCCCTGAGCCTCACCGAGCGTGGTCGTGAGTTGGTGCAGGCGGTGGAGGTGCAATTGGTGCGCCTGCGCCGCGAAGTGCTGGCGGACCTTCCGACCGCCGACATGGAAGCCGCGCTGCGCGTACTGCGGGCCTTTGAGGCGGCGACGCTTTGAACGGATTTTTTACCGGCTTTCCGCCCGCCCGTGACTGGTTCTATGGGGTTCGTACCTTCGCCGCGTCGATGATCGCGTTGTATATCGCCATGCTGATGCAAATGCCGCGTCCGTACTGGGCGATGGCCACGGTGTATATCGTCTCCAGCCCGTTTGTCGGGCCTACCAGTTCCAAGGCGTTGTACCGCGCCATCGGCACCTTGATGGGGGCGGCGGCGGCGGTGTTTTTTGTGCCGATGTTCGTGCAGTCGCCGTACATCCTGGTGGTGGTGATCGCATTGTGGACGGGCACCTTGCTGTTCCTTTCCATGCACCTGCGCACCGCCAACAACTATGCCTTGATGCTGGCTGGCTACACCTTGCCGCTGATCGCCCTGCCAGTGGTGGATAACCCGCTGGCGGTGTGGGATGTGGCCGAGGCGCGGACCGAGGAAATCTTCCTCGGCATTGCGGTCGCGGCGGTGGTGGGCGCGATGTTCTGGCCGCGGCGGCTGATGCCGGTGTTCGATGGCGCGGTGGCCAAGTGGTTTGGCGACGCCCAGGTCTACAGCCAGCGTTTTCTTTCTCGCAATGTGCAGCCGGAAGAAGTCAGCGCCCTGCGCGGCGGCATGGTCGCCACCTTCAATACCCTTGAATTGATGATCGGCCAGTTGCCCCACGAAGGCGCGCGGCCGCAGACGGTGCGCAATACCAAGGAATTGCGCGGGCGCATGATCCACCTGCTGCCGTTGGTGGAGGAACTCGACGATGCGCTGTATGCCGTCGAACAGCGTGCGCCGCAGTTTCTCGAGCAACTGACGCCGCTGCTGGAAGCTACCCGGCAGTGGCTGGAAAACACCACCGAAAGCGCACCGCTGGAACGCTGGCGCGCCCTGCGTGACCAGGTCGACGCCCTGCAACCCCAAGGCGAAGCCCTGGACGAGCGCCACACGCTGTTGTTCTCCAACGCCCTCTACCGCCTGGGCGAGTGGATCGACCTGTGGCAGGACTGCCGCAGCCTGCAAGCCGCCATCCAGTGCGAAAGCCAGGACACCTGGCGTGCCGTGTACCGTCACTGGCGCCTGGGCCGGCTCACGCCGTTCCTCGACCATGGCCTGATGCTTTATTCGGCGTTTTCCACCGTCACCGCGATCATCGTCGCGTCGGTGCTGTGGATCCTGTTGGGCTGGACCGACGGCGGCAGCGCGGTGATCCTGGCAGCCGTGGCCTGCAGCTTTTTCGCTTCTATGGACGACCCGGCGCCGCAGATCTATCGGTTCTTTTTCTGGACCGCCATGTCGGTGCTGTTCGCCAGCCTCTACCTGTTCCTGGTACTGCCCAACCTGCACGATTTCCCGATGCTGGTACTGGCGTTCGCGGTGCCGTTCATCTGCATCGGCACGCTGACCGTGCAGCCGCGTTTTTACCTGGGCATGCTGCTGACGCTGGTGAACACCTCGTCGTTCATCAGCATCCAGGGTGCCTACGACGCGGACTTTCTCAACTTCGCCAACGTCAACCTGGCCGGGCCGGTGGGCCTGCTGTTCGCCTTTGTGTGGACGTTGATCGCCCGGCCCTTCGGCGCCGAACTGGCGGCCAAGCGCCTGACCCGCTTCAGCTGGCGTGACATCGTCGGCCTGACCGAGCCCGCCACGTTGAACGAACACCGGCACCTCGCCGCACAGATGCTCGACCGCCTGATGCAACACCTGCCACGCCTGGCGATGATCGGCCAGGACACCGGCATCGCCCTGCGCGATTTGCGCGTGGCGCTCAACCTGCTCGACCTGCTGGCCTATTCGCCGCGCATCCTCGGCGTGCCGCGGGTGCTGCTCAACCAGGTGGTGGAAGGTGTGGGCGGTTACTTCAAGGCCTGCCTCAAGGCGGGTGAACGCTTGCCCGCGCCCAGCGGTCTGCTGATGACCCTCGACCGCACACGCCGCGCCCTCAACGGCCAGGGCCTGCAAGACGAAGACGATACCCGCCTGCACCTGCTGCACGCGCTGGCCGGCCTGCGCCTGGCACTGCTGCCGGGTGTGGAATTCATTGGCGGCACGGAGATGGAAGCGCCGCTACCCGATGGAGCGCCTTTATGATCGGTGATCTGGATATCAGCGGGGTGTTCCTGCCCACGCTGCTGGTGCTGATGGGCATTACGTACGTGTTATTCCTGGTGGTGCACGGGCTGTTGACCCGCGTCCACTTCTATCGCCTGGTCTGGCACCGGGCATTGTTCAATGTGGGGCTCTACGCGTTGTTGCTGGGCGCGGTGGACTCACTCAGTCGATACCTGATGACATGAAAAAACCTTTTTTGACCATCGGCCGTGTAGTCCTGACGTTGTTGATCGTGAGCTTCGCGGTCGTTGTTGTGTGGCGCATGGTCATGTACTACATGTTTGCGCCCTGGACCCGTGACGGTCACATCCGTGCCGACATCGTGCAGATCGCGCCGGACGTGTCCGGGCTGATCCAGCGCGTCGATGTGCACGACAACCAGCTGGTGACCAAGGGCCAGGTACTGTTTGCCGTCGACCAGGACCGCTTCAAGCTGGCCCTGCGCCAAGCCCAGGCCGCCGTGGCCGACCGCCAGGAAACCCTGGCCCAGGCAAGCCGCGAGTACAAGCGTAACCGTGGCCTCGGCAACCTGGTGCCCAGCGAGCAACTGGAAGAAAGCCAGTCCCGCGTTGCCCGCGCCCAATCGGCCCTGGCCGAAGCGCAAGTGACGGTGGATTCGGCCCAACTCAACCTCGACCGCTCGGTAATCCGCAGCCCGGTGGACGGCTACGTCAACGACCGCGCACCGCGTACCCAGGAGTTCGTCACCGCCGGGCGGCCGGTGCTGTCGGTGGTGGACAGCAATTCCTTCCATATCGACGGCTACTTCGAAGAGACCAAGCTCGACGGCATCCACGTCGGCATGGGCGTGGACATCCGTGTGATCGGCGACAACGCTCGCCTGCACGGCCATGTGCAGAGCATCGTCGCCGGTATCGAAGACCGCGACCGCAGCAGCGGCTCGAACCTGCTGCCCAACGTCAACCCGGCGTTCAGCTGGGTGCGCCTGGCCCAGCGGATTCCGGTGCGTATTGCCTTTGACGATGTCCCGGCGGACTTCCGCATGATCGCCGGGCGTACGGCCACGGTGTCGATCATTGGCGACAAACCCAATGAGGGAGCCAAGCCATGAAGCAGTTGTGGGCAACCGCTGCGCTGGGGTTGTTGCTGTCGGCCTGCCAAGTGGTGGGGCCGGATTACCAGCTGCCGCAAACGTCTGCCGTCAACCGCGCTGACCTGCAAGGGCAACTGGCGGGCAAGGGCAACGACGTGGTGTCGGCGCCGGTGCCGGCCGACTGGTGGAAGCTGTACAAAGACCCGCGCCTGGACGAGCTGGTACGCCAGGCCATGGCCTCCAACACCGACCTGCGGGTGGCCGCAGCCAACCTGCAGCGCGCCCGTTATCAGACCCAACAGGCTGAATCCGCCGGCGGCTGGAGTGCCGGCGCCAAGGCCGAGGTTCAGCGCCTGCAGGAATCCGGCGAAGCGTTTTTGCAGGCGGACAAAGTGCCGGTGGATAACATCGGCAGCATCGGCATTACCACCTCGTACCAATTCGACCTGTTCGGCACCTTGCAGCGCGGCATCGAAAGCGCCCAGGCCAGCGCCGATGCGGCCCAGGCCGCCGCCGATATCGCGCGCATCACCCTGGTGGCCGATGTGGTGCGCTCCTACACCCAGGTCTGCGCGGCCAACGAAGAACTGACGATTGCCAACGAATCCCTCGACCTGCAAGCCCAGAGCACCAAACTGACCCAACGCCTGCGTGACGCGGGCCGTGGCGATGAAACCCAGGTCACCCGCTCGCAAACCCAATACAAATCCTTGCGCGCCGACATGCCGCGCTACGAAGCGGCGCGCCAGGCCGGGCTGTTCCGCCTGTCGATGCTGCTGGCCAAGCCCGTGGACCAACTGCCGGCGGGCACCGGCACCTGCGCCGAGCTGCCGCACATCGCCCAGCTGTTGCCGGTGGGCGATGGTGCGGCGCTGCTGAAACGTCGCCCCGACGTGCGCCAGGCCGAGCGCCAACTGGCCGCCGCCACCGCGCGTATCGGCGTGGCCACCGGCGCCTTGTACCCGGACATCGCCATCGGCGCCACGGTGGGCACCGTGGGCCTGCTCGACAACCTCGGCCAGCCCGCGACCAACCGCTGGGGCTTCGGCCCGATGATCAGTTGGACGGTGCCGACCAACGGCGCCCGTGCACGCATCCACGAGGCCGAAGCCGCGACCCAGGGCGCCCTGGCGCATTTCGACGGGGTGGTCCTCAACGCCATCCGCGAAACCCAGACCGGCCTGGCGCAATACACCGCCGTGCTGCAACGGCGCGCAGCGCTGGCGGACGCCGAGCAATCGGCCCAGGAGGCGGCAGACCAGACCCACCGCTTCTTCCAGGCCGGCCGCGAATCGTTCCTCGCCGACCTGCAAGCCACCCGCACCTACACCGCGATGCGCGCGCAACTGGCGGCGGCCAATACCCAGGTTGCCATGAGCCAGATCGATCTGTTCCTGGCCCTGGGCGGCGGCTGGGAAAGCGGACGAACGCAAGCGTCACAGCCCGGCAAACCCTGAGCGAATAGCTATGCTTGGACAGGCGGGTCGCCGTGACGACTCGCCTGACACTGCTCGCGTTTGCTCATGGGGATTCCAATAATGAAAAACCCTTATGCTCCCGCTTTCTGGTGCGTGCTCTTCGCACTGGTGTTGTTATCGGCCGCGTATTTCTACGGCGTCATGCTCGCCCATCAACTCGACAAGGCCATGGTGTTCCTCGACAGCGCCTGCCTGGTGATCGGCTCCCTGTCCATCGGCGTGGTGGCCTGGGCGTCCTACCAGAACCAGCGCGTGAAGAAAAAACTCCTCGAACAAGGCAAGACCCGCGTCGCGATCTGGGACACCAAGGTCGCCCTGCGTCGGGTCGAAACCGTGTTCGACCGCTATTTCTGGGGCAGCTATTGGCAGCCGGGGCGCACCTTCCAGGAAGTCATGGGCGACCTTACCGGCACGCCCCTGGAAAAAAGCCTCGAAGTCCTGAAAAAACAGTGTGTGGCCCTCGATCGGCAGGTCGCCGATGGCCGGCATTGGCTGAATAATGCGCGGGAATTGTCCGACGTCGCCACGCAGATGGCCCGGGAGCGCTACCAGCTGGACTTCTGCGACCCCAAGTCCGACACGCCCGGCAATGCGGTGATACACCGCGAGTTTGAGGTGCTGGTGTACACCTGGACGGCGCGCCTGAAGAGTTTTGACCACCAGCTCGACGAGATCGAGTTGGAGTATTCGTGAACCAACTGCACGCCTGACCCCTCTGAGAAAGCTGGGCCGTTTGCGGCCGCCAGTGCTAATCTTCCCCCGTTTTCGGCGGGCTTGAGCCAACCCTTACGGGGTTCAAGGAAGACAGCCCACTTCTCACAGGATTTGATCAGGTCACTTCATGAATAAGCCAGCAGTCGTTCTTTTGGGTTTAGTTGTCGCCGTAGGCGTCGTCAGTGCAGGCGGCGCCTGGTACACCGGTAAACAACTGGAACCGGTGCTGCAAACCGCGATCCAGAACGCCAACAAGGAACTGCAGACCTCCATGGCCGGCGTCGATGGCACCGTGGCCCTGGAGCTGGTGTCCCTGGAGCGTGGCGTGTTCAGCAGCACCGCGCACTACCGCCTGAAGGGCCAAGGCTCGGTGTTCGGCGAAGAAAACCCCAATCCCGAATTGCTCTTCGTCGACCATATCGAGCACGGCCCGCTGCCGTTCTCGCGCCTGGTGACGCTCAAATGGCTGCCGGTCATGGCCACCAGTCACTACGAACTGGAAAAGAACCCCACCACCGAGAAGTGGTTCGCCGCCGCCAAAGACGTGTCGCCGCTCAAGGGCGTGGCCAATATCGGCTACAGCCGCTCGGTCAACGGCAACATCGAATTGCTGCCCCTGACGTTCAAGGACGACACGTCTTCGGTGAACTTCTCCGGCGCCAACCTGAATTTCGACAGCACCGCCGAAGGCCAGAAGGTCAAGGCCGACGGCTTCATGAACAGCCTCAAGATCGCAGCGGTAGATGCCAAGGGCGACGCCTTCGAGGCCGAACTGGCTGGCCTGACCATCGCCAGCAACCTGGAAAAATCCACCTTTGGCTTCTACACCGGGCAAAACACCGTTGAGCTGACCGACAGCACGTTCACCTTCGGCCCGCAGAAAGCCGTGCTGACGGTCAAAGGCTTCGAGCAGAAAGACTCCAGCGAAACCAAGGACAACAACCTGGCCGGCCGTGTCGACTACAAGATCGACGAGATCGGTTACCAGGGCAAACCCGTGGGTTCGGCGGCCATGGCCCTGAGCATGAAGAACGTCGACATCCCGGCCATGCTGGTGTTGACCAAGCTGTACCAGGACAAGATGCAGCCGGTGCAAGCCGCTGCCGCAGCGGGCCAGCCCACGCCTGAGCTGCAACTGACCGAAGCCGAGCAGGCCCTGGCCGAAGCGAACGTCAACCAGGTATTGGCCGCCAAGCCGCAGATCGCCGTGGAAAACCTGTCGCTGAAAACCACCCATGGCGAAAGCAAGTTCAACCTGCTGGTGGACCTGGCCAAGCCGGCCTCCATGGAGTTGCCGCCGGTTGAGCTGGGCAAGCAGATGATTGCATTGCTGGATGCCAACCTGACCCTGTCCAAGCCGATGATCGGTGACGTGGCTGCCCTGCAGGCGCAACTCGGTGGCGTGACCGACCCGAAAGCCATCGAGCAGCAGTCTCAGATGGCCGCCGAGATGGTCAGCGGCATGGCGGTCGGTACTCAGTTGGCGACCCTGGTCGGCAGCGATGTGGTGTCCAAGTTGCACTACGCCAACAATGAAGTGACGTTCAACGGCCAGAAGATGACCGTCGAGCAGTTCATTGGGTTTGTGATGGCCAAGTTCGGCGCGGTCAGCGGCGCCCAGTAAAGCGTTCGCCATCGCCCGGAAATAAATAATGTGGGAGCGGGAGTGCCCGCGATAAGGGTCAAACAGTCGACGCACCTGTCGGCCGGCACCCCGTTATCGCAGGCAAGTCCGCTCCCACATTCACATTTCAGGCGGGCCGCGCAATTCTGAACAATTGTTCCGGATTGGTCTTTTCCCTACTTTCCTGAGAGATAGTTCACACAGGAAAGCTAGGCCGGGTCATTGGACGCCGGCACCCTGCGGCAATTCGCTCAGGACCACCTATCGTTACAGCTTTCCGTGTGTAAGGAAGCTCACGATATGTTGCGAAACCTACCACTCAGTGCATCAGGCCGGTTGCGACTGCTCGTCGGGGCCGCCTTATGCAGCCAATTACTGATCCCCGCCTTCGCCATGGCCGATCCGGCCTATGACGCGCTGATCATTCAGGCGCGCAACGGCAACTTCACCCCGGCCCTGACTCAATTGCGCCAACTGTCCGCCGAGCGCCAGACGCCAGGCCGGGTCAGCGATCATGTGGTGATCGCCGGCTGGGCCGGCCAGGACGCCGAAGTACTGAAGGTGTATGAGGCCCAGGGTAAACATCGCAACCTCAGCACCCAGGCGCTCGCCACTGTCGCGCGGACCTATCGCAACCAGCAGCAATGGGCCCAGGCCGAGGCGGTCTATCGCCAGGCGTTGCTGCGTGAACCGAATAACGTCGACCTGCAACTGGGCCTGGCCCTGACCCAGGCCGATGGCGGCAAGGCGGACGAAGCGGTACAACGTACCCGCGCATTGGTCGCCGCCAAGCCCGATGACCCCAACCGCCGCATGGCCCTGGGCTATGCACTTACCCGCGCCGGCTTGAACTACGACGCGCTGTTCGAGTTCGACCAGGCGTTTATCCGCGCCGGCGACAAGCCCGACGTCGCCCGCGAATACATCGTCGCCCTGCAAAAGGCCCGCCTGCCGGAAGCCGCGTTGCGCCTGTCGGCCCAGCGTCCTGGCCTGCTGGACCCGGTGACCCAGCGCCGCCTGGAAGGCGACCTCGCTGCGGAGCGTGTGCGCATGGCCGAGTTCGCCACACGCAGCGAAAAAGAACGCTACGTGATTGCCGACCGCGCCCTGGCGGATTACGACAAATTGCTCGCCCGTTGGACCCCGGACGCCAGCGCCCATGACGACGTGGTGCGCTGGCGCATCGACCGTCTCGGTGCACTCAAGGCGCGGGCGCGTACCGCCGAGGTGATCCGCGAATACGAGACGCTTAAGGCCGAAGGCGTGCAACTGCCGACCTACGCCGTGCGTTGGGTGGCTGCGGCCTACCTGGACCAGCGCCAGCCGGAAAAAGCCGAGCCGCTGTATCGCCAGGCCCTGAGCGCCCCCGACGCCGAGCCCGATGATCGGGTCGAAGACACCACTGCGCTGTTCTACGCCTTGCAGGAAAGCGATAAAGCCGAGGACGCCAACGAGGTCGCCAAGAGCCTCGCCAACAGCCAGAACCCGCGGGTCGAGCTCAAGGGCTTGCCCATCGGCAACCCCAACGACGCGTGGATGGACGCCCAGCAACTGTCGGCCCAGGCCGGCGTCTACGGCGGCGACCTGCCGGGCAGCGAAGCCGGCCTCGAAGCGCTGGTGGCGAAAGCCCCTGGCAACGTTGGCCTGCGCCTGGCCCAGGCTGACATGTACCGCGCCCGCGAACTGCCACGGCGTGCCGAAGGCATTCTGAAGGAAACCGAAGCCCAGGCCCCACGGGATATCGGCCTGGAAGTGAGCCAGGCCTACACCGCCATGGACCTGCAGGAGTGGCGCCAGCTCGACGTGCTCACCGATGATGTGCTCGCCCGCAACCCGGACAATCGCCAGGTGCAACGCTTGAGCCGCCTGCGCGACGTGCATGACATGGCCGAACTGCGCGTCGAGGCGTATACCGGCAAAAGCTTTGGCGGCGGCAATGACAGTGACGCGGGCGCCGTCGCGGGTAGCCGCGACTGGGGCATTGAGAGTCGGATCTACACGCCGCCCATCGACGAAGACTGGCGTGTATTCGCCGGCGCCGGGTACGCCAAGGCCGACTTCAGCGAAGGCACGGGCCAGCATCGCTGGCAGGTCGTGGGCGTGGAGCGGCGTACCCGCGACATGACCATTGAAGCCGAGGTGTCCAACCACTCCTACGGCGATGGCTCCAAACAAGGCGCCGCGGTGTCGATTGCCCGTGACATCAACGACAACTGGCAATACGGCGGCAGCCTGGGCTACCTCCTGAGCACCACGCCGCTGCGGGCGTTGAATGACGGCGTCACGGCCAACGGTGGCAGCGGCTTTATCCGCTGGCGCGCCAACGAAAGCCGCGAATGGAAACTGACCCTCAGCCCCTCCCATTTCAGCGATGGCAACGACCGCTTCGAAGCCTTGCTCAGCGGCCGCGAAGGCCTCTACAGCTCGCCGAAGGTGCAAGTGGACCTGGGTCTGGAAGTCGGTGCCAGCCGCAACAGCAAGGAAGACACGGTGTACTTCAACCCGAAGTCGGATTTCACCGTGCTGCCCGTCCTCAACATCAACCATGTGCTCTATCACCGCTACGAGACCCAGTGGAGTCAGCAGTTCCAGGTCGGTGCGGGTACCTATAGCCAGCGGGATTATTCCACCGGTGGCATCGGTCTGGTGGGCTACGGCCAACGCTTTCGCTGGAATGACGTGCTGGACGCCGGCGCCAACCTGAGCCTGATCAGCCGACCTTATGACGGGGATCGCGAACGCGATCTGCGTCTGCTCGTCGACCTCACTTACCGTTTCTAAAAGAGCCTGACCATGACCTTCCTCAGCCGTTGCTTGTTGGTTCTGGGCGTATTGCTGGCCAGTGCCTGCGCCCAGCAACCCGCGCCTTTCACTCCACCCGCCGAGCGGCCGACACCGGCCAACGAAACGGCGTGGCCGAAAAACCATTTCCTGGGCATTGCCTACCATGACGTGTCGGACCGTGACCCTGACCAGGCCGTGGTGGCGGTACGCACCGAGCGATTGATCGAACAGTTGGCCTGGCTGCGGGAGAACGGCTACCAGGCGGTCAGCGTTGACCAGATCCTGGCTGCCCGCAGTGGCGGCCCCGCGTTGCCGCCCAAAGCCATCATGCTCAGCTTCGATGACGGCTATTCGAGTTTCTATACCCGCGTGATGCCGATCCTGCGCGCCTATCGCTGGCCGGCCTTGCTGGCGCCGGTGGGCTACTGGATCGACACGCCGATGAACAAACCGGTGGACTTCGCCGGCTCGCCACGGCCGCGCGGCGAGTTCCTCACCTGGCAGCAGATCCGCGAAGTGTCCCAGTCCGGCCTGGTGGAAATCGCCGCACACACCGATGCCAGCCACACCGGGATCCTCGCCAACCCCCAGGGCAATCTCGAGCCGGCGGCGACCTCGCTGCGCTATGACCCGGCCACGGGCCGCTATGAAAGCCAGGCCCAGTTCCAGGCGCGGATGCGGGCGGATGTCTCGGCGATCTCCAACAAGATCCAAACCGTGACCGGCAAGAAACCACGGGTATGGGTGTGGCCGTACGGCGCCGCCAAGGGCACCTCGCTGGCGATCGTCAGCGAGCAGGGCTACCAGATGGCCCTGACCCTGGAAGACGGCCTCGACAGCTCCAGTGACCTGATGAACAGCCCCCGCTTCCTGGTGGCCTCCGACCCGGACGGCGAGCATTTCGCCAACAGCATCGTCGCCGTGCAAACCCCGGCACCGCTGCGGGTGCTGCATGTAGACCTGGACAACGTCTACGACCCGGACCCGGCCCAGCAGGCGCGCAACCTCGACCAACTGGTGCAGCGCGTGGTGGACATGGGCGCCGGTACGGTGTTCCTGCAAGCCTTCGCCGATCCCAAGGGTGATGGCCTGGTGCACGAACTGTACTTCCCCAACCGTCACTTGCCGGTGCGTGCCGACCTGTTCAACCGCGTCTCCTGGCAGTTGCACACACGTGCCCATGCCGCCGTGTATGCGTGGATGCCGGTGTTGAGTTTTGCCCTCGATCCCAAGCTGCCCCGCGTGACGCGCTGGGACCCGCAAACCGGCCAGGTCGCCACCGACCCTGACCAATACAAACGCCTGTCGCCGTTCGACCCGCAGGTGCGCAAGATCATTGGCGAGATCTATGAAGACCTGGCGCGTAACAATGCCATCGACGGCGTGCTGTACCACGACGACGCAGTGCTCTCGGACTTCGAAGACGCCAGCCCCGCCGCGCTCAAGGCCTATGCCGCCAACGGCCTGCCGGGCAGTATCCAGGCCCTGCGCGCCGACCCGGCCGTGATGCAGCGCTGGACGCGCTTCAAGAGCCGCTACCTGATCGACTTCACCAAAGAGCTGACCGCCAAGGTCCGCGCCATCGGCGGGCCGCAGGTGCAGACCGCGCGCAATATCTTCGCCGAGCCGATGCTCAACCCGGCGAGCGAGGCCTGGTTCGCCCAGAACCTCGATGATTTCCTCCAGACCTATGACTGGACCGCGCCGATGGCCATGCCGCTGATGGAAGGCCAGGAGTACAAGACCTCCAATGCCTGGCTGGAGAAGCTGGTGGCGACGGTCAAGGCGCGTCCCGGCGCGATGGAACGCACGGTATTCGAACTGCAGGCCAAAGACTGGCGCACCAAGGCCGCGCCGGATATCGACGCTGTGCAGATGGCTGAATGGATGGGTGTGCTCAAGCGCCAGGGTGTCACGAGTTTTGGCTACTACCCGGACAACTTCCTGGAAAATTCCCCGGACCTGAAGACTGTGCGTCCGGCCCTTTCCAACCAATGGAATCCATGACCATGTTCGACAGAATCCTGGCGTTATTCGTGCTGGCACTGGTATTAGGCGTGCCCCTGGGCCTGATCTTCCTGGTCACCGGGCAGTTCCTGATGGACTTCGTGTTTTTCTACCCGCTGTTCATGTCGGCGCTGTGGATCGCCGGTGGCTTGTACTTCTGGCTGCACTGGGAGCGCCACTGGCCCTGGGAGGAAGACACCCCGGCACCGACCCTGGCCGGCAACCCGCTGATCTCGATCATCATCCCTTGCTACAACGAGGGCGATAACGCCGCCGACACCATCCATGCGGCGCTGGGCCAGCTGTACCCGAACATCGAAGTGATCGCGGTCAACGACGGCTCCAAGGACAACACTGCCGCCGTCCTCGACGCCCTGGCGCTGGAACATCCGCGCCTGCGGGTGCTGCACCTGGCGCAGAACCAGGGCAAGGCCGTGGCCTTGCGCATGGGGGCGGTGGCCTCGCGCAGCGAATACCTGGTGTGCATCGACGGCGATGCGCTGCTGGATAAAAACGCGGCGGCCTACATGGTCGCGCCGATGCTCGACAACCCGCGCCTGGGCGCCGTCACCGGCAACCCACGCATCCGCACACGCTCGACCTTGATCGGCCGCGTGCAGGTGGGCGAGTTCTCCTCGATCATCGGCTTGATCAAGCGCACCCAGCGCGTATTCGGGCGGATCTTCACGGTGTCGGGTGTGGTGGTGGCGTTCCGTAAAAAGGCGCTGGACCGCATCGACTACTGGAGCACCGACATGATCACCGAGGACATCGATGTCAGTTGGAAGCTGCAGCTCGATCACTGGAGCATCTTCTACGAGCCGCGCGCGCTGTGCTGGATCCTGATGCCCGAAACCGTCGGTGGCCTGTGGAAACAGCGCCTGCGCTGGGCCCAGGGCGGTGCCGAAGTGCTGTTCAAGAATATCCGTGGCATCTGGCAATGGCGCCATCGCTACCTGTGGCCGCTGCTGTTCGAATACTGCCTGTCCACCGGTTGGGCCTTTACCTTTCTGCTGTCGGTGATCTTCTGGGGCGTGGGCAAATTCATGGTGCTGCCGCAGGCGATTGCCGTGGACTCCCTGGTCCCGCCGGCCTTTACCGGCCTGGTGCTGGCGATGGTGTGCCTGGTGCAGTTCGCGGTGAGCATCCTGATCGACCGCCGCTACGAGAAAGACCTGTGGAAAACCCTGTTCTGGACCGTGTGGTACCCGATGGTGTTCTGGCTGGTCAGCCTGTTCACCACCCTGGTCAGTTTCCCCAAGGTGTTGTTCAACCAGCACCAGAAGCGTGCGCGCTGGGTCAGCCCGGATCGCGGTATCAAACCTGTTGAAGAGGAGGCGTGAGCATGAAACTGGTCAGAACTCGCCAAAGTACCGTGATGTGGATCATCGACGTGATCCTGACCTTGATGGCCTGGGCCGGACTGGTCTGGCTGCTGGCGCGCGGGATCACTTCGATGCTTGAAACCCACGGCGGCCCGCGTATCGAGGCGCCGATTTTCGCGGCGCTCAATACCTTGCAGATCTACCTGTGGATCGCACTGTTCAACGCGGTGATCCTGGTCACCTGGGCACGCTACCAGCAACGCAAGGGGCGCAAGTTCGCCCAGCGCCGTGCCGAAGCCAAGGCGCTCAGCGATCAGAACCTGAACGAGAGTTTCAGCCTGGCCGAGGGCGACCTGGAGCAACTGCGCCGCCCGGGCGTACTGGTGATCCACAACGACGAAGACGGCGGCGTGGCGGAAGTCAAAGCCCACGTCTCCCGCGATGTGGAAAAACCAGGCTTGACCCTCGTGCCTGGCGCGTCTCAGAACAAAGACGCCAGCTAGTGGTGTAAACCACAATCCAATGTGGGAGGGGGCTTGCCCCCGATTGCGGTCGATCAGCTAATGAATACTTGGCTGACACCCCCCTATCGGGACTCTTACCCTGCCGATCCCGATTATTGGGATCCAATTCACAAAACTCCCGCGAACTTATCTGCTTTTTTCGGTACTAACTTATCTCGGAAAGAACTTGATGGCCAAGTAATGGCAACTTATAAGTTCTCCGACGAATCGCTATCAAAACAGCTGCCGCCTGTCGGAATAATATTTCCAGTTTCAGGCTTTGTATCTTTTTGATGATTTTTTATTGTTATTAATCAGCGTGTTGCGTGAATACCTGGCGCGGACATGCAACTGACTCTGTTTCTTGGGTTACTGCTAGTTCGATGTTAGTTCCGCGGCCCCTGATTTTCGACGGACCGAACATGTCTTTTTTATTGCCACGGACTCGGTATTTGCTATGCACTTTGCTGCTTGCTTATTTGAGCGGCAACAGTGCCTTGGCCGCCCCTACGCCGGGGGATCAGGACCTTATCCGCGACCGCCAGAACCGGCTTCTCGAAGAGCAGCGTCGGCGCCTGGAAGAGCTCCAGGACCTGCCCGGCAAGAGCAATCAGCCACAGGCCCCGGCACAGCCTGCGGACTCACGCTGCTTCCCCATCCAGGACATCGAACTCAAGGGCGCCGACAGCCTGTCCGCCGCCGACCGCACCCGCTTGCTCAAACCCTATATCGGCCAATGCCTGGGCGTGGCGCAGCTCAACGAACTGCTCAAGGTCATCACCGACTACTACATCGCCAAGGGCCACGTCACCAGCCGCGCCTACCTGCCGCAACAGGACCTTTCCAGCGGCCACCTGCAAGTGCTGGTGGTCGAAGGCAAACTCGAAGGCCTGAAGGGCGCCCAGGGCAGCACGGTCACCGACCGCGAGTTGGCGATGGCGTTTCCCGGCAAGGTCGGTGAAGCGCTCAACCTGCGCGAAGTCGAACAATTGGTGGATCAACTGAGCCGCCTGCCGTCCAAACAGGCGCAAATGGAACTGACCCCCGGCACCCAGATCGGCGGCAGCGAAGTGCTGGTCAAAAACCAGCCGCAAAAACCCTGGCGCGCCAGCCTGTCGCGCAACAACGATGGCCAGAAAAGCACCGGCGAACAGCAGTGGGGCGCGGGCCTGGAATGGGACAGCCCGCTGGGCCTGGCCGACCAACTGATCCTGCGCGGCGGCCACGACGCCATCAGCGACCACCAGAAAACCTCGAAAAACAGCATGCTCTACTACAACGTGCCGTGGGGCTGGTGGAACTTCAGTTACACCTACAGTGAGAGCGATTACCGCACGCCGGGCAGCGTCGATGACTTCAAATACAAGCAATGGGGCGACAGCCAGAATCACCAGCTGCGTGCCGAGCGTGTGGTGCATCGCGATGACGTGAGCAAGACGTCGGTCAATGTCGGCCTCACTCATTTGCGCACCAACAACTACATCAACGACACACGCCTGGGCGTCAGCAGTAACCGCCTCAGCGAATTCCAGGTGGGTATCAGCCACGGGCGCCGTATTGGCAGCGCGTTCGTCAACCTTGATGTGGGCATGCAAAACGGTATCGGTGCCTTCGATGCGCAAAAGGATGAGCAGACCCGTATCCGCGGCAACCTCACGCCCACGCCGCGCTACCGCAAATACACCGCCACCCTGAGCTACCTGCAGCCGTTCACGCTGTGGGGCGAGTCATTGAGTTTTTCCAGCCTGGCCACCGGGCAGCGCAGTGAAGACGTGCTGTACGCGCCGCAACGCATGAGTCTTGGCGGCTCGTACTCGGTGCGGGGTTTCAAGGACCAGCAGTTGAACGGCGACAGCGGCGGCTACTGGCGCAACGAAGTGCGTTGGGCGCGCCCGGTGACCCTCGACTGGATGCGCCCGGCCTTCGCCGAGTACGGCGCCAGTGTCGGCTACGACCAGGGCGTGATTCGCAACGATCGCTACAACGATGACCAGCATGGCCGGGTGTCGAGTAACTCCCTGGAGCTGTTTGTCCGCGGCAAGCACGTCAGCACCAGCGTGACGTTCGCCCATTCGCTGGAAAGGCCTGGCGTCGTGACCGAACGCGAAGCGCCGATCTATTTCCGCCTGGATTTCTACCTGTAATTCAACACCGCTGCCTTGAGATTTTGAATATGGACGTTCGCCCTGTTACTGCCCTGAAAAGCTTGAGCCAACGCGGCCTGGCCCTGATCCTGGCCAACGCGTTGTTCTGGCAGCCGCTGCTGGCCCAGGCCGAGGGCATTGTGGTCAGCGGCCCCGGCACTACCCTCGGGCAGGCGGGCAACGGCGTGCCGGTGGTGAACATCGCCACGCCCAATGGCAGCGGGCTGTCCCATAACCAGTTCAAGGACTACAACGTCGGTCCCAACGGCGTGATCCTCAACAACGCCACGGGCATGGTGCAGAGCACGCAGCTGGGCGGGATCATCGTCGGCAACCCGAACCTCAAGGGCGGCGCTGCGAATGTCATCCTCAACGAAGTCAACGGCGGCAGCCCCAGCCAGTTGCGCGGCTACACCGAAGTGGCGGGGCAGTCCGCCAAGGTCATCGTGGCCAACCCTTATGGGGTGAGCTGTAACGGTTGCGGCTTTATCAATACCCCCAACGTCACCCTGACCACCGGCAAGCCGATTCTTGACCAGGCCGGGCGCCTGGACCGCTACCAGGTGGACGGCGGTGCGGTGACCATCGACGGCCAGGGCTTGAACGCCAGCAACGTCGACCGCTTCGAGATCATTACCCGTTCGGCCAAGATCAACGCCAAGATCAATGCGCGCCAGCTCACCGTGATTGCCGGACGCAATGACGTCGATGCCCAAAGCCTGAAAACCACCGCGCGCGCCGACGACGGCAGCACCAAGCCGGAACTGGCCATCGACTCGTCGGCCCTGGGCGGCATGTATGCCGGTGCGATCAAACTGGTGGGCACCGAAGCCGGCGTGGGCGTGAAGCTCGACGGCACGCTCGCTGCCAGTGGTGGCGATATTCAGCTCGACGCCAACGGCCACCTGAGCATGGCCCAGGCTGCCGCCAGCGGTGCGGTGGACATCAAGGCCGCGAGCCTGGAGACCAAGGGCGCCGTGTACGCGGGCACCACCCTCAAGGCACAGACCAAGGGCACCCTGAAAAACAGCAAGACCCTCGCCGCCCGCGACAGCATCACACTGACCAGCAACGGCCAGCTGACCAACAGCGGTATCATCGAAGCCGGGGTCAACCCCGACAACACGCGCAATGCCGGTGGCGACGTCACCCTCGACAGCCAGCACCTCACCAACACCGGTACGGTGATCGCCAATCGCAACCTCACCGCCACCGCGCAAAGCCTGGATAACCACGGCGCTACCTTGAGCGCCAAGCAGGCGCTGAACGTCACCGCCGCCAGCGTCGACAACCGCAACAACGGTCGCCTGCTCAGCGATGGCGCACAGACCCTCACCGTCAGCGGCCTGCTGGACAACAGCCAGGGCGGGATCATCGACAGCACCGGTGCGTTCACCCTTAACGGCAATACCCTGGATAACAGCGCTGGTAACCTGACCGCCGGCGGGGCGATCACCCTGGATCTGATCGGCGACCTGATCAACCGCAACGGCAAGCTGGCCAGCCAGGGCTTGCTGACGGTATTCGCCAACAGCATCGACAACCGTAACACCGGTACCCTGGCCGCCAACGATGGCCTGACCCTGACCACCAGCGGCCTGCTGCAAAACGGCGGCAACGGCCTGATCCACAGTGAAAAGTCTGGCGTGACCATCACCGCCGGCACCCTCGACAACAACGGTGGCCGCATCGCCGCCAAAGCCGGTGATGCGCAGATCGACGCTACGGATTTCAACAACGGCAGCGGCGCGCTGTTTGCTCGGGATCGCGTGCACCTGACCGGTATGAATGTGGATAACGGCGGCGAGATCGCCGGCAACCGGATCGACGTCAGCCTGACGGGGGCCCTGGTTAACCGTGGCCTGATCGAGAGCGCCACCGCCCTCGACGTCGACACTGCCAGCCTCACCAACAGCGGCCAGATGCGCGCCCTCGGCACCACCGGCAAGACCCGCTACGCCATCGGTGGCCTGCTCAACAACAGCGGTAGCCTGGAGACCGCCAACGACCAATTGAGCCTCGCCGCCACCCGCTTCCAGAACACCGGTGGCAAGGTGTTGCATGTGGGCACCGGCCTGCTCGACCTCAGTGAAATCAGCCTTGATGACGTGGGCGGCAGCCTGACCACCAACGGCGACCTGACCTTCAACAAAGCCAGTTGGATTAATAGCACCGCGATCCAGGCCGGGCGCCTGACCGTCAACGTGGATAACCTGCAACAGACCGCCACCGGCAAACTGCTCGGCACCCGCGCCCTGGTCGGCAGCGGCCAGGACTGGACCGTGGGCGGCGCTATCGCCAGCCAGGGCAGTCTGGATCTTTCGGTGGGCAACCTGCTCAACGACCACGGCCTGATCTTCAGCGGCGGCGACATGAACCTCAAGGTCGACCGCCTGAAAAACCTCGGCGCCGCGATCTACGCCATGGGCAACCTGCGTGTCGACCGCGACGGTCAGGGCGGCTTGGTCACCAGCATCATCAACAGCTCGGGCACCATCGAGAGTGAGCGCAACCTGGTCCTGGCCGCCAGCACGATCCAGAACATCCGTACTGTGCTCACCACCGAGTCCGGCATCTACAGCGCCTCCATCACTCCCACGGCCTGCATCTTTCGCGTGACCGGTGGCGACTGCGAAGGCGGCAAGCAGAACCGGCCGTTCCAGATTACCCAACGGGATCACTTCATCGTCAGCGATGCCACGGCAGCGTCCAGCATTACCTCGGGCGGCAACATGCTGCTCACCGGCGGCGAGCTGCTCAACAGCAGCAGTAGCATCGCTGCCGGTGGCAACCTCACGGCCGTCGTCAACCAACTCACCAATGTCGGTATAGTGACCCACGACACTCAGTACGATCGCATCTTCACCTCCGCCCGCGAGCGCAAGCCCGGAGGCTGGTACCGCGAAGCCGCTGCGTTCACCCAGCGCTATTCGGCCGGCCAGGACATGAGCGGCGTCGAAGCGGGCCTGGCCTCGTTCATCGGCAAAATGGAGAGCGAAAAGACCGACCTGCGCAAAACCACCCAGCTGATGGTGCCCGACCAGAGCTACGCCGCCGTGATCCAGGGCGGTGGCAGTGTGGACGTGAGAGCCCAGGCCGGCATCGACAACAGCGTCGTGCAAGGTGGCTACACCTACGTCGGCAGCGGCGCCAATACCAAGGCGCCGGGCTACTCGACCCTGGTCAGCCTCAACGCGCAACTGCCACCGGACGTTGCCCAACAGCAGGTCAACCCGCTTGGCCTGCCCGGCTTCGACCTGCCCACCGGCCAGAACGGCCTGTTCCACCTCAACGCCAGCGATGGCGCCAAAGGCCTGCCCACCAGCCAGTTCGCGGCCAGCCCGCATAAATACCTGATCGAAACCAACCCGCTGTTCACGGATATGCGCAAGTTCCTGGGCTCGGACTACATGCTGACCAAGCTCGGCTATGACCCCGACACCGCGCAAAAGCGCCTGGGCGATGGTTTCTACGAACAGCGCCTGATCCAGCAAGCCGTACTCGCCCGCACCGGCCAGCGCTTCATCGACGGTCAGACCAGCGACGCCGACCTGTTCAAGCACCTGATGGACAACGCTATCAGCAGCAAAAGCGCGCTGAATTTGTCCGTAGGCGTGAGCCTCACCGCCGAACAAGTCGCCGCCCTGACCCACGACATCGTGTGGCTGGAAAACGCCACCGTCGCCGGGCAACAAGTGCTGGTGCCGGTGCTGTACCTGGCCCAGGCGAATAACCGCCTGGCACCCAACGGTGCATTGATTTCCGGCACCGACGTCAACCTGATCACCGGCAGCCACCTCAACAACGCCGGCACCTTGCACTCCACCGGCAACCTGCTGGCGAACGTCGGCAGCAACCTCACCAACAGTGGGTTGATGGAAGCCGGTGGTCGCCTCGACCTGCTCAGCGGCAACAACCTGACCAACCGCGCAGGCGGTGTGATCAGCGCGGGCAACGTCAACCTCGCCGCCGGCGCCGACCTGCTCAACGAACGCAGCGTCACCACCCACGAAAGCGCCAGCAGCTACCGCACCGAACGCAGCGACTTCGTCGACAGCGCCGCGCGCATCGAATCGGCCAACGATCTGGCCATGCAAGCCGGTGGCAACGTCAACAACGTCGGCGGCGTGCTCAAGAGCGGCGCCGACACCACGGTCAAGGCCGTGGGCGACGTCAACATCACCGCCTCGAAAACCCTCGACAGCGGCGCCATCGGCAACCGTTCCAGCTTCACCACCATCGCCCAACAGGGCTCGGTGGTCGACGCTGGCCGTGACCTGCATGTGATCGCCGGGCGCGACATCAGCGCCGTGGCCAGCCAGGTCGAAGCCAAACGCGACGTCAACCTGATTGCCACCCGCGACCTCAACGCCATTGCGGCGGCCAACGAGCAACACTCCACGGGCAACACGAAAAAGGTCAAGAGCATCGAAGACCACGTGCAGCAAGTGTCCAGCGTGATCAAGGCCGGCGGCGACGCCACCCTGAGCGCCGGGCAGAACCTGCAACTGGTCGCCAGCCAGGTCAATGCCGGCAACGAGGCCTACCTGGTCTCCGGTAAAAACCTCGAGCTCAAAGCCGCCGAAAATCAGGACTACAGCTTCTACAGCAAGACCAAGAAAACCTCCCAGGGCAAAAAATTCCGCCTGGATGAAACCGACGTGGTGAATAACGTCGGCAGCCTGGTCAGCGCGGGGACGAACAGCACAGTCGTCGCCGGTGCAGACCTGCTGCTGGCTGGGAGTGCCGTCACTGCTGAAAAAGGCGCCACACAACTCGTGGCCAGCCAGGACGTGAACATCCTCGCCGTCAGTAACGCCGACAGCGCCCGCCACGAGCGCAAGGAAAGCAAAAGCAGCTGGGGCGGCCTCAAGTCGAGCAAAGTCCAGGACAAAGTCGACGAAAAACGCACCACCGCCATGGGCAGCATGGTCTCCGGCGAAACCGTCACGGTCGCCGCCAAGCGCGATGCCACGGTCACCGGCTCGTCCCTGGTCAGCACCGGCGACCTCGCCGTCCAGGCCGGCCGCGACCTGACCATCGACGCGGCGCAGAACACCTTCGCCCGCACCGACATGCACAAGGAAAAAAATCGCGACCTTACCGGCGTGCTGACCGGCAACAAGCTCGGTCTGGATGACATGACCGGCAACCAGAAGCTGTACATCAACAGCTCGAAGCACAACGGTACGGCCAATGAAATGACCTTGACCGGCAGCACTATTGGTTCGAGTGCGGGCAATGTGTCGCTGACGGCAGGGCGTGAGTTGAAGGTGGTGGCCAGTGATCTGGTGAGCACCAAGAACATGGAGTTGAGTGGGGCTGATGTCACCGTTACTTGGGGGATGGAGATGGCCAGTCAGACCAGTAAGGACAGTTCCAAGAGCTTGGCGGTTGGGCGGGTGATCGCGGGCTCGGTAGTGGACACCGCCACCAGCATGCGCGACGCCGTCAAAGCGGCCCGTAGCGCTGATGACCCACGACTCAAGGCAGTCAAAATCGCCCAGGCAGCCCTCGCCGCCTACAACCTGAATGGCCAGGCTTCGGACGCCAATGCGCAAAGCTCCGGCTTCAAAAACAAAACCGGCGGCACGCCCGGCAACGGTTCGCTGATCAAGATCGGTACTGAACTGGCCAATAACCGCAGCAAGAACAGCAGCGAATTCAACAGTGTCACCGCCAAGCAGAGCACGCTCAACGCAGGGCAAGACTTGTCGATCGTTGCCACGGGCGCTGCGGCGGGTACTCAGGGTGATATCCAGATCACCGGCAGCAGCTTGAAAGCCGCCAACACGTTGTTGTTAGCCAAAAACGATGTGTTGATGCAAAGCGCACAGAACACCACCGACCGCAAAAACGAAGGGTCGAAAAATAAAACCGCCATTGGCGCCAGCTTCAATATTGGCGAGCAAAACGGCTTCACCCTCGACCTCGGAGCGCAGGGTGCCAAGAACAATGGCAACGGTAACTCCGTCACTCAGGTCAATAGCACCCTCGATACAGGCAGCCTGTTGTTGCAAAGCGGTGGCGATACCACCCTCAAAGGCGCCCAGGTTCGTGCGGACCGTATCAAGGCAGATATTGGCGGCAACCTCAATATCATCTCCCTCCAGGACACCGAGTCGTCGCGCAGCAAACAGAGCAGCGCAGGTTTCGGCGCGAGTATCTGCGTCCCTCCGTTCTGCTACGGCTCTACCGTAGCGGGCTCGGCGAACCTTGCCGCCGCGAATATGAACAGCGACTACAAGGGCGTGACCGACCAGAGCGGTTTGTATGCGGGCACGGGCGGCTACGACATCAATGTCGGCAAGAACACCACCCTGCAAGGCGCGGTGATTGCCAGTGAGGCGTCAGCTGATAAGAACCGGCTCAGCACGGATCGGCTGATCGTCAGCGATATCAAGAATGTCAGCGAGATCAAAAGTCAGTCTGCTGGTATTTCGGTGTCTTCCAGCAGTACCAGCGGTGCGTCGATGGGCGGCAGCATCCCGATAGCGCTCAAGGAGAAAGACCATAGCTACACCCGTAGCGCGGTCAGCGAAGGCACGATTGTGGTTCGCAATGCCGAAGGTGCCAATGACCTGGTGGGGTTGAATCGCGACACCGCCAACGCCAATCAGAAACTTGACCGGCCTGATGAAAAGGCCATGCAAGAGCGTATTGACCTGATCCAAAGCTCGGCGCAGTTGGCCAGTGGGGTGATCAGTGCGGTAGGCAGGGCGAAGGCCGATGAGGCCAAGAAGCTTGGGCAGGCGGCGAAGGAACAAGCAGACGCAGGCGCGCCTGGTGCTGCTGATACCGCCCGTGCCGCCGATCTGGCTTATTCGGAAGCCAAGCGTTGGCAGTTCGGCGGCGACAAGAAAATGATGGCCGATATCGCGACGGGACTGATCGCCGCGGGCCTTGGTGGCGCGCCCGTCGGTACGACAGTCGGTATCGTCGCCAATACTGCGTCTAGCGAGATCTTCAAGCGAGTGGGTGATTACGCTGAGGCGCAATCCCTGAACCCGAAATCGGACGCGGCCACCCGAGCCGCATGGGCAGAAGGTGGAGCAGCACGCGTCATGTTGCACGCGTTGGCAGGTGCCGCCATGGGGTTGTCCAGCGGCAGCGTGGAAAGTGGCGCGTTGGGGGCCGGTGCTTCCGCCGCCTTGATGCCCTCGATTGCAAAGGCGCTGGAAAACAGCAAATTATCTAAGGTCAGCCAGGAAAACATCACTGCGTTGGTTGCGACCGGGATCGGCGCTGGAGCAGGCGCCGGGAATGGCACCGGCGGCGCGGCTGTCGGGAGTGGGACAGGTTACGGCGTCGAAGTATTCAATCGCCAACTTCACCTGACCCAAGAGGTGCCACTACTCAAGAAGAAAGCTGAAGAGTTAGAGAAAACTTGGCGCAAGCCAAAATCGGATGCCTCGTGGGAAGACTTGCTGCGTATGGCAGCAGGATCAAAGGTCGATGCCGTCGAAAACGCCCGTTTAGATGCGCTTGAAAAGAACTGGGGCAATGACCCGACGCGGGATTGGCTGGATCGTGATTTGGCGATTGCCAGAGGTGCGATTCAAGAATTGGCTGAACAGAAGATTCCATTAACGTGGAAAGACGGCACCGCAATTATTGCCAATGGTTCTGCAGTTTATGCGTTCAACTCCACCAAAGAGCAGTTTGTAGACACGAGCCTTTTTAATGGCTTGGGCGACGGCCTTTATGGCGAATTGAGCTCATTTGACAAATGGGTTCAATACGGTCGGGAGCAGGCAGATGCTCATGCGACAGAAATCATTAACGTCTCGACCAACGAAATGGCTTCAAAAGACGCGATGTCGAGGCTGTTGTTATTAGCTAGGAAATCGGCTGAACCGGTCACGGCGGTGGATGAGGCGGCCCTTTCGCTCACAGGTGTAGGCCTGGGAGCGAGGATTTCGGCGGCGATTGCCGCTGCCTTTGCGAAAAGGAAATTGGCGACGGAGGCGTCAGGTGAGCTTTTCGTCCTAGGGGCAAACGGCACAAAAACGACTGGGACGATTGCAGAGGGGGAACGCCTAGTCTACCTATCTAACTCCACCGCGCCGAGAATCAGGGATAGGCTTTCGGCGGCGGTTAGTGATGTTCGGACAGGGTTACCTCGAGAAGGAAACGTCGCATTTGCTGAAGTGGATGTTGGTGCGCTGTCATCAGAGACTATGGTGATGAAAGCTTATAGTCAGTTTGATAATAGGGTCGAGGAGTTTTTGCCGAAGCCTGGTGGTGATCTGAATTCGTGGATATTAAAACCTCAAGTTTCTACGTCTAAATATGTTGGAACGACTGAGGGGTATCTGCGAGACATGGATACAGAATTTAAAATTTTGGAAACTTTAGCTCAGCGTCTAGGTCCGAACTCACAAACTTCTGGGCGTATAAATTTGATTTCAGAGAAAATGGTTTGCCCAAGCTGTACTAATATTGTCAATCAGTTTCGCGAGCGGTATCCTAACATCCAGTTAAATATATTTACTGTGGAGAAGTAATTATGGCGATCGATTTGGCTGTGGAAGAAATTTATCCGATAGTATCTAGGCTTTATGAAAAGGCTATATCACAGATTCGTCTTCGGCCAGAACAAGCCTTTGCTTATGTTCAAGATGAAGCGGGCTCTCTTTGCACGTCTGCTGATGTAGGTTTATTTGCAGTGTTGCAAACTGCAATATTTAGCGAGGGTATGAAGTATGGGTTAGAGTTATCTAGAGAAAGTCCTTATGCGGAGGATATGTTAGAGGGTTTGGCTAGGGCTTATGAAAAATGCTGCGCCGATGATTTAGCAGACGTGGGGCTAAAAGGGGAGAAACTGGCAGAAATGATCGATTGTATGGCACAGGTTAGGGAGAAATATCTTCTTCCTAGATAAGTTGGTGCAAAAGAACCTGCGAGCGGCTTGCCGTCTGGTGAAGCAAAGTTAGTCGATAACGGTACACCAGCGGCTAATGATGCGAATTTACAGCAACATCCACATCAGAGGAAATCGGGGGCAGATCACATTTTTATAAAGTCCCCAAATAAGCGGGGAAAATTTCTCTTGGTGGTGTGGCGCACGTAATGGTTTCGGTTGGCAATGAAAAGAAATGAGTCTTGGTGGATTGCCATCTATCTTCCTTGTGCCTGTGCGTTCGGCCTGTTGTTTATGTGTGTGTTCTTTCAGGTTGCCGGGTATTTATTGAGTGGTGGTGAAGACGTTGCCGGGCTTATAAAAGAGTATATGGCGCTCTATCTAGAAATAGCTGGGGCTGGCTTTATTCTAGGTCTCGTTCTTTGGTTTTTTAGTGTTCGTTGATCCGCTAAAAATTGGTGTCATACCGCGATTAGTGCACCAATGTATATTGGTGGTCTGACCCCTATTTCTCGAATTCCCGACTCTGATCCTGCTTTACGCGATGCTTTGCAAGCGGCGTTGGATTCAGGAAAAGCCAAGGTTCAAGGTGTAACAGTCAAAGTCGGTGTTCCCGCCCCCAGTAAAACTGGTGTAGCAGAATTTAAGGTGGAAATATGGACCAAGAAGTAATTCAGTGGGAGCGCTCGGGCGTAAACCCGAAATGGCCCTCCTACAAAAGTGTGCTGGGTCGCATAGCCAAGGGGCCACACGTCTCAGATGAATACGAGTTGAATGGCATCCGTGAATATGTTGAGCGCGGCGATGCATTTGCAAAGCCATCAATGTCTGTACCGAATAGTGACAACGTTACGCGTAGTAGCTCCGAATGGATGGCCGTCACACGAGCCCACAAGGTATTGGCGACCGCACCAGATAATCCGCGATGGCTTCTGGAGTTGGCCCATTGGCTGCGCTATTACCAAGTAGGAATTTGGCAGTTGTTCTTCTGGGCGGGTCAGTTCGACATTATTGCCAAAGCGGCAGGCAATGATCGACGCCGCCAAAACTACAGCATCCAAACCGCCACCAATATGATGGCCGCCATGGCGATCCTAGGCTGGAAGGATGCCGTCATCCATCAGGGCTATCTCACCCATGCGGCTCTCAATCGTGGGCATCAATTAGTGATTGAGTACGAAGAGCAACACCGCCGCGCCCAAGCCTTTATGCTGCGTGTGTTTGCCGATTGGGTGGGCGATGTCTCGCATCAATGGCCTGCTTATGCTTACGACGAACCCATCTACGAAGCCTTGTTGGCCAAGTGGCGCACTCCCAGCCCCGACGACCTGATGCCCTGCCTGTTGGCCGCGTGTGACCGCCACACTTGGCAAACCGGCAAAGAGAGCCAGAAGAATTTTTACGACTTCAATCAGGACTGGCACTTGGAGCGCGTGCCGGTGGAAATTCTCTATATCCTGCGCCTGCGCCAGTGGGAAGGTTTAGCCAATCCGCAGAAGATTGATCATCCGCTGCTGGCCGCGCCCTTTGATCAATTACCGCCCGAGCAGCCAGTGCCTGAGTTGGACGAGTTGATGCAAGGTGTGCTCAAGCGCGGGAGGGAAGACTGGCCACAGTACGATGAAGTGCTGTCTTTGCCAGCATTGAAGGGTTGAACAGGTGCAAAAGGACCTCCGAGCGATTTGCCCTCTGGGACAACGAAAGTCGTGGGTGACGGTGCTCCAGCGGCGAATGGTGCGAGCTTCCAGGGTGAAAAGCCGGCAGCGGAAGCACCTAAGCCGACGAGACTTACCACGGTTACGGACGAGATGAAGGCCAATCCTTACCATCCGGATTGGCAGCGGTATGTAGGTAGTGAGCCCCGAGCGGTTGGGGCGGATGTTGTTAGCGGCGTTCCACAGGTGGTAGATCCGAAGTCCTTAATTGGAAGGCAGGGCCGAGATGAAATATCCGGGTCACAGGTGAAGCGAATGACAAAGGACATGAAGGCCAATGGGTTTGATGTAAATCACCCTATCGAGGTGGCTCACGTGAACGGGAAGTTAATCATCCTTGATGGCCACCATCGCGCGGAGGCCGCTGCGAAAGTTGGGATTAAAGATGTACCCGTCAATGTGCACAGCGTGACAAGGGGCTGATCAACTTATGCGAGAAGCTGCTGAAGCTCGGGTGAGGTACTGATTTATGAGGCCAGGTAATGTGAATTGTGCGTTTCTCTTTGCAACGCTTCAAAGTCAGTTGGTTCTTGCGTTCGCGGAGCTATATCCCAATGCAAGAGACTCTACCTGGCTCCTCGACTTTCCGAAGAGGGGAGACATGCTTGTTGATGGTGATCAATGGCAATTTCTCAGACATGGTGCAGGTATACGTTTTGAAAGAGTGTCGCGTAAACCCCATTGGGTTGTGGATGTTCATAAATGCTTTGATGAACCGAAAATAATCGATAATTGGCGAGTACTTCATTTTTTTGAGTCGTGCGGGGTAAACATGGATGAAAGCCAAGTGTCATCGTTACTACGTGAATTGTGTTTGAAAGGTCATTTGCTTGACCAAGGTAATGGACAGTTTCTATTTGTCGGCTGATTATGAGTAGATTTCCGCTTCTCGACACACATGCACCTTCGAACTGATGGCAGCGGAAAATAGGGGGCAGACCACGACTAGTGCACCAATGTATATTGGTGGTCTGCCCCTATTTTCACTCGCCAAGTGATTTTTTTGCCATAGAATCAGGGGGGTAATTATGAGTTATGAGCATAAAGCATTTATTTTTGATATTGATGGTTTCACTCGTGAGCTTAAGCCGTTGTTGGAGAGCTGTTTGCGCTCGGGAAGTATGGACCAGATGCGGGATTTCATTGTTTCTAATAGGCAGTCTCTAGTTGATCCATATGAAGGTTTTGCGTTAGAGGATGGCTGGGAAGGTATGATTGAAAGCAAGGACGTTCATCAGTATGGGGATTTCGCACTTACGAAATATTATTCGCCTACTGATGACCGAGGGCTTGGCTTATGGTGGAGTATTTCTCAAGAGCTGTTTTCTGATAAAGGTAAATTAGGTTTCTCGCCTTTTTTAGGTACGCCGTTAGGTTCGGGATCAAATTTCTTTGATCCTGGGAAAATGGGTTCTTACTTCCAGGCTCAACATGAAGTGAGCGAAAGCCTAAGTAGGGTTTTGGAGGTCGAAGGAAAAGTTTCAGATGATGCGTTTGGGGCTGTTAGAGAATTTAAAAAAATGCTTGAGCAGGCGATAGACGAAAAAAGAGGGGTGTATATAACTTTTTAAGAATCAGGGTCAGACCACCGTCACAATCCTTCGCCAGTTAACAGCGATCAAAGGTTATGTGGATTGGCGAGCCCAGCAGTAATATGCGCGGCGCCAGCATTTGCATTATTAAGGACGATCAATGAAACCCGCAAAATTCTCCCTCCAGGCCTTCCTGATGGCCTGCCTCATACCCGGCTGGGGTTTGGTGTATGTAGGCCGCACGCAGTGGGGTATCCGGGTCGCAGCGTTGTTGCTCGGCGGGGTCGCGCTGATGGGCGCCTTGGGGTTGGTCACCACACCCCTTGGGCTGTATGCATTCTTCGCTTTCGTCATCACGGTCAAATTGACCTCTGCCATCGTGTCCGCCGTGTTGGCCCGTCGCTACAGCGGTCCGCCCAATGTGCCGCGTAAACGCTTCCATGCTCTTTACGTCGGTGTGGTGGTGATCCTGGTGCTGACGCTCGACGTCTTTCGGGTGCCGTTGCTGGGCTTCAAAAACTATTACATTCCGTCGGGGTCGATGGTGCCGACGTTGTCGATTGGCGACTACATCATGTCTGACCTGCGGGCTGGCGTGCCCAAAGTGGGGGATATCGTGGTGTATCGCTGGAACGGCACCGAGGCGGTCAAACGGGTAGCGGGAATCGGTGGTGACACTCTGGCCATCGTCCATGGCGAGTTGATCCGCAACGGTGAGAACCTGGGTTTGTTTCACGCACCGGCTGAGCGCGTCAAAAAGGACTACTCCCTTGAGTTGGCGCCACTCCAGGTAGCGCCGGGGCATGTGTACCTGTTGGGCGACAACCGTGATGTCAGCAACGACAGCCGCTTCATGGGGCAGGTCGCGGTTGAGGATGTGGTAGGCAAGGTCACCGGCATCTGGTTCTCGAATGAACGAGCGCGTATCGGGACGACGTTTCCATGAGCTTTTCGAGTATCGGCTGTCGGATCGCCCAGTGGCTGTGCCTGCTGCTGATGTGCGTCAGCGCTATCGCATTCATCCTGGCCTGGGCCTACCTCGATCGTGATTCGTCGTGGTTGGGCACGGCCGCGGCGGGTTTCGTCTGGGGTGGCATCGGGTTGTTGTTCGCGTATGTGTTTGAACGGTCTCGTACCGCCGCCGCCACGCTTCGATTCATGCTGACTTGCACATCGGCGTTGCTGGTGTTTGCGGCCGGGGTGGCCTATCTGGTTGGCCTGCTGTGGGTCGGGCCGGAGCAGGACTTTATGGACGCTCAGCTAAAGGGCGCGTCGTGCGGTAAGTACACGGGCACGATTGAGAAAGGGTGGGAGCAAATCTGCGCCCGTTCAAACACCGTGAGTTGATGCCAACGGCATGATGCTCAAAGCCCTGTATGCGTGTTAACCGATTTATCCCGTTACTGCAGAAGCAAACTCGCTCCCACCCACCCATTATTTAGACCCAAGGAAGCTGTCAATGAAACTGCATCGTCTGTTTATCTCACTCACTGCAATGGCGACCTGCACCAGCAGCTTCGCCGCGGCGCCTGCCCTGCAAAGTTTTCTCGCCTGCGACCAGAACTCCCTGGCGGTGGTAAGCCAGCCAGGGCTCAAGGAGCGTGTTGCCCATAAGCTGGAGAACGGCAAGATCACCCTCAGCGGCGGCACAAAATCCGATATGGGCCAGCGCTGGATGTTCGACACGCCACTGACGCTTGACGGTATGACCTTGACCGGCTTTTTCGCCGAAGACCAGGACCTGATGGGCTCGCGCATCATCAACTGGGGCTTCTACACCGAGCAGGCGCCCGACGCGCTTTACGCACAGCTGAGTAAAGTACCGGGTACGGCGTTGGAGAAAGCCAACGGTATCTACGCGCGTGCGCAGATCTGGTCGCACAAGCAATCAGCCTGGGTGCCGGAAGGCGGCGATGACAACGCGGGCAAGCTGGTCACCGATACGGCCGAACGCATCTTGATGGTCGAGCCCGCACCCGGTGACCTGGCCAAGACCAGCAATGGCATGATCACCTGCTCGGTTCAGGGCGCGGTGAGCGCAGCGATGCTCAAGACCTCTCGACCTGACCTGATCAAGTGAGCTGAGGCTGGCAACGATACCGCGGGAATGTTGAATGCCTGCGGTGTTCTCCGGTTTTTCGCGAGCAAGCTCGCTCCTACAGGGGCGGGGTTACAGCAACTTGCGCTGCACCGCTTCATCCAGCGTACTGCGCGTCAGCGCCTCGACCACTTCCCGCGTGTCTGCCTGGAACGGGATGCCCACGATCAGTACCAGGTGCATCCAGGTGCGCACTGATTCGCTCTTTTTGACGCGGCCCAGCTCCTTGCCATCCTTGTCCTTGAACACTGTCTCCAGGGTGAAGGTGTTTTTCGCTGTGCTCGGGATGATGAAGAACGTCGCGCCGGTGATGATCGCCGAGGCCATGCTGAACTGTTCGTTGTTGTGCAGCGTGGCATCGACGTAGATATCCGAGTCGACCTTGTCAGTGCTCACCCGCGAGAAACGGTTGGACTGGCGAAACGAATCGGCCACGGCCTTTTCCCACAACACCACCGGGGCGCCGACTGCCGCGTTGCCCGGGCCGCCGTTGACGTGGTTCTGCGCGGTGGTGTGCACGTATGCCGTGGGCTTTTGCGCCGGCGCGTTGGCGGTCGGTGGCCAGGTCTGTACGGCGGGCAATTCGTGCTGCGAGTAAGACACGCAGCCAGTCAGCAGGACGGCGGCGAGTACCAGGCTGTGTTTGATCAATCCTTTCATGCATCACTCCTTGAAATTACGGTTTGGCCAGGTTGGCGGTGGCGGTGTCGAGCAGTTGCCCGACCAGTTTGGTCAGCTGTTGGCCGCCCATCGACGGTGCCCAGTATTGGCCGCTGTAAAGCCCGACGTTGTGTTCGAATTTGATCGAATCCTTGGCCTTGGCCAGTTCCTTGCCGTTGCGGTCGACGATCACCAGGTCGCCGGCCACCTCGAAGCTGTCCACGTAGATCGGGCCGTTGACCCAGATCCAGATGGTCAGCGTCAGCAGCGCGCCGGGTACGTACGCCGGGTGTGGCGCGCGATGGCCCTTGAGGGCGGTCATGTTGAATTTGAGCGTCACGTCCTGCTCGCCCAGGCGCACCGGGTACTCGGTGACCTGCTTGAAGTAACCCCCGGTACGCACATACTGAGTGATCTGGGCCGTCAGGGAGCTGCTGATGGCGGCCTTGTTGGCTTCGTTGACGTCGGCGGCGCTCACCGTCACATCGGCGATTTGTGCACTGCGCGGGCTGCTGACAGCGACCGGGTGGAGCGGGGCGGCGATGGGGCCGGTGACGGTGTAGGAAACGCAGCCGGTCATCGACAGCGCAGCGATCAGGGCCGTAGCCCGAAGCAGAGTGTTAAGCACGCAATGTCCCTATAAGTGAGCAAGCCAAGTTACTGTTTCGACCCGTATCCCCATAACTTGAGGGAATGTGCGCCACCGCACGGCAACCGACGAAACACCTTGAGAACCGCTCTCAACCCCGTAAAATGCCGCGATTGTTTAAAGCACGATACTTTTCAGGGACGAATCCAGACATGCGCATGTTTGCCGTATTCCTCGTCGCCTGCCTGATGGCGGGCTGCGCCTCCAAGCCGGAGTACTACATCTCGCCGGCACCGGTCACCATTCCCAAGAACGCCACGTACTGGCTCGACACGTTTGATGTTGAGGTGGTGGGCAAGAACGAGCGCTTCCTGCCGGATGACAAGGTTCGCCAGCAACTCGGTGTCGATCTGGTCGACCGCCTGCTCAGCGCCAAGCGTTATGCATCCAGCAAGGAAAAAGCCGATTACCTGTTGGATATCAGCATCGTCTACACGCGCCATATCCCCGACTCAAAAGGCGGTCTCTCGACGTTGATCGTTGATGACAACACCATTCTGGCCGCTGTCGATTTCAGCTATCGGGTCAAGGTCAAGAAGGGCGCTGGCGAGGTCCTGCATTTTGCCAAGACGCGAAACAACCTTGTGCCTGCCGGCGTGATGGGTGAAGCGCAAAAATGGAAAACCATGGGCGGGATCATCACCAACTCCGGTAACTCGAGCGTCGAGCGTTTTTATACCGGCGTGTTGAGCCGCGACATCGTCGATGATCTGCGCGACATCCCGTCTCGCTAACGTTGCCCACTACCGATTTACCACCCCCAGGAGCACCCCGTGAACACACTGTCCAAAATCCTGCTGTCCGGCCTCACCGCCGCAGCGCTGTTGACCGTGGCCGGTTGCGCCACGGAGAGCAACCGCGCCATGCCGGTGGAACAGGTCGCCAGCGCCAACGTCGCCTATTCCGGCGTGCGTGTGCCCATCGCCGTGGGCAAGTTCGATAACCGCTCCAGCTACATGCGCGGCATCTTCTCCGACGGCGTCGACCGCCTCGGTGGCCAGGCCAAGACCATCCTGATTACCCACCTGCAGCAGACCAACCGCTTCAGCGTGCTGGATCGCGACAACATGGGTGAAATCTCCCAGGAAGCCGCGATCAAGGGCACTGCGCAGAAGCTCAAGGGCGCTGACTACGTGGTGACCGGCGACGTGACCGAATTCGGCCGCAAAGAGACCGGCGACCGCCAGCTGTTCGGCATCCTCGGCCGTGGCAAGACCCAAGTGGCCTACGCCAAGGTCGCACTGAACATCGTCAACATCAGCACTTCCGAAGTGGTGTATTCCACCCAGGGCGCCGGTGAGTACGCGCTGTCCAACCGTGAAGTGGTCGGCTTCGGCGGCACCGCCAGCTACGACTCCACCCTCAATGGCAAGGTCCTCGACCTGGCCATGCGCGAAGCCATCAACCGCCTGGTCGACGGCATCAACGCCGGCGCCTGGAACCCGCGCAACTGATCAACAGCACCTCAAGGAGCAGTACACGGATGAGCAAGGCAGTGAAGTTGGCGCTGATGCTGACAGCGATCGCGGCGGTCGCCGGGTGCCACACGGCGCCCCAGCCCCTGTATCAATGGGAAAGCTACCAGCCGCAGGTTTACGAGTACTTCAAGGGCGAGCCCAAGGAAGCGCAGGTCGAGGCGCTGGAGCGTGATCTGCAAAAGATCAACGCCAGCGGCCGCAAGGCGCCGCCGGGTTACCACGCGCACCTGGGCATGCTGTACCTGAGCATGGGCAAGGATGACCAGATGGTGCAGGAGTTCCGCACCGAGAAGGCGCTGTTCCCCGAGTCTGCTTCGTACATGGACTTCCTGCTGAAAAACGCCAAGACCGGAGTGGCCACTAAATGAGCCTGTTGAAACTCACCGGTGCCTTGCTGGCCCTGGCTTTGCTCGGCGGTTGCGCAGTGCCCAAGACCATTGACTACACGGCGTACAAGCAGGCGCGGCCCAAGTCGATCCTGGTACTGCCGCCGCTCAATGAGTCGCCGGAAGTGCAGGCCTCGTACAGCCTGGTCTCGCAAGTGACCTACCCGCTGGCCGAAGCCGGCTACTACGTGCTGCCGATTGCCCTGGTGGACGAAACCTTCCGCCAGAACGGCCTGACCACCGCCAACGATATCCAGGGCGTGCCACCGGCCAAGCTGCATGACATCTTCGGCGCGGACGCGGCGCTGTACATCACCGTCAGCGAGTACGGCACCAAGTACATGCTGATTTCCAGCGACACCGCCGTGACCGCCTCGGCCAAACTGGTGGACCTGCGCACCGGCACCACCCTGTGGACCGGTTCGGCGCGGGCCTCCAGCGAGGAAGGCAACAACAACAGCGGCGGCCTGGTGGGCATGCTGATCACCGCGGCGGTCAAGCAAGTGATCAACAGCTCCACCGATGCGGCGCACCCGATTGCCGGCATCACCAGTGCACGCCTGCTGACGCCGGGCCAACGCGCGGGGATCCTGTACGGCCCGCGTAACCCGAAGTACGGCACGGACTGATATCCGGATTCTGAGAACACCACAGACCAACTGTGGGAGGGGGCTTGCCCCCGATGGCGGTGGTTCAGTCAAACATGTACTGACTGATCTACCACCATCGGGGTGTAGCCCCCTCCCACATTTGAATCAGAGTTAACCCGAACCACCCGCACCTTGCGTCTGACCTTGTGAACGGATCATTCATTCACGAGGTTCAGCCCATGTCCCGTCCTCTGCTCTTCCTGCGTCCTGCTGCCCAAGGCTTTGCCGTCACCCTGGTGGTGGCGCTGGCCGGTTGTGGGCTGTCCTCATCCCCTGAGTTGACCAAACCGGCCGAGCCCGTCGCCGAGTTGCAACGCGCGTCGCCCCAGGGCGCCTTGGTCAAGCGCATGGCAATGCCTGCGCCAATGCGCATGCAGGAATCAGCGGCGATGGATTACCGCAGCGAACCCCGCGAGCAATACGCCAACCTGCCGGACAACCCGGTGCATCGCGTGGCCGAGACGCCGGTGTCCACCTTCAGTGTGGATGTCGACACAGGCAGCTACGCCAACGTCAGACGCTTCCTCAACCAAGGCAGCCTGCCGCCCGAAGGCGCTGTGCGACTGGAGGAAATGGTCAACTACTTCCCCTACAACTACGCCTTGCCCACCGACGGCTCACCGTTTGGCGTGACCACCGAAGTCGCCGCCACGCCGTGGAACCCGCATACCCAACTGCTGCGCATCGGCCTCAAGGCGTCCGACAGCGCCGTGGCGGACCTGGCGCCGGCCAACCTGGTGTTCCTGGTGGATGTGTCCGGCTCCATGGACCGCCGCGAAGGCTTGCCGCTGGTGCAAAGCACCCTGAAATTGCTGGTGGACCAGTTGCGTGATCAGGATCGGGTTTCATTGGTGGTGTATGCCGGTGAGTCCCGCGTGGTGCTCAAGCCTACGTCGGGTCGCGACAAGGCCAGGATCCGCAATGCCATCGATCAACTCACCGCCGGCGGTTCCACGGCAGGCGCATCCGGTATCGAACTGGCCTACCAGATGGCCCGCGAAGGCTTTATCGACAAGGGCATCAACCGCATCCTGCTGGCCACCGACGGTGACTTCAATGTGGGCGTCAGCGACTTCGACAGCCTCAAGCAAATGGCCGTCGAGCAGCGTAAAAGCGGGGTGTCCCTGACCACCCTCGGCTTCGGTGTGGATAACTACAACGAACACCTGATGGAACAACTGGCGGATGCCGGCGATGGCAATTACGCCTATATCGACAACCTGCGCGAAGCCCGCAAGGTGCTGGTGGACCAGCTCAGTTCAACCCTGGCGGTGGTCGCGCGGGATGTGAAAGTGCAGGTGGAATTCAACCCGGCACAGGTCAGCGAGTATCGACTGCTGGGCTATGAAAATCGCGCCCTCAAGCGTGAGGATTTCAACAACGACAAAGTCGATGCCGGTGAGATCGGCGCAGGGCATACCGTGACCGCCCTGTATGAAATTGTGCCGAAGGGCCAGAAGGGCTGGTTGGAGCCATTGCGCTACGCCACTGCGCCTGCGGCCGAAGGTAAATCCGATGAACTGGCGATGCTGCGCGTGCGCTACAAGCCCGCCACGGGCGGTGACAGCCGCTTGATCGAACGGCCCATCCGCCACGAAACCACCCAGGCCAGCGACGACCTGCGCTTCTCGGCGGCGGTGGCCGCCTTCGCCCAACAGCTCAAGGGCGATGGCCGCTACACTGGCAGCATGAGTTTGAAGGACACCGCCGCATTGGCCCGCTCGGCCCGGGGCGATGACCCCTTTGGTCTGCGCAACGAGTTCGTGCAACTGGTGGAACTGGCCCAAAGCCTGAAACCCTGATCTCAAACAGGACACTGATCAAATGTGGGAGGGGGCTTGCCCCCTCCCACACTTGAACAGCGTTAAATTTATAAAAGGAGTTCGCCCCCTGCATGGCTGTTCCAGATGATCCATCCAGCGACGAATCGCTGCTGGCCCGTTACCGCACCGGTGACGCCGCCGCGTTCGAAGCCTTGTACGCGCGGCATCGCCAAGGCCTCTACCGCTTCCTCGTGTCCCTGAGCAACAAGGCCGAACTGGCCGAGGAAATCTACCAGGACACCTGGCTCAGCCTGATCCGCAGCAATACCCAGCCACAAGGCCGGGCGAGTTTTCGTACATGGCTGTTCCAGATCGCCCGCAACCGCCTGATCGACCACTGGCGCAAGCACGGCATCCACAACCCGCTGCACGACAGCTACGATGAGCAATTGCACGCCCAGGCCGACGACAGCGCCGGCCCCGAGCAACAGCTGAGCCTGAGCCGCGACCAGGCGCGCCTCGACGCCGCCCTGCAAGACTTGCCCGAAGACCAGCGCGAAGTCTTCCTGCTGCGCCTGCACGGCGACCTCGACGTGCCGCAAATCGCCGCCCTCACCCAAGCCCCGCTGGAAACCGTCAAAAGCCGCCTGCGTTACGCCCAGCAGAAACTGCGCCGCCTGCTGGCCGAGGAGATACTTGCATGACCGACTCCCGACACACGCCCGACACCGACGACGTGCTGCTCCAGCATTACCGTCAACACAGCACCGGCGAGCCGCCCGCGTCCCTCGACGCCTTCATCCTCAACACCGCCCGCCGCGAAGCCCCGGCACCGCAACCGAGCCTGTGGCAACGCTGGCTGCACGCCTGCCAACGCCCGCGCTGGCAAATGGCATTCGCCACAGTGGCCGGCTTGGCGCTGATGATCGGCGTGGTCACGCGCTCGCCCGTGCCGCAACCTGAAATCTCCACGGCGACCTTCTCCGCCATGCACGAGGAAACCGCCCGCCCGGCACCGCAAGCGTTGTCCGCACCGGCGCCGATGGCGCGCATCGCCGCCGCGCCCAAGGCTGAAAGTGCGCCGGTTCAGGCTGAGATGGCAGGTGCGCTGGCAGATGAATCGAGCGCCAGGCTCAGCAAGCGCGCACCGTCAGCGTTGCCGTCGCTGGAGCAAGAGTTACAGTCGATCGTGCGCTTGCGTGAAGCGGGTGAAAGCAAAGCCGCGGATGAAAAATTGCTGGCGTTGCACGCGCGCTTCCCCGAGGAAGACCTGCCCGCACGGCTGGAGGCGCTGCGCAAGCACTGACCAAGAAAGAATGGGCCACCGGTAATCTGTGGTGAGCGGGCTTGCCCCGCGCTGGGGTGCGAAGCACCCCCAATGAAGACAAATGCGGTATACCCGATAGCGCACAGCGTCTGGTTTTGGGGCTGCTGCACAGCCCAACGCGGGGCAAGCCCGCTCACCACAGTGCCCTCAAGCCCCGTCTTCAACGCCGCGCATCAAAAACCATGCGCACCGCCAGGCCAGCCAGCACCGTCCCCATCAGCCAGCGCTGCACCAGCTGCCATACCGGCTTGGCCGCCAGAAATGTCGCGATGGAACCGGCCATGATGGCGATCACGGCATTGACGCTCACACTGATCATGATCTGGGTAAAACCCAGCACGATGGATTGCGTCAGCACGCTGCCGTGGCCGGTGGGGGTGATGAATTGGGGCAGCAATGACAGATACATCACCGCGACTTTCGGGTTCAACAAGTTGGTCACAAAACCCATCATGAACAGCTTACGTGGGCCGTCCCTGGGCAAATCACGCACATGAAACGCCGAGCGCCCGCCGGGCTTGACCGCTTGCCAGGCGAGGTACAACAGGTAGAGCGCGCCGCCGAGCCTGAGCGCGTCATACGCATACGGCACTGCCATCAGCAGCGCGGTAATACCCAGCGCCGCGCACAGCATGTACACGACGAAACCCAGCGCCACACCGCCCAGTGAAATCAACCCAGCCAGCGGCCCCTGGCAGATCGAGCGCGAAATCAGGTAGATCATGTTCGGGCCGGGCGTCAGCACCATGCCAAGGGAAATCAGACCATACGCCAGCAGGCTCGACAGTTCGGGCATGGGTTAACTCCTGTAGGTTGAGCGCGTCGTTGCGCAGGTTGGATGCGCCTGATGGTAGGGCGGGAGCAGGGCGCGCGTTAGATACAGATCGGCTGACAAAACGTCATACAGGTGGCTTGGGCCGCTTGAGCACCCTTGGTTGGCGCCGGTCCGTCAGTTAAGGGCGAACACCCTACTTGTGGTGATCGGGCTTGCTGTGGTGATCGGGCTTGTTGTGGTGAGCGGGCTTGCCGCGCGCTGGGGTGCGAAGCGCCCCTATTGAAGACGACTGAGGTGTATCAGGCACGCCCCTGGCATCAACGCTTGCAGTGAGACGCAACGTCTCACGGTCTCGTCGCTACCGCGTGCGATCTGGCATGGCGCGTCTCGTTTGACCTCAATGCCGGCCACCCTTGGGGGTTCATTCGGCGGCTCTAGGAGAGGGGCGTCCAGGCGTTTTTGCACAGCTGGCACCGGCCTTGCTCTAGCCCCTGGCAACCCACCCGGCGCGCCAGTGCCAACCGTTTCAAGGAGACTTCGCTATGAGCCTTTCGAGCAACTCGCAACGCAGCATGCGTGCCGCTGTCTGGCACGGTCGTAACGACATCCGCGTCGAAGACGTGCCGCTGCCCGTTTCGCCGCCTGCCGGTTGGGTGCAGATCCGCGTGCAATGGTGCGGCATTTGCGGCTCCGATCTGCATGAGTACGTGGCCGGCCCGGTGTTCATTCCGGTCGACGCCCCGCACCCGCTGACCGGGATCAAGGGCCAGTGCATTCTCGGTCATGAGTTTTGTGGCGAGATCGTCGAACTCGGTGCCGGCGTGCAGGGTTTCAGCGTCGGCGAGCCGGTGGCGGCCGATGCCTGCCAACATTGCGGTACCTGCTACTACTGCACCCACGGGCTGTACAACATTTGCGAGAACCTGGCCTTCACCGGCCTGATGAACAACGGCGCCTTCGCCGAGCTGGTCAACGTGCCCGCCAACCTGCTGTACAAGCTACCGGCGAACTTCCCCGCTGAAGCCGGAGCGCTGATCGAGCCTCTGGCCGTCGGCATGCACGCGGTTAAAAAAGCCGGAAGCCTGCTCGGGCAAAACGTCGTGGTGGTCGGTGCCGGCACCATCGGCCTGTGCACCATCATGTGCGCCAAGGCGGCGGGCGCGGCCCAGGTGATCGCGCTGGAAATGTCCGGCGCGCGCAAGGCCAAGGCCCGGGAAGTGGGGGCGACCCATGTGCTCGATCCGAATGAATGCGACGCCCTGGCCGAGGTCCGCCGCCTGACCGGCGGGCTCGGCGCGGACGTCAGTTTCGAATGCATCGGCAACAAACACACGGCCAAACTTGCCATCGACCTGATCCGCAAGGCTGGCAAGTGCGTACTGGTGGGCATCTTCGAAGAACCCAGTGAATTCAACTTCTTCGAGCTGGTGGCCACGGAAAAACAGGTACTCGGCGCGCTGGCCTACAACGGGGAGTTCGCCGACGTGATCGCGTTTATCGCGGATGGGCGGCTGGACATCTCGCCATTGGTCACGGGGCGCATTCAGTTGGAGCAGATCGTGGGGCAGGGCTTTGAGGAGCTGGTTAAAAACAAGGAACACAATGTGAAGATCATTGTGTCGCCTGCCAGGGTCTGACGCGCACGCTGACCGCCGCAGTCTTTGCCCCGCTCCCGACTCCCCAAGCAAGACAGAGAAGGGTAGTGGGGGCGTGTGGGCACGACTGAAAAACTCGGCCCGTCGAGATCACCGTGAGGTCGTGCGTGAGCGTGAAGTGGCGATGACCGCCCCCGTAATGATCAACACCGCGGGAATCATCAGGATCGGCTTGGCATCGCTTTGCCCCACGGCAATCAGCAGCAGCGTGGAGAACAGCGGCGCCAGATAAGACAGGGCGCCCAGCATCGATAGGTTTCCGTGCTTGGTCGCGTGGTCCCAGGCGAAAAAAGCCAGGCCCACCGGGCCCAGCCCCAGGGCGATGATTGCGGCCCACTGGCCCGGCTCAGGCCGCACCGTGGTTTCGAAAGCCAGGTGACAGAGCCCGCCGGCCACTGCCACCAGCCCGCAAATACCCCCGATGATGCTGCTCGGAACATGGCTGAACCGCCGGTTGAACACCGAATAAATCGCCCAGACCCAGGCACACGCAAAGGCGGCGGCGTAACCGACCACCGGCATCGACGCACTGTCACTCCGGGCCCGCAGCTGCATGATGAAGGCCGTCCCCGCCAGGCCGAGCAAGGCGCCCAGCAGCTGGCGCTTGCGCAGCGATTCGCCGGTAGCAAAGCTCGACAGCAGCACGATCAGCAGCGGCCACAGGTAGGCAATCAGGCTGGCTTCAGCCGCAGGCGCGGCCTTCAACGCAAAGAAATACAACGCGTGATAGACAAAGATCCCGGCAAACCCCGTGGCCCACACAGGCCAGGGCTGGCGCCAGCTGCTGAACCCAGCAGCGCCACGCAGCCCCAGCACGCACAGGCTGGCCACGAACGCGACCGCGAAGCTCAAAGCCAGCAACTGAAAGGCCGGGATCCCGGCGGTCAAGGTGGTCAGAAGCGCCAGGCACGCCCACAAAAACACGGCAATCACCCCGATCAGCGTCGCACTGGCGGCGCCCTTGGCAAGGGTGATGGGTGGGTTGGAAGTGCTCATCCGTGAGTCTCCGGGTGTGAGGGGGTTATCGAGATTGCTCAGCATTTGGGCGTCGATGCCGCCCCACAAAAATTCCGAGGTCTTTTGACTTGAGGCCTATGAGCCATACGAACGGCTTCACTGATTTGTCTTCTGTGAGATCGCCCGCAGTGCCTCAATGCTTAAGGATTCTCCCTTGGCTTCTTTCAATACCCTGCGTTGCTGATTGTAACGTTCGTACTCCGCTTTCGCTTTGTCGTCAGCCACGTGCTTGCTGACCTGTCCAGAATCCTGCAAAACCTCACGGTCATTGAAGGCTAGGAACTGATCCAGTTTTTCCTGCCAGTCCCGTAGGAAGATTTGCTTGCGCCTCAACGCTTGGTCTTCTGCGAAGTCCAGCCACATGGTGACAATGCGATTCAATGCGGAAATTTCGTCTGCACGCAGATAGTTTTTGGCGATCGTGACATCGCTTTTGCGTACCTCATCACCTTTGAAGTTGGTGAGGCCCATATTTGGTTGTGTCGAGTCGACACGTTGGGCAATTAGTTCGGCAGCGGTAAGGCCGGTGCTCGCGAAGTGCAGTTTGTTTTGAATGATTTGAAAGAAAGCGGTCGTTTCACTATTCGACGGCACGTAGTCCGCAGCCATCGCGAAAATCTCCCGAACTCGCAGGTAAACCCGCCGCTCGCTGGCGCGGATATCGCGAATGCGTTCAAGCAATTCGTCAAAGTAGTCAGGAACCAATGAACGACCCACTGGAGGGTTCTTCAGCCGTTCATCATCCATGACGAAGCCTTTGACCAAGAACTCCTGCAATATCTGCGTAGCCCATTGGCGGAACTGCGTACCTCGCTTGGAACGTACTCGATAACCGACGGCCAGAATCAGCGGTAGGCTGAAGTGTCTGACGTTGTAGGGCTTATCGTCGGCGGCAGTTGTTCGGTAAAACCGAACAACTGAATTTTCAGCCAATTCGCCCTCTGCAAAGATGTGGCTGATATGTTCGCTGATAGTCGCTTTCGCCTTGCCATACAACTCACAAATCATGGCCTGCGATAGCCACAGGGTATCGCTGTCAAAACGACACTCCAGGCGAACTGAACCGTCACCGCTCTGGAACAGCAGTATTTCACCTAGTGGGGCTGGAGGGTGTTGGTTCTGGCTGCTGTCGCTCATGTGAGAACTCAGTGATCGGGCTGATCGACAGTCTACAAAAAAGCCCCAGGCCTTTCGACCTGGGGCTTTTCATGTATATCTGGTGCACCCGGCGGGATTCGAACCCACGACCCCTGCCTTCGGAGGGCAGTACTCTATCCAGCTGAGCTACGGATGCTTGTGCGGGCGACATCATACCCATGTCGACCTTGGGCGTCCATGCCGGTCTTTGGCCGTTCAAACGTAGGCATTTGCCGCGCAGAGGCCCTGCGCCGGGCACCGTTGGTCAACACGACGGAACGGGCTCGAATCACGCTGATCAGAAAAATCCGGCAAATGCGCCGTTTTCGTTCTTTTTTTCGAACAGACTATTGCCCTGTACCCCCATTGATCCTAGGATTCGTTTGAGATTTCAAACGCTCTGTCTCTCGTGCGCTATTCACTGATCGCGCGCGCGGGGGCTGATTTCCCTGACGGCAGCCCACAAGGCGCCTTTCAACAACTCTAATTCGCTCCGCGTGCGCGCGGTGCTGTTAAGGAAAGCCGACATGCAGCTCAAAGATTCCCAGTTGTTCCGCCAGCAGGCGTTTATCGATGGCGCTTGGGTGGATGCGGACAACGGTCAGACCATCAAGGTCAACAACCCTGCCACGGGCGAGATTATCGGTACCGTGCCAAAGATGGGCGCTGCGGAAACCCGTCGCGCTATCGAAGCTGCCGACAAGGCGCTGCCGGCCTGGCGTGCGCTGACCGCCAAGGAACGCGCCAACAAGCTGCGTCGTTGGTTCGAGCTGCTGATCGAAAACCAGGACGACCTCGGTCGCCTGATGACCCTGGAACAAGGCAAGCCATTGGCCGAAGCCAAGGGCGAAATCGTCTATGCCGCGTCCTTTATCGAGTGGTTCGCCGAAGAAGCCAAGCGCATCTATGGCGACGTGATTCCCGGCCACCAGCCCGACAAGCGCCTGATTGTGATCAAGCAGCCTATCGGCGTGACCGCCGCCATCACCCCGTGGAACTTCCCGGCCGCGATGATCACCCGTAAAGCCGGCCCGGCCTTGGCCGCCGGTTGCACCATGGTGATCAAGCCTGCTTCGCAAACGCCGTTCTCGGCCCTGGCCCTGGTGGAGCTGGCGCACCGTGCCGGTATCCCGAAAGGCGTGCTGAGCGTGGTCACCGGCAGCGCCGGCGATATCGGCGGCGAGCTGACCAGCAACCCGATCGTGCGTAAATTGTCCTTCACCGGCTCCACCGAAATCGGTCGCCAGTTGATGGCCGAATGCGCCAAGGACATCAAGAAAGTTTCCCTGGAGCTGGGCGGCAACGCGCCGTTTATCGTGTTCGACGACGCGGACCTGGATAAGGCCGTCGAAGGCGCGATCATCTCCAAGTACCGCAACAACGGCCAGACCTGCGTCTGCGCCAACCGCCTGTACATCCAGGATTCGGTGTACGACGCGTTTGCGGAAAAACTCAAAGTCGCGGTGGCCAAATTGAAGATCGGCAACGGTCTGGAAGAAGGCACCACCACCGGCCCGCTGATCGACGAAAAAGCCGTGGCCAAGGTCCAGGAACACATCGCCGACGCCCTGAGCAAAGGCGCCAAGCTGTTGGCCGGTGGCAAGGTCATGGAAGGCAACTTCTTTGAACCGACCATCCTGGTCGACGTGCCGAAAAACGCCGCCGTCGCCAAGGAAGAAACCTTCGGCCCGCTGGCGCCGCTGTTCCGCTTTAAAGACGAAGCCGAAGTGATCGCGATGTCCAACGACACCGAATTCGGCCTGGCGTCCTACTTCTACGCCCGCGACCTGGGCCGTGTGTTCCGTGTGGCCGAAGCCCTGGAATACGGCATGGTCGGGGTCAACACCGGGTTGATCTCCAACGAAGTGGCGCCGTTCGGCGGCATCAAGGCCTCGGGCCTGGGCCGTGAAGGCTCCAAGTACGGGATCGAGGATTACCTGGAAATCAAATACCTCTGCCTGGGCATCTAAGCCCTGTAAGAGATTGCAGCAAACGCAAAGGGCACGAGAGCGCTGACCCTTTGCGTGTTTCACACCGTTATTCGTAGTGGCCGGGAACGCTGTGGCAGTCGATCATCGCATGCTGCCGTAGTTGCCTCCCCGCCACGTATTCCTTGAACAACGCCACCCGATGAGTGGCGAATGAGGACTTTATGAGCAAGACCAACGCTTCCCTGATGAAACGCCGCGAAGCCGCTGTACCGCGCGGTGTTGGCCAGATTCACCCGATCTTCGCCGAATCCGCGAAGAACGCCACCGTGACCGACGTTGAAGGTCGCGAGTTCATCGACTTCGCCGGCGGTATCGCCGTGCTGAACACCGGCCACGTGCACCCGAAAATCATCGCCGCCGTGACCGAACAGCTGAACAAGCTGACCCACACGTGTTTCCAGGTACTGGCCTACGAGCCGTACGTCGAAGTGTGCGAGAAAGTGAACGCCAAGGTCCCCGGCGATTTCGCCAAGAAAACCCTGTTGGTCACCACCGGTTCCGAAGCCGTTGAAAACGCCGTGAAAATCGCCCGTGCCGCGACTGGCCGTGCCGGCGTGATCGCTTTCACTGGCGCCTACCACGGCCGCACCATGATGACCCTGGGTCTGACCGGTAAAGTCGTGCCTTACTCGGCCGGCATGGGCCTGATGCCAGGCGGCGTGTTCCGCGCGCTGTACCCGAACGAACTGCACGGTGTCAGCGACGACGACTCCATCGCCAGCATCGAACGCATCTTCAAGAACGATGCCGAGCCGCGTGATATTGCCGCCATCATCATCGAGCCGGTCCAAGGCGAAGGCGGTTTCTACGTCGCGCCTAAGCCGTTCATGAAGCGCCTGCGCGAACTGTGCGACAAGCACGGCATCCTGCTGATCGCCGACGAAGTGCAAACCGGTGCCGGCCGTACCGGTACCTTCTTCGCCATGGAACAGATGGGCGTTGCCGCCGACCTGACCACCTTCGCCAAATCCATCGCTGGCGGCTTCCCCCTGGCCGGTGTGTGCGGCAAGGCCGAATACATGGACGCCATTGCCCCAGGTGGCCTGGGCGGCACCTACGCCGGTAGCCCGATCGCTTGCGCCGCTGCGCTGGCGGTGATGGAAGTGTTTGAAGAAGAGCACCTGCTGGACCGCTGCAAAGCTGTCGGCGAGCGCCTGGTGACTGGCCTCAAGGCGATTCAAGCCAAGTACCCGGTGATCGGTGACGTGCGTGCCCTGGGCGCGATGATCGCGGTCGAGTTGTTCGAAGACGGCGACAGCCACAAGCCAAACGCTGCGGCCGTTGCCGCCGTGGTGGCCAAGGCGCGTGACAAGGGCCTGATCCTGCTGTCCTGCGGCACCTACGGCAACGTGTTGCGCGTACTGGTGCCGCTGACCTCGCCGGACGAGCAGTTGGACAAAGGCTTGGCGATCATCGAAGAGTGCTTCTCCGAGCTGTAAGCGGCAGTTGGCCTGATCGATAAGAAAAACCCGCTTCGGCGGGTTTTTTTGTGCCTGAGGCAAGCCAGCTCTTATCAAATTTAAAATAACTTACTGATTTTAAAGGGTAAAAAATTTCACTCTAAAATCCTGAGTCTTGCATAAACAATTTCAGGCAACCGCATTCTTGTGGTGAGCGGGCTTGTCCCGCGTTGGGGTGCGAAGCGCCCCTAATAAAGACGAATGCGGTGTATCAGGCACTCCTCCGCGCTTGGTTCTGGGGCTGCTGCGCAGTCCAACGCGAGCGGTGCGACGCTTCGACAAGCCCGCTCGCCACAGAGGTTCCAGTTTGCTGCGCGACAGCGCTACGTCGAGAGGTCGTGGGGCCTCCCAGATTGGATTTCTGTTGCTGCAACCGGAAGTGGTCGGCGTCAGCCAGCGATCACGCGATTCTTGCCCAGGCGCTTGGCCTCATACATGGCGGCATCGGCGCGGGCGAACAGGCTGTCCAGGGTGGAGTCTTCCTCGGTCAGGCTGGCCAGGCCCTGGCTGATGGTCACGCTGAACGCCTGGCCCTCATAGCTGAAGCTCAGCGCCTGAATCTCCTTGCCCAGGCGCTCGGCCACTTGCAGCGCCATCTCCGGCGCGCAACCTGGCAGCACGGCGGCGAACTCTTCGCCGCCAATGCGCCCGAACAGGTCGCCACGACGCAGGACCCCGCGACCGCTCTCGGCGATACGCCGCAGCACCTGGTCGCCCTCTAGGTGGCCGTAGGTGTCGTTGACGTCCTTGAAGTCATCGATGTCCAGCAGCAGGAAGGCCAGCGGCGCGCCTTGGGCGCAGGCGCTGTCGAAGGCCTGGTTGGCGCATTCGAAGAAGTGTCGGCGGTTGCTGCTCTGGGTCAGCACGTCGGTGGTGGCGAGACGGTGCAGCTCCAGTTCCAGCTGTTTTTTTTCCGTGATGTCTTCGGCCATGCCGACGACGATCACCGGCTCGCCGGGTTCGACCTGCTGGTTGATGTAGCACTTGTCGCTCAGCCAGCGGATCTGCCCGTCGGCGGTGATGATGCGGTACTCGCGGTCTTCCACGGCCCCCTGCTCCAGCACGCGCGCCAGGCTGTGTTCGGCGTAATCGAGGTCTTCGGGGTGAATGCTGTTGCGCCATTCGCGGTGGTCGGCCAGCAGCAGGCCGGCGGAACGTCCAAAAATCCGCTCGTATGCCGGGCTGACGTAGAGCACGCGGCGGGTTTGCCAATCGATGGCCCACAGCACGGCGTTTACGCTGACCAGCAGAGAACTGAGCAATTGTTCGCGCTCACTCAGTCGTTCGACTTCGCCCTGGGCATGTACCAGTGCCAGCAGGGTTGCTGCCGCGGCCGGACGCGGAGGGTCAGCGGTAGGGCTGTCGGCGGTGAAGGGCTTTTCGAGAACCATCGGCACAACTCTCTCTGGGCGCGCCGCAAGATCGAGCAGCGGTCACTACAAGGGGCCACCATGATGGCGAAGTGTTCATTGAGAGAGGCGAATTGCAGTGAAGTTCCGTCAACAGGCTCGATTGACGGTGTCCGAGAAATGGCGCCAAAAAGCTGATGGGTGGGAGGGCAAGCCCTCCCACGCGACTGTCAGACCGCCGCAGGACGCAGCGAATAGGTCTTCAATTGGTGGGCAAAATCCCGCAGGGACTGGATGCCGCTGGCCTCGGCCTCGTGCACCCATTCCTTGATGGCGGCGAGCATGTCGTGGCCGTTGGAGCTGGTCTTGAGCCAGATCTGCTGCAGCGCCAGGCGTTTTTCGTAGATCACTTTCAGCGCCTGGCTGTGTTCCAGCATGCTCTGGATACGCAGGTGGTGGCGGTCATCCAGCAGGCTGGTTTCCCGCGACAGCAGGCGTTTGGCGCGGTGGAACTGGTGGCGCACCGAGTGATCGACTTTTTCCAGCTCCTGCTTGACCAACGGGCCGATCACCAACTTGCGGTACTGGGCCATGATCTGGAAGCGGTTGTTGAGGATCGCCATGGCGGTGTCCATGTCCAGGTGGCCCTTGCCTTCCACGCGGTGGGCAATCGGTGCCACGCGCTGCACCTTGGCCAGGCGCAGGAAGCTGAACACCTTGATCCATGCCCAGCCCAGGTCGAATTCCCACTTCTTCACCGACAGCTTGGCCGAGTTGGGGTAGGTGTGGTGATTGTTGTGCAGCTCTTCGCCGCCGACGATGATGCCCCACGGCACCAGGTTGGTGGCGGCGTCACGGCATTCGAAGTTGCGGTAGCCCACGGCGTGGCCCAGGCCGTTGATCACGCCGGCGGCCCAGAACGGAATCCACATCATCTGGATTGCCCAGATGGTGATGCCGATGGCGCCGAACAGCAGCAGGTCGATCACGCCCATGATCGCCACACCCAGCAGCGGGTAAGGAGTGTAGAGCTTGCGCTCGATCCAGTCGTCCGGGCAGTTCTTGCCGTAGATGCGCAGGGTCTCGGGGTTTTCGGCCTCGGCACGGTACAGCTCGGCGCCTTTGCGCAATACGGTGGACAAGCCCTTGATCACCGGGCTGTGCGGGTCGTCGACGGTCTCGCACTTGGCGTGGTGCTTGCGGTGGATGGCGGTCCACTCGCGGGTGTTCTGCGCCGTGGTCAGCCACAGCCAGAAGCGGAAGAAGTGTTTCAGGCCGGCATTGAGCTCCAGGGAGCGATGGGCTGAATAGCGGTGCAGATAGACCGTGACCCCAACGATGGTCACGTGGGTCATCAACAGGGTGACTGCCACCAGTTGCCAGGCCGACAAGTCAAGAAAACCGTTGTACCACATAGGCTGTATGGCCCTCAGATAAAGAAAAGAACAGCACACGCATTATCACTAAGCCTACAGAGAAAACCAGCGGCCCTTTCAGATAAGACTTACGAGATGTTACATATCCTATAATCCCCATTCTTTGTAGGACGATTCTGGGCTTTTAGTAAGGATTACTGGGCATATGCTGTTTTCATACCGAGGAGCCCTGCGTGCTGGGCTGGTATACCTGCTGGCTTCGAGCGTCTGGATAGGCCTCACTCATCGGGTATTGATCGAGTTTCTCGATAATCCAACCGACCTGCACCAGTGGTTGCAGGTGCGCGGTTACGTGTGGGTCGCGCTCAGTGCCTGGCTGATCTACCTGATCTGTGCCCGATCTGACCGGGCCGACCAGCAGCAACCCTTGAAGGAGAACCGCGAGCGCCTGCGCCAGGCTGCAGCCGTGTTCGATTGCACCCGCGAAGGGGTGCTGGTCACCGACGCCAAGGGCCTGATCGTGCATGTGAACCGGGCCTTCATGGAAATCACCGGCTACCAGTGCGAAGACGTCATGGGCCGGCAGCCGAGCCTGTTCAAGTCCGGTCGCCATTCGTCGAATTTCTATCAACAGATGTTCCAGACCCTGGAACACACCGGTGAATGGAGCGGTGAAATCTGGAATCGGCGCAAAAGCGGTGAGATTTATCCACAGTGGCAAACCATTCGCGTGATTCACGATGACCTGGGCCATATCAGCCATTACGTCGCGGTGTTTTCCGACATCAGCGCCATCAAGGATTCCGAGCACGAACTGGCTCACCTGGCCCACCACGACCCGCTGACCGACCTGCCCAACCGCCTGCTGTTCACCGACCGTGCCGAGCAGGCGCTGGCCTCGGCGCAACTCCACAAGCGCGGCTGCGCCCTGTTGTTGCTGGACCTGGATCACTTCAAGATCATCAACGACAGCCTTGGCCATAATGTGGGCGACCAGTTGCTCAAACTGGTGGGCGAGCGGCTCAAGGCGCTGTTCGGACCTGGCGTGACCCTGGCGCGCCTGGGCGGGGATGAGTTCGCGGTGCTCGCGGAAAACTGCTCACAGGTGGTGCAGGCGGCGGCTTTGGCACAGCGCATGCTCGATGTGATGAAGCAACCGTTCATCTTTGACGGCCATCAGCTGTTTATCAGCGCCAGCATCGGCATCAGCCTGTTCCCCAATGATGCCCTGAGCGCCGAGCAATTGTTGCGCAACGCCGATTCCGCGCTCTTCAAGGCCAAAAGCGTGGGCCGCGAAGGCTACGCGTTGTACACCGAAGAACTCACCGCCCACGCGCAGAACCGGGTGGAAATCGCCAGCGAACTGCGCCGCGCCCTCGAACAACAGGAACTGCGCGTCTACTACCAGCCGGTGCACGACTTGCACACCAGCCGCCTGATCGGCGTCGAAGCACTGGTGCGCTGGCAACACCCCGAGCGTGGCCTGGTGCCGCCGGGTGATTTCATCCCCATCGCCGAACGCACCGGGTTGATTGCCGAGATCGATGGATGGGTGATGGACCAGGCCTGCCGGCAGATGTGCCGATGGCTGGCCGACGGCGCGCCGCTGAGCTTTATTGCAATCAATGTATCCAGCCGCCTGTTTGCCCGGCGCGAACTTTACGATCAAGTCGCCCAGGTGCTGCACGCTACCGGCCTGGATCCGGCCTTCCTGGAGCTGGAAGTCACCGAAAGCGCGGTGATGGACGACCCCGAAGTGGCCCTGGAACAACTGCACCGCCTGCGCGAACTGGGCTTGCGCCTGGCCATCGATGACTTCGGCACCGGCTATTCGTCCCTGCTGCGCCTCAAGCGCCTGCCGGTGCAGAAACTCAAGATCGACCAGGGCTTTGTCGCCGGGCTGCCGTGGGACGAAGACGATGCCGCCATCGTGCGGGTAGTGATCGCCCTGGCGAAAAGCATGGGCATGCAGGTGCATGCCGAGGGGATCGAACAGGTGGAGCAGGCGCGGTTCTTGTTGGAGCAGCACTGCGATATGGGCCAGGGGTACTGGTTTGGGCGGCCGATGCCGGCGCAGGCCATTGACTGGGACTGCGCCCCCGCCATCCAGGCTTGAAATGCATTCAAATGTGGGAGGGGGCTTGCCCCCGATAGCGGTGTGCCAATCTGAACATGTGTTACTGACAGACCGCCATCGGGGGCAAGCCCCCTCCCACATTTGGATATTCACCAGGCGTTATTTCGGTGCTCGCTCGCAAAACCCGCGCGCAACCCCACGTCCTGCCAGAAAATTCTTTCTGGTTATATAAACATTCTTAAATAGTATTTTTAAGAATATCCGCGCTTATCTACTATCGCCCTACGCCGCAAGCAGTGCCGCCACTGCGAGGCACTATTCATTTCAGGAGCGAGACCATGAGCGCATCTCTACGTAGCGTCGACGGCCAGGACGAAGCAGCCATTTTGCGCGAGATCCAGAGCGCCTTGCGCGATCTGCGGTTTGGCGCGGTGGAAATCACTGTGCACAACGCTCAAGTGGTACAGATCGAACGCAAGGAAAAATTCCGTTTGCAGAACCCGGGTAACAAACCGAGCTAAGCAATAACGGCGATAGACCCCGTCACTATAAGAAAAAGCCAACACCCAGAATTTTCAGGAGCTTCTATGTCGTCGATTCGCCGTTATGCCCTGGCCGCCCTGGCCAGCGCCGTGTTTGCCGGTTCCGCCGTTGCCAAGGACTACGAGTTGCTCAACGTCTCGTACGATCCTACCCGTGAGCTGTACCAGGACTACAACGCTGAGTTCACCAACTTCTGGAAACAGTCTCACCCCGGCGATAACGTCAAGATCCAGCAATCCCACGGTGGTTCGGGCAAGCAAGGCCGGGCGGTGATCGACGGCCTGCGCGCCGACGTGGTGACCCTGGCCCTGGCCGGTGACATCGACGAAATCGCCAAGCTGGGCAAGACCCTGCCGGAAAACTGGCAGACCCGCCTGCCGGATGCGAGCACCCCATACACCTCGACCATCGTGTTCCTGGTGCGCAAGGGCAACCCTAAAGGCATCAAGGATTGGGGCGACCTGATCAAGAAAGACGTTTCCGTGATCACGCCTAACCCGAAAACCTCCGGCGGTGCGCGCTGGAACTTCCTTGCCGCCTGGGCCTACGGCCTGAAATCCGGTGGCAGCGAAGCCAAGGCTCAGGAATACGTCAAGGAGCTGTTCAAGCACGTGCCGATCCTCGACACCGGCGCGCGCGGCTCGACCATCACCTTCGTCAACAACGGTCAGGGCGACGTGTTGCTGGCCTGGGAAAACGAGGCGTTCCTGGCCCTGAAAGAAGACGGCGGCGCCGACAAGTTCGACATCGTCGTGCCGTCCCTGTCGATTCTCGCGGAGCCGCCGGTGGCCGTGGTCGACAAGAACGCCGAGAAAAAGGGCAACACCGAGATCGCCACTGAATACCTCAAGCACCTGTACAGCCCGGCTGGCCAGGAGATTGCGGCGAAGAACTTCTACCGCCCACGGGATGCAAAAGTGGCCGCCAAATACGCCCAGCAGTTCCCGAAACTGGACCTGGTGACTATCGACAAAGACTTCGGCGGCTGGAAAACTGCCCAGCCGAAATTCTTTAACGACGGTGGCGTGTTCGACCAGATCTACACGGCGCAGTAAGCCGAGCAACAACCCGCCCACAGAGCCCGCATTCACCTGCGGGTTTTGTGTGTCAGTTCCGCTAACCAAGGACTCTTATGTCGCGTCGTATTTCCCCCGTCATACCCGGCTTCGGGCTGACGCTGGGCTACACCGTGGTGTACCTCAGCCTGATCGTACTCATCCCCCTCGCGGCGATGTTCGTACACGCCGCTCAACTCACCTGGGATCAGTTCTGGAACATCATCTCCGCACCCCGTGTGCTGGCGGCGTTGAAGCTGAGCTTCAGTACCGCGCTGTACGCCGCCCTGATCAACGGCGTGATCGGCACGCTGCTGGCCTGGGTGCTGGTGCGCTACACCTTCCCCGGCCGCAAGATCATCGACGCGATGATCGATCTGCCGTTCGCCCTGCCCACCGCCGTGGCCGGTATTGCCCTGACTGCGCTGTACACGCCGACCGGCCTGGTGGGCCAGTTCGCCGCCGACCTGGGCTTCAAGATCGCCTACAGCCCCTTGGGCATCACCCTGGCGCTGACCTTCGTGACCCTGCCGTTCGTGGTGCGCACGGTGCAGCCGGTACTCGCCGATATCCCCCGGGAAATCGAAGAAGCCGCCGCCTGCCTGGGCGCCAAGCCGTTGCAGGTGTTCCGCTACATCCTCGTCCCCGCGCTGTTGCCTGCCTGGCTGACCGGTTTCGCCCTGGCGTTTGCCCGTGGCGTCGGTGAGTACGGCTCGGTGATTTTCATCGCCGGCAACATGCCGATGAAAACCGAGATCCTGCCGTTGCTGATCATGGTCAAGCTCGACCAGTACGACTATCGCGGCGCCACCTCCATTGGCGTACTGATGCTGGTGGTTTCCTTTGTCCTGCTGCTGCTGATCAACTTGTTGCAGCGGCGCATCGAACGTCCATAAGGAGGCGCGGAACATGTCCCAATCGTCTATTTCCGCGGCATCCTCGGCCAACGCAGCCCGCCGTGGCAGCGCTGTTTCCCGGCGCATCCTGATCGGCCTGGGCTGGCTGGTGTTCTTCCTGTTCCTGCTGCTGCCGCTGTTTATCGTGGTGTCCCAGGGCTTGAAGAACGGCCTCGGGGCGTTTTTCACCGCAATCCTTGAACCGGACGCGTTGTCCGCGCTGAAACTCACGGTGATCGCCGTGCTGATTTCGGTGCCGCTCAACCTGGTATTCGGCGTCAGCGCGGCCTGGTGCGTGAGCAAGTATTCGTTCCGTGGCAAGAGCATCCTGGTGACGCTGATCGACCTGCCGTTCTCGGTCTCCCCGGTGATCGCCGGCCTGGTCTACGTGCTGATGTTCGGCGCCCAGGGCCTGTTTGGCCCGTGGTTGCAGGAGCATGACATCCAGATCGTGTTCGCCTTGCCCGGCATCGTGCTGGCGACCATCTTCGTCACCGTGCCGTTCGTCGCCCGCGAACTGATCCCGCTGATGCAGGAGCAGGGCACCCAGGAAGAAGAGGCCGCGCGCCTGCTGGGCGCCAATGGCTGGCAGATGTTCTGGCATGTCACCGTGCCGAATATCAAATGGGGCCTGATCTACGGCGTGGTGCTGTGTACCGCGCGGGCCATGGGGGAGTTCGGCGCGGTGTCGGTGGTGTCCGGCCATATTCGCGGCGTGACCAACACCTTGCCGCTGCACGTCGAGATTCTCTACAACGAATACAACCACGTTGCCGCGTTTGCGGTGGCGAGTCTGCTGCTGATCCTGGCGCTCTTCATCCTGCTGCTCAAGCAGTGGAGCGAGAACCGTATTAATCGCCTGCGCGCCAGTGCGGCTGAGGAATAAGTCATGTCGATCGAAGTCCGTAACGTCAGCAAGAACTTCAACGCCTTCAAGGCCCTGGACAGCATCAACCTGGATATCCAGAGTGGCGAGCTGGTGGCCTTGCTTGGGCCCTCCGGCTGCGGCAAGACCACCTTGCTGCGCATCATCGCCGGCCTGGAAACCCCGGATGACGGCAGCATCGTGTTCCACGGTGAAGACGTCTCCGGCCACGACGTGCGTGATCGCAACGTCGGTTTTGTGTTCCAGCACTACGCGCTGTTCCGCCACATGACCGTGTTCGACAACGTCGCCTTCGGCCTGCGCATGAAGCCGAAGAACCAGCGTCCGAACGAAAGCCAGATCGCGGCCAAGGTTCACGAACTGCTGAACATGGTGCAGCTGGACTGGCTGTCCGACCGTTACCCGGAACAACTCTCCGGTGGCCAGCGCCAGCGTATCGCCCTGGCTCGCGCGTTGGCGGTCGAGCCGAAAGTGCTGCTGCTGGATGAACCCTTCGGCGCCCTCGACGCCAAGGTGCGTAAGGAACTGCGCCGCTGGCTGGCGCGCCTGCACGAAGACATCAACCTGACCTCGGTGTTCGTGACCCACGACCAGGAAGAGGCCATGGAAGTCGCCGACCGCATCGTGGTAATGAACAAGGGCGTGATCGAGCAGATCGGCTCACCGGGCGACGTATACGAAAACCCGGCCAGCGATTTCGTCTACCACTTCCTCGGCGACTCCAACCGCCTGCACCTGGGCGAGGACAAGCATGTGCTGTTCCGTCCGCATGAAGTGTCGCTGTCGCGCCACGAACTGGAAGATCACCACGCGGCCGAGGTGCGTGATATTCGTCCGTTGGGCGCGACCACGCGGGTGACCTTGAAGGTTGAGGGCCAGAGTGAGCTGATCGAAGCCGAAGTGGTGAAAGACCACGACAGCCTGACCGGTTTGGCCCGTGGCGAGACCCTGTTCTTCAAGCCCAAGGTTTGGCAAAAAGCCTGAGTTCACCGCAATACCAACTCTGAAACTGGGACCAAATGTGGGAGGGGGCTTGCCCCCGATAGCAGTGGGTCAGCAGCAGATAAGCTGACTGAAACACCGCCATCGGGGGCAAGCCCCCTCCCACATTCAGACCTGTCTCGGCTTCAGATCGCGGCGAACCACCGGTCCCGAGCGCTCCTCAATCTGTTGCTTGAGGCCCTGGCGCAGCCCCAGCAAAAACGCCACCTCCGCCACCACAAACAACGGCCCCACAATCAGCCCCGACACATCATCCACAAACGCCGGCTTCCTGCCCTCGTAGTAATGCCCGACAAACTGAATCACCCAGCCCACCACAAACAGGCCGACGCCGCTGCTGAGCCACACCGTCGTGCTCTGCGCCGCCAACGCATGCCCGGCCCATACAGACAAGCCCATCAACACCGTCATCAGCACGCCCAGGGCCAGTTCAAGCCGCAGGTAAAACCACGCGGAAAACAGCGCCACTATCACTGCCGGGGAAAGCCACAGCCCGCCCACCGCCCATTCGGGGCGTGACAGCAGCACGGCCACGGCGACCACAATCAGCGGGATACCGATGAAGTGGCTGGCGATATTGCGCGGATCGCGGTGGTAGGCGGCGTATTGACTGAGGTGATCGACGAGGCTTTTCATTGTTGTTCCTCCTGTAGGATGCTTGATCATGCCCTGTCAGCCTGGGACTAACTGTCAGTTGGGCGACAATCTTCGGAGTTCTCATGGATGCGACGCAATGGCACGCCCGGTTGGCTGTCGGCCACTGGTTCAGTCACCTGCCCGTACCTTTCCAGCATAGTCTGCTGGCCCATGCGCGGCTGCGGCAGCTGACGGCGGGACAGTACCTGTTCAAGCGCGGCGACCCGCCCTGCGGCTTGTATGCGGTGCTCGAGGGCACGTTGCGTGTCAGTGCGGTGAATGAGCACGGCAAGGAAGCGCTGTTGAGCCTGGTGGGGGCGCCCTACTGGTTCGGCGAAATCTGCCTGTTCGACGGCTTGCCGCGCACCCACGACGCCTGCGCCACGGGGCCGTGCACGCTGGTGCAGGTGCCGCAGCAGGCGCTGCTGAAGATCCTCGAGGAGTCCCCCCGCTACTGGCGCGACCTGGCGCTGCTGATGAGCCAGAAGTTGCGCCTGAGTTTTATCGGCCTCGAACAGCTCAGCCTGATGCCCGCGTCGGTGCGTCTGGCCCACCGGCTGTTGATGATTGTTGAGGGCTACGGCGACATGGCGCCCTCAAAACGCGTGCTGCAACTGCCCCAGGAAGACCTGGCGGCGATGTTGAGCCTGTCGCGCCAGACTACGAACGCCTTGCTCAAGGACCTGCAAGCCCAAGGCATCGTGCGCCTGGGCTACGGCGAGATCGAAATCCTCGATGCGCAGCGGCTACGAGAGGCGGCGCACACCTGAGGGTGTTAGCCTGCAAACCTGATTAATCGAGGTGTGTTATGCGTGTGCTGTTAGTGGAACATGAATCCGAAGAGGCACAGCGGATGGCCCAAGGCTTGAACGAGGCCGGCTACACCGTGGAAGTCGCGGCCAACGGCATGGCGGCGCAGCGCTTTGTCGAAAGCGCCGAGTACGACCTGGTGATCCTCGATGTGATGTTGCCCGGCCTGAATGCCTGGAAGCTGCAGCAGGCGATCCGGCAGAAGGGTGAGACGCCGGTGTTGTTCCTGACCACACCGGGCGGGATTGAAGATCGCCTGCGCGGCTTGGAGCTGCATGAGGATGATTACCTGCTCAAGCCGTTTGAGGCCAAGGGGTTGGTGATGCGGGTCAGGAAACTGTTGCGGCGGGATCGGGGTCGCTGATTGATCCCGTCACTGTAGTGCCTGAAAGATTGCCATCGGGAGCAAGCCCCATCCCACAGGAGAACGCATTTCAAATGTGGGAGGGGGCTTGCCCCCGATGAGGCCTTCAGCCTCCCCCCACATCCCCCTACCGCAACCCATCCCGAAACTGCCCCGGCGTCATCCCCGTCCAGCGCTTGAACGCCCGGTTAAAGCTGCTGGTATCGGCAAATCCCAACAGATGGCTGACCTCGGCCAATGAACACTGTGGATCACGCAAGTGGAGCAACGCCAAGTTCTGGCGACACTCATTGAGCAACGCATCAAACCGACACCCCTCATCCGCCAGATGCCGCTGCAGACTGCGCAGGCTCAAATGCAGCGCCTGGGCAATCCGCTCGGCACTCGGCTCGCCATCGGGCAGTTGCGCCTCGATGGCTGCGCGCACCTTGCGTTCCCAGGTCAGCGGTTGCAGTTGCGCCAGGGTGCGCTTGAGCACGGTTTCGTTGTGTTCGGCCAGTTCCGGGTTGGCGTCGTCCAGGTGGCTGTCGAAATCGCTGGCGGCGAATTCGAGGCGGTCTTCCTCGGCGCCGAAAAACACCGGTGCGCGGAACACCGTGTGCCAGGGCTTGGGGTCGGCGGGTTGCGGGCGCCGCAGGTAAACCGCCAGCGGCGCATAGTCGCGGCCCAGGCGATTGCGGCACGTGCGCACATAGATCGCGGCAAACGCATCGATGGCCTCCAGCGCCGGCGCCGGTCTGCCCGGCGGTTGCAGCAGGCGAAAGCGGTAGCGCTCGCCATCGCCGCTGAGTTCCAGGCTCAGGGCATCGCTGACCACCTGGTGATACCGCACGATGCGCTCGAACACCTCGCGCAGGCTGCCGCTCGCCACCAGCGCATAACCCAGCGCATGAAAGGTGGTCGGGCTGACAAACCGCGACACCCGCAACCCGATGGCCGGATCGCCGCTGGCCTGCACCGCCAGTTCCCACAGGCGCGTGGTGGCCGACAGCGGGTAACGCGCATTGGGGTCGTCCATCTGCTGCGGATCGAGCCCGGCCTGGGCGCACAGCGCGGCGCTGTCGAGGCCCAGGGCATCGAGCTGCTTGCGCAGGGCGCGGGTCCAGCTGGCGAGGGAAGTGGGTTCGGTCATGGCGATTGGCGCTTGCGGTCAACAGGTTGGCGTGTGGGGCTAGCGTCCTGCGCGGGGCACGGGTGCAGGATGTAACCCTCAATAACCAAGAGGATGGGAGCATGGACGGTACTTCTGCAAGTCCCCAGCAGATGAACGCGCAACAGCGTTCGGCGCATATCCGTGAGGTGGTGCTCGCCGAAGGCGTGCGCTTGCGTCGCCGGCACCCGTGGTTGCAGCATCAGGACGCCCTGGGCGCGGGCATCCTGGCGTTTGCGCTGGTGGGCATGATCGGCTCGGCGGCGCTCTATATCAGCGGTCATATGGCCTGGTGGGCCTGCCTGCTGCTCAATGCGTTCCTGGCCTCACTGACCCACGAGCTGGAACACGACCTGATCCACAGCATGTACTTTCGCAAACAGCGCGTGCCCCACAACCTGATGATGGGCCTGGTGTGGCTGGCGCGGCCGAGCACCATCAACCCGTGGATCCGTCGCCACCTGCACCTCAATCACCACAAGGTCTCCGGCACCGAGACCGATATGGAGGAACGTGCGATCACCAACGGCGAGCCTTGGGGCCTGGCGCGGTTGCTGATGGTGGGCGATAACGTGATGTCGGCGTTTATCCGCATGCTGCGCGCCAAGACCTGGGGCCACAAACTCAAGATCCTCAAGCGCTCGCTGCTGGTCTACGCACCTTTGGCGCTGCTGCATTGGGGCGCGTGGTATATCTTCCTCGGCTTCCATGCCGCCAACGGCATCGCCAACCTGCTGGGCACGCCGATCGCCTGGTCCTCCGGCACCTTGCAGATGATGCAGGTGATCGACATCGCCGCCGTGGTGATCATCGGCCCCAATGTGCTGCGCACCTTTTGCCTGCACTTTGTCAGCTCCAACATGCACTACTACGGCGATGTGGAGCCGGGCAATGTGATCCAGCAAACCCAAGTGTTGAACCCGTGGTGGCTGTGGCCGTTGCAGGCGTTCTGCTTCAACTTCGGCAGCACCCACGGGATTCACCATTTTGTGGTGAAGGAGCCGTTCTACATCCGCCAGATGACGGCCAAGGTGGCACATAAGGTCATGGCCGAGATGGGCGTGCGCTTCAATGATTTCGGCACGTTTGCGCGAGCCAATCGGCTTGAGCCCATGGCGTCGCCCCAGGCCCGGCTCAATCCGGCTGAAACGGCGACGCGCTGAGCACCACGCCGGTTTCGTCGACGTACTGCTGCCAGTGGCCGATCAACGTGGCGAGCTTGTCCGGATGACTCAAGGCCAGGTCGTGGATTTCGCCGGGGTCCTGGCCCAGGTCATACAGCTGCCAGGTCGCCGGGCCCACGGGGCCGGGAATGTACACGGCTTTCCACTGGCCCTGGCGAATCGCGCGGCGGCCGAACAGTTCCCAGCCGGTTACGGTGTTGTCGTCGTGCACCTGGGCGGTCTCGCCGGAGAGGAAGCCCAGCCACGACTTGCCCCGCAGCGGCGCCACCGGCTTGCCACGCCATTGTTTGCCCGGATGGCGCACGCCGGCCAGGTCGAGAATGGTCGGCGTGATGTCCATCACCGTGCCGAACCCATGGCTGATACGACCTTTGAGCGACAACTGCGGATAGTGCACCAGCGCCGGCACGCGAATCCCGCCCTCGGTGGTGAACGCCTTGAACAACCGCGACGGCGCCGTCGCCACCTGCGCCCACGACGGGCCATACCAGACGTAGGAGTTGGCGCGGCCGATATTGTCGAGGCTGTTGTCGTAATGCTGGTTGAGGTAAGTGAGCAACTGTGGCCCGAACTTGGGGAACGCCTCCAACAGCGCACCTTCGGCGCCGTTGTCGGACATGAACACAATGAACGTATTGTCCAACTGCCCCTGCTGACGCAGGTAATCCACCACTCGGCCGATGTTCCAGTCCATACGCTCGACCATCGCCGCATACACCTCCATGGCCCGCGCCGACACCTGGCGCTGTTCGTCGCTCAAGGCGGCCCACTGAGTGTTCAGCTCGATCAACGGATGGGGTTCGACATTGGCGTCGATCAGCCCCAATGCCTTGAGTTTTTCCAGGCGTTCCAGGCGCAGCACTTCGGGGCCGGCGTCGTAGCGGCCACGGTACTTTTCGACGATGTCCGCAGGCGCCTGCAACGGCCAGTGCGGCGCGGAAAACGGCAGGTAGGCGAAGAACGGCCGGGCCTGGTCGCGCTCCTTGAGGTAGTGCAGCAGCTTGTCGCCGAAGGCATCGGAGGAATAGAAGTCCTTTGGCAATTGCTCCACGAACCGGTCGTCTTCGATGTACAGCGCCGGGGTGGATTTGAGCAGGCCCGGGGTGTCGTCGTTATAGGTCGGTTCGAAGCCGTAGTGGTTGGCCGCACCCGGCAGCAGCGAGAACGAACGCTCGAAACCGCGGGCGTGGGGCGCCAGTTCGGCGGTCAGGCCCAGGTGCCACTTGCCGCTCATCAACGTCTGGTAACCGGCTTCGCGCAGCAACTCCGGTAGCGCCACCACCTTGTCATTCAAGTAGCCCTCGTAGCCGGGCTTGCCGATCAGCTCCGGGGTCAGTGCCTCGGCCATGGTGCCGATACCGGCGATATGGTGGTCGGTGCCGGTGAGCAGCATCGAGCGGGTAGGCGAGCACGTCGGGGCGGTGTGGAAGTCGGTCAGGCGCAGGCCGTTCAGGGCGAGTGCGTCCAGGTGCGGCGTGGAAATTTCCCCGCCAAACGCACCGAGGTCGGAGAAACCCATGTCATCGGCCAGGATCACGAGAAAATTGGGACGTTGCGGCATCAAGGCACTCCTTTTTTCAGCAGGCAATAAAGGCCAATGGCAGATCGCGGATCTGTTCGCGCACCGGCGGCTGGTAGTGGCCATCGTTGGTCAATTCATGCAGCAGTTCTTCACGCAGTTGATGGAATTCAAAACTGCTGCGCTGACGTGGATGTGGCAGGGCGACGTCCACCACCTGCTTGATCCGCCCCGGCCGGGGCTCCATCACCACCACGCGGTCGGCGAGGAAAATCGCTTCCTCCACATCGTGGGTCACCAATACCGTGGTGATTTTGGCGCGGGCGCGGATCGCCAGGAGTTCGTCCTGCATCTGCTGGCGAGTCAGGGCGTCGAGGGCGCCGAACGGTTCGTCCAGCAGCAGGATGCGCGGGCTGGCCACCAGGCCACGGGCAATCGCCACCCGTTGCGCCATGCCGCCGGACAGTTGGTGCGGATAGGCGCGGGTGAAGTCGGTGAGGCCGACCAGCTCGATAAAATCGCTGATGCGCCGATTGCGCTCTGCTTCGCTCAGTGGCTCGTTGACCAGGCCCAGACCGATGTTTTCCGCCACGGTGAGCCAGGGGAACAGACGGTGCTCCTGGAACACGATGCCGCGCTCGCCGCCAATGCCGCTTACGGCCTTACCGTCGACGCGGATCTCGCCGCGAAACTGCGTATCCAGCCCCACCAGCAAACGCAGCAGCGTGGATTTGCCGCAGCCGCTGGAGCCGACAATCGCGACGAATTCGCCTTCGGCAATCTCCAGGTTGAATTCGCGGATGGCTTCCAGCTCGAAGCCGTCGACGTCGAAGGTCTTGCCCACATGGTTGAAGCTGACGATAGGTGCGTTCATGCGTGTCTCCAGCGGGTGGCGCGGGTTTCGATGCGCTGGCCGATCAGGTTGAGGGCCGCGCCGGTAAGGCCCACCAGGAGCATGCCGCTCATGATCAGGTCCATGCGCAGCAGTTGTTGGGCGCCGATCATCAGGCTGCCGATACCGCCGTTGGACGGCATGAAATATTCCGCACCGATGGTGCCCAGCCAGGCGTAGATCAGGCTCAGGCGCAGGCCGGCGAAAATGCCGGCTGCGGCGCCTGGCAGCACCAGGCGTCGCAGCCGTTGGAACAGGTTCAGGCGCAGCACCTGCGCCGCTTCGTTGAGCTGTGGCGACAGATTCAGCACGCTGCGTTGGGTGGCGATAAACAACGGGAAGAAGGCGGCGAGGGCGATAAACACCCACTTGGCCAACTCACCCAGGCCAAACCAGGCAGTGAGCAGCGGCACCCAGGCGAAAATCGCGATCTGGCGCAAGGCGCTCAGGGTCGGCCCGAGTACCCGCTCACTGCGCCGTGACAGTCCCAGCCACAGGCCCATGGCAAAGCCAAGGCCGCCACCGAGCAGCAAGCCGCCCAGGCTTCGCCCCAGGCTGGTGCCCAGTGCACCGCTGAGGTTGCCATCCACCATCCCGGTGACGGTGGTGTGCAGCACCACCCATGGGCTGACCAGAATGTTCGGGTCGACCCAGCCTTGTTGCGTCGCGACCTGCCACAGCGCCAGCAACAGCACGGGCAGCACCCACGGTTGCAGGCGCTGCCAGCCTTGATAGCGCGGCCCGCGACGAATCTGCGCCGTGGCCGGATGGGGCCAGTGCACCCATTTGCGGTCCAGCCAGCCAATGCCACGGTCCATCATCACGCCGAATACGCCGATGACCACGATGCATACGAAGACGATATCGAGCATGAACAGCTGGCGCGCCCACACCATCAGGTAGCCGATGCCTTCGCTGGAGGCCAGCAACTCCACCGCCAGCAGCGAGGTCCAGCCGGCCGCCAGGGCCAGGCGCACGCCGGCCATAAAGGCGGGCAGCGCGGCAGGCAGGATCAGGCGCCGGATCAACAGGTGCGTGGGCAGGCGCAGCACGCGGGCGGCTTCACGCAACTGGGGTTGGGCGTCGCGTACGCCCACCAGGGTATGCAGGGTCACGGGCACCACGATCGCCTTCACCAGCACCACCAGTTTCAGGGTTTCGCCAATGCCGAAGAACACCATGAACAGCGGAATCCAGGCCAGGGTCGGTACCTGCGACAACGCGCTGAACGTCGGAAACACCAGGCGCTCGGCGCGCGCGCTGAAACCCAGCACCGCCCCCAGCAGCGCCCCGGCGCCAATGCCCGCCAGCAATCCGCAGAACAGGCGTTGCAGGCTGATCGCCAGGTGGCTCCACAGCTCGCCGCCGGCCAGCTCCACGGCGCTGCTCCACACCAGGGACGGTGGCGGCAGGATCTGCTCGCTCATCCAGTGATTGCGGCTGGCCAGCCACCACAGCGCAAACAGCGTCACCGGCAGCAACCATGGCAACAGCCGTTCACTGCGCAGCGGCCAACGTGGCGTGGCGCCGGGAGCCGCGAGCGGGAGGCTCAAAAGTGAGATTCGGGCCATGGAGGACCTCCGTTGTCGCCAAGAGCGTTATGTGATTTCGATCTTATAAAAACGTAATCAAGATGATTGGGGGATAAGAAAAGCCATTTAAAGCCTCGCCCCGGTACGCATCCAATGCATTCGAAGAATATTTTCGATGCTATTCATGCATAGCCCTCTGGAGCCTGCGTTTCCCTTCGCATAGTCCTAAAAGCTATTAAATTGTGAATTTATAGTATTTAAAGTTTTGACCAGGTTGTGCCTACTTTCTGCTCCCCAGGCGACCCTCGCCCACAAGGAGCTGCGCTTATGAAACTGCCATTCAAACGTCTGATCACCCTGGTCGCAGGCACCGCACTGGCGGGCCTGGTACAGGCTGCCGACCTCAAGGAAATCCGCATCGCCGTGCCCGACCTCAGCGCAGGCAGCCAGCACAGCGGCGGCGGCATAACGGACGTGCTGCGCGAGCAGCAGATCTTCGAAAAAGCCTTTGCCGACCAAGGCATCAAGATCCAGTGGAATTACTTCAAGGGCGCCGGCCCTGTGATCAACGAAGCCTTCGCCAACGGGCAGGTGGACCTGGCGTACCTGGGCGACCTGGCGGCGATCATCGGCCGCTCCAATGGCCTGGAGACGCGTCTGCTCAGTGCCACCGCGCGGGACATCAAGCAGTACCTCGGCGTGGTGCCGGGTTCTGGCATCAAGACCTTGCAGGACCTCAAGGGCAAGCGCGTCGCGGTGTTCCGTGGCACGGCCAGCCAGTTGTCGTTCAACAGTGCATTGGCCAGCCAGGGCTTGAGTGAGAAGGACTTCAAAGTCATCAGCCTGGACTACAACGCCGCCAATGCCGCGCTGGCCGCCAAGCAGATTGACGCCACCTGGGGCGGTTCGAACCTGACCGCATTGCAAGCCAAGGGGCTGGCTGAAATACCGCTGACCACCAAGGACCTCGGTGGCGCCGGCAGCATCCAGGCGGTGCTGGTGGGCAGCAAACAGTTTGTCGACGAGCACCCCGACGCCGTCGCCAAGCTGCTCAAGGCCCAGCAGCAGGCGGTGCACTGGTTGACCGATGACAACAACAAGCAAGCCTACATTGCGCTGGTGTCCGGGCTGGCCAGTTACCCGCCGGTAATCCTCACCAATGACTTGAAAGACCAGACCCTCAGCGAGATTTTCCCGTCGACCCTGGATCCGGTGTTCCTGGCTAAATTGCAGGGTTCGGTGGACCTGGCCTCCAAGGAGAAGCTGATTCGCAAGCCGTTCCAGGTGAGTGACTGGGTGGCGCCGAACCTGGCGGCGGCGGGGCTTTGAGTCGGGTGGTGCCTGGGCTATCGCCATCGGGGGCTTGCCCCCGATGAGGCCCGTCAAACAGCCACGCTCACCTCCTGCCTGTCCACCTCCACCAGCGTCTCGATCATCGCCTTCGCCGCCGGCGACAACCGCGAACCGGTGCGGCTGACAATCCCGCAGCGGGCGCTCATGGTCTCCATGTTCTGCGGCAGGTTGCGCCAGTGCAGCAGCTTCAACGTGCCGTGGGCGATGTCTTCGGCGAACGCCTCCTCGGTGCCCACGCCGATGGCATTGGACTGCAGCACGATCTTCACCAGCGCCGGGAAATGTTCGGTCTGGATGCTCGGGGAAAAATCCATGCGCCCGCTCAGGTTCGCCAACAGTTTGCGAATGCCCTGTGAGATCAGCGGCGCCGCCAGCGGGTAGTCGAACATGTCGTTGGTCGACAGGCTGTCCTTGGCCAGCAACGGGTGGCCCGGTCGGCAAAAAAATACCCCGCGCTTGGGGGTCAGCGCGCGGGTCTGGAAATTCGGGTCGGCTTCGAATTGGCGGATGTCGGCGATAAAGAATTCGATCTCTTCACGGCTCAGGGCACGGCTGAGTTTTTCCCAGTTATCCACCTGGAAACTGGTGCGGATTTTCGGGTGGGCGCTGATAAAGCGCGCCACCGCATCCGGCACCAGTTTCACCGCCGGTGCCGGGCCGCAGCCGAAGCGCAGGTCGCCGGCGTCGAGCTTGGTCATGCGCGTCACTTCACTGCTCAGCAACGCGGCGCCGTGCACCAGGGACAGGGCATGTTGCAGCACCACTTGGCCCTCCGGCGTGGGGCGCAGGTCCTTGTGGCCACGGTCGACCAACACGCAGCCGAACTCCTGTTCCAGCCCCTGGATGCTGCGGCTGAACGCCGGTTGGGTGATGCCCATGGCGTCTGCCGCACGCACGAAACTGCGGTGTTCGTTGAGGGCGATGAAGTAGCGCAGTTGGCGAAGATCCATATGCTTTCCCTGCATCTTAAAAATAGGTCGAAGGCATTTGCGACCACGGGAGCAGAGGTTTTAAATGCAAGCTCTTATTCCGTCAATGAAGCATTCGTTCATTTGCTAGACCTAAATTGCATATGGATAGAGCGTTGCCGGAAAGCGTCCCCATCAGCAGGCACAAGAGGGTCACCACCATGAGCAACGCCGCATTAGCTGTTCAACCCGTCGCCCAGGCGCTGGATATTCACCCGGTCGCCGGCCGCATCGGCGCCGAGATCCGCGGTATCAGACTGTCCGGCGATCTGGATGCCGCCACGGTCGAAGCCATCCAGCAGGCGCTGGTGCAGTACAAGGTGATCTTCTTCCGTGAGCAGACTCACCTCGATGACCAAAGCCAGGAAGCCTTCGCCCATCTGCTCGGCGAGCCGATTGCCCACCCGACGGTGCCGGTGCGCGACGGCACGCGCTTTCTCATGGAACTGGACGGCACCCGTGGCCAGCGGGCCAATTCCTGGCACACCGACGTGACCTTCGTCGATGCCTACCCGAAGGCCTCGGTGCTGCGTTCGGTACTGGCGCCCAAGTCCGGTGGCGACACGGTCTGGGCCAACACCTCAAGCGCCTACAACGACCTCAGCGTCGAACTGCGCGCCCTGGCGGATAACTTGTGGGCAGTGCACAGCAACGAATACGACTACGCCGCGCTCAAGCCGGATGTGTCGGCCGAGCGGCTTGAGGCATACCGCAAGGTGTTCACTTCGACGGTGTACGAAACCGAGCACCCGGTGGTGCGCGTGCATCCGGTCAGTGGCGAGAAAACCCTGTTGCTGGGGCACTTCGTCAAGCGCCTTAAAGGTTATTCCCAGGCGGACTCGACCCAGCTGTTCAACCTGCTGCAAAGCCACGTCACCCGCCTGGAAAACACCGTACGCTGGCGCTGGAACACCGGCGACGTGGCGATCTGGGACAACCGCGCCACCCAGCATTACGCCGTGGACGACTACGGCACCCAGGAACGCATCGTGCGTCGGGTGACGCTCAAGGGCGATGTGCCGGTGGGCGTGTACGGGCAGCGCAGCCAGACCACCAAAGGTCTCTGATGTGGGAGGGGGCAAGCCCTGATGCCAGTCAGTCAATGGCGAACACCGTACCTGTGGTGAGCGGGCTTGTCGAATCGTCGCACCGCCCGCGTTGGGCTGCGAAGCAGCCCCAGAACCAGGCGCAGAGGAGTGCCTGATACACCGCATTCGTCTTCATCAGGGGCGCTTCGCACCCCAACGCGGGACAAGCCCGCTCACCACAGAGGTACCCGTTTGCTGCGCGACAACGCTACTTCGAAGAGGTAGTGGGGCCCCCAACATTCGATGTGTGGTTTACCACACGCCGATCTGCACCACTTTCTCCGCTTCCGGCTCACCGTAACGAAACCGTTGGCCACGCAGATCGATCTCTGCGTGGCTGATGGTGGTGCGCCGCTTCAGCCCGCGCAGCCATTCGAACAGATACCCCACATGGGTTTCGCGCACTTCGGCATAGGCCGGGTCTTTGCCCAGGTCGTGCAGTTCCTGCGGGTCGTTTTCCAGGTCGAACAGCTGTGGGCGAAAGCCGTCGTACGCCAGGTATTTCCAGCGGTCGCTGCGCACCATGGTCATCCGGCAACGGTCGATGGGTTGCGCCAGGCGTTCGCGGGCCGGGGCCTGGAAGGCGTAGTCGTACTCGGCGATGGCGTAGCGGCGCCAGCGGGTTTCCTGACCGTGCAGCAGCGGGATCAGCGAGCGGCCTTCCAGGCGATGCTCGGCCGCTGGCAAACCCAGGGCGTCGAGGAAGGTCGGCAGCGCATCGATGGTTTCCACCAGCCGCGCGTCCACCGTGCCACGGCGGGTATCGGCTGCGGCGCGTGGGTCGCGCACGATCAGCGGAATGCCCACCGCAGGTTCCAGCAGAAATTCTTTTTCGCCGAGGAAGTGATCGCCGAGAAAATCGCCGTGGTCGCTGGTGAACACGATCAGGGTGTCGTCCCAACGGCCGTTGCCTTGCAGGAAATCGAACAGGCGCCCGAGTTGGTCGTCGACCTGTTTGATCAAGCCCATGTAGGTGGGAATCACCGTGAGCCGTACCTCGTCACGGGAAAAATTCAGGCTTTCCTGGTGCTGGCGGAACGCCTGGTACACCGGGTGATCGCTGGTCTCCCCTGGCTGGATCGGTGCCTGGATATGCTCGGCGCCATACAGCGCGTGATAGGGCGCCGGTGCGATGTAGGGCCAGTGTGGCTTGATATAGGACAGGTGCAGGCACCACGGTTGTTCGGCCTGTTCACGGATAAAGTCGATGGCGCGGTCGGTGGTGTAGACGGTTTCCGAATGTTCCTCGGCCACGCGCGCGGGGCGGCCCGCATTGCGCATGTGCCAACCGCTGAGCACTTCGCCGTTTTCACCGGCTGCCGCATTGGCCCATTCGTGCCACGGGTTGGCGCCACTGTAGCCCTGCTCGCGCAGGTAATGGGTGTAGGGCGCGGACTCACGTTTATCCTCGAACAGCGGGCTGTCGGGGTAGATGCCGTCGTGACGGAGGTACGCCTCGAAGCCGACCTCGTTCAACGGCTCGGCCTGCTTGCTGTCAGGGTCGATATTCAGGCGTTGCAAGGCGTCCACATTGGGCGTGGCGTGGGTCTTGCCGACCAGTGCCGTGCGGATGCCGTGGGGACGCAGGTAGTCGCCGAGGGTCAGTTCTTCCAGGGGCAACGGCACCGCGTTCCACGCCACCTGGTGGCTGCTGACGTAGCGCCCGGTATAGGCCGACATGCGCGAGGGCCCGCAGATGGTGCCTTGGGTGTAGGCGCGGCTGAAGCGCACACCGGCGGCAGCCAGGCGATCGATGTTCGGCGTGTGCAAGTGGGCGTGGCCGTAGCACGACAGGTAATCGCGGCGCAGTTGGTCGCACATGATGTACAGCACGTTGCGCACGGGTTGGGGGTGGGACATGGGGCTTCACCAGACGGAGGACAGGTGAGGTTTTTCGCCGTTCGGGCAGGGGGCTGGCAAGTGCATTTGGGGACTGGCTTTGATGCAGTGAATGCATGGCCTAGACCGCGACGTTATCCAGAGCGCACACCTCTTCATCCAACTCATCGATCTGCTTGATCTGCTCGATCATCGCTTCCGCCAGTGGCGACAAGCGATACCCCGCACGGCTGACGATGCCGTAGCGGGTGTAACGCTCCTCCAGATCCTCCGCCAGGCCCTCGATCGTCAAGCACACCAGTTCGCCCCGGGCCATGTGCAGCACATCGCTGTTGGCGCTGACGATGCCGATGGCGTCGGAGCGCAGCACCACGCCCATCAGGCTATAGCCGTTCTCGCACTCGACATTGGGCAGGAAATCGGGCCGGCCGCTGAGGTCGACGATGACCTTGCGCAGGTTGGGCGGGCGGATGGTCACGGCCAGTGGGTAACTCATCAGCTCGGCGGCGCTTACGCTGCCACGCCCGGCCAGAGGGTGGCCGGCGCGGCAGCAGAAATACCAGCGGCGCGGGCGCAGGCGGTGAGTGTGATAGTCCGGGTTGGCTTCGAAGTGGCGGGTGTCGGCGACGAAAAACTCGAACTCTTCACTGAGCAGGCGTTTGCTCAGGCTCTGCCAGTCGTCCACCTGGTACTGCACCCGTGCCTTGGGGTAGCGCCCGATAAAACTGCCGATGGCGCGGGGGATCAAGCCGCCGGCCGGTGCCGGGCCGCAGCCGAAGCGCAATTCCCCCGCCTCCAGGCCATTGAACTGGCTGATCTCGTTGGCCAGTTGCTGCGCACCGCTGACCAGGCGCCGGGCGTGCTCCAGCAATACCTGACCTTGTTTGGTCGGCGCCAGGTCTTTGCGGCCACGGTCAATCAGTTGGCAACCGGCGCTGTGTTCCAGGGCCTGGATACTGCGACTGAACGCCGATTGCGACAGGTTCACCGTCAACGCGGCGGCGACAAAACTGCGTTGTTCGGCAAGGGCGATGAAGTGACGAAGCTGGCGCAAATCGATATGCATTTTTCACATCAAAAATATCCGGGAAATGCATTGGCTATGCATTAGGTCGACTCCTTATAAAGGCTATCTCTTATGCAGTAAATGTTCGTAAAAACATAAATAAATAACCTAAAGGAATATCTCTCGATGGATATTTCCGGGTTCCGGAGCCGCTTATGAGTCTGTTGAAGTCCTTGCCCCTGGCCATTCTGGTGGCCGGCAGTTCCAGTTGGTCGCCGACCCAGGCCGCCGAAACGCCCGCGCCGGTAAGCAAGGGCGAGAGCGCCGGCGGCGAGTTGGAGACGGTCACCGTCACCGCCCGGCGACGCACCGAAAGCGCCCAGGCAGTGCCGACGCCCATGAGCGTGATCGGCGGCCAGGCCCTGGAGAGCCAGCGGGTGTATCGGATTCAGGATCTGCAGCAACTGGTGCCCAGCGTCAACGTCGCCTATATGCATGCGCGCCAGTCCAGCGTGTCGATCCGTGGGCTTGGCAATAACCCGGCCAGCGACGGCCTGGAAGGCAGCGTAGGGCTATATATCGACAACGTGTACCTGGGGCGGCCGGGCATGGCGGTGTTCGACCTGATGGACATCGAACAGCTTGAAGTCTTGCGCGGCCCGCAAGGCACCTTGTTCGGCAAAAACACCACCGCCGGGGTGATCAACATCAGCACACGCGCGCCGAGTTTTACCCCGGAGCGCAGCATCGAAACCTCGCTGGGCGAGGACGGCTACTTCCAGACCAAGGGCACGATTTCCGGCCCGCTCACCGATGACCTGGCGGGGCGTTTCTCGGCGTATCGCACCCGCAGCGACGGCGACATCAAGAACGAATACAACGGCCATGACCTCAACGGCGGCTCGCGCCAGGGCTTTCGCGGGCAACTGCTGTACAAGCCCAGCGAGGCGTTCAACCTGCGCTGGATCGGCGATTACAACGAAGAGGATTCCAGCGCCGGCACCCGTGTGCTGTACAGCACCGGGCCGACCATCAACGGCACCAACCTCTACCAGTCGCGGGCCAACGCGGCAGGCGCGACCCTGGTCGATGGCACCCACCGCAAGGTCAACCTGGACAGCGACCAGCACGTCACCGTGTTCCAGGGCGGTACGTCGCTGGAGGCCAACTGGACGTTGCCGAGTGATTTCACCCTGACCTCGGTCAGTTCCTATCGCTTCTGGAATTTCACCCCGCGTAACGACGACGGCCTTAACGTGCCGGCGTCGTACAACGCCGGGGTGTCGGTGGAAGATAAGCAGTGGTCCCAGGAATTCCGGCTGGCTTCGCCCACCGGCGGTTTCTTCGATTACGTGCTGGGCGCCTACTACTTCGGCAATTCTCTGGATAACAAGTCTTTCGCCTATTACGGGCCCCAGGCCGACATCTGGAACGGCACGCCAGCCGGCGCATTGGCCAACGTCAGCAGCGTCGGCAACGGGCACATTCGCACCGACAGTTTTGCCTTGTTTGCCCAAGGCACCTGGCACCTCACCGAGCGCCTGGATTTCACCGCCGGCCTGCGTGGCACCTATGAAGAAAAAAGTGCCTGGGTCACGCGTAACGCTCCCCTTGGCGGTGCGGCGGTCACCGGTGCTGCCGCGACGGCTCGACGCGGCCGCGCGGGGGCGTACGATTCCGGCGACCTCACGCAATACAGCACCAGCCCCTCGGGTTTGCTCAACCTGAGCTACCGCTTTAACGAAAACCTGCTGGGCTACGCGACGCTGTCCCATGGCGAGAAGTCCGGCGGGGTCAACCTGGCGGTAGGCTCGGCACCGACGGCCGGGGCCGACTCGCTGTTGATCGGCACCGAGCGCGCCAATAACGCCGAACTGGGTTTCAAAAGCACCCTGTGGGACCGGCGGTTGCAGCTCAATGCCAACCTGTTCTGGACCCAGGTCAACGGCTACCAGACCAATGCCTATGACCAGGACAACCGTGTGCAGTACCTGACCAACGCCGGTTCGGTGCGCTCGCGGGGTGTCGAGGTGGAAAGCACCCTGGTGCCGATCAAGGGCCTGACGCTGAACCTCAACGGCTCGTTCAACGATGTGAGTTACCTGTCTTACAAAGATGCGCCGTGCCCGCCGGAAGTCAGTCTGCGCCCCGGTGCGCCGGCTTCCTGCGACCTGAGTGGGCACCAAGTGGTGGGGGCCTCGAAATGGATCGCCAACGCCAACGGCGAATACAAGTGGAACCTGGATAACGGCTTCGAACCCTACGTCACCGCCAGCTATGCCTTCCGCTCCAAGGCCGTGGGCACGGTGGAGGATTCCGACTATGGACAGATTCCTGCCTACGCCGTGGTCAACCTGTCCACCGGCCTGCGTGGCAACTATGAGCAAGGGCAGTGGGACGTGTCGTTATGGCTGAAAAACGCCTTCGACAAGACCTACTACACCACGCTGTGGACGGGGGGGAACGGCGGCTACGAAGGCCTGCTCGGTACGCCGCGTACGTTAGGAGTGACCGGGCGCTATGACTTCTAGCCCCGTGCGATAGGTGGCCGGGCTGAACACGCGCGTCACCACCAGCATCGCCACCGCCGTGACCGTCAGCACCACCCAGGCGCCGACAAAGTTGCCGGTCAGCCCGCGCAACCAGCCGGTCAGCCATGGCGACACCGCATTGATCAAGAAGCCCACGCCTTGCACAAAGGCCGCCAGTTGTCCGGCCTGGCGTGGGTCGCGATGGTGGTCGAGGGTCAGCAGCAGGCTCAGGGCGAAACACGCGCCCAGGCCGAAGCCGCACAACGCCACCCAGAGGTGCGGATATTCCTGCGGTGCGACGATCAGGCCGAGGTAACCCACGGTCTGGGCCAGCAGGGCGATGCCCAGCAGCGGCCGACGGTCGATACCGCGCTGCGCCAGCACCGGCATCAACAGCGCGGCGAGCACCTGGAAGATGGTCATGAACGCCAGCAGCGAACCGCTGGGCAGAACGCCCCAGCCCAGTTGCTGATAGTAGGCCGGCAGCCACGCTACCAGGCTCATGTAGCCGCAATTGACCAGGCCGAAATACAGCGCCAGCAACCAGGCGCGGCGATTGCGCAGGTCCTTGAAGGCCGGCACCACCTGTGGATTTCTGGCCGCGCCCAGGGGCAGCCAGGCCCATAGCAGCAAGGCGCCCAACGCCGGCAGCAGCCACACCCCCAGCCCCGCCTGCCATTCCTGGAAATGCGTGGCCACCAGCGGGCTGAGCAGCGCTGCCAGCCCGCCGCCGGCCATCAGTGAGGCCGAATACACACCCATCGCCACCGGCACGCGATGACGGAATTCGCGCTTGATCATCGCCGGCACCAAGGCCTGGATCAGCGCCACCCCCGCACCGCCGAGCAACGCCGTGACCAGCAGCGCCGACGCCTGGCCCATCAGCCAGCGTGCCAGGCACGCCAGCAGGATCATCATCAGGCCCAGGGCGATGCCACGCCGCTCACCCAGGCGGGCTTCCACGCGCACGCCCACCAGCGCCACCAGCCCCATGCATACCACCGGCAGGCTGGTCAGCAGGGCGCTGCTCTGGAAACTCAGGCCGGTGGCCTGGCGAATCTCGCCAAGCAACGGGCTGATGGAGCTGAGGATCGGCCGCAGGTTCAGGCCGAGCACCACCAGCAGGCCCCAGCCGGCGAGGGATTTATTCAGGGTCATGCAACGCTCTTGCAGTCGGCAAATGAGGCGTGAGTATGGCCAGCACCCAAGGTATTCTGAAATTAAATATAACCATGCCAACCAGTGGCAAAGAGAATGGTGATGCTGATGTTCGATCCCGTGTTGTTGCGCAGCTTTGTCGCCGTGGTGGACTGCGGCAACTTCACCCGCGCCGCCGAGCGCCTGCACGTGACCCAGTCCACCGTGAGCCAGCAGATCCGCCGCCTGGAAGAGGCGGTGGCGTGCCAGTTGCTGGACCGCGACCAGCGCCGCGTGGTCGCCACCGCCGAGGGCGAACGCTTGCTGGCCTATGCGCGACGCATCCTCGCGCTGCATGAAGAAGCCACCGATGTGTTGATCAACCAACAGAGCGACGGCGTACTGCGCCTGGGGGTGCCGGAAGACTTTGCCGCCGAGCGCCTGATGCCGTTGCTGTCGGCATTTGTGCTGGCCTATCCACGGGTGCGCCTGGAGGTCACCAGCGGCCTGGGCCCCGAGTTGCAGCGTCAGTACCGCAGTGGTGAATTCGACGTGTTGCTGGTCAAGCAGATGGGCAGCAGCGATGACTGCCTGGCCTCGTGGCCCGAGCCGCTGTGTTGGGTCGACAGCCGCAGCACCCCGTGCCTGGGGCGCGACCCTCTGCCGTTGGTGGCATTCCCGGTGGGCGGCCTGTACCGAAATGAAATGCTGCACCACCTGGAAGTGGGCGGCTGGCGCTGGCGTATCGGTTATTCCAGCGCCAGCCTGGCCAGCGTGTGTTCGGCGGTGGCGGCGGGGTTGGGGGTGAGTCTGTTGCCGCGACGGGTCGTGCAGCCAGGGCATGTGGAACTGGGACCGGACAGCGCTTTGCCCGTGGTGCAAGGCGTGCGCCTGGCGTTGTATGCCCGTCATGGCCTCAGTGCTGCGGGGCAGTGCTTGCAGGCTGAACTGTTCGATTTGTGTGCAAACAGCCCCGTTGAGCCATGCCTTAACTGAATATTTTGTATGCCTGAAAAGCATCAAAAAAAACCACCTCGGCGCCAGGCCACGCCGGCCGGGGCTTTGGTGTTTTCAGAACATTCGTTTATTCAGATTTGATCTATCTATAACTTAAAAGATTACTTTAAGAGATAAGCGTCTGGCCCCGATGATTCAGCCCTCGACGGCCTTCCACGCAGGCCCGTCGGTTTTTTGGTTTCGAAACCGTAGGGAGTGAATCAATGGGCAATGTCCAGACCGCCGCCAGTGCACCCGAGGCGCAATGGCGCCAGGCACCGAGTGGTGAGTTGGTCGACCTTGGCCGGCCGCACCGCGCGCCGTTGGGGCAATTGCGGACGCAGCAAACCCCGAAGCGCTTCTCCAGCCGCCGCGAAGGGATCCTGCTCGGTTTGTTGGTACTGGCCCTGCACGGTGCAGTGATTTATTGGGTCAGCCAGAAACCCACGCCGGTGCTGCCGATTGTGCCGCCGGAAATTCCGCCGATGACCATCGAATTTTCCCAGCCGGCACCGCCCGTGGTGGAACCGCCACCGCCTGTGCCGCCACCACCGCCACCGCCTGTTGTCGAGCCACCGCCGCCGGTGGTGGATGAGCTGGCCGCCAAGCCGGCGCCGCCCAAGCCGATTCCAAAACCCAAGCCGAAGCCGGTGCCAAAGCCTGAGCCCAAGCCCGCACCGAAACCGGTCGAGCAGGCGCCCACGCCACCGCAACCCGCGCCACCGGCACCCGCGCCCGCTCCGCCCGCGCCAGCCCCGGTGACACCGGCTTCGGCCAACGCCGCGTACCTCAAGAACCCGGCGCCGGAGTACCCGTCACTGGCGCAGCGTCGCGGTTGGGAAGGCACGGTGTTGTTGCGGGTGCATGTATTGGCCAGCGGTAAGCCGGGGGAGATCCAGATCCAGAAAAGCAGCGGTCGCCAGCAACTCGACGACGCCGCACTGACCGCCGTGAAGCGGTGGAGCTTCGTGCCGGCCAAGCAGGGCGATGTGGCCCAGGACGGCTGGGTCAGCGTACCGATCGACTTCAAGATTCACTAACTATTGCGCTGCGGTGTGCAGCACACACCGCGACTTGTACAGAGGGAAAACATCATGGCATTAGCATCTCCACTTGAATCCATCGAAAGCGCGGTGATCTGGCTGCTGGTAGTCTTTTCGGTCGCCACCTGGGGCCTGGCCCTGCTCAAGGGCGTGCAGTTCGGTCGCCTTAAAGCGCAGGATCGCAAGTTCCACAAACAGTTCTGGGCGGCGTCGAGCCTCGACTCGGCCGCCGAGCTGGCCGAAACCCAGCCCGGCGCCGCTGCGCGTGTGGCCCAGGCCGGTTACGCCGCGATCCAGATCGGGGAAGCGCCGCATGCGGCCGACCTGAGCCAGGCGATCAACCACCAGGACCGCCTCGAGCGTGCCCTGCGCCAGCAGATCGTACGTGAGCGCCGCTCCCTGGAAACCGGCCTGGCCGTGGTCGCCAGTATCGGTAGCACCTCGCCGTTTATCGGCCTGTTCGGCACCGTGTGGGGGATCATGGAAGCGCTCAAGGGCATCAGCGCCGCCGGCTCCGCCAGCCTTGAAACCGTGGCCGGCCCCATCGGTGCCGCCCTGGTTGCCACTGGCGTGGGGATCGCCGTCGCGGTGCCGGCGGTGCTGGTCTACAACTACTTCCTGCGTCGCCTGAAGCTCACGGCGGCGGACCTGGATGACTTTGCCCACGACTTCTACAGCCTGGCGCAGAAAAACGCCTTCCGTGTGCTGCTGCATCCTGCCCTGACTAAACATGCGCCGGGCAACCCGCAAAAAGTGAAGGAGGCATCCTGATATGGCCTTCTCCACGCAAGACAGTGATGAGGTACTGAGCGAGATCAACGTCACGCCGCTGGTGGACGTGATGCTGGTGCTGCTGGTGGTGTTTATCGTCACCGCGCCGCTGTTGACCAACGCGATCCCGATCAACCTGCCCAAGACCGAGGCCGTAGCCCCGGTGGAGCAGAAGGACCCGCTGGTGGTGAGCATTGATGGCGCCGGCAAACTGTTTATCAACAAGGACGAAATCCAGCCGGACCTGCTGGAATTCAACCTGCAGGCGGCCAAGGCCAAGGACCCCGATGTGCGGGTGCAACTGCAGGCTGACGATGGTGTGAACTACGGCGAAGTGGCGCGAGCCATGGCGTCTATCGAGCGCGCGGGGATTACCAAGCTGTCGGTGATTACCGCACGTTAGTTGCAAAAGCCTCGACAATTTTTTGGCCGTTTCCTTGGCAGGGTGCGGCCTTTTTTTTGCATTCGTTTCAGTAACATCACTCGATCAAAGTGCGCCAACCCCAGCGATTTGCGGATACCGGATTTCAACTTCTTGCTGAAACTTTCTAGCGCTCTCTTTAAGCCAGTCAATCAACCGAGCGATATCAGGTTCCGACTGCCGCCCATTCCTACAAATAACGTAGTACGCCGCCGGCGACATCATCAGCGGGCCGCCTAGTGTGACTAATGCACCCTCTTCCAACTGGTCATACACCAACGCTGTCCTGGCCAGCGCAATCCCGCCACCCTTCACCGCCAGACTGATTGCCAGGCTTGAGTCCGGAAAGCGCGGCCCATGGTGATAAGGCGCAGCTGCCAGGCCCTGGAACGCAAACCAGCTCTCCCACCCTGGACACACTTGATCGTCCACACGGTGAATGAGTGGATACCGCGCGATATCCGTCAGCGAAATATCGCCATTCATGCGTTGAAACTCCGGTGAGCAAACCGGGAACACGGCATCGCGCATCAGAAGCTCGGCATGATGATCCGGGTAGTCGCCGTACCCCATCACAATCGCAACATCGAATTGATGGGCACCGAGATTGGCGCTATTCATATCCGCACTGGTCAATACCAGGTCGAGATTGAATGAAGTGTCGGTGTGGGAACCATGCATTCTGGGGATTAGCCAGGTCGAACACAGGGACGAAGTGCACGAAAGATAAAGGGGCTGAGATTTGCGCGGATTCAGCGAGTGCAACACCGTCTCAAGGGTTTTGAAAAAATCATCGGTCACCGGCAACAAAGCCTGCCCGGCGGTTGTGAGGTTGACGCCCCGCGAATGGCGCTCGAACAACTGAACGCCCCACCACTCTTCCAGACCTGCGATCTGATGACTGATGGCACTGGCGGTGAGGCTCAACTCTGATGCTGCGCGGGCGAAACTGCCTGTTCGTGCAGCACTGACAAAGGCTTGCAGCATGGGTGTAGGTGGCGGACGTTGGCCCATCAGGTGCTCACTTTGATCAGGATGATCCCGCAAACAATGACGAACGCCGAAAGCATCCGCCGCCAGCCGAACCGCTCGTGAAAAAACAGCGCGGCAATAATGGCGCCGATAATAACACTGGTTTCCCGCAACGCTGAGACCTTGGCCACCGCATCCAGCGACAGCGCGAACAGCACCAGGCCGTAGGAAGCGAGGTAAAAAACGCCGCCCATTACGCCGACTTTCCAATGGTTGCGAATGGCCTCTGCGAATTCCAGACGTTTCTTGAAAAACGCCAGCGCCGGAATCGGAATGCTCTGGAATACCGTCAGATAGATGATGTATTGCAGCACCGTCTCACTGGCTCTGACACCTTTGGCATCCACCACTGTGTAGGACGCGATGAAAGCACCTGCGCACACCGCCATCAGAATTGGTTTGAACATACGCGCGGACATCCTGCGCACGAATGTCAGGCTGATAATGCCTACGCAAATCAGCAACACCCCCGCCATGGCATGAAACGATAGCTGCTCGTGCAGCAGGAAATAGGAAAACAGCGCGACTAAAACCGGTGGCACCCCGCGCATGACCGGGTAGACCTGCCCAAAGTCGCCGGTTTCATACGCTTTGATCAGAAACAATCGATAGGCCGTGTTGAGCACCACGGAAACCAGCACGTAGCCCCACACCTGCAGGCTTGGCGTATTCACCAGCGGCAGCGCCGCCAGGCAGATCAGCAACGCCGTACCATCGACCATGGCCAAGGTCATGAAGCGACTGCTCCCCGCCCGGACGACCGCGTTCCAGGTGGCGTGCATGAAGGCGGAGATCAAAACAAGGGTGATTGCGATGTTGGAGTTGTCCATGGGGCTCGGCTTGTGATGGGAATATGAAGTTGTGCCTTATGGCCAGCGAGGGATCATCGTTTGCGCAACCACATTCGTAACATGTATCGATTGAGATCTTTCAAAGAGACTGCGTCATCAATCTCTAACTCTAAGCGCGGAGCGCTCTTATCGATGAAATGCGTTCGGGTATGGAGAAACTTGTTGTCAGCTGAAATAAGAACCTGCCCTGGTTCAAGCAGCACTCGATGTTGAACTGAAGATTGATCAAGGACTGTATATAGAAAATCCAATGCATGTATTTGCGCCAGGGTTAATGGCGCTCCCGCTTTGATGTGGGCCGATTCGATATAGACGCGGAAGTACCTACACCTCAATAACCCTATGGCCAAGATGGTTCTGCACCATTGGCGCTCCCAGCAAAGAGCCGAACGTCCATATCAAAGATTTGAAACCTGCAAGATCATCGACTTTAAATCCATCTAGGATAAGGACGTGTTTTTCGTGATCAACGATTTTTCGTATATTGCGCAGTTCTGCGCTGAGGGTCTGCGAGTGATGGGGGGCGATGTAAGCAGGCTTTGCATCGAATCGATTAGTTTGATCATCCGGTTCGGAGCTGGCTTTTGCGCTCAGTAGTTCGTTGAATGCGGTTTTAGAAAGCCTGACTCTAGAGATTTCGTGGTGGAAAGTACTTACATTTATATTCATTGCGATTCTTTACGGGGGTGGTTGGAGTCAATATTTAACTAACCTCACCACTCTCCGGAAAAGCGAAAAGTCGTCAGCGGAGCCATAAAAAACCGTCATGGAAGATATTTCCTACAAGAAAGTTCATCAGGTGATCGATGCTGGCATTTCGTCGTGATTTGTAAAGGGCCAGCAAGCCGTGTCCCTTTAAATTGCAGGACGTTTCCGAGACAATCCCCGCCGCCTTGTGACTGTTGGAATGGATGGCTAGTCTTCGGCCCGTCGCTGGTTTTCAGCGATCGGGTTTAGCAGCCTGAGTTCAATAGGCACACGGTTCACATCCGCGTTTATGGTGGCTGTGCGTGGGGCACCCTCGGGTGCGCTGGTGTTCCTATTGGCCAGTCTGCTAACCCGCGTACAGCTGCCACCTATCGTTTAGCAGCGTTAGTGGTCGCTCCCGTGTTCAATAGGAGTTACACCATGACCAAAGCACTTCCCGACCCACCCGTTGACTGCCTTGTCGCCAACGAAAACCTCAGTTTCGAAGACGCTCAACTTTATATCGCTCACCTGATCCACAGCGCATCGGCCACCGTATGGGACTGTTGTGAGCACCTGCAGCCGCACGACCGCGCGAAAGTCCATGCGGTGTGGCATTTGCTGGAAATGGCCAAGACCGTGGTGGATCGCACCATCGACTGCATGCCTCGTACCAATCACGTCATCTAAAACCACTGCAAATTGAATGTGAAATCGAGTCAATGTGGGAGGGGGCTTGCCCCCGATAGCGGTCCGTCAGCTAAAAATAGGTGGCTGACCCATCGCCATCGGGGGCAAGCCCCTCCCACATTTTGATCTCATGTGGGTTTGAGTTTTTGGTTATTAATAAATAGCTTCTTATTCCTTAACGAATATAACCCTCGTCCCTATACTGTCCTACAACGTTAAACGCTGCAGGAGGGCACACCCATGCACAGCGAGTTGATTCGTTATCTGATCGTGCCGGGCTGGCAAGGATCGCCAGAAGATCATTGGCAAAGTCACTGGCAGAACAGCCTGCCCAACAGCGCACGCGTGGAGCAGGCCGATTGGCTCACACCGCGCCGTGAAGATTGGGTCGCCGCGCTGGCCGAGGCGATCGCCGCCGACAGCACGCCGGTGATCCTGATCGCCCATAGCCTGGGCTGCATCACCGTGGCCCATTGGGCGGCCACTGCCCCGGTGCAGTTCCTGCGGCAGGTGCGCGGTGCCTTGCTGGTGGCTCCGGCGGACGTCGAACGTCCGGCGTGCTCGCCTGCCCTGCGCAACTTTGCGCCGATCCCGACCGACCTGCTGCCGTTTCCCAGCCAGGTGGTCAGTTCCGATAACGACAGCGCCGTCAGCGCCCCCCGGGCCCTGGAGCTGGCGCGTAATTGGGGGGCCGAAGCCGGCATCCTGTCGGGGGCCGGGCATATCAATGTGAAGTCCGGTCACCAGCGCTGGGAGCAGGGGTTCGCCTACCTGTATCGCCTGCAAAGCCGCCTGGAGCATCACGCCCGGCGCACCGCCTGATATTTTTTCAACGCCCCGTCCCTGAGTGGATTTGGGGCGGGAGCCTGCCATGAGTTTGCATGAAACCTTCGGTCAGCCACTGCTGACCTTCCCCGACGCCGAAAAAAGCCCGCTGAGCATCCGCGCCAAGGCGCTGGTGTTTGTCGACCCGCGCTCGCGCAAGCTGCGCGAAGACCTTGAAAATCTTGCCCCGCGCGCCTTGCCCGTATTGATTCGAGGCGAGACCGGCAGCGGTAAAGAATTGCTGGCGCGGCATATTCACCGGGGCAGCGACCGCTCCGGTTTGTTTGTCTCGGTCAATTGCGGCGCCATCAGCCCAACCTACGCCGACGCCGAGTTGTTTGGCTATGCCGCCGGCGCCCACAGCGGCGCGGCCAGCAGCCGGGCCGGGTGGTTTGGCTCGGCCAATGGCGGCACGTTGTATCTGGATGAGATCGGCGACTTGCCGCTGCCGATCCAGGTGAAACTGCTGGCGGCCCTGGAAAACCATGAAGTCACCCGCGTGGGCGCCCACCAGCCGAGTCCGGTGGACGTGCGCCTGGTAGCCGCCACCAGCATCGACCTGGCCCAGGCCGTGGCCGCCGGCAAGTTTCATGAGCGGCTGTTCCATTACCTGAGCGAAGGCCAGTTGGATCTGCCGGCATTGCGTGAGCGGGTGGGGGACATCCTGTCGTTGGCCGAATACTTCCTCGGCATCTACAGCCAGCGCCTGGACCTGCCGGTGCCGCTGATCAGCGATGCGGCCCAGCGCGTCCTCGAACACCACAGCTGGCCGGGTAATACCCGCGAGCTGGAGAACGTCATCCACTTCGCCTTGCTGGTGAGCAGCGGCGACGAAATTCTGCCCGAACACCTGAACCTGCCGGTGGCGGGGTCGCCCTTGGAGCAAGTGCAGCGCATCTTCGCCAATGCCAGCCTGGCTGAGCGGGAAACCTTGCGCAGCTTTTTACAGGAACAAGCCGCTACATGAGCAAAATGGAATATCAACGTGAATAAAAGATATTGTTCGGGAATAAAAAATCTAGGTATTGTCCATTCCACGCCGCGATAGCACTTCGCTGGCACACCACCAAAAAAACGGTCGTCAGAGACGCCCCGGATTTCCGATAAGGACACTGCATGAAAAAGGTTCTGTTGTTTACCGCACTGGCGGCTGCCCTGACTGCAAGCTTCGCCCAGGCCAACGAGAAACTGGTGGTGGCCGCCACCCCGATCCCGCACGCCGAGATCCTCGAACTGGTCAAGCCAACCCTCGCCAAAGAAGGCGTGGACCTGGAAATCAAAGTCTTCACCGACTACGTACAGCCAAACGTACAGGTTGCCGAGAAGCGCCTGGACGCCAACTACTTCCAGACCCTGCCGTACCTGGAAAACTTCAACAAGGGCAAGGGCACCAACCTGGTCACCGTGGTTGGCGTGCACGTTGAACCCTTCGGCGGTTATTCGAAAAAGATCAAGAACATTTCCGAGCTCAAGGATGGCGCCACCGTGGCCATCCCGAACGAAGGCTCCAACAGCGGCCGCGCCCTGTTGCTGCTGCAGAAAGCCGGTGTGATCACCCTGAAAGACCCGACCAACGCCCTGGCCACGCCGAAAGACATCGCCAGCAACCCGAAGAACCTGAAGTTCAAAGAGCTGGAATCGGCCCTGCTGCCACGGGTGCTGGACCAGGTTGACCTGGACTTGATCAACACCAACTACGCCCTGGAAGCTGGCTTGAACCCAGCCAAGGACGCGCTGATCATCGAAGATGCCAAGTCGCCGTACGTGAACTTCCTGGTGGCGCGCCCGGACAACAAGGACAGCGACGCTATCCAGAAACTGTCCAAGGCCCTGACCAGCCCGGAAGTCAAAGCCTTCATCGAGAAGAAGTACAACGGCGCAGTCGTGCCCGCGTTCTGATGTAAGCCAAAACCCCCTTCAAGGTTTCAACGCCGGCGGCTACTACAGCGTCGGCGTTTTTTATGCCTGGAATTTGGAAGGCAATAAAAATGTGGGAGGGGGCAAGCCCCCTCCCACATTTGATCTTCATCTCACAGTGGATCTTCAGCGTTTCAGAGCGCGCGGCTATTGATCGCCCTGCGCAACGCCACCAACCATTTCACCAGCTCCTGCGGATCAATCGGTTTCGCTTTGTTCATTGTTCATTCCCTCGAAACACAGACCCCTCAACCATAGCTGCCACCCGCCAACCCCGCGAATCCCGAGGTTATCTTTTTGGGTGATATCAATATGCTATTTCGGTATTTAAATTTTACTTTTTATACCTTTAAAGTTCGCGCTACCCGGCGTTACCCACGCCGGATCGGACGGCGCTCGCCGCATTACCCCTGCGGCGTCATGGACTCACAATGACCTTCGATTTCGCTTTTATCCTCAGCACCCTGCCGGCGTTTTTGAACGCCGTGGGCGTCACGCTGCAAGTGGGCCTGATCGCCATTGCCACCTCGTTGCTGGTGGCGCTGATCAACGCCGCACTGCTGGTGTTTCGTACGCCGTACCTGTCGCGCCTGGTGGCGCTCTATGTGGAACTGGCGCGCAATACACCGCTGCTGATCCAGCTGTTCTTCGTGTACTTCGCCTTGCCGGCGCTGGGTTTGAATATCTCCGGGTTCTGGGCGGCGATCATCACCATGACGTTCCTCGGCGGTGCCTACCTCACCGAAGTGCTGCGCGCCGGTGTGGAAGCGGTGCCCCTGGCGCAGATCGAGTCGGGCAAGTCCATCGGCCTGTCGGACTGGCAACTGCTGCGCCATGTGATCCTGCCCCAGGCCGGCATCCTCAGCCTGCCGGCGTTGTTCGCCAATTTCATCTTCCTGCTCAAGGAAACCACCGTGGTCTCTGCCGTGGCGGTGCCGGAGATTCTCTACACCACCAAGAGCTACATCGCCCTCTACTACAAGACCTACGAAATGCTCGCCGTGCTGACGCTGATTTGCGTGCTGCTGTTCTTGCCGCTGTCGCTGCTGCTCAGCCGCCTGGAAAGGAGGCTCCAGCATGGCCAGTTCGGGTCTTGAGTTGTTGTGGGTGTCGTTGCCGCAACTGGGCAAGGGCGCTGCGCAAACCCTGTCGATTTCGTTGTTGAGCATCGCCTTCAGTACGGTCGGCGGCGTGTTGTATGGCGTGCTGCGCACCTTGAACAACAGGCTGGTCAACGCGGTGCTGCGGGTTTACCTGGAGCTGTTCCGGGCGATTCCGGTGCTGGTGTGGTTGTACCTGCTGTTCTTTGGCCTGCCGATTTTCTTTGGCCTGAGCATCCCCAGCTTCTGGTGCGCGGTGCTGGTGTTGTCGCTGTGGGGCGCCAGCGAAGTGGGCGAAGTGGTACGCGGCGCGTTGCATTCGCTGCCCCGCGGCCAGCGCGAAGCCGGCCTGTCGATTGGCTTGTCCGACCCGCAGTTGTACGGCTACGTGTTGCTGCCCCAGGCCCTCAAGCGCATGACCCCGCCGACCATCAACGTCTACACGCGCATCATCAAGACCAGTTCCCTGGCGGTGCTGATCGGTGTGGTGGACGTGATCAAGGTCGGCCAGCAAATCATCGAGCGCACCTATGAGTCGGTGTTGATCTACGGCGCGCTGTTCCTGTTTTTCTTCTTTATCTGCTACCCGTTGTCGGCCGCCTCCAAGGTGCTGGAACGGCGCTGGGCCCAAGCATGAGCGCATTGATCGAGTTCCAGGGTTTCAACAAATTCTTCGGCGACCAGCAGGTGCTCAAGGGCATCGACCTGAGTGTGCAAAGCGGCGAAGTGGTGGTGATCCTCGGCCCCAGCGGCTGCGGCAAAAGCACCTTGCTGCGCTGCCTCAACGGCCTGGAAGTGGCCCATAGCGGCAGCCTGCGGTTTGCCGGCAAGGAGTTGTTGGATAAAACCACCGACTGGCGCCAGGTGCGCCAGGACGTGGGCATGGTGTTCCAGAGCTACCACCTGTTCCCGCATATGAGTGTGCTCGACAACATCCTGCTCGGCCCGCTGAAAGTGCAAAAGCGCGAGCCGCGCGAAGCCCGCGCGCAGGCCGAGCAACTGCTGGCGCGCGTCGGCCTGGCGGACAAGCGCGACGCCTTCCCGCGCCAGCTCTCCGGCGGCCAGCAGCAACGCATCGCCATCGTCCGCTCGCTGTGCATGAACCCCCAGGTCATGCTGTTCGATGAGGTCACCGCCGCCCTCGACCCGGAGATGGTCAAGGAAGTGCTGGAGGTGATCCAGGGCCTGGCCCGCGATGGCATGACCCTGCTGATCGTCACCCACGAAATGGCCTTCGCCCGCGCCGTCGCCGACCGCGTGGTGTTTATGGAGGCCGGGCGCATCCTCGAACACAACACCCCCGAAGAATTCTTTACGAACCCGCAAACCGCACGCGCGCAGCAGTTCCTGGAGAAGTTCTCCTTTGTCTCAACACTGCCCAAGAAAACCAAGGAACTGGAGCTGCTATGAAAAAGTTACTGCTACCACTGTTGGCCGTCGCCTTACTGGCCGGCTGCGATAAAAAGGCCGAAGAGCCTGCTAAACCTGCTGCCGCCGTGAGCTACCTCGACAAGATCAAGGCGCGCGACAAGCTGATCGTCGGCGTATTCACCGACAAGCCACCGTTTGGTTTCGTCAACGAAGCGGGCCGCTATGTCGGCTTCGATACCGACATCGGCCGCCAATTCGCCAAGGACCTGTTGGGCGATGAGAACAAAGTCGAATTCGTCGCCGTCGAGCCGGCCAGCCGTATTCCGTTCCTGCAAAGCGACAAGGTCGACCTGATCCTCGCCAACATGACCGTGACGCCCGAGCGCAAGGAAGCGGTGGACTTCACCAACCCCAACCTGAAAGTCGCGGTGCAGGCGTTGGTGCCCCAGGACAGCGCGGTGAAAAGCCTGAATGACCTGGCCACCCGCACCACCATCGTCACCACCGGCACCACTGCCGATATCTGGCTGACCAAGAACCACCCGGACTGGAAACTGCTCAAGTTCGAGAAAAACTCCGAATCGCTGCAAGCGCTGTCGGCCGGGCGTGGTGATGCCTACGCGCAAGACAACCTGGTGCTGTTCAGCTGGGCCAAGCAGAACCCGGGCTACCGCGTGCTGGAAGAGAAACTCGGTGACGAAGCGCCGATCGCCCCGGCGGTGAAGAAGGGCAATATCGAACTGCGCGACTGGGTGAATGCCGAGTTGGCGAAGCTGGGTGAGGAGAAATTCCTGCTCAAGCTCTACGACCAATATGTGCGCAAGGAGCTGAGCGATGACACCAAGCCTGAGAGCGTGATCGTTGAAGGCGGGAAGTGGCAGGGCTAGTTCTGCGCTGACTGTTATGCCGCTATCGGGAGCAAGCTCCCTCCCACATTTGAATGTATTCACACGTCACATGTGCGAGAGGACTTGCCCCCGATGAGGCCGATGAACTCACCTCAATACGCCTTCCCCATGCAGATAAGGAACCCTGAACTAAGCTCACAGTCGCATACACACTGGCACATCGCATCGCGCACAAGGAGTCTGCATGGGCGGTCGTATTTCCATCTGTATCGTCGGTCTGGGTTTAGTGGTGTTGCTGAGCGCGTGTGGCCAGGAAAAAGCTGAGCCCAAGGCCCATTCGCGGGTCTTTGTTCAAACCGTACAACCCGCCGATTTCGCCGCGGCCGTCACGCTGACCGGAGATATCCAGGCCCGCGTGCAAACCGATTTGTCCTTCCGCGTCGGCGGCAAGATCATCCAGCGCATGGTGGATGTGGGTGACCGCGTGACCGCCAGGCAAGTGCTGGCCAGGCTCGATCCCAAAGATTTGCAGACCAACGTCGATTCCGCCCAGGCCCAGGTCGTGGCCGAGCAGGCGCGGGTCAAGCAAACCGCCGCTGCGTTTGTGCGCCAGGAAAAGCTCCTGCCCAAGGGCTACACCAGCCGCAGCGAATACGATTCCGCCCAGGCCGCGCTGCGCAGCAGCCAAAGTGCCCTGGCCGCCGCGCAGGCGCAGCTGGCCAACGCCCGTGAACAACTCGGCTATACCGCGCTGATCGCGGATGCGCCGGGGGTGATCACCGCGCGCCAGGCCGAAGTCGGTCAGGTGGTGCAGGCCACCGTGCCGATTTTCAGCTTGGCCAGCGATGGCGAGCGCGACGCGGTGTTCAACGTCTATGAGTCACTGCTGGTTGAGCCGCCGCCCGATGCGCCGATCACCGTCAGCCTGCTGGATAACCCCAGCATCAAGGCCGTGGGTAAAGTGCGTGAAGTCACACCTGCCGTGGCCGCCAATACCGGCACGGTGCAAGTGAAGATCGCCCTGCAATCGTTACCCGAAGGCATGCGGCTTGGTTCGGTGGTCAGTGCCACCGCCAATGGCCCGGCCAAAGCGAGTATCGAGCTGCCCTGGTCGGCGTTGACCAAAGACCTCAGCGAGCCCGCCGTATGGCTGGTGGACGGCGAGGGCAAGGCGCAACTGCACAAGGTCACGGTGGCGCGTTACCTCACCGGCAAAGTGATTATTGGCGACGGCCTCAAGGGTGGCGAAAAAGTCGTGGTGGCCGGTGGGCAATTGCTGCACCCCGGCATGCTGGTCGAGATTGCCCAGCCAGGAGCCCAGCCATGAAGCGCCTGACGGTTGTACTCGCCGCCAGCCTGTTGCTGATGGCCTGCTCCAAGGAAGAACCGGCGCCCGAGCCCGTGCGCCCGGTGCTGTCCATGGAGGTGAAGTCCGAGGACCAGGAAACCCTCGGCCGTTTCGCCGGTACCATCCAGGCGCGCTATGAAAGCAATCTGGGCTTTCGCGTCCCCGGTCGCATCGCCCGGCGTGCCGTGGATGTGGGCGCCGAAGTGGACAAGGGTGCCTTGCTCGCGGTGCTCGACCCTACCGACCAACAGAACCAGTTGCGCGCCGCCCAAGGCGATTTGGCACGGGTGCAGGCCCAGTTCATCAACGCCCAGGCCAATGCCCGTCGCCAGCAGGAGCTGTTCAACCGTGGCGTTGGCGCCCAGGCCCAACTGGACGTGGCCCAGACCGACCTGAAAACCACCCAGGCCTCCCTCGACCAGGCCCAGGCTTCGGTCAACCAGGCCAGGGACCAGCTCAACTACGCCGAGCTGCGCACCGACCACGCCGGCATCGTCACCGCCTGGAATGCCGAGGCCGGCCAAGTGGTCAGCGCCGGTCAGCAAGTGGTGACCCTGGCGCGCCCGGACATCAAGGAGGCGGTGATCGACCTGCCCGCCGGTCTTGCAGAGCGCCTGCCGCCGGACGTGGTGTTCCTCGTCGCCGGGCAACTCGACCCCAGCGTCAACACCACCGCCACCGTGCGCGAGATCGAACCCCAGGCCCAAAGCGCCACGCGCACCCGTCGCGCGCGCCTGACCCTGGCCGAAACGCCGCCCGCATTCCGCCTTGGTACGGCGATCAGCGTGACCTTGAGTTCGGCCATCGCCCCACGCATCGAGTTGCCCCTGAGCGCCTTGCAGGAAGTCGACGGCAAGACCCGCATCTGGATCCTCGACACCCAAAGCCAGACCGTGCAACCGCGCGACATCACGGTGCTGAGTCGTGATGCTGACAGCGCCTTGCTCAACGGCGGCGTCAAACCCGGCGAGCGTATCGTTACCGCCGGCGTGAACAGCCTGAAGCCCGGGCAGAAAGTCAAAATCGACGAGGACAGCCCGCGATGAAAGGCAGCTTCAACTTATCCGACTGGGCCCTCAAGCATCAGTCCTTCGTCTGGTACCTGATGTTCGTCGCGCTGCTGATGGGCGTGTTCTCCTACATGAACCTGGGCCGCGAGGAAGACCCCTCGTTCACCATCAAGACCATGGTGATCCAGACCCGCTGGCCGGGCGCGACCCAGGAAGAAACCCTCAAGCAGGTCACCGACCGCATCGAGAAAAAGCTCGAGGAACTCGACTCCCTCGACTATGTGAAAAGCTACACGCGACCGGGTGAATCCACGGTGTTCGTGTTCCTCAAGGACACCACCAGCGCCAAGGCGATTCCGGAGATCTGGTACCAGGTCCGCAAGAAGATCGACGACATTCGCGGCACCTTCCCCCAGGGCTTGCAGGGGCCGTCGTTCAACGACGAATTCGGCGATGTGTTCGGCTCGGTGTACGCCTTTACCGGCGACGGCCTGTCGATGCGCCAGCTGCGCGACTACGTGGAGCAGGTGCGCGCCGAAATCCGTTCGGTGCCGGGGCTGGGTAAGGTCGAGATGATCGGCCAGCAGGACGAAGTGATTTACCTGAACTTCTCCACGCGCAAACTGGCGGCCCTAGGCATCGATCAGCGCCAGGTGGTGCAAAGCCTGCAATCGCAGAACGCGGTGACCCCCGCCGGGGTGATCGAGGCCGGGCCGGAGCGCATCTCGGTGCGTACCTCGGGGCAGTTCGCCTCGGAGAAAGACCTGGCCAACGTCAACCTGCGCCTCAATGACCGCTTCTATCGCCTGGCGGATATCGCCGAGATCAGCCGTGGCTACGTCGACCCGGCGCGGCCGATGTTCCGCTTCAACGGCAAGCCGGCGATTGGCCTGGCCATCGCCATGCAGAAGGGCGGCAATATCCAGTCGTTTGGCAAGGCGCTGCACACGCGCATGGACGAACTGACCGCCGACCTGCCGGTGGGCGTCGGTGTGCATAAGGTCTCCGACCAGGCCGAAGTGGTGGAAGAGGCCGTCGGCGGCTTTACCAGCGCGCTGTTCGAAGCGGTGATCATCGTGCTGGTGGTGAGCTTTATCAGCCTGGGCATGCGCGCCGGGCTGGTGGTGGCGTGCTCGATTCCACTGGTGCTGGCGCTGGTATTCGTGTTCATGGAATACAGCGGTATCACCATGCAGCGTGTGTCGCTGGGTGCGTTGATCATCGCCCTCGGCCTGCTGGTGGACGATGCGATGATCACCGTGGAGATGATGATCACGCGCCTGGAAAAAGGCGAAACCAAGGAGCAGGCGGCGACCTACGCCTACACCTCCACGGCATTCCCGATGCTCACCGGTACGTTGGTGACCGTCGCCGGCTTCGTGCCGATTGGCCTCAACGCCAGTTCGGCGGGCGAGTACACCTTTACCCTGTTCGCGGTGATTGCCGTGGCGATGCTGGTGTCGTGGGTGGTGGCGGTGCTGTTTGCGCCGGTGATTGGCGTGCATATCCTCAGCGCCAAGGTGAAACCCCATAGCGCCGAGCCGGGGCGCATCGGCCGCGCGTTCAATGGCGGCATGCTCTGGGCCATGCGCAACCGTTGGTGGGCCATCGGCATCACCGTGGGCCTGTTCGTGGCGTCGGTGTTCTCCATGCAGTTTGTGCAGAACCAGTTCTTCCCGTCGTCGGACCGCCCGGAAATCCTCGTCGACCTCAACCTGCCGCAAAACGCCTCGATCAACGAGACGCGCAAGGCCGTCGACCGCCTCGAGGCGATCATCAAGGACGACCCGGACATTGCACGCTGGAGCACGTATATCGGCCAGGGCGCGATCCGTTTCTACCTGCCCCTCGACCAGCAACTGGAAAACCCCTACTACGCGCAACTGGTGATCGTCAGCAAAGGCCTGGAAGAGCGCGGAGCCTTGATTGCGCGCCTGCAAAAGCGCCTGCGCGACGACTTCGTGGGCATCGGCAGTTTCGTGCAGCCGCTGGAAATGGGCCCGCCGGTGGGCCGTCCGATCCAGTATCGCGTGTCCGGCAAAGACACCGACCAGGTGCGTAAACACGCCATCGAACTGGCGACCCTGTTGGATAAAAACACCCACCTGGGCGAGATCATCTACGACTGGAACGAGCCGGGCAAAGTGCTGCGCATCGACATTGCCCAGGACAAGGCGCGCCAGCTTGGGCTGTCCTCCGAAGACGTGGCGCAACTGATGAACAGCGTGGTCAGCGGCGCCTCGGTGACCCAGGTGCACGACGATATCTACCTGATCAGCGTGGTCGGCCGTGCCGAAGACGCCGAACGTGGCACGCCGGAAACCTTGCAGAACCTGCAGATCGTCACGCCCAACGGCACCTCGATTCCGCTGCTGGCCTTCGCCACTGTGCGATATGAGCTGGAGCAGCCGCTGGTGTGGCGCCGCGACCGCAAGCCGACCATCACGATTAAAGCGTCGGTGCGCGATGAAATGCAGCCGACCGACCTGGTCAAGCAGCTCAAGCCGGAGATCGACCAATTCAGCGCCGGCCTGCCGGTGGGCTACAAGGTCGCCACCGGCGGTACCGTGGAAGAAAGCGGCAAGGCCCAGGGCCCGATTGCCAGCGTGGTGCCGTTGATGCTGTTCCTGATGGCGACGTTCCTGATGATCCAGCTGCACAGCGTGCAGAAGATGTTCCTGGTGGCCAGTGTCGCGCCGCTGGGGCTGATCGGCGTGGTGCTGGCGTTGATCCCCACGGGCACGCCCATGGGCTTTGTGGCGATCCTCGGCATCCTGGCGCTGATCGGCATCATCATCCGCAACTCGGTGATCCTGGTGACGCAGATCCACGAATATGAAGTGGCCGGCTACACGCCGTGGGACGCGGTGGTGGAAGCCACCGAGCATCGGCGCCGGCCGATCCTGCTCACGGCGGCTGCGGCGAGCCTGGGCATGATCCCGATTGCCCGCGAAGTGTTCTGGGGGCCGATGGCCTACGCGATGATCGGCGGGATCATCATCGCCACCTTGCTGACGCTGTTGTTCCTGCCGGCGCTGTATGTGGCCTGGTACAAGATCCGCGAGCCAAAGCAGGAACAACAGGAACAACACGGTTAAAAATGTGGGAGGGGGCTTGCTCCCGATGGCGGTGGGTCAGCAAAAAATATTTGTCTGACCCACCGCCATCGGGAGCAAGTCGAATCGTCGCACCGCCCCTCCCACAATTGATCTCAGCTGGGCATGTGAGACGTGGGAAATTTCCGGAAGTGACGCCTGTTGCCTTAGCCAACCGTTGAGTGCTTTACCCTCCGGTCTCCACCTCTCAACGATCGCCTGCCATGAACCGTCTGCGTCATACCTTGCTGATCTGCTGCTTGTTCCTGTCGCCCCTGGCCTTTGCCGGCACCGTATTGGAAAACCCGTTGTGGCGAGTCGAACTCGACCCGGCCACCCTCGCCATCCGTGTGACACCCGGCGGCCAGCCCCAGGTGCAGGCCTCCAACGGCGTAGCGGCGCGTGCCGTCAGCCAACTTGCACAAAGCGCGCAACAGGTCAGTTGGCAATGGGACGACGGTGCCTATCGCGTGACTGCCAGCCTTGAGCAGCGCGACCTGATGCTGTCGATCACGGCGCGGGAAGCCGGTGAGCTGCCGATTCTTCTGCAACCGCCGAGCGCCATGGGCCGAGGGTTGATATGGCCGTTGGCCGAAGGGCATTACGTGCCGGCCGGCAATGCCATGTGGAACGCTTTCCTGGTGGCGCAGGGTGACATCAACACCACCCAGGACCTCAGCCTGCCGCTGTGGGGCGTCGATCACGGCGCCTTCACCCTCAACTGGCTGCTGACCAATCCCTATAACAACCGCCTGCGCTGGCGGGGCCAGGCGTTGTCGCTGGCCCATGAGTTCACTTCGCTCGGGCCTGCCGCCCCCATGACCCTGCTGTTGCACCTGGGCGAAAGCGATCCGCTGGCCGGGGCCAAGCGCTATCGCCGATGGTTGGTCGCGCAGGGTCGCTATGAGCCCCTGGCAGACAAGCTGCGGCAAACCCCTGGGGCTGAAAAGCTGCTGGGCGCCAGCCATGTCTACCTGTGGGGCAATGACCTGCTGGCACCGGAGGATGTGCGTGATTGGCCGCTGTTGCTCCAGCGCTTGCGCGCTCATGAACTCAAAGGCCTGTTGGACAAGGACTCCGCAGCGGTGCTGGCGCAGCCCCGCGCCTTGAATCGCTACGAACAAAGCGTGCTGTTGCGCGGCCTCAACGCCGCGATCAACAGGAAGGCCCGGCAGAGTTGGCAGGTGGACGAGCCCGATATGACCCGTCTTGCCGCGCGCTACGGCGAGTTGCGTCGCGAATTGGCCGTGGACTTTGCCGGTGCCCTGCGCGATAGCCCCGGCACCTGGGGCAGCCAGGTGGTACAGACGCTGCGCGACGCCGAGCTGCCACGCTTGATGCTGACCCTGGGCGAAGGCTGGGAAGGCGGCCTCTGGCACCCCGAGACCATCCGCGTTGGTGTCGACGCCGGCTACCTGATGGCGCCCTACGACTCCTACCAAACCGCGTTGTCCGCCACCGAGAACCCCGACTGGACCACCGCCCACCTGGGTAGCCAGGCTTACCGCGACTGCGCCATCGTATTGAAGGACGGCACGCTCAAGACCGGCTTCCAGCAGTCCGGCCACTACACCGACCCGCGCTGCGTGCGGCCTCTGCTGGAGGCGCGGGTGAAAGCCGTGCAGGCCAAGGCCGGCTTCAACGCCTGGTTTCTCGATGCGTACGCCACCAGCATGCTGTTCGACAGCTACCGCACCAACGCACCGATGACCCAGGCGCAAAACGCCGAAGGCAATATCGATGCGTCCCGCTGGCTGAACACCACGCTGCAATTGCCGACCGGCTCCGAAGACGGCAACGCCATTACCGCCCGGGGCATCCTGTTCGCCCATGGCATGCAAACCCCGGTGCTGGGCTGGGGGGATCGCGACATGACCCAGGACAAACAGTCGCCCTACTACGTGGGCAACTGGTACCCGCCGGAGCAACCGGCAGTGTTCTTCAAGTCGGTGCCGCTGAACGAGCCGTTTCGCACCCTCTACTTCGACCCGACGCTGCGCCTGCCGCTGTATCAGGCGGTGTTCCATGGCTCGGTGATCACCACCCATCACTGGCTGTTCGACAGCCTCAAGCTGAGCACTGTGCGGGCTGAAAATGAGCTGACCCAACTGCTCTACAACGTGCCGCCGCTGTATCACCTGAGTGCTGCGACGCTCAAGGCGCGGCTGCCGCTGATCCAGCGCCAGGATCGATTTTTCCGACCGCTGCATGAGCGCCTGGCCACCCAGGCGATGACCGGGTTTCGCTGGCTGACGGCGGATCGGCAGGTGCAGGAAACCACGTTTGCCGATGGCACGCGGTTGGTGGCGAATTTTTCCACGGGGTCCAGAGAGGGGTTTGCGGCAAGGAGTGTGACAGCGGTGGTGGATGGGACATCGGTGGTGTATCAGGTGCAGTAGGGGTGTCCATCAGTCCGTCATCGGGGGCAAGCCCCCTCCCACAGGGGAATGCATTTCAAATGTGGGAATGGGCTTGCCCAGACTTAAGCCTTGCGCCAAACGCTGGCCAACCAAGGCTGCTGATCCCGAGGCAATCCCGCCGGCCGGTAGTAATGCTCCAACTCTTCAAACCCCGCCGTCGTCAGCAATGCCTGCCACGCGTTCAAGTCGTGATAGGAACCATAGCGCGGCCCGTTCCAGCCTTCCTGGTTCTCACCCCGTGGATTGGAACTGAACAGCACACCGCCGGGCTTCAGCGCCCCATGCAGTTGCTTGAGCACACGGGGCAATTCCTGCTTGGGGATATGAAACAGCACCGCATTGGCAAAGATCCCGTCAAAGCGTTCGGCGGGCAGATCCAGCTTGAGGAAGTCCTGCTGCAACACCTCACAGCCGCTGTCTTCGCGCGCCATTTGCGCAAACCGCTCGGAGCCATCCAGGCCGACGGCGATATGCCCCAGGAGCGTAAAGGTCTGCAAATCCCGCCCCGGCCCGCAGCCGAAATCCAGCACGGTAAAGGGCGGCGTGCTCTGGATATGCCGCAGCAGCGCGTCGATGTTCTGGCTCACATCGTGATCGCGGGTGCCTTCACGGAAGTCCTCGGCCACCTTGTTGTAGTGGCCGAGGGTGGTGGACGTGATCTGGTCGAGGTCGTCGGGCTTGAGGGGCATGGTGATGAATACCGGGCACTGAGAGGGCCCGACTATACCTCACCTCTTGTTCAGCACTCGCGCCAGGCGATCGCCGCCGAGTTGAATCACCGCCACCAGGATCACCAGCAGCACAATCACCGTAAGCATGATCTGCGTATCGAAACGCTGGTAGCCGTAGCGATAGGCAATGTCGCCCAAGCCACCGGCCCCGATCGCCCCGGCCATGGCCGACGAGTTGATCATGGTCACCAGGGTGATGGTGAACCCGCCGACGATCCCCGGCAGCGCTTCGGGCAGCAGCACATGCCAGATGATGTGCCAGCGCCGGCAACCCATGGCCTGGGCGGCTTCGATCAGGCCGTGGTCGACCTCGCGCAGACTCACTTCGGCGATCCGCGCAAAAAACGGTGTGGCGGCGATGGTCAGCGGGACGACCGCCGCCCACACCCCATAGGTGGTGCCGACGATCAGCCGCGTGAACGGGATCAACGCCACCATCAGGATCAAAAACGGAATCGAGCGGAACAGATTGACGAACGCCCCCAGCACCCGGTTCAGCGTCGGCGCCTGGTAGATGCCGCCCTTGTCACTGGTCACCAGAAACACCGCCAGCGGAATCCCCACCAGCAAGGCGATCAACGACGACACGCCGACCATCAACAAGGTGTCGATGGCGCCTTGCACTAAACGATCAAACCACATAGCCCAGCACCTCCACCTGTTGTGCCCAGTTCGCGGCGCGGTTGCGCAGTTCTTCGCTGTTATGGGGTGAGCCATTCACCGCCAGCAGCAGTTGCCCCAAGGCATGCCCCTGGATCCGTTCGACACCGCCCTGCAGCAGACGCACCCGCCCGCCGAGGGCGCTGAACAGCGCGGCCAGGTCCGGTTCATCGCTGGCACTGCCGGTGAACTGCAAGCGCAGCACCACGGCGGCGTCCGGCGACTCAGGCTGGGGGTGCAAACGGCTTTGCAGTTCTTCCGGCAGCCCATGTTGCAGCGGCGCCAGCAGGGTCTGGCTGACCTCATGTTGCGGGTTGCCGAACACTTGCCACACCGGGCCTTGCTCGACGATGCGCCCGTGTTCCAGCACCACCACGCGGTCGCAGATGTCGCGGATCACCGCCATCTCGTGGGTGATCAAGACGATGGTCAGGCCCAGGCGCCGGTTGATCTCGCGCAACAGGCCGAGGATCGATTGGGTGGTCTCCGGGTCGAGGGCCGAGGTGGCTTCGTCGCACAGCAGGATCTGCGGGTCGTGCACCAGCGAACGGGCGATGCCCACGCGCTGTTTCTGCCCGCCGGACAGCTGCGCCGGGTAGGCCTTGTGCTTGTCCTGCAAGCCGACTAATTCCAGCAGCTCGCGCACTTTTTGCTCACGCTGGGGCTTGGGCACGCCGGCGACTTTCAGCGGCAATTCGACGTTCTGCCACACGGTCTTGGCCGACATCAGGTTGAAGTGCTGGAAGATCATGCCGATACGCCGGCGCAGCGCCACCAGGTGGTCTTCGTCGAAGTCGCCGATGTCCACCTGATCGATCAGCACGCGCCCGCTGCTGGGGTGTTCCAGACGGTTGATGGTGCGGATCAGCGAGGATTTGCCGGCGCCGCTGCGGCCGATAATGCCGAACACTTCACCGCGCTGGATCGCCAGGTCGATGCCTTGCAAGGCATGCACGCCGCCGTCGTAGGTCTTGCCCAGGTTGATAAAGCGCACGTGCGCGCGGTTCAGGTCCGGATGCAGTTCTGTCTGTTCGGCGTCCCTGGGCGGTGAGCCCAGGTCGCGCAGTCGAGCGTGGGCGGCGGTCATTTTTTATCTTCCCAACCGACTTGGTAGAGCTTGCCGAGGGATTTATCCAGGGCGGCACGCACCACCGGCGAGTGCTGGTAGATGTCGACGAACTTGATCACGCGCGGGTCGGTTTTGCTTTTTGGCTGGATCACGAACTGGATCACGTATTCCGGGTGGTCGAGGCCGTCGAACAGCAGCGCCGACTCGGCATCGAAGGTCTTGGACAGGCGGATGTAGGCCGGGTAGCCCTGCACCAGGTCCGCGTCGTCATAGGCGCGCACCAGTTGCACGGCCTCGACTTGCAGGATCTTGATCTTCTTCGGGTTGCTGACGATGTCTTCTTCGGTAGCCTTGTAGCCCACGCCCGGCTTGAGGGTGATCAAGCCGGCCTTGGCCAGCAGTTGCAGGCCGCGACCGCTGTTGATCGGGTCGTTAGCAATCGCCACGCTGGCGCCCTGGGGCAGGTCGTTGATGCTTTTGTATTTCTTCGAGTACAGCCCGACGTTGTTGATGATGCCCGGCGCGTACGGCACCAGGTCAAAACCGGCGGCGGCCTTGGCGTTTTCCAGGAACGGGATGTGCTGGAAGTAGTTCACGTCAATATCGCCGGCGGCCAGGCTGACATTGGGCGCGATCCAGTCTGTGAACTCCACCAGCTCGACCTTCAAGCCTTGCTTGCCGGCTTCGGCGACGGCGGCTTCCAGGGGAATCGCGAAGGCGGCGGTGGTGCCGATTTTCAACGGTGCATCGGCAGCGAACACCGCCGAGCTGAACAACCCGAAGGCCAGGGCCAGTGCTTTGACTGGGTTATTGAGGAATGTCTTTTTCATAGTGGATTTCCAGTCATAAGGTATTAGGGCAAACAATGCAGATCCAATGTGGGAGGGGGCTTGCCCCCGATAGCAGTGGTTCAGTTGGCAAATGTGGTGACTGATACACCGCTATCGGGAGCAAGCCCCCTCCCACCTTTTTTGTTCAGTGGCGGTAGGTCGAGCCGGTGTGTTGTTCGGGTAAGCGAGCACTGGCGTGGAAGACTTTTTCGCGCAGCGTGCCGGTCTCATAAGCGGTCTTGTACGAGCCCCGTCGTTGCAACTCCGGCACCACCAGATCGATAAAGTCCACATAGCTTTCCGGCGTGACAATGCGCGTGAGGTTGAAGCCATCCAGCCCGGTTTCGCTGATCCAGGATTCCAGCTCGTCAGCGACCTGTTCGGGGGAGCCGACCAGGGTGATATAGCGCCCGCCGAGGGCGTGCTGTTCGAGCAGCTTGCGTCGGGTCCAGTCGTTGTTCTGCAGGTTCTTGGTGGCCGACTGGATCGCGTTGCTCTTCACGTACTGGATCGGTTCGTCGATTTCGTATTGGGAAAAATCAATCGCGGTGGACGCCGAAAAGTGCGCGACGCCGGCCTCCGCGCTGGCATAGCTCAGGTACTCGGCATGCTTGGCCCAGGCCAGTTCTTCGGTGGCGCCGACGATCACGTTCAACCCCATGAACACCTTGATGTCATCCGGGTTGCGCCCGGCCTCGACCGCGCTGGCGCGCACCTTGTCCACCTGCACCTTGGTCGCGGCCTTGTTCTGCCCGCTGATGAATACGCACTCGGCATGGCGCCCGGCAAACAGCAATCCACGGTCCGAACTGCCGGCCTGGAACAGGACCGGCGTACGCTGCGGCGACGGCTCGCACAGGTGATAACCCTCCACCTGGTAGAACTCGCCATGGTGCTCGACCTTGTGCACCTTGCCCGGCTGCGCATAGACCCGCGCCTGCGGATCGTTGAGCACCGCGTCGTCTTCCCAGCTGCCTTCCCAGAGTTTGTAGAGCACTTCCAGGTATTCATCGGCCTGGTCGTAGCGCCGGTCATGCTCGACCTGTTCGGTGAGGCCCATGGCCTTGGCGGCGCTGTCGAGGTAGCCGGTGACGATGTTCCAGCCCACCCGGCCACGGCTCAGGTGGTCGAGCGTGGACATGCGCCGGGCGAACAGATACGGCGGCTCATAGGTGAGGTTGGCGGTGAGGCCGAAGCCGAGGTTTTTGGTCACGGCGGCCATCGCCGAAACCAGCAGCAGCGGGTCATTGACCGGCAGCTGGATCGACTCCTTGAGCGGTACATCGATGGAGTTCTGGTACACGTCATACACGCCGACGATATCGGCGATGAACAAACCGTCGAACAGCCCGCGCTCCAGGGTTTGTGCGAGGTCGGTCCAGTACTCGATGCTTTTGTACTGGGTGGACGTGTCCCGTGGATGGGTCCACATGCCGTGGTTGATATGCCCGATGCAGTTCATGTTGAAGGCATTGAGCAGGATCTTTTTCTTTGCCATCAAATGGTCCCCCGCAGTGGCGGGTTTTCAGCGTTGAGGTAGTAATTGCCCACCGCGTGGTACTTCCAGCGCACCGGGTCGTGCAGGGTGTGCACGCGGGCGTTGCGCCAGTGGCGGTCGAGGCCGTGCTCGGCGAGGGTGGCCTGGCTGCCGGCCAGCTCGAACAGGGTGCTGCCGGCGGCCAGGGAAATCTCGGTGCTCAAGGCGCGGACTTCAGCGACGGCGATGGACGCCGCCGCCACGGTCTCTGCATTGCTGTCGGCCTGGGCGCGGTCGAGGTATTCACCCGAACGCTCCAGCAAGGCTTCAGCGGCGTGCAGGCGAATGCTCAGGTGGCCGAAGCTCTTCAGGGTCAGCGGGTCTTCGGTGGCCTTGTCGTTGCCGGAGTCGATCCACGGGCGGGTCTTGGTGCGCACAAAGTGCAGCGCATCTTCAAAGGCGGCGCGGGCGATGCCGGTGTCGATGGCGGCGTGAAGAATCTGCGCCAGCGGGCCGACCGTGGTCGGGCGCTCGAAAGCGCTCTGGAACGGGATCACGTCGTGGGCAGCGACCCACACGTTATCGAACACCACCGAGCCGCTGCCGGTGGTGCGCTGGCCGAAGCCGCTCCAGTCGTCGATGACCGTCAGGCCTTCGCTGTCGTGGGGCACGAAGGCCAGTTGCTGGATGCCGTGTTCATCCACCACCGAGGTAGGAATGCGCTGGGCATAGATCGCGCCGGTGGCGTAGAACTTGCGGCCGGTGATGCGGAAGCCGTCGCCGTCGCGGGTGATCTTGGTGACGCGATCATGGGCGGTCCTTGTGCCCAGTTCCGCCAGGGCGTTGCCGAAACGCTGGCCGGCGAGTACTTCGGCGTACAGGCGTTGTTGCTGTTCAGGGCTGCCATTCACGCGCAGCACTTCGAGGGCATAGAAATGGTTTTGCGGAATCTGGCCCAGGGAGGCATCCGCCTGGGCGATCAGGGCAATGACCTTGGCCAGGGTGACGTTGGACACCCCGGCGCCGCCAAATGCCTTGGGCACACTGATGCCCCACAGGCCGGAGCGCGAGAACACGTCCAGTTCGGGCAGCGGCAGGCGGCGTTCGCGGTCGCGCTGGGCGCTGTCGCGGCGCAAGTCTTCGGCCAGGTCGCTGGCGACAATAAGGGCCTGTTCGTCGCTGGTGATAACCGCGACACGGTGAGAAAAGGTCATGAGTTTCTCCAGAGGTCTGGTCGGTTAAATCCAGGAATGGCGAGCCGGCAACGTGCCGTTCAAGCGATAGGCGCCGACGGCGTGATACTTCCAGCGCACCGGGTCGTGCAGGGTGTGCACCCGGGCGTTGCGCCAGTGACGGTCGAGGTTGAATTCGGCGAGGGTGGCGCGGCTGCCGGCCAGTTCGAAGAGCTTTTCGCTGACCAGCAACGACACTTCTGTGGTGAGCACCTTCGCTTCGGCCACGGCAATCGACGCACGCGCGGCGGACTGTGCGGTGATCGGCGCGGCGCTGACCTGGTCCAGCACTTGCCCGGCCTTGCGCAACAGCGCCTCGGCGGCGTGCAGTTCGATCTTCAGCTTGCCGATATCGGCGATCACGTAGAGGTCATCGCTGGCACGCTCGACCTTGGCGTCGATCCACGGGCGCGAACGCTCACGCACAAAGGCGATGGTGTCATCCAGCGCGCCACGGGCGATGCCGGCGTCGATGGCGGCCTGGATCAGTTGCGAAACGGCGCCCTGGATAGTCGGGCTTTCGCCGATGCGCCAGTTCTCTACGACCAGTTCGGCGTCCACGGGCACGCGGTCCAGCAGCACGGTGCCGCTGGCGGTGGTGCGTTGGCCGAAGCCCGACCAGTCATCCACGATGCGCAGCCCTGCGGTGCCACGGCGTACAAACGCCATGACCTGCCTGCCATCGTCGTTCAGCGCCTTCACCGCCACCCAATGGGCAAACAGTGCGCCGGTTGAATAGAACTTCTGGCCGCTGATCACGTAACCGTCGCCTTGGGCGGTGATGCGCGCCTTGAGCTCCAGGGTGTTCCTGGTGCCGCGTTCCGGGCCGCCATTGCCGATGCGCCAGCCGTCGAGGACGCTCTGGAACAGCTGCTCTTTCTGGCGCTCTGTGGCGGCGCCCTGCAACACCTGCAGGATGCCGAAATGATTCTGCGGGATCTGCCCGAGGGCGGGGTCTGCCGCGCTGATGATCGCGAAGACTTCGGCCAGGGTCACGAATGAGACTTGTGGGCCGCCGTATTCGCGGGGGATGGAAATACTGCCCAGCCCACTGCGGGTGAATTGTTCGATCTGCGCCCACGGCAGCTTGCGTTGCTGGTCACGCTGGGCGGCGTGCAGGCGCGCGGCCTGGGCCAGCTCGTGGGCAGCCTTAAGCGCCTCTGCATCGTTGCGCAGCACGGTGGCCGGCAACAGCAGGGGAGCAACGTCCAGATCACTCTGGGGGGGTGTTAGAGCCAAGTTAGACATCAGCGCCGCTCCTTGGCTGCACGTAATGCCCTGGCGTTATGCACCGGGGTAATTCTGACCATACCGACCTCGCATTCAATGAAATAAAAACAGAAAAATCAGAGATGTCCGGTGGTCCGGTGCATATACCCTAAGCGTGTTAAATATTTAAATAAACTAACTTTTGGGAATATGCATAGAAGGTCTGTCACCCCGGTTCACAGGGTGAGCCGAGGGGCCGTGGTTGGTAGGCCCGCGCGGTCCCGGCCGGCTGGCTCGGCGCGCAGGCGGCAATGCGCAACGTACGCGTGGGCGCCCAGCGCGAATTGTTGCCGACACGATCGAGAATGCAGTACGTCACCTCCAGGCGGCTGTCGTCACCTGCCTCGACAATCACCGTCGAAGGCACCCACACCTGCACGACCACCCCGACGGCTTTGGCCTGGATCCTGGGCAGGTCCATGCGTACATCTCCCCAGCGCAGGGTGATGGCATCGCCCGTGGCCATGTTCAGGTAAGGCGCGATGGTCAGCGGAATACCCCGTCGTACCTGGCGACCGTTGACGCCGTAGCGACGGATGGTCTCGGGCAAACCGACGGGGGCGAGGTTGTGGTTTTCGTCGCTGTACAGGGGGGAGGGCTGGCCGCCGGGGTATCGGGTCTTTACACACACACCTTTCACGGCCGAGCGGGCAGGTGCACGACCGACTTGCATGACCTGGTAATGCACCTGGGCCGGGCCGTCCAGCACAAAACTTTCCGGCACCCGCAGATGGGTCGGCGAGCCGACCTTGCACGCGCTCACCCTGCGTGAGGCGGCGAAGCAGTTGTTCCAGAACAGTTCGATCAGGTCGCCCTCATCCATGCCGGGGTAAGGCGCGATGTCCACCTGCAGTTGACTGGCCGCCAGTGCGTTGATGCCGTGCCGGTTAGCCTGGGGCAAGGTGGGGGCCGTGAGCAGGGCCGGGGTTGCAGTGCGCGTCATAAGTAATCTCCTTGATGCAGCCAGCAGCAATCGTTCCAGCCCCGCGGCGCGGGTGCGCAGGTGGGCTGAAAGGAACGATTCAGTGAGTAGCCGGGATAGGATCCAATCCTCTGGACGCTAGATAAGAGGGTTGGCCAAGGAGCGTCAATGGCGGCAAAAGGCTAAACGGCGGGTTGGAGCAGATTCAGAAAGGTCTGACTGGACAGGGGATTTTTGGATCGGGGAGACGGCGGGTTTACGCGTGGATGGCGAGGATTTCCTGTAGGAGCCGATTGTGTGGTGAGGGAGCAAGCTCCCTCGCCACATCAGTGGGCGAGGAACTTGCTCAGGAACTGCCGGGTGCGTTCTTCCTTGGGGTTGGCGAACAACGCCTTGGCTTCGCCTTGCTCCACGATCACGCCCTTGTCGAAGAAGATCACCCGGTTGGCCACATCGCGGGCAAAGCTCATTTCGTGGGTAACGATGACCATGGTGCGGTTTTCTTCGGCGAGGCTGCGGATGGTCGCCAGCACTTCGCCCACCAGCTCCGGGTCCAGCGCCGAGGTGGGTTCGTCGAACAGGATCACCTCCGGTTCCATGGCCAGCGCGCGGGCAATTGCCACGCGCTGTTGCTGGCCGCCGGACAGGCGCCGTGGGTAGGCGTCTTCCTTGCCCGCCAGGCCGACCCTCGCCAGCAACTTGCGCCCCAAGGCGATAGCTTCTTCACGCGGCATCTTCTTGACCACGGTCGGCCCTTCGATGACGTTTTCCAGTGCTGTGCGGTGGGGGAACAGGTTGAAGTTCTGGAACACAAAACCCACGTGCTGGCGCAGGCGCCGCACCAGGCCTTGTTGCTGGTTGAGCGGTTTGCTGCCGTCGATCTGGATGTCGCCCACCTTGATCCGGCCGCTGGTGGGTTCTTCGAGGAAATTCAGGCAGCGCAGGAAGGTGGTTTTGCCGGAACCGCTGGGGCCGATGATGGCGACGACTTCGCCTTCCTTGACCTCCAGGTCGATGCCGTTGAGTACCACCTGACCGTTGAATTGTTTGGTCAGTTTTTCAACCACGATCATGCTTCAAGACTCCAGGTCATGCCGGTTGACCCGGTCTTCCAGGCGGTTTTGGAAATGCGCCAGGATGCTGGCCAGCACCCAGTAGATCAGGGCGGCGGACAGGTACATGGTGAAAATTTCGAAGGTACGCGCAGACACCAGTTGAGCCTGGCGGAACAGTTCTGGCACCTGGATGGTGGCGGCCAGCGCGGTGTCCTTGACCAGCGAAATAAAGCTGTTGCCCAACGGTGGCAGGGCGGTGCGCATTGCCTGCGGCAGGATGGCCCGGCGCAGGGTCTGCGCACGGGTCATGCCGATACTGGCGGCGGCTTCCCATTGGCCACGCTCGATGGAGGCGATGGCGGCCCGCAGGATTTCACAGGCGTAGGCGGCCATGTTCAGCGAAAAGCCGATCATGGCGGCCGGGATCGGATCCAGCTCGATGCCCACTTGCGGCAAGCCGTAGTAGATCAAAAACAGCTGTACCAGCAAGGGCGTGCCGCGAAAGAACGACACGTAGACGCGGGCTGTCCAGCTCAGCAGCTTGAAGCGCGACAGCCGCATCAAGGCCAGGCCGAAGCCCAGCAGCAAGCCGAAAAACATCCCGCCAAGGCTGAGAATCACCGTGTAATACGCGCCCTTGAGCAGAAAGGGCGCGGAGTCCAGCGCGAGTTGGAAACCTGCTTCCATTATTGAGTGACGTCAGCGTTGAAGTACTTCTCGGACAGCTTCTTCAAGGTGCCGTCGGCGCGCAGCTTGTCGAGGGCCTTGTTCACCGCTTCCAGCAGCTCGGGCTCGCCTTTGCGCAGGGCGATACCGGCTTCCTGGCGGGAGAAGGCGTCGCCGGCAGCGGCGGTGTCCGGGGCCTTCTTGGCGTATTCCAGGGCGGCCAGGCGGTCGATCAGGATGGCGTCGATACGGCCGATGCGCAGGTCCTGGAACTTGGTCGGGTCATCGTTATAGGTCTTGATAATGGCTTTGGGTTGGTTGTCCTTGAGCCATTGTTCGTAGTTGGTGCCCAGGCCTACCCCGACTTTCTTGCCGGCCAGGTCGTCGGCGGTCTTGATGGTGTCGACGTTCTTTTTCAGCACCAGCGCCTGGATACCGGACACGGTGTAAGGCGTGGAGAAATCGTACTTCTTCTTGCGCTCTTCGGAGATGGTGACTTGGTTGACCACCGCATCCAGGCGCTTGGATTCCAGGGCGGCGAGGATGCCGTCCCATGGCGTGGCTTGCAGCTTGACCTTCACGCCCAGCTCTTTGGCCAGGGCCTCGGACAGCTCGACTTCGAAGCCGCTGAGCTTGCCGCTTTCATCGACGAAGCTGAACGGCGGGTAGGTGCCTTCCAGGCCGATTTTGATCTCGCCGGCCTTTTTGATGTTGCCCAGTTGCTCGCCGGCAACCGCCTGGCCCAGCCAACCGGCGCCGAGAGCCAGACCCAAAGTGCCAACCAGCAACGTGCGACGCAATACAGAAATAGTCATGAAGAGCCCCTGTGTTTTTTATGTTGAGCGAAGCAGGTGACGCGGTAGTCGTATCCTGCCTTAAAGCGCGTAGCGCGTCTTCGCCTGCGGCGCGATGATAAAGCCGGGTTTTAAGACTTGAAAATAATATAAATCTTATTTAATATTCTATTTAGGAATACTTGGCGAGTCTAATGTGGGAGGGACAAGCCCCCTCCCACATTTAGCCCGCATTTATTCAGTTGAAAATCGAGTCATAGGCAAACAACGCCGGTGCCCCGCCGGTATGCAGGAAAATAATCGGCCCGTCTTCAAAACGCTGACGCCCGATACCGTCCAGCAAGCCGGCCATGGCCTTGCCAGTGTAGACCGGGTCCAGCAGCAGGCCTTCCTGGCTCGCCAATAGCTTGACCGCCGACAGGGTGCCGGCGTTCGGTTCACCATAACGGGGGCCGAAATATTCGTCCCACAGGATCACCTTGAACGCGTCGGGGATGCCCACGCCGAGCAACTCGGCCGTGCGTTCGGCCAGGCTCTGGACTTTCGGGAACTGCGCTTCTTCGGTGCGCGATACGGTGATGCCGATCACAGGCAACTGCGGCAGCACTTCACTCAAGGCCAGGGCCAGGCCGCTGTGGGTACCGGCGCTGCCGGAGGCCAGCACCACGGCGGCGAATTCGATCCCGCTGTCTTCGATCTGTGCGGCCAGCTCCAGGCCGGCGCGCACATAACCGAGGGCGCCGAGGGCATTGGAGCCGCCGATGGGCACCAGGTACGGCTTCTTGCCGTTGCTGCGCAGGCGATCGGCAAGGGCGTTGAGTTGGTCGTCGACGTTGTCGAGGTTTTCCACCAACTCTACCTTGGCGTCGAACAACTCCAGCAGCAGGCGGTTGCCGTTGCCCAGGTAGTTGGGGTCTTCGGTGCCGGTGGGGTTTTCCAGCAGGGCGACGCAGCCCAGGCCGAGCCTGGCGGCGAGGGCGGCGGTCTGGCGTACGTGGTTGGATTGGATCGCGCCGGCGGTCACCAGGGTGTCGGCGCCCTGGGAGATGGCATCGGCTGCCAGGTATTCGAGTTTGCGCAGCTTGTTGCCGCCCATGGCCAGCGGCGTGGTGTCGTCGCGCTTGACGTAGATGTCGCGTCCCAACCAGGTCGACAGCCGTTCGAGTTTTTCCAGGGCGGTGGCGCCGCCGAGCAGTTCCAGGCGGTTAAAACGGTCGAGCTGTTGCTTAATCATGGCTACGCACGGTGGTTAAGGGATGGAGCGACTATAGGCAGGCACTTTTCATCGGGCAACCGCCAATCGCTTATGCCTGATGGTTCTTAGCATCACACCATTGGTTCTTAAGGGCGGCCAGGGTGGATACCGTAAAGTGATGGCCATTACGTCAGGAGTGAATACCGTGAGTGAGCGTTCCAGCCATTGGCAATTACAGACCATCGTCAGCCAACTGCGCAGCGCCCGTGACCAGTGGCGAACACGCAATGGCCGCTTGAGCGGCGAGCATGGCGGCCGCGAATTGCCGTCCCGTGAAGCCGTTGCCCAGATTCTCGAGTCCCTCTGCGGTGCGCTGTTTCCGATGCGCCTGGGGCCTGCGGACTTGCGTGAAGAAAGTGAAGATTTCTACGTCGGCCATACCCTCGATGTCGCCCTGAATGCCTTGCTGGCCCAGGCGCGCCTGGAATTGCGCTATGCCGCGCGCCAGGGCGGCGAGGATGACAGCCAGATCGACGCCCATGCCATCCGGCTGATCCAGGATTTCGCCCTGGCCTTGCCGTCCTTGCGCAGCCTGTTGGACACCGACGTGCTCGCCGCCTACCACGGCGACCCGGCCGCACGCAGCGTGGATGAAGTGCTGCTGTGCTACCCGGGGATCCTCGCGGTGATTCACCATCGCCTGGCCCACCATCTGTACCGCGCCGGCTTGCCGCTGCTGGCACGGATCAGCGCGGAAATCGCCCACTCGGCCACCGGCATCGATATCCACCCCGGCGCGCAGATCGGCCCGAGCTTCTTCATCGACCACGGCACGGGCGTGGTGATCGGCGAAACCGCAATCATCGGCGAGCGGGTGCGCATCTATCAGGCCGTCACCTTGGGGGCCAAGCGCTTCCCGGCGGATGAAGATGGGCAACTGCAGAAGGGCCATGCGCGCCACCCGATTGTCGAGGACGACGTGGTGATCTATGCCGGGGCGACGATCCTCGGGCGCATCACCATCGGCAAGGGTTCGACCATTGGCGGCAATGTGTGGCTGACCCGCAGTGTGCCGGCGGGGGCGAATATTACGCAGGCGAATCTGCAGCATGATGATGGGGCGCAAAAATAGCGCCGGTCTTAAAAATCACACAAAACCCTGTGGGAGGGGGCTTGCTCCCGATAGCGGAGTGTCAGTCAAAAATGAATTGGCTGAACCACCGCCATCGGGGGCAAGCCCCCTCCCACATTTTGACGGCATTCCACATGGAGGCCGTATTTCAGTCAGCAGTCGCTGAACGATTTCCTTTGCTCACCCGTCATACCACTCAGCCCTGCGATTAGCCCCAAACCGCCTATTCATGTTTAACTTGAACGTTCGTTCAAGTTAAACCCGGTGGTTCGCTGCCCGCTCACAACAGGAGGCTTACCTTTGCTGAGTCCGTTTTATACAGCCACATTCCTCACTCTCGGGGTGCATCGTTCATGAGTGCATCGTCCACCCCATCCAGCGGCCTGGTGCGCATGAATGCGCCGGTCTTCTACTTTGCCGCCACCTTCATCTTGCTGTTCGGCATCACTGTCATCGCTATCCCGCAACAGGCCGGTGCCTGGTTGCTGGCGGCGCAAAACTGGGCGGCCAACACGGTCGGCTGGTACTACATGCTGGCGATGACCCTGTATCTGGTCTTCGTGGTGGTCACCGCGCTATCGGGCTACGGCAAGATAAAACTCGGTGCCGACCACGACGAGCCCGAATTCAGTTACCTGTCCTGGGCCGGCATGCTGTTCGCCGCCGGGATCAGCATCACGTTGTTCTTCTTCTGCGTGTCCGAGCCGCTGACGCACCTGGTGCAACCGCCCCAGGGCGAGGCCATGAATGCCGACGCCGCGCGCCAGGCCATGCAGGTGCTGTTCCTGCACTGGGGCCTGCACGGCTGGGGCGTGTTTGCGTTTGTCGGCATGGCGCTGGCGTATTTCGCCTACCGGCATAACCTGCCGCTGGCGTTGCGTTCGGCGCTGTACCCGCTGATCGGCAAGCGCATCAATGGCCCTATCGGCTATGCGGTGGATGGCTTCGGCATCATTGCCACGGTGTTCGGCCTGGGGGCCGACATGGGCTTTGGCGTGCTGCACCTCAATTCCGGCCTCGACTACCTGTTCGGCGTTGCCCACACCCAGTGGATCCAGGTCGGCTTGATTACCCTGATGATGGGCGCGGCGATCCTGGTCGCCGTGGCCGGCGTCGATAAGGGCGTGCGGGTGATGTCCGACATCAACATGCTGCTGGCCTGCGCGCTGCTGCTGTTCGTGTTGTTCGCCGGGCCGACCCAACACTTGCTCAACACCCTGATCCAGAACATCGGTGACTACCTGGGCGCGTTGCCGACCAAGAGTTTCGATGTGTACGCCTACGACAAACCGAGCGACTGGCTGGGCGGCTGGACGGTGTTCTACTGGGCCTGGTGGATCGCATGGTCGCCGTTCGTAGGCCTGTTTATCGCGCGCATTTCCCGTGGCCGGACCATCCGCGAATTCGTGTTCGGCGTGCTGCTGATCCCGCTGGGCTTCACCTTGGCGTGGATGTCGATTTTCGGCAACAGCGCCATCGACCAGGTGCTCAACCACGGCATGGCCGCCCTCGGTCAGTCGGCCATCGATGATCCGTCGATGAGCCTCTACCTGCTGCTGGAAACCTACCCGTGGAGCAAAACCGTCATCGCGGTCACGGTGTTTATCAGCTTCGTGTTCTTCGTCACGTCGGCCGACTCCGGCACCGTGGTGCTCTCGACCCTGTCGTCCAAAGGCGGCAACGCCGACGAAGACGGGCCGAAATGGCTGCGGGTGTTCTGGGGCGCGATGACCGCGCTGGTCACCAGTGCGTTGCTGTTTGCCGGCAGCATCGATTCGCTGAAATCTGCGGTGGTGCTGACCTCGCTGCCGTTCTCGCTGATCCTGTTGCTGATGATGTGGGGGCTGCACAAGGCCTTCTACCTCGAGTCGCAAAAGCAGATTGCGCAGTTGCATTCGCTGGCACCGGTGTCGGGCTCCCGCAAGGGCACCGGCGGTTGGCGCCAGCGTTTGAGCCAGGCCGTGCATTTCCCGTCGCGGGACGAGGTGTACCGCTTCCTTGAAACCACGGTGCGTCCGGCGATCGAAGAAGTGACGGCGGTGTTTGTCGAAAAAGGCCTCAATGTCGTCACCCAGCCCGACCCGTCCAACGACAGCGTCAGCCTGGAAATTGGTCACGGCGAAGAGCATCCGTTCGTGTACCAGGTGCAGATGCGCGGCTATTTCACGCCGTCATTTGCACGCGGCGGCATGGGTTCCAAGCAGCTCAACAATCGTCGCTACTACCGGGCGGAAGTGCACTTGAGCGAGGGCAGCCAGGACTACGACCTGGTGGGCTACACCAAGGAGCAGATCATCAACGACATCCTCGACCAGTACGAGCGGCATCTGCAGTTCCTGCACTTGGTGCGCTGACGTTAAACTCCCCGCAAAGCCCCGTTCTACGGGGCTTTCTTAAACTTAATTTCATCCGTCAAGACGCTGTTTTGACGCGTAACTGTCATCTGGCCACTGCGTAATTGTGTGAAGCGTTTGACGCTTTCATTTCAGAACAGTGACGGAGACCGTACCCATGAAGATGTTTTTAAGCCCTGTGGTGGGAGCCGCCATGGCGAGCTTTATGCTGTCCGCCCATGCGGATTTTATCGATGACAGCCACGCCGACGTGACCCTGCTCAACCGCTATCTCAACCAGCAGGGACGCGACGTGGTGGGCAGCAATGCCAAGGCCCATAGCATTCGGGATTGGGGCCAGGGGTTCGAGTTCAACTTCAAGTCCGGCTACACCGAGGGGCCGGTGGGCTTCGGCCTCGATCTGCAGGCGTTCTACGGCTTGAAACTGGATTCCGGTGGCGACCTCAACGACAAGGATCACCAGGGCCGCTACCCCGGCAGCATGTTCCCGCTGGACAACGGCAAATCCGCCGATCAGTTCGGCGTGCTCAGCCCGACGTTCAAGATGCGCTTTGCCAAGGATGAGTTGCGCGTCGGTACGCTGTACGGTAACAACCCGATACTCGCCAACACGGACGGGCGTCTTTACCAGCAGACCAATACCGGTGTGCAACTGGTGTCCAAGGATCTCAGCGACTTCACCTTCACCGGCGGCGATATCTTCAAGACCAAGATCCGCAACGAAACCGGCGACCAGGGCATGATCACCGCCGGTGGGACCAAAGAGAGCGACCGCTTCCTGTTCGGCGGTGCGGACTACACCGGCATACAGAACACCACCGTCAGCCTGTGGTACTCCAACCTTGAGGATTACTACCAGCAGTTCTTCCTCGGCGCCAAGCGCCATGACGCCTTGTCGGTCGGTGCGATCGATACCGACGTGCGCGTGTTCCGCAGCCTGGGTGTGGGCGGCAACGCCGACGGCGACAAGGACTTTGCCGCAGCGGGCCTGTACGGCGACGGCGTGAACAAGGGCCGCATCAACCAGTCCACCGTCAGCCTGCTGGAAAGCTATAGCCTGGACGGCCATACCGTCGGCCTGGGCATCCAGAAAAACAGCGGCGACAGCGACTTCCCGTACCTCGATTCCGGCCTTAACAGCGGTGACGCGCGCCAAGGCCCAGGCTCGGGTGCCGATACCCCGGCGCTGACCAACATGCAGTTGAACAAATTCCAGCATGCCGGCGAACGCACCTGGCTGGCGCAGTACAAATATGATTTCGGCAAACTCGGCCTCAACGGCGTGACCTTCTCCGCCGCCTACGCCCATGGCGATGACATCCGCACCGCCCAGGGCACTACCAGCGAATGGGAGCGAAACGTGGCGGTGGCGTATCAAGTGCCGACCGGCACCCTCAAAGGCCTCGGCGTCACGTGGAAAAACGCCCATGCCAGTCCGGACATTACCGGTGCCACCGTGCAGGATGAAAACCGCTTCTATGTCAGCTATGTCGTTCCACTCTGGTAGGAAATTGCTGTAAAACGGAAGGGCAGACTTAAGCGATTCAGCTGGTTAAAAGGCCTGGGAATATCGTTATTCCCAGGCCTTATTTGCCTACGTCCAAGAGAGGATTCGATGACTTACATTGCTGCCGAAAACCGCTATGAATCTATCCCGTATCGCCGCGTAGGCCGCAGTGGGCTGGTGCTGCCGGCACTGTCCCTGGGGCTGTGGCACAACTTTGGCGACAGCACCCCGATCGACACCCAGCGCGCCCTGCTGCGCACCGCGTTCGACCTGGGCATCAACCACTTCGACCTGGCCAACAACTACGGCCCACCCTACGGCAGCGCCGAGATCAACTTCGGTCGTTTGCTGCGCGAAGACTTCAAGCACTACCGCGACGAATTGATCATCTCCAGCAAGGCCGGCTGGGACATGTGGCCTGGCCCCTACGGCCAGGGCGGCGGCTCGCGCAAATACGTGCTGGCCAGCCTGGACCAGAGCCTGCAACGCCTGGGCGTCGACTACGTGGATATTTTCTACTCCCACCGGTTTGATGCCGACACGCCCCTGGAAGAAACCGCCAGCGCCCTCGCCACCGCCGTGCAACAGGGCAAGGCGTTGTACATCGGTATCTCGTCTTACTCCGGGGTGAAAACCCGCGAAATCGCCGCGCTGCTCAAAGAGTGGAAAGTCCCGCTGCTGATCCACCAACCGGCCTACAACCTGCTTAACCGCTGGGTGGAAAAAGACCTGCTGGACACCACCGAAGAGCTCGGCGCAGGGGTGATTGCCTTCACGCCGCTGGCCCAGGGTTTGCTCACCGACAAGTACCTCAATGGCGTACCGGCCGACGCCCGGGTCAACCGTCCGGGTGGTGGTTCGTTGCAGGCCAAGCACCTGTCTGAAACCAATATCGCCCACGTGCGTGCGTTGAATGAAATCGCCCAGCGCCGCGGCCAGAGCCTGGCGCAATTGGCGCTGGCCTGGACCCTGCGCGATCCACGGGTGACCAGCGCGTTGATTGGCGCGAGCCGGCCGGAGCAGATCATCGAGAACGTCGGCGCGTTGAAGAACTTGAGCTTCAGTGCGGAGGAACTGGCGGAGATCGATCGGTTTGCGCAGGAAGGTGGGATTAACCTGTGGGAAAAGCCATCCAGCGCGGAATAACCTGATAGCACCGGGTCAATGTGGGAGGGGCAAATCCCTGCCACATTTGATTTCTGCGATGGCCGCTATCTCAGCACAGGGTTAACCAGCCATGGCCGCCGTCCAGGGATTGATGACATCCACCTCGGTGCCCTCAAAGTCCTTGACGTTCCTTGTTGCGAGTTTTGCCTGCTGGGCACGACAGATTGCGGCTATCTGAGCGTCAGCGAGTCCAATGGGCTTTCCAGACTGTTCGCGAGCGGTCACCAGCTTTGAGTAGTGGACGGCTGCGTAGGCATCGAACGCAAGGATGCGATCGGCGAACTCGTCTTGAAACATGGCCACTGCATGAGTGTGCAGGCTGTGCTTACGCTTCCCATCGGGCAGCCGCTCAATGCCATGAAGAATCTCCGCCATGGTCATTGAACTGGTGAACAGCTCTTCGGCGGTATGGCTGTCAATCCAATCAAGCACCGCTGATGCAGGCTCGGGTCGCATCAACTCAGAGAGAACATTGGTGTCGAGTACGATCATTCATCGAACTCCACCGTCCTGATGGGCGCATTACGCTCCGGCACGTCTGCATCCAGCCCTCCTGCCTGCGCAAAGCGTGCGTGAATCCTGCTGCCCAGCCCCCGCCCCTTGCCGACGCTCATGAGTGATTTGCGCAGGATAAGACGCGCCTCTTCTTCCATGGAATGCCCATTGTGGGCTGCTTCAATGCGCAGAAGCTCTTTGATGCTGTCATCTAAATTACGGATGGTAAGGCTCGCCATGTGAATGCTCCCGTGCAATCAATGAAATCATTGCTAGCATAGCGGCTTGCTTTCGAGTGCGGCGAGCCCGCTCATCAGATCGTCAGAACGGCACATCCCCAAGAATCGTCGCCCGATGCATCACCCGCCGTTGCGGCCGGTAGTCATCCACCGCGTAATGTTGGGTCACGCGGTTATCCCAGAACGCCACGTCGTTTTCCTGCCAGCGCCAGCGGAGGGTGAATTCCGGGCGTGTCGCGTGGGCGAACAGCAGCTTGAGGATCGCCTCGCTTTCCGCCGGTTCCAGTTCATTGATCCTGGTGGTAAACCCATCACTGACAAACAGCGACTTACGCCCGCTCACCGGATGCGTGCGCACGACCGGGTGCGACAGCGGTGGGTTTTTCCTGCGGGTTTCTTCCCAGTGCGCCAGGTCTTCGGCACTGTTGCCAAAGCGTTCCAGCGGAAAGGATTTGGTGAAGTCGTGGGTAGCCGTCAGCCCATCGAGCAACCGCTTCAACGGCTCGGACAGCGCCTCGTACGCCGCGATGCCACTGGCCCACAGCGTATCGCCGCCGTACGCCGGCAGCAGCTTGGCGCTGAGCACCGCGCCGAGGGCCGGGGTGGGCAGGAAGGTTACATCGGTGTGCCATACGGCGTTGTCGCGCACGTCGGTGACGGCGGTGTCGAGGATCAGCACTTCGGGCTGTTCCGGCACGTTGGGGTAGATCGGATGGATGTGCAGGTCGCCGAAGTTCGCCGCGAACCGCGCCTGTTGCTGCGGGGTGATCGGCTGGCCACGGAAGAACAGCACCGAATGGCTGAGCAACGCCTGTTCGATGGCATCGCGATGTTCGGTGCTCAGCGGCCGGGTAATATCGACGCCACTGATCTGGGCGCCCAGGGCGATACTCAAGGGGGTAACGGTCAGGCTGCTCATGCTGTTCTCACTCAATGTGCCTGGCCATGCCAAGGCACTAACTTACGCTGCAGGGCGCGCAGGCCCATTTCCATCGCGAAGGCGATCAGGGCGATCACCAGGATCCCCAGCACCACCACATCGGTCACCAGGAACTGCGCCGCCGACTGCACCATGAAACCCAGGCCGCTGGTGGCCGCGATCAGTTCGGCGGCGACCAGGGTCGACCAGCCCACACCCAGGCCGATGCGCACCCCGGTGAGGATGTCGGGCAGGGCGCTCGGCAGGATCACATGGCGAATCAGCTGCGCACGGGTGGCGCCCAGCGACTGCGCCGCCCGCAGCTTGGCCGGGTCGACGGTGCGTACGCCGGTCGCGGTGGCGATGGCGATCGGCGCAAAGATCGCCAGGTAAATCAGCAGCACCTTGGACAGCTCGCCGATACCGCACCAGATCACGATCAACGGCAGGTAAGCCAGGGGCGGAATCGGCCGGTAAAACTCGATCAGCGGGTCGAGAATGCCGCGGGCGATGCGGTTGGCGCCGATGGCAATGCCTACCGGCACGGCGGTCAGCACCGCGAAGCCCAGGCCCAGGCCGATCCGGCTGAGGCTCGCGCCCAGGTGCTGCCACAAGGTGGAATCCATATAGCCCGTGGTCGCCAGCAGCCAGCCTTTTTGCAGCACGGCCGAGGGCGGTGGCAGGAACAACGGTTCGATCAGGCCGGTGGCGGTGACGGCCCACCAGAGGGCCAGCAAGGCCACCAGGGTCAACAGGCTGATCCAGCGTGTGCTCAGGCTGCGACGCACCGGGATAACGGTGTGGGCCACCGGCTTGGCAGCGGTGGCGGGGAGTTCGTAGCTGCTCATGCGGACACCTGCCGTTGCGAGAACACTTTGCCCAGCACGTGTTCGCGGGTTTCGATAAAGCGCGGGTCGGACTTGATCGCCCGCGCCGACTCACCGGCGGCGTAGCGCTGGCCGAAGTCCAGGTGCAGGCGTTCGACGATCTGGCCCGGATTGGGCGCCAACAGGATCAGGTCGGTGGCGAGGAACACCGCTTCTTCGATGTCATGGGTAATCAGGAACACCGGCTTGGCCGTGCGTCGCCAGACTTGCAGCAACAGTTCCTGCATTTGTTCGCGGGTGAAGGCATCGAGGGCGCCGAAGGGTTCGTCCATCAGCAGCACGCGCGGGTCGGCGGCCAGGGCGCGGGCCAGGCCGACGCGTTGCTTCTGGCCGCCGGAGAGTTGCCAGATGCGGCGATTGTCGAAGCCGGCGAGGTCCACCAGCGCGAGCATTTCCCGGGCGCGCACTTCGCGCTGCGCCTTGGGCACGCCGGCCAGTTCCAGGCCGAAACCGACATTGGCCAGCACGTCCTGCCAGGGCAGCAGGGCGTCGTCCTGGAACACCACGCCGCGTTCGGCACTGGGGCCTTTGACCGGCATGCCATCGAGGGTGATGCGCCCGGCGGACGGTTCGACAAAGCCGGCAATCAGGTTCAACAGCGAAGTCTTGCCACTGCCGGACGGGCCGAGGGCCACCAGCAATTGCTGGGGCCCCAGGTCGAGTGAAATGTCAGACAGTACCGGTTCTGTGGCGCCTGGGTACTGTGCGCTGATGCGCTCCAGTTGTAGCAAGGCCATCGCGATGAACTCCTTGAGTCAGTTAGTGATGAACTTGGCGCTGACGTAAGGGGCATAGTCCGGCAGCACGGCGTCGACCTTGCCTTGTTCCTTGAGGAACGCAGCGGTATCGGTCACGGCCTTGGTGGTCGGTGCGCCCAGCAGGGTCACCTGGTCAGCGGCCAGCGGGTAGACGTTGCCTTGCAGCAGCAGCGGGATGTCGCTGGCCTTGGCGCCGGAGAGTTTCACCAGTTTGTCGACGTTGGCTGTGTCGGCGAGCCAGGCTTGTGGGTCTTTGCGGTAGGCGGCGTAGGCATCCAGGGTGACTTTGGCGAAGGCGGTGACGATTTCCGGGTGCTTCTGCGCGAAGTCCTTGCGCACGATCCAGGCATCGAAGGTCGGCGCGCCGAACTTGGCCAGCTCGCCGGAGGTGATCAGCACCTTGCCGTTTTCCTTGGCCACGCCCAGGGCCGGGTCCCATACGTAGGTAGCGTCGATGTCACCGCGCTTCCAGGCCGCGATGATCGCTGGCGGTGCGAGGTTGAGGATGGTCACTTTCGATGGGTCGATGTTCCAGTGCTTCAGCGCGGCCAACAGGCTGTAGTGGCCGGTGGAAACGAAGGGTACGGCGACTTTCTTGCCGATCAGGTCCTGGGGACTGTTGATCCCGGAACCATTGCGCGCCACCAGGGCTTCGGCACCGCCGATCTGGGTGGCAACCAGGAAGGTTTCCACCGGCACCTTGCGGGTGATCGCAGCGGTCAGTGGGCTGGAACCGAGGTAGCCGATCTGCACGTCGCCGGAGGCGATGGCGGCGATGATGTCGGCACCATTGTCGAATTTGCGCCAGTCGATCTTGGCGTTAGTGGCTTTTTCGTACGCGCCGTCGGCCTGGGCAACTTTGGCCGGGTCTACGGTGGTCTGGTAAGCGATGGTTACATCCGCCGCCTGGGCAAACAGGCTGGCACCGGCCAGGGACAACGCGGCCAGGAGGCGTAGAGGGGTTAACAGTTTCAAGGGGAAGCTCCTCAATCAGGCGGCCGAGGGTCGGCGTGTGAGGAGACTAAATGATCTAAGAATACGAAAATAAATAACATTTTCGAATTAGCTTATGGGCGAAAGGTTGAAGCGAATCTTGAGCTTGATGAGGGCAAATGTGGGAGGGGGCTTGCCCCCTCCCACCATGGACCGAGTTCGGTCTTAGTTACTGATCGCCAGAATGCTCGCCTGGTACGAGCCGACAAACACATCAAAGTCGCCCACTTCGTTCTGCTCCAGCTCCGCCTGCTGCGCCAGCGACGTGCGCGCCAGCTCTTCAAAGCGTGCCTGCTCTTCTGCGGGCAACGGCTCGCGGCGGAAGTACTCGGCGTGCACCTCGCTCTGATGCAGGGAGAACTGCGCGAAACTCTCTTTGCGCTCGGCCATCGCTGCCAATACCTGCGCCGAGGGGGTCAGGGACGGGTCCTTGACCTTGGCCAGTTGGGCGTCCAGCGCCTGGCTGTGTTCGGTGATGCCGTGGCTTTCATCCAGCAGCGCAGCCAACGGGGCAATCTTCTCCAGCAGCTCGGTGGCCCATTCCTTCATGTCCACCGCCTGGCCCTTGCGCTGCAATTGCAGGCCCGGGCGCCGGCCTTCCTTGACCACGCTGAGGAAGTTGGACGTGGCGTTGCCGCACTCGTTGTCGGCGAACAGTGGGCTGTCGTTCAGCGCGCAGTACAACAGGAAGGCGTCGAGGAAACGCGACTCCGGCAGGTCGATGCCCATCGGCAGGAACGGGTTGATGTCCAGGCAGCGCACTTCGATGTACTGGATGCCGCGGGCCATCAGCGCCTGGATCGGCCGCTCGCCAGTGTAGGTCACGCGCTTGGGGCGGATGTTGGAGTAGTACTCGTTTTCGATCTGCAGGATGTTGGTGTTGAGCTGTACCCACTCACCGTCCTTGTGGGTGCCGACTTCGACATAGGGCGCGTAGGGCGTTGCCACCGCTTCGCGCAGGCTGTCGGTGTAGCTGGCCAGGTCGTTGTAGCACGGCGTCAGGCCGGCCTGGGCGTTACTCTGGTAACCCAGGTCGCTCATGCGCAGGCTGGTGGCGTACGGCAGGTACAGGGTGTCGGCGTCGAGCACTTCCAATTGGTGCGAGCGACCACGCAAGAAACCCGCATCCAGGGCCGGCGAGGCGCCGAACAGGTACATCAGCAGCCAGCTGTAGCGGCGGAAGTTGCGGATCAGCGCGATATAGGCCGTGGACTGATAGTCGCGGTCGGTGCCGACGAAGCCTTCAGTCTCCTTGAGCAGCGGCCACAGCTGTTCCGGCAGGGAAAAGTTGTAGTGGATGCCCGCGATGCACTGCATGGTCTTGCCGTAACGCAGGGCCAGGCCCTTGCGGTACACGTACTTGAGCTGTCCGATATTGGAGGTGCCGTAGTAGGCAATCGGAATGTCTTCCTCCGCCGGCAACGGGCACGGCATCGAGGGGCTCCACAAGTATTCGCTGCCGAGCTTGGTGTAGGCAAAGCGATGGATCTTGTCCAGGCTGCTCAGGGTGTCGGCCGGGTTGGGCAGCGCCGGAGTGATGAACTCCAGCAGCGATTCCGAGTAGTCGGTGGTGATCTGTTCATGGGTCAACGCGGCGCCCAGGGCTTCGGGGTGCGGCGTTTGCGCCAGGCGACCCTCACCGGTGACACGTAGGCATTCACGCTCGATGCCGTGCAAGCACTGCTCTAGCAGGGAGAGGTGTTCGCGCTTGCCGAGCAGGGCCAGGCGGCGGTTGAGAAGTTCGCTCAAGTTGGATTCCTTCACGCGTCAGTCGCCCCAATATGGGGGTGGGCAGGACGGTCTACAAGGGTGAAGTTAAAACTGGCGTGATCGCCTGGTTTTGAGTCGATTTGACCCGCGTTAAAAAAGCCTACTTCACTCCATGAATTGGGCTATAGCGCAGCAAGAAAATTCCGACGCTGTTATCGCAGCGCCGAAATTAACTCAAATCGGGGGCGGGGAGCTATAGGACAGCGAACGTGCCCTGTGCTTTTGCGACAAGTCTTTCGTCCTGATACACATCGGCCTCGACCACCAGCGTGCGCCGGCCGGCGTGAATCACGCGGCTGGTACACAGCACGTCACCGTCTTCCACGGCGCGGATGTAGTTGATCTTGCATTCGATGGTCGCGCTCTGCTGGTCAAACCCATGGGCGCTGGAACAGGCCAGCCCCATGGTGATGTCCACCAGACTGAAAATCGCCCCGCCATGGAGCTTGCCCGCGCGGTTGCGCAGGTGCGGCTCCAGGGTCAGGGCCACCTCGGCAACGCCTTCTTCGAGGCGTTGCAGGCGGCAGCCGATCAGTTCGCTGAACGCGCTCTGGGTCAAACCGGCGGGGATTTCCATCAGCGTTTCTTCAACTGCTTGGCGTTGGCGAACAGCGAGGCCATGGCGTTGTTGCTTGGCGCTGCGGTGGCGGTTTCCTTGCGCGGTTGACTGTTTTCGGAGCGGTTCTGCGACTGGCGCGGTGCCGAGCCAGGACGTGCACCACGGGCGCCGTCGATTTTTTCGCCGGGGGTGTCGCCCATGCGCATCGACAGGCCAACGCGTTTGCGCGGGATGTCGACTTCCATGACCTTGACCTTGACCACATCACCGGCTTTCACCGCTTCGCGCGGATCCTTGATGAACTTCTCCGAAAGCGCAGAGATGTGCACCAAACCGTCCTGATGCACGCCGATGTCCACAAACGCGCCGAAGTTGGTCACGTTGGTGACCACGCCTTCGAGGATCATGCCCAGTTGCAGGTCCTTGAGGTCTTCGACGCCGTCCTGGAACTCGGCGGTCTTGAACTCGGGACGCGGGTCGCGGCCAGGTTTTTCCAGCTCTTGCAGGATGTCGGTGATGGTCGGCACGCCGAAGGTTTCGTCGGTGTACTTCTTTGGATCCAGGCGCTTGAGGAACGCGGCGTCGCCGATCAGCGAGCGGATATCGCGGTCGGTCTCGGCGGCGATACGTTGCACCAATGGATAGGCTTCCGGGTGAACGGCGGACGAGTCCAGCGGGTTGTCGCCGTTCATCACGCGCAGGAAGCCGGCGGCTTGCTCGAAGGTTTTTTCACCCAGGCGCGCGACTTTTTTCAGCGCGGCGCGGGTTTTGAACGCACCGTTTTCGTCGCGATGCGTGACGATGTTCTGCGCCAGGGTGGCATTGAGGCCGGAGATACGCGCCAGCAACGCTACCGAGGCCGTGTTCACGTCCACGCCCACGGCGTTTACGCAGTCTTCCACCACCGCATCCAGGCCGCGTGCCAGTTTCAGCTGTGACACGTCGTGCTGGTACTGGCCGACACCGATGGATTTAGGATCGATTTTCACCAGCTCTGCCAGCGGATCCTGCAAGCGACGGGCAATGGACACCGCGCCACGGATCGACACGTCGAGGTCCGGGAATTCCTTGGAGGCCAGTTCCGATGCCGAGTACACCGAAGCACCGGCTTCGGAGACCATCACCTTGGTCATCTTCATGGCTGGGTATTTCTTGATCAGTTCGGCGGCCAGCTTGTCGGTTTCACGGCTGGCGGTGCCGTTGCCGATGGCGATCAGGTCCACCGAATGTTTGGCGCACAGGGCGGCCAGGATGGCGAGGGTCTGGTCCCACTTGTTGTGCGGCACGTGCGGGTACACGGTGGCATGGTCCAGCAGCTTGCCGGTGGCATCGACCACGGCGACCTTGCAGCCGGTACGCAGGCCCGGGTCGAGGCCCAGGGTGGCGCGTGGCCCGGCCGGGGCGGCCAGCAGCAAGTCGTGCAGGTTGCGGGCGAATACGTTGATCGCCTCGGTTTCGGCGCCGTCGCGCAACTCGCCGAGCAGGTCGGTTTCCAGGTGGGTGTAGAGCTTGACCTTCCAGGTCCAGCGCACGACTTCACCGAGCCACTTGTCCGCAGGACGATTCTGATTCTGGATGCCGAATTGTTGGCCGATCATGCCTTCGCACGGGTGCATGGTGCCCGGCAGTTCGTCGCCGACTTTCAGCGCGGAGCTGAGAATGCCTTCGTTGCGGCCGCGGAAAATCGCCAGTGCACGGTGGGACGGCATGCTTTTCAGCGGTTCGTCGTGTTCGAAGTAGTCGCGGAACTTGGCGCCTTCTTCCTCTTTGCCGGCGATGACGCGGGCGCTGAGGGTGGCTTCCTGTTTCAGGTAGTTGCGCAGTTTTTCCAGCAGGTTGGCGTCTTCGGCGAAGCGCTCCATCAGGATGTACTTGGCGCCTTCGAGGGCGGCCTTGACGTCGGTGACGCCTTTTTCTGCGTTGACGAAGCGCGCGGCTTCGGTCTCCGGGGTCAGCGACGGGTCGTTGAACAGACCGTCGGCCAGCTCTCCCAGGCCGGCTTCCAGGGCGATCTGGCCCTTGGTGCGGCGTTTCTGTTTGTATGGCAGGTAAAGGTCTTCGAGGCGGGTCTTGGTGTCGGCGAGCTTGATGTCGCGTTCCAGCTGCGGGGTCAGCTTGCCCTGTTCCTCGATGCTGGCGAGGATGCTGATACGCCGTTCGTCGAGTTCTCGCAGGTAGCGCAGGCGTTCTTCCAGGTGCCGCAGCTGGATGTCGTCGAGACTGCCGGTCACTTCTTTCCGGTAACGGGCGATGAAGGGCACCGTGGAGCCTTCATCCAGTAGAGCGACGGCCGCTTCGACCTGTTGTGGGCGTACGCCGAGTTCTTCGGCGATGCGGCTGTTGATGCTGTCCATAAAACCACCTGAAATTCTGAAAAGCAGCCCGCAGGCCCGGAAAACAAGGCCTTGCGCGGCTGGTTGAGCGGCCCGACCGGCGCCGCTACCTGGGTCAAGAGGCAGCCTATTGACCCTCGAAATCGAAAAAATCACGACAAGCGGGTGAAAAAAAACGGCATTAAACGGCAACGATCTGACGTTGCCCTGCACGAAGGCGCCGCATTATAACCAGCGTTCTGCTCTTGGGGGGTACTGCGCCAGTGGTTGGAAGGCGCGGGTTCGCTGGCAGTAGAGGAAAAATCTGCTAACAATGCACACGGTGCGTATAACGGCAGCTACGCCATAATGCGCGCCGAGATAAGAGGAGCATCCAATGAGCAGCACTGCACAAACTGCTGAAGGCGAAAAAATTCTCATCGTTGATGACGATCCGGGGCTGAGCAGCCTGCTGGAGCGTTTCTTCAACTCCAAGGGCTATCGTGCCCGCGCGGTGCCGAACACCGAGCAGATGGACCGTCTCCTGGGGCGTGAGGTATTCAACCTGGTCGTACTCGACCTGATGCTGCCCGGCGAAGACGGCCTCACCGCCTGCAAGCGCCTGCGCGGCGCGAACAACCAGATTCCAATCATCATGCTGACCGCCAAGGGCGATGAGCTGAGCCGCATCAAGGGCCTCGAGCTGGGCGCCGATGACTACCTGGCCAAACCCTTCAACCCAGACGAGTTGATGGCGCGGGTCAAAGCCGTGTTGCGTCGTCAGGCACCGCCGGTACCGGGCGCGCCGGGCAGCGAAGACGAAAGCGTTACCTTTGGCGACTACGAACTGTCGCTGGCAACCCGCGAGCTCAAGCGTGGCGACGAAGTGCACATGCTCACCACCGGTGAATTCGCCGTGCTCAAGGCCCTGGTGATGAACGCGCGTCAGCCGCTGACCCGCGACAAACTGATGAACCTGGCACGCGGTCGCGAATGGGACGCCCTGGAGCGCTCCATCGACGTGCAGATTTCCCGTCTGCGCCGGATGATCGAGCCGGACCCGTCCAAACCTCGGTATATCCAGACGGTATGGGGTGTGGGCTATGTGTTTGTGCCGGATGGCACCGCAACCAAGTGACCGATGATTTGCAGGGCGGGCATCCTGGCGCTTGACTCCATGAGGGTCGACGGGATGCCCGGCGTCTGCAATTCTGCGAGCGCCGCTCGTTCCTGCAAGGTGTCCAGCTGTCTTCTATGAAAACCCCTCTGTGGTTCCCGCAAAGTTTCTTCTCCCGCACCCTTTGGCTGGTGCTGATCGTCGTGCTGTTTTCCAAGGCGCTGACACTGGTTTATCTGCTGATGAACGAAGACGTGCTGGTGGACCGGCAGTACAGCCACGGTGTCGCCTTGACGCTGCGTGGTTACTGGGCCGTAGACCCTGAGAACCGCGAAAAGGTAGCCAAGGCCTCGACCTTGACCCGCGTTGACGGGGCTGGTGTACCCGAGGGTGAGCAGCATTGGCCCTACAGCGAGATCTACCAGCGCCAGATGCAGGCCGAACTGGGCGAGGACACCGAGGTGCGCTTGCGCATGCATGTTTCACCTGCGCTGTGGGTAAGGGCGCCGAGCCTTGGCGATGCCTGGATCAAGGTTCCGCTGTATCCGCACCCTTTGCGGGGGCAGAAGATCTGGAACGTGTTGGGTTGGTTCCTGGCCATCGGCTTGCTTTCCACAGCGTCCGCGTGGATTTTCGTTCGCCAGCTTAACCAACCGCTTAAGCGCCTGGTGTTTGCCGCCCGCCAATTGGGCCAGGGGCGCAGCGTGCGCCTGCCGGTCAGCGATACGCCCAGTGAAATGACCGAGGTGTATGGCGCCTTCAACCAGATGGCGGAGGATGTCGAACAGGCCGGGCGGGAGCGCGAACTGATGCTGGCGGGGGTGTCCCATGACTTGCGCACACCCTTGACGCGATTGCGCCTGTCCCTGGAGCTGATGGGCAACCATAGCGACCTCACCGACGACATGGTTCGCGACATCGAAGACATGGACGCGATTCTCGACCAGTTCCTGGCGTTTATCCGCGATGGTCGTGACGAGGTGGTGGAGGAGGTCGATCTCACGGACCTGGTGCGTGAGGTTGTCGCGCCCTACAACCAGAATGGCGAGCAAGTGCGCATGCGCCTTGAGCCGATCCAGCCGTTTGCGTTGCGTCGGGTGTCGATGAAGCGCCTGCTGAACAACCTGATCGGCAACGCTTTGCACCATGCCGGTTCGGATGTTGAAGTGGCTGCATATGTGTCTGGCGACAGTGCTGCGCCGTACGTGGTGCTGAGTGTGATGGACCGGGGGGCGGGCATCGATCCGGACGAGTTGGAGGGTATCTTCAACCCCTTCACCCGTGGCGACCGTGCCCGGGGTGGCAAGGGGACCGGCTTGGGGCTGGCGATCGTGCGGCGGATTGCGTCGATGCACGGCGGCAATGTCGAGTTGCGTAACCGCGAAAGCGGTGGCCTTGAGGCGCGGGTACGTTTGCCGCTTGGGCTGATGCTGCCCAGAGATGCGGTATAGAAACAGCTGTAAGTTTCAAGCTTGAAACCGCAAGAGAAAGGCAGACAGCTTTTGCCCTTTCTTGCAGCTTATAGCTTGAAGCTGGCAGCCGCGCGTTTAGCCCTTACCCTTGGTCCTGGTCATATTCGGCCCACCATTTTTCTCCAGATGCTGGATGATGATCCCCGCTACATCCTTCCCGGTGGTGGTCTCGATCCCTTCCAGGCCCGGCGACGAGTTCACCTCCATCACCAGTGGCCCATGGTTGGAGCGCAGGATATCCACACCCGCCACTGCCAGCCCCATGACCTTGGCCGCTCGCAACGCGGTCATGCGTTCTTCCGGGGTGATCTTGATCAGGCTGGCGCTGCCGCCGCGATGCAGGTTGGAGCGGAACTCTCCGGGCTTGGCCTGGCGCTTCATGGCCGCAATCACCTTGTCGCCCACCACGAAGCAGCGGATATCCGCGCCACCGGCTTCCTTGATGTACTCCTGGACCATGATGTTCTGCTTGAGGCCCATGAATGCCTCGATCACGGATTCCGCTGCGGTCGCGGTTTCACACAGCACCACACCGATGCCCTGGGTGCCTTCCAGCACCTTGATCACCAGCGGCGCGCCGTTGACCATTTCGATCAGGTCGGGAATGTCGTCGGGGGAGTGGGCAAAGCCGGTGACCGGCAGGCCGATGCCCCGCCGCGAGAGCAGTTGCAACGAGCGTAATTTGTCCCGCGAGCGTGCAATGGCCACGGATTCATTGAGGGGGAAGACCCCCATCATTTCGAACTGGCGCAACACGGCGCAGCCATAGAACGTCACCGAGGCGCCAATCCGCGGGATCACCGCATCAAACCCCTCCAGCGGTTTGCCGCGGTAATGGATCTGCGGCTTGTGGCTGGCAATGTTCATATAGGCACGCAACGTGTCGATCACCACCATTTCGTGGCCACGTTCGGTGCCGGCCTCGACCAGGCGGCGGGTGGAATACAGACGCGGGTTTCGCGACAGCACAGCAATCTTCATGCAGCACCTGGGGCAGAAATAGTAGAGACCGGGAACACCGGCTTGTCTTGAACGTACTTGACGCCGGGATTGACCACCAGATGGCCGTCAATCAGCGCCTTGGAGCCCAGCAACAGGCGGTAACGCATGGCTTTGCGGCAGGCCAGGGTGAACTCCACCCGCCATACCCGATCACCCAGTGCCAGGGTGGTGCTGATCACGTAGCGCACCTGCGCATGGCCATTGGAGCTCTTGATGGTTTTCATCGTCACCAGGGGCGCTTCGCAGCGGCGGTGACGCAGTTGCACAACGCTGCCCAGGTGCGCGGTAAAGCGCACCCACTTCTCACCGTCGCGCTCAAAAGGCTCGATGTCGGTGGCATGCAGGCTGGAGGTGCTGGCACCGGTGTCGATCTTGGCACGCAGGCCTGCCACTCCCAAGTCGGGAAGTGCCACCCACTCACGCAGACCTACAACGGTCAAATGGTCAAATGTCTTCAATATGGGTAACCGGTCAATTCGCCCAGGCCTGAGGAGAAACCTCGGCCAGGGCTTTGAATGCGGGCCTGGCGAACCAGTAGCCTTGCATCAGAAATATTCCACAGTCAGACAGAAAGTCGCGCTCGCCGGCACTTTCGATGCCTTCGGCGATGACAGTAACGTTCAACTGCTCACAGATTGTGACAATCCCCTGAACGATCACCTGGCGGACACGATCCTGGTCGACATCGCGGATCAGCGCCATGTCGAGTTTGATCAAGTCAGGTTGGAAATCGGCCAGCAGATTCAGCCCCGAATAGCCCGCGCCGAAGTCGTCGATGGCGGTCTTGAAGCCGAACTCGCGGTATTCACGCAGAATATTCGTCAAATGGCGATAGTTATCTACATGCTCGCTTTCCAGTGTCTCGAAAATCAGTTGGTTCAGCGGGAAGTTGTGCGCGCGAGCCGCCTCGAGGGTACTGCGGATGCACAGCTCCGGACGGTATACGGCGTTGGGCATGAAGTTGATGGAAAGGTGGGTTTGCATCCCCAGGGCCGCAGCACCGGCGATCGCCTGGGTGCGGCAGCGCTGGTCGAAGCGGTAGCGGTTGCTTTCGTCGACCTGGTCCAGCACCGACAACGCCCCTTCGCCCTGTGTACCGCGCACCAAGGCTTCGTGGGCGAAAATCGAATGGTCCCGAAGGTCTACGATAGGCTGGTAGGCGAAAGCAAACTCGAAACCCAAGGGTTCGCTTTGCTGGCAGCCTGCGCAACGCTGTTCAGGCGAGGTGAGTGAAGTGGGAAAGTCGGTCACGGCGTATCCTCGCGAAAACAGGGTGCTACCTGGCGTATCTTAGGTGAGCCTTGAGGTTTATGCGTCGAAGGGTTTCAACGTTACAGTTGCGACATTTGTCAGAGCGAGGAATTCAAGTGGCTCAAAAGCAGGAAGAGGAAGAAAAGGTCCGTCTGGACAAGTGGCTTTGGGCGGCGCGTTTCTTTAAGACACGTGCCTTGGCCAAGGCCGCGATTGAGAGCGGCAAGGTGCATCATCGAGGCGAGCGCTGTAAACCGGGCAAGGAGCCACGTGTCGGTGATGAGCTGCAGATTCGGATAGGTTTTGACGAAAAGACCGTGGTGGTTCAGGCACTTTCCACTGTGCGCCGTGGCGCCCCCGAAGCGCAGGCGCTGTACACCGAAACCGAAGCCAGCATTGCCAGGCGCGAAAATGCGGCTGCCCTGCGCAAGGCGGGCGCCACGGGGATGACCACCGATGGCAAGCCGAGCAAGAAGCAGCGCCGCGACCTGTTCAAGTTTCGCGGCAGTGGCAATGATGACTGATTGCGCAGCGGCCCATTCAAGCGTGGGAGGGGGCTTGCAGCGTTAAGGGGATGTACGCACGACGCTCAATCCACTGATCACTGGCAGCTTGCCAAGTAACCTGAAGATCGGCGTCGTCACGTGTAACAAAGCGGCCGACACCTTCGCTGCAAACGGCGTGTAATAACCCCAGCCCAACGCCAACAGTGCCAGCAGCACCCCGCCGATGTAATCGTCCTGCCCCCAATGCGCGCCCGCTACCAGCCGCGGCATCATGAACAACAGCGCCAGGCCCCAGATCACCAGCACCTGGCCGATACGCTTGGCGAACACGGTCATGAACATTGCCCAGATCAGCAACACCGAGGCGTGATCCCCCGGAAAGCTTTGGCTTGAGCGGTCCTTCAGCTCCCAGGTCTTCTCCAGCCCCGGGAAATAGTCACTCATCTGGATCGCCCCGGCGATGACCATCGACGGGCTGCTGTGTTGCCAGCCCATCTGCGCCGCGAGTTTGGAAAACAGCATGCGGATAAACAGCAAGAGCAACAAAATACCGACAAAACCTAACAGGGCCTGGCGTGCCTGCGCGGCTTTGAACACCCAGTCGCCGCGAATCAGCAGCATCAGCAGGATCACCCCGACCACCGCATCAAACGGCCGCAGACTGGCCACGGCCCACACGTGCAGCCATGTCGCGCTGCTCGCCAGGGGATCGTTGAGAAGGTGAAACAGCCACTCGTCGAAAATCACACACAGCATCTGCCCCGTGGGCCACAGCCAAAAACACAGCAGCCCGATAGCGAGTAGATTGCACAGAGCCCATCGCCGGAGGTTCCACTTGGCTTGGAACAAACCCGGATTGTTCATAAACTGTCCCTCTTCGCTCTATATAAGCTCTCTGTTTCCAGGAGAAAGCCGCACCAAGATGGTGCTAAAGCGTTTAATTTTATAAACCTTGTAACCAATTTGTCATCAATTCAGATACCCAGACCTATGACTGATCTACCGGATACCGACTTCACCCAACGCTTCATCTTCGACGAGAGCGACGCCCGCGGCGAAATGGTTTCGTTGGAGCGCAGCTACGCCGAAGTCCTCGCCAAGCACCCCTATCCGGAGCCGGTCGCACAACTGCTCGGTGAGCTGATGGCCGCTGCTGCGTTGCTGGTGGGCACCATGAAGTTCGACGGTTTGCTGATCCTGCAAGCCCGTTCCGAAGGGCCGATTCCGCTGTTGATGATCGAGTGCTCCAGCGAGCGCGAAATCCGTGGCCTGGCCCGTTATGAAACCGACCAGATTGCCCCGGACGCCAGCCTGGCCGAGCTGATGCCCAACGGCGTCCTGGCGCTTACCGTCGACCCGACCTCAGGCCAGCGTTACCAGGGCATCGTCGACCTCGACGGCAAAACGCTGTCGGAATGCTTCACCAACTATTTCGTGATGTCCCAGCAAGTGGGCACCAAGTTCTGGCTTAACGCCGACGGCAAGCGCGCCCGTGGCATGTTGCTGCAACAACTGCCGGCCGACCGTATCAAGGACGACGAAGATCGCGCTGAAAGCTGGCGGCACTGCATTGCCTTGGCCGATACCCTGAAAGCCGAAGAACTGCTGGGCCTGGACAACGAAACCATCCTGCACCGCCTGTACCACGAAGACCCCGTGCGCCTGTTCGACGCGCAGACCTTGCACTTTCACTGCAGCTGCTCCCGCGAGCGTTCGGGTAACGCCCTGGTCAGCCTGGGCCTGGAAGATGCGCAGAACCTGGTGGTGGAACACGGTGGCAATATCGAGATCGACTGCCAGTTCTGCAACGAGCGCTACCTGTTCGACGCTGCCGATGTAGCGCAATTGTTCGCCGGCGCAGGTATCGACACGCCTTCCGACACCCGCCACTAAAACGTTTAAGCACAGGTAAATCACCTGTCAAATGCCGGATTAGAGGCGTTCTGACGGGAGGGCCCTACTCTTTTTGGGCTTTTCTGGCATAATCCGGCCCACTTTTTTCGCGGTAGTAGTGCGCAACTTTCTACTACAAAACGTTTGGAGCACTCGGCCACAGGCCGACGGGGAACCTCATGACGCAAGCCAATAACGCCGTATACACCGATCTGAGTGTTGACGATCTGGTCAAAGAAGCCCTGCAGCGCGGTGAAGGCGTGCTTGCCGATACCGGCGCGCTGGTCGTGGAAACCGGTCACCGTACCGGCCGTTCGCCAGTCGACCGTTTCATCGTTGAAGAGCCTTCCACCCAGGATTCCATCGCCTGGGGCCCGATCAACCGCAAGTTCCCGGCCGACAAGTTCGATGCCCTGTGGGCCCGCGTCGAGGCGTTCAACAACGCGCAAGAGCATTTCGTTTCCCACGTTCACGTAGGGGCGGCCGAAGACCACTACCTGGCCGTGAAAATGACCACCCAGACTGCCTGGCAGAACCTGTTCGGTCGTTGCCTGTTCATCAACCCGGCCCAGTACAATCCGGCCGGTCGTGACGAGTGGCAAGTGCTCAACGTGGCCAACTTCGAGTGCGTGCCAGAGCGTGACGGCACCAACTCCGATGGTTGCGTGATCCTCAACTTCGCCCAGAAAAAAGTGCTGATCGCCGGCATGCGCTACGCCGGTGAAATGAAGAAAGCCATGTTCTCGGTGCAGAACTACCTGCTGCCGGCTTCCGACGTACTGCCGATGCACTGCGCCGCCAACATTGGCGAAGCAGGCGACGTGACCCTGTTCTTCGGTCTGTCGGGCACCGGCAAGACCACCCTGTCCGCCGACGAAAGCCGTTACCTGATCGGTGACGACGAACACGGCTGGGGCGAAGGCGTGGTGTTCAACATCGAAGGCGGTTGCTATGCCAAGTGCATCGACCTGTCCGAGAAGAACGAACCGGTTATCTGGAAAGCCATCAAGCACGGCGCTGTGTTGGAAAACGTCGTGATCGACGAGGCCAAGCACGCCGACTATGCCGACGTCAGCCTGACCCAGAACAGCCGCGCCGCCTACCCGCTGGAGCACGTTGCCAAGCGTTCCGAGAAGAACCTGGGCGGCGAGCCAAACGCGGTGATCTTCCTGACCTGCGACCTGACCGGCGTACTGCCGCCCGTGTCCATCCTCAGCGAAGAACAAGCGGCCTACCACTTCCTGTCCGGCTACACCGCACTGGTGGGCTCGACCGAAATGGGTTCCGGCAGCGGCATCAAGTCGACCTTCTCCACCTGCTTCGGCGCACCCTTCTTCCCACGCCCGGCCGGCGAATACGCAGAGCTGCTGATCAAGCGCATCCGCGGCTTCGGCTCCAAGGTCTACCTGGTCAACACCGGCTGGACCGGCGGCGGCTACGGCGTTGGCAAGCGCTTCAACATCCCGACCACGCGCGGCGTGATCGCGGCGATCCAGAGCGGCGCGTTGATCGGTGCTGAAACCGAACACCTCGACACCATCAACCTCGACGTGCCATTGGCTGTACCGGGCGTTGAGACCGGCCTGTTGAACCCACGTAACACCTGGGCTGATAAGGCTGCTTACGATGAAGCGGCGAGGGCCCTGGCTGGTCTGTTCATCGAGAACTTCAAGAAGTTTGAAGTGAGCGATGCGATCAAGGCTGCGGGTCCGAAGTTGTAAGACTCGGTCGCTGTTAAAAAGCCGCCCCTAGTGGGCGGCTTTTTTGTGCGCGAAGGGTTAGTCGACAATACGCAGAATCATTGCCCCTCCACCTTTGAGTTGCGGTGTGCCTGGAACTGATCTTCGTTCAGCTCAGGTTTTCCAGCGTCTGGGTGTCCCAGCTGTGAGTCTTGATGGCCAGGTAGAGCATGCCGATGGTCAACGGGACCTTGTCGCCATGCCCCTTGCCCCGACGCTTGAGGAACACGTCAAAGACCGGTGGGTTGAAGTAACGATAAGTGTCGTAGTCGCCGAGGTCGAGGGCGAACTCCTGCTCCAGCGCTTCCATGAGCTGCTTGGCTTCACTGCCGTCACAGCCCAGGTCGAAATTGAGTGAGGTTTGCAGGCGGATGGTCTTGTGTTTCGGCAGGCCGATTTCTTCGTGCAGCAGTTGCAGGAGTTGCTGCATCACGGGGTCTTCGGGGAAGTTGGGGGCGAGGTTCATGGTGGGGGCACGCAGGAGTGGATGAAGGGGCTGGTTGCGTTGGAGGCGGTATTTGTTTCGAGTGATGAAGAGCGCCAAGCCTATCAAAAATACAAAGACAGGTAGGAGGGGCATTCTGAGGATCACCGCTACGTAGGGTAGTAGGAACGTCAAAATAAGGCCTGTTGTAAGAAATGTGACTGCGAAGTGCTTTCTGAGCATTGGGTCTGTGATTTGGTAGTGCAGCATCAAATAGATAAGGAGAAAGGAAGCGGACTGAAGGTAAAGGGCCATGTCACTAAGACCCGTCCGAGTAGACATGCATTGAGCGTGTTGACCGCTGAGGCCCTATGCCTCCTCTCACACTGGCATCCAGACCGATGATGATGTCTCCAGCGTGATATCTACGAAGCTTGCCGGAAATCGTATCTCCAGCGAAGCCGGCGGTTACGGTTGAAATGGCAATCCCCGGTGCTTTAACCGCTCCGGAGATTATTTGTTTGATGAGCACGTTTTGGTCGTTTAACCGATCAGCCTGATTCCGTCCCAAAGGATGGGAAATCGCGACCGCCATTTCCCATGGCAAGTCTCTGGCCAGCATTTTTTCGTACAGCTTACGTATCTGATCGCGCACTTGTCGCGCTGCCGTTTTTGTTTCAAGCAGGCATAGATTGGCCAAAGCATGCCGATTGTCAGGCACAACAGTGAAGCGATTCACTGTGAAGATGACGCCATAGTGGCCGATGTGTTGAGCCCTTTCGATGTTCACAGGTTTCTGCCGAGAAAGTTGAGACCGCGCTATTTTCATTCAGCTACGGGTAACTTCTGTAGAGGGTCAAGCGGGTGTTTGGAGCAGTTTGGGAAGGGGATGTCGCGGTGTTTGGAGGTTTCCTACAATGGTTTCCGGCATTTGTGGCTTGGCAGTGCTTGTAGGGGCGAGATTGCTCGCGAAAAACTCAAGGGCGCTCTGTTTCTTCTGGTCCATCGCCTCGCCGTTGATCAAGATCATTTCCACGCAGAGCGCGGGGAACAATCACTGCCCTGCAGGCCTGCTGACACACCGCTCAAAAATCGCCTCCAACCCCCGATAGTCACACGCCACCGCATCAATATTCGCCGGTATCCATGCCGCGTGTTTGACCAGCCACCAGTTCACTGAAAACCCCGCATTGACGATGATCTGTTCGAACAAAATCCGCTGCGCCCGGCCGTTGCCCTCGCGGAAGGGGTGGATGACGTTGAGGTCGCCATAGGCTTGGGCAATCCTGCTTATCAACTCGGTTTGGCTGGCACCGACAAACCAGTTTGCCTCTTCCATCTGCCGGATGATCTTCGCGGCTTCCGGGGGGATGCGCTCCGGGGTGCAGAACAGGGTGTCGCCTTTCTGGATATTCACGCTGCGCAACTCACCGGCCCAGTCGTAGATGTCACCGAACAGCGTGCGGTGGATGTGTTGCAGGCGGTCGAGGTCGTAGGGCGGGGGGAAGAGGGGGAGGCTGCCTACGGCGATTTCGGATAATTCCCGCTCGGCCTGGTGCAGGCGGGCTTCGTCGAGCAAATCGAGGCGGTTGCGCAGGACGCTGCTACCGGGATAGCAGTACGGATCCTGGCCCACCCCGTATTTGTCGAGCATCAGCGCGGGGTGTTGCGGTACTTGGCAAGGACGGCTTCGCGGGTCGGCAAGGGTTTGTCGACGTCGGCCGGCTGGGTGTCGAACCCTTCCAGGCGCAGGCTGGCCAGGTAATTGGAACGGCGGATCTTGTGGTAATGATCCTGTTTTTGCTCAAACGTCAGTTCGCTCATCGCAGCGTACTCCTGGGTAGCAAGGTTTGATTGTAGCGCAATGCTTCAATGGGCAGGCGGGATAAAAACCACGTCACATTTTGTATAAAAAGTCCGCCGACACCCGGAATTCAGCGTATGTTTCACCGCAAAATCTTGCAGGGCGATTTCCGCCCGAGACTTAAAGGGAGTTAGGCATGGGTTTGCTTCGTGTTGCTTCGGCGATGTCATTGTGTGCGGTGGCTTTTTCGGTCCAGGCCGGGCAGTTGCCGATCGAAGTGCTCAGTGCGGTGGTCAAGGACCAGAAAATCGCCGATGCCGAAGTGCTGCTGCAACGTAACGGCGCACAGAACGTGGTGGGCCGCACCAACGCCCAGGGCCAAGTGACGCTGACCAGTGAGGCTGCCGATGATGCGAGCAACCTGCTGATCATCAAGAAGCCTGGTTACTCCAACCTGGTGGTGAAGTGCCCCTGCGCGGGCATGACCTACGCCATCAGCCCGGTGATGGAAAACCTCGATGGCCTGCGCGTGGTGCTGACCTGGGGCAAGACGCCGAGTGACCTCGATTCCCACATGATTTTCCCCGGCAATAACATCTACTTCGAAAACCAGAAGGGTACCGATGCCGAGTTGGATGTGGATGACACCGACAGCTACGGCCCGGAAACCATCACCCTGCAGAAAAAACACTACGGCGAAAGCTACGTTTATGCCGTGCATGACTACAGCAATGGCGGCAACCCAGGCTCGCGCCAGTTATCCGACAGCGAAGCCAAGGTGTTCGTGTACATGGGCCAATCGCTGGTGCGTACCTACTACGTGCCCAAGAACCGCAGCGGCAACCTGTGGACGGTGTTCCGCATGACCGGCAGCGGCGACTTCCAGGACATCAACACTTTCAGTGGCGTGACCGTGAATGCGGCGAATGTGCTGAATGAAGTCAAGCCGCTGCTGGATGACAGCGTGGCGGTCACCGCCGTCACCGTCAGTTCTTCCGTACAAACCGATGCGAAGCGTCTGAACCTGCAGGGTGAAGCGGCCTACCAGGCCGGTAAGCTGGACCAGGCCATCGACCTGTTCCGTCAGGCTATCGAGCTGGACAATGGGTTCGGCAAGGCCTACGGCAACCTCGGCCTGGCGTATCAGAAAGCCGGTAACACTGCCGAGTCGATCTGGGCCAATCGCAAGGCTATTGCCCTCGCCACTGGTGCCAATGCTGCCACCGTACGTGCCGGTGCCTATTACAACATTGCGCGGATCTACGAAGCGGCGGGGCAGTTCCCGGATGCATTGCGTCACTACCAGTTGGCCAAGGAGCAGAAGGCCAACCCGGTGTATGACACGGCGATTGAGCGGGTGCAGAACCGCTGATTCAGCTGTAGCGCAGGTCTGAAAATGCGGGAGGGGGTTTGCTCCCGATAGCAGTGGGTCAGTCAGTTATTGGTAACTGATCCATTGCCATCGGGGGCAAGCCCCCTCCCACATTTGGATCTGTGTCTTTCTTGCAATCTCCTCAGTTTATTCCCGATTCGGCCCTAGGCCGTCCCCCACCCTGTGTATCATCCTGTCTCTTTTTTCCATGCGACCTTTCTCGATTCGCTGAACGTGCTGGGCTACGTTTTTAAGCCACCTTCAGCGGTCAATGGAGTGACAGCCTATGCACGACACCCTCCAGCAGGTCTTTGGTTATCCACAGTTTCGTTTGGGCCAGGAAGAAACGGTCAGCGCCGTACTGGCAGGTCGTTCGGCTGCGGCCATTTTTCCTACGGGGTCGGGCAAGTCCCTGTGTTATCAGCTGTCGGCGGTGTTGCTGCCGCACCTGACGCTGGTGGTGTCGCCATTGTTGGCATTGATGCAGGACCAGTTGGGCTTCCTGCAACGCCACGGTATTTCGGCGGGCAGTATCGATTCGGCGCAAAGCCGCGAGGACGCCAATGACGTGATGGCGCGCGCGCGGTCGGGCGAGCTGAAAATCCTGATGATTTCCGTGGAGCGCTTGAAGAACGAGCGTTTTCGCCACTTCCTGCAAAGTGTGCAGATCTCGCTGCTGGTGGTGGATGAGGCGCACTGTATTTCCGAGTGGGGCCACAACTTCCGCCCGGATTATTTGAAGCTGCCGGACTACCAGCGCCAGTTCAAGATCCCACAAGCGCTGCTGCTGACGGCTACGGCCACGCCCAAGGTGATTGCCGACATGCAGGCCAAGTTCGCCATTGCGCCGGACGACGTGGTCACCACGGGCTTCTACCGGCCCAACCTCAACCTGTTGGTGGAGCCGGTCGCCGGCGCGGACAAGCGTCGTCGCCTGGTGCAGTGGATGAGCGAGCGGGCCAACCAGCCCAGCATCGTCTACGTCACCTTGCAGAAAACCGCCGAGCAGATTGCCGAGCACCTGAACCGCAACGGTATCCAGGCCGAGGCGTATCACGCCGGCTTGCCCCACGACAGGCGTGAAGGCATCCAGCAGCGCTTCATGGGCGGGCGCTCCAATTGCATCGTCGCCACCATCGCGTTTGGCATGGGCATCGACAAGAGCGATATCCGCAATGTCGTGCATTTTGACCTGCCCAAATCCATCGAGAACTACAGCCAGGAAATCGGCCGCGCGGGGCGTGATGGGCTGCCCTCGGACTGCCTGGTGCTGGCCAACCGTGACAGCCTCAATGTGCTGGAAAACTTCGTGTACGGCGATACGCCGGAGCAGGACGGTATTCGGCGGGTGCTGGAAGAGTTGCAGGCAGCGCGCAGTGAAGGGCAGTGGGAGTTCCTGCTGAGGTCGCTGTCGGACCACAGCAACATCCGCGAACTGCCACTGAAGACACTGCTGGTGCAATTGGAGCTCAAGGGCGTGATCGCGCCGCGCTACGCGTTTTATGCCGAATACCGCTTCAAGTACCTGGTCGAGCCCGAGGCTCTGCTGGCGCGTTTTTCCGGCGAGCGCCAGCAGTTTGTCGCGGCGATCATCCAGGTGTGCAAGCGCGCGAAAACCTGGGCGACCGTGGATTTCGACGCGCTTTACCAGCAACACAATGCCGAACGCGGCCGGGTGGTGAAGGCCCTGGATTACTTCCAGGAGCAAGGCCTGATCGAGTTGGAAAGCAAGCAGATGACGGAGGTCTACAGCCTGCTGGATACCGAGTTTGATCTACAGGTGTTGAGCGCCGAGTTATACACAGGCTTCAAGCAGCACGAGGTGACGGAGGTGGCACGGATCCACGCCATGCTCGATCTGTTCGCCACCGAACATTGCCTGGGGCAGCGCCTGGCGCGTTACTTTGGTGATGAAAATGCACCGCAACGCTGCGGGCACTGCTCTGTGTGCCACGGCCATGTCGCGCATTTGCCGGCGCCGCCGAGCCTGCCGCCGCTTGTGGATAAAAACTTCATGGGACTGTGCGGTGATTTTATCCACAGGCATCATGAGCACACCGGACAGTTGCCGGGCGCTGAGCGGCTGACACGGTTCCTGGGGGGGATCAGCGTGCCGTTGTTTACCAAGTTGAAGGCGCGGGGCATTCCCGGTTTTGCTGCGCTGGAAGACTACCCTTACGCCGACGTGCGTGAGTGGGCCCAAGCCCATTTGAAGGACCTGTAACCCTACTTTCATGAGACGTGCCCATGCCTGACTCAATGCCGCAACGCGCTAATTACCGTCACTTCCAGCCGATCATCACGCGCTGGCACGACAACGATGTGTACGGCCATGTGAACAATGTCACCTACTACAGCTTCTTCGACACGGCGGTGAATACCTACCTGATCGAACAGGGTGGGTTGGATATTCATGACGGTGAGGTGGTGGGGTTTGTGGTGAGTTCGGCGTGCGATTACTTCGCGTCGATTGCCTTTCCCGACCGCCTGGACATCGGCCTGCGGGTGGGCAAGCTGGGCAACAGCTCCGTGCAGTACGAATTGGCGGTATTCAAGGCAGGCGAAGAGGAGGCCTGTGCGGCGGGGCGCTTTGTGCATGTGTTCGTGGATCGGGGGACGAACCAGCCGGTGACGATTCCGGGGATGTTGCGCGAGGCGTTGCAGCGGTTGGTTGTCTGACTTCGGCGTTGCAGGCACCACGGAACCCAATGTGGGAGGGGGCTTGCTCCCGATAGCGATGGGTCAGCCAGTACACGGGTGGCTGACACTCTGCTATCGGGAGCAAGCCCCCTCCCACATTGATTTTGCAGTGTTCTTTAGCGCTTAGCGCTTAGCGGTGACGGTAGTGATGCTTGTTCTTGCGATGCCCGTAGGCATGGCCGCGGCCGCGGTGGTCGTCGCGGTCATAACGGCGGTTATCACGACTACGACGATCATCGTCATCGCTCTTGTTGCCCATGTAGTTGCCCAGCGCACCGCCCGCGCCACCGCCGGCCGCTGAACCGATCAGTGCCCCGGTGCTGCCGCCGACACTGCGGCCCACCACGTTGCCGCCGGCTGCGCCCAGTGCGCCGCCAATGGCTGCTTCGCCGCGGCTGCGCTTGTCTGCGCCGACCGCGCTACCGCCTGCGCCGCCCAGGGCCGCGCCGATGGTCGAACCGGTGTTGCCGCCCAACTGCTGGCCGACAACCGAGCCTAGAACCCCGCCCAATGCGCCGCCCACACCGGCTTCGGTGGTGCCACCGGCCATGGCTGCGCCACTGACCAGGCCAAGGGACAACAAGAGAATCGAGGAGAACTTCATAGAGAGACCTCAAGAGGATGACGGCGCGATCCTGAGGCTGTATTGACATGGTTACAATAGAAATCCGACCAGTAACACGAGTTGTACACAATTCTCTAAGTTACTGTTTTAGCTAGGGAACTTAAGTGGTTTTTGCGAGTCTTTAGCTACTTCGGAACGGCCGCTTTTATGCAAAAGCGGCCTTTTTTGTGCCCGAAATGATCAGTCAGGCGGAACGCGCCATGATCAGCCCATTGTCACTGGCAGCTTCCAAACGTATCGCCACGAACTTCGACGTCGGTGTATGGCTGCCATCCCCGGTGCTTTCCAGCGGCACCAACGGGTTCACTTCCGGGTAGTAAGCCGCAGCCTGCCCTGCCGGAATATCAAACGCCAGCAAGGTGAAGCCCTTCACCCGACGCTCGCGGCCGTCTTCCCACAACGACACGATGTCGGCTTTCTGCCCCGGCTTGAAGCCCAGGCGGATGATGTCGGCTTCGTTGACGAACAGCACGTCACGCTGGCCTTTGACCCCGCGATAGCGGTCGTCCAGGCCATAAATGGTGGTGTTGTACTGATCGTGGGAGCGCATCGATTGCATGATCAGATCCGGCACGTGGCCCGTGGCGTGGGTGCGCTCGTGGATCAGGTCCTTGGGCAGGATGTTCGGGCGGAAGTTGGCACGGCCCGAAGGCGTGTTCCAGCGCCGAGCACCTGCGGAGTTGCCCAGGTAGAAACCACCGGGGTGTTTCAGGCGTTCGTTGAAGTCCTTGAAGCCTGGGATGGTATCGGCGATCAGGTCGCGGATGCGGCTGTAGTCGGCCACCAACCAGTTCCAGTCCACCGGTTTGCTGCCCAGGGTTGCGGCGGCGATGCCGGCGAGGATGGCCGGTTCCGATTTCATCAACTTCGACAGCGGCTGCAGTTGGCCGTTGGAGTCGTGGACCATGCTGAACGAGTCTTCCACCGTCACCGCTTGCGGGCCTTCGGCCTGGATGTCGATGTCGGTGCGGCCCAGGCACGGCAGGATCAGCGCGTCCTTGCCGTGCATCAGGTGGCTGCGGTTGAGCTTGGTGCTGATCTGCACGGTCAGGTCGCAATTGCGCAGTGCTTCAAAGGTGCGCGGGCTGTCCGGCGTGGCTTGGGCGAAGTTGCCACCCAGGCCGATAAACACCTTGGAGCGACCTTCAAGCATGGCGTGGATCGCTTCCACCACGTTGTGCCCGTTGGTGCGCGGCACCTGGAACTGGAAGCGTCGCTCCAGGGCGTCGAGGAACGCCACCGGAGGGCGTTCGTTGATGCCCATGGTGCGGTCGCCCTGCACGTTGCTGTGGCCACGCACCGGGCACAGACCGGCGCCGGGGCGGCCGATGTTGCCGCGCAGCAGCATCAGGTTGGCGATTTCCTGGATGGTCGGCACCGAGTGGCGGTGCTGGGTAATACCCATTGCCCAGCACATGATCACGTTCTTGCCCTTGGCGTACATGCGCGCCGCTTGCTCGATCTCGACCAGGGTCAGGCCGGACTGTTCGACGATTTCATCCCACGAGGTATCGTCGATCTGGCCCAGGTAATCCAGCACGTTGGCCGTATGTTCATTGAGGAAGTCGTGATCGAACACGGCTTCCTTGCCTTCGGCCTGAGCCTGGCGCTCCCACAGCAGCAGGAACTTGGCCATGCCGCGCAGGATCGCCATGTCGCCACCGAGCGCCGGGCGGAAGTATGCGGTGTTGGTCGGCTTGTCGCCGTTGGTGAGCATTTCCAGCGGATGCTGCGGATGCTGGAAGCGTTCCAGGCCGCGCTCCTTGAGGGGGTTGATGCACACCACCTGGGCACCGCGTTTGACCGCTTCACGCAGCGGTTCGAGCATGCGTGGGTGGTTGGTGCCGGGGTTCTGGCCCCAGACGAAAATCGCATCGGCATGTTCGAAGTCATCAAAGGTCACGGTGCCTTTGCCGACCCCCACGCTCTGAGCCAGGGCCACGCCGCTGGCCTCGTGGCACATGTTCGAGCAATCCGGGAAGTTGTTGGTGCCGTAGGCGCGCACAAACAGCTGGTACAGGTACGCCGCTTCGTTGCTGGCGCGGCCCGACGTGTAGAACTCAGCCATGTCCGGGCTGGGCAGGGCGTTGAGGTGCTTACCGACCAGGTCGAAGGCCGCTTCCCAACTGATGGGGGTATAGCGGTCGGTCTCGGCGTCGTAGCGCATGGGCTCGGTGAGGCGGCCCTGGTACTCGAGCCAATAGTCGCTTTGCTCCAGCAGCGCGGTGACGCTGTGCTTGGCGAAAAACGCTGCGTCAACGCGGCGCTTGGTGGCTTCCCAGTTGACCGCCTTGGCACCGTTCTCGCAGAACTTGACCATGCCGCTTTCCGGCGAGTCGCCCCAGGCGCAGCCCGGGCAGTCGAAGCCGCCGTTCTGGTTGGTCTTGAGCATCATGCGCAGGTTTTTCAGCGCGTTGTCGCTGGTCAACCAGGCCTGTGCCACGCTGATCAGCGCGCCCCAGCCGCCAGCCGGGCCCTTGTAAGGCTTGTAGCGCGGGGTTGGGGTTTGGTCGGCTTGATGATGATTGCTCACGGCTGGTTCTCCATCGCAGGGCTGTAGACCCGCGGCGCACTTTTCTGCGGCAGGTGGATGAGATTGAGGTGATGCCGGCGAGCCCATTGCAGGGCCAGGCCGGTGGGCGACGACAGGCTGACCAGGGTCTGGATGCCCGCGCGCAGGACTTTCTGGATCAATTCGAGGCTGCAACGGCTGGTGACAATCGCCAGCCCTCCGTCGGTGGGGACCCGTTGGCGGATCAGCGCACCGATCAACTTGTCGAGGGCGTTGTGCCGGCCGATGTCTTCACGGCCCATCAGCAATTCGCCCTGGTTATTCATGAACACGGCCGCATGCACCGCGCCGCTGTACTGGCCCAGGGGCTGGAACGCACTGATGCGCTGGCGCAGGCCGTCAAGCCATTCGGCAGGCGGCAAGGGCGCGCCGGGCAGCACTTGGAGGTCCGGCAGCGCCTGCTCCAGCGCTTCCACTCCGCACAGGCCGCAGCCGCTGGTACCTGCCAGCTGGCGGCGCTGCTGCTTGAGGTTCCAGAACGCACGGCTGGAGATCTGCACCTGAGCGTATTGGGCCGAACCCGAACCGCTGAGTTTGAGATCATAAATATCGCTGACGTCGGCGATAATGCCGCTGCCGATGCTGAACCCGACAATAAAGTCTTCAAGGTCCGTCGGGGTGACCAGCATGACGGCCTGGCTGATGTCGTTATAGGCAATCGCCAACGCTACTTCTTCGGCCAAGGCGGTGCTGGCGACTTCAGTGTGCTCAAGGTTGCAAAACTGGTAGCTCTGGCTGGCGACGGGCGCGGACGTTTCCGGAGCAGGCGCCGCGCAGACTGGGCGCTTGGCGTTCATGGGGCAGTACCACCGGCGGATTGATCAGTGTTTAGACTAGGCGCGACAAAGCGTCGCGTCTAATTGCCAGTACTGATCTACCGATAGATGACGTCGATCAAGACTCTGTTTGCGATTTCTGAAACAGCGCGAAACACGCCTCTGCCAATGCCGAACGCGGCGCGCTGCGCCGCATGATCAGGCCCAGGCGCGCCAGGGTGTGGGCGTCTTCGATGGGTTGCAGGCGCAAATGTTCGGTAAGGGCATCCAGACCGCCGTCCAGCGGCATGACGGCGCAGCAGAGTCCGCCATGCACAGCTTGTAACAACTGATGGACGGCGTCGGTTTGTAACAGCGGCTGCGGGTGCAGGCCCCGGCTGTGGAAGTTGTGGTCGATGGACTGACGGAAGTGCATGCCACTGGTGAGCATGCCCAGGGGCAGTTCGATCAAGGCCTCCCAGCTCAGCGGCTTGTCGCCAAAACTGAAATAGCGCTGGTCGTAGAGCAGGCCCATGCGGGTTTCGCCGAGGGCGAGGGAATCGAAGCGCTCGTTGTCCAGGCGGTCGAGGTAGGACACGCCCAGGTCCAGGCGATTGCTCGCCAACTGTTCGAGGATCTGCTCGGAGCTGAGGGCCGACAGCTCAAAGCGCAGGCTCGGATGCTCCTTGTGCAGTTGTTGCATCAACGCCAGCGGATCAAAGCTCGACAACGGCACCACGCCCAGGCGCAACGTACCTACCAGGTTGCCACGACAGGCGGCGGCTTCGGCCTGCAAGCCGTCATAGGCCGCCAGCACCGTGCGTGCCCAGGCCAGCACGCGCTCGCCGGGGGCGGTGAACCCTTCGAAACGCTGGCCGCGATTGACCAGCGGCAAGTCCAGCTCTTCTTCAAGGCTGCGCAGGCGCATCGACAGGGTTGGTTGGGTGATGTGGCAACGCGCCGCGGCCTGGCCGAAGTGACGGGTCTCGTCGAGGGCGATGAGGAATTTCAGCTGCTTGATGTCCATCTTCGCTCCAGGGCTTATTCCAATGGCGGGGGGATTCTAGCGCGTTTGCGTCTTTGGTCGGGCTGGAACCCAAGTCTGCCGGACTGGTCTAGTCTTGGGCATCTGGAAATCAACTACCAAGGAGAGCGCACTATGAGCATTTTCAGCTTTATCAAAGAAGCCGGCGAAAAGATTGTCGACCTGTTGACGCCGGGTAACGCCAACGCGAGTGAGCAGTTGAAGGAACACGTAGCGAAGGTGGGTCTGGGGAATCCGAATGTACAGACCACGGTGGATGGCGACAAAGTGACCGTGACCGGTGAAGTCGCCACCCAGGAAGAGAAAGAGAAGATTCTGCTGGCGCTGGGTAACATTCAAGGCGTGGCCAGTGTGGATGACCAGATCACCGTAACCGGCCCGGCAGTGGCCGCCGCCCGTTTCGTCGTGGTGAAAAAGGGTGACACCCTCAGCGCGATTTCCCTGACGGTGTACGGCAACGCCAACCTGTACAACAAGATCTTCGAGGCCAACAAGCCGCTGTTGTCCCATCCAGACAAGATTTACCCAGGGCAGACGCTGCGTATTCCTGAGTAATACACGGGCGAAAAGGTGGGAGGGGGCTTGCTCCCTCCCACAGGGTTCAGAGCCCGACAATGAGATCGCGGTAGTCACCGACTGCTGCAAATTCAGCCGTGTCCTTTGGCCCCTTTTTGCTGTCCGGCTCTTTCACCGCCAGCAAATTCCCCACGCCAAACACCTGGGCACTGCGCAGGATCGGCAGGGTGTCGTCGATAAACAGGCTGCGAGCCGGATCGAACTGGATGTCAGCCTGCAAGGCATCCCAGAACTGCGGGTTTTCCTTGGCGAAGCCGTAGTCGTGGGAGCTGATCAATCGCTCGAAGTACGGCGCCAGTTCAATGCGCTCCAATTTCAACGACAGCGAATCACGATGGGCGTTGGTGATCAGGATCACGCGCTTGCCTGCCCGTTTGATCGCCGCCAGGAAGGTGTCGGCATCCGGGCGCAGGGCGATCAGGTGGGCGGTTTCCAGCTTGAGTTCGCGCACCGGGATGTTCAGTTCCGCACTCCAGAAATCCAGGCAATACCATTGCAACTGTCCGGCGTTACGCTCGAACAGAGGCTGCAACTCCATCTCGGCCATGGCTCGGCTCACCCCGTGCAGCTCGGCGTAACGCTGGGGCAGGTGTTCCATCCAGAAATGGTTGTCGTAATGCAGGTCGAGCAGGGTGCCGTCCATGTCCAGCAGGACGGTGTCGATGGCGTGCCAGGGCAAAGAGGGCATGGTGCGGTCTCATGTAAGTAAAGATATCCGACACAGACAATCGGAAAAGCCACGGTATAGTAACCCGATCACGCCAAGGAGCCGCTTATGCGCCAGAAACCCACCGTCCTCGCCCGCGAAATAGTCGCCAGTAGCCGTTTGTTCCGCGTGGAGGAAGTGCAATTGCGCTTTTCCAATGGCGTTGAACGGACCTACGAGCGCCTGGTGGGCCGCGGTGCCGGCTACGGCGCAGTGATGATCGTGGCGATGATCGACGAAGATCATGCGTTGTTGGTTGAGGAGTACTGCGGCGGCACCGATGAGTATGAGCTGTCATTGCCCAAGGGCCTGATCGAACCCGGCGAAGACGTGCTGGCGGCGGCAGACCGTGAACTCAAGGAAGAAGCCGGCTACGGCGCACGGCAGTTGGAACACATTACCGAGCTGTCGTTGTCTCCTGGCTACATGAGCCAGAAAATCCAGGTGGTGCTCGCCACCCAACTCTATGAAGAACGCCTGGAAGGCGATGAGCCCGAGCCGATGCGTGTGGACCGGGTCAACCTGCGCGAGCTGTCGCAGCTTGCGCAAAACGAGCAATTCAGCGAAGGCCGCGCCCTGGCGGCGTTATACCTGGTACGAGATTTGTTGATTCAGCGTGGAGCGTTTACCCCATGAGCGAACTGTTTTTAGGCCACCCGTTTATCGCCCCTGTGATCGAACTGGCCCGCCAGGCGGGTGAAGTGATCCTGCCGTACTGGCGCGCCGATGTGGCGGTGACCTCCAAGGCCGATGATTCGCCGGTCACGGCGGCCGACCTGGCCGCCCACCATCTGATTCTCGCGGGCCTTACCGCACTGGACCCGAGCATCCCGGTGCTGTCCGAAGAAGACGCCGACATCGACCAGAACGTACGTGCCGGCTGGCAGCGCTGGTGGTTGGTGGACCCGCTGGATGGCACCAAGGAATTTATCGCCGGCAGCGAAGAATTCACCGTCAATATTGCCCTGGTCGAACAGGGCCGCGTGGTGTTCGGCGTGGTGTCCATGCCCACCAGTGGCCGTTGCTACTTCGGTGGTGCCGGCCTGGGGGCGTGGCGTTCCGACGTGAACGAAGCGCCCAGGCAGATCCAGGTGCGCGAGGCGCCGGCAGTGGGTGAGGCGTTCACCGTGGTCGCCAGCCGCCGGCATACCAGCCCCGAGCAAGAGCGCCTGCTGGACGGTTTGAGCGAAGGGTTGGGTGAGTTGAAGCTGGCGAATATCGGCAGTTCGTTGAAGTTCTGCCTGTTGGCCGAGGGCAGTGCCGATTGCTACCCGCGCCTGGCGCCGACTTCGCAGTGGGATACGGCGGCGGCCCAGGGTGTATTGGAAGGGGCGGGCGGCGAGGTGCTGGAGTTGAGTGGCGAGCCGTTCAGCTATCCGGCGCGGGCGTCGTTGCTGAATCCGTTTTTCCTGGCGTTGCCGGCGAAGGCGGCGTGGCGTGAGCGGTTGCTGACCTTGGCCCGCTCTTAATACCTCAGCCGATCTGAATGTGGGAGGGAGCAAGCCCCCTCCCATATTTTTTTGTGTATTGGCTTCTAGCGGTGCAAGACGTATTGGCCGGTGAACGTAACGGCCCGCTCTTCACTGCCCTCATTCACGATCCAGGTGTCCAACGCCAGCCGCGCCCGGCCATAGCGCCTGTAGGTCGCCAAAAAGCGCTTCCACACCTTCTCCTCCGGCGCCGCGCAAATGGCGGTCGCGTCTTGCGTCACCGGCAGCGGATAACTGATCTGCCCTTCCTGAATCACGATATGCCCGTCTTCAATCCCTTCCTCGCGCAGTTGCAGGTGCATCCAGCCCCAACCCGCCAGCACCGCACCGCAATAGAGGCTGCCGCCGAACATGGTGCTCTTGTGGTTGATATTGGCGTGCAAGGGCAGGTGCAGCCGCAGTTGCCCGTCTTGCCAGTCGAGTACCTTGAGGCCCATTTCGCGGGTCAGGGGGATGTCGTGGTGGAGGATGGATTCCAGGTAACGGCTGTCGCGGCTCATGGCGGCCTCTTGGTGGGTGGGGAGGGTCATTCGTCGTCAGTGCTTGGGTTGGCGAAGTTCAGGCCGTGCTTGCGCAGTTTGTCGTGCAGGGTCTTGCGCGGTACGCCGAGGGCTTCTGCGAGGCTGCGCATGGAGCTGTGGGGGCGGGTCAGTTCGGCGGCGATCAGGCTTTTTTCGAACTGCTCGACCTGTTCGCTCAAGCCGCCCGGCGTGGAAGTCAGCACGCCGCTGGCGGGGTTGTCCGGGGTGCTGTCCAGCGCCAGCTCCAGGCCCAACGCAAAGCGCTCGGCAGCGTTCTGCAATTCGCGCACATTACCCGGCCAGCTATGACGCAACAGCAGGGCACGCTGGCCCGGTTGCAGCTCATGCAACGGCAGGCCATGGCGGCTGCTGGCTTCGTCGGCGAAGTGCTGGAACAGCATCAGCGCATCTTCACCGCGCTCGCGCAGTGGCGGAATACGCAACGGCGCGACGTTGAGGCGATAGTACAAGTCGGCGCGGAAGCGGCCCTGGTCGGCGGCCTGGCGCAGGTCTTCCTTGGTGGCGGCGATGATGCGGATATCCAGCGGGATCAGCTGGTTGCCGCCGAGGCGCTCCACCACACGCTCCTGTAACAGACGCAGCAGCTTGACCTGTACGTCCAGGCTCATGCTTTCGATTTCATCGAGGAACAAGGTGCCGCCGTTGGCGAATTCGAATTTGCCGATGCGCCGCTTCTGCGCGCCGGTAAAGGCGCCGGGCTCATGGCCGAACAGCTCGCTCTCCACCACCGACTCGGCCAACGCCCCGGCATTGATCGCCACAAACGGCCCGCTGCGCCGGCTCGACAGGTCGTGCAGCGCGCGGGCCACCACTTCCTTGCCGGCGCCGGTTTCGCCGAGGATCAGCACATCTGCGCGGGTTGCGGCCAGGGCGCCGATCTGCTCGCGCAGGCGCAGCATCTGTGGCGAGTGCCCCACCAGGCGGGTGCTCAGTTGTTGGCGGTCGCTCAGGGCCAGGCGCAGGCTGCGGTTGTCGAGCACCAGCCGGCGCAGGGCCAGGGCGCGGCGCACGCTGTCGAGCAGGGCGTCGCTGGCGAAGGGTTTCTCGAGGAAGTCATAGGCACCCGCGCGCATGGCCTGCACCGCCAGCGGCACGTCGCCGTGGCCGGTGATCAGCAGCACCGGCAGGTCCGGATCCTGGCCGTGCAGCTCGGCCAGCAGCTCCAGGCCGTCCATGCCGGGCATGCGGATGTCGCTGACCACCACGCCCGGCCAATCCCGCGACAGGCGCACGGTGAGGCCGGTGGCTTCGCCCAGGGTCAGGACGTTCAGCCCGGCCAGGTCCAGGGTCTGGCACAGGGCCTGACGCAAGTGCGGATCATCGTCGATCAGCACCACCTGAATCTGGTTATCGATACTCATACACTGCGGTCCTCGGACGGTTGCAGACTGACGCCCGGCGAGCCGGCACGCAATTTCAAGGTTAACAGCGCGCCACCTTCCTTGTGGTTGGCAAACAGCAGTTCGCCGCCAAAGGCACGCATCAGGGTGTCACAGATCGCCAGGCCCAGGCCCAAGCCCTGAGTGCGGGTCTTGGTGGTGTAGAACGGTTCGCTGGCGCGGCCCAGGGCTTCCATGCAAAAGCCCGGGCCGTTGTCGCGAATGTACAGGTTGACGCCCTGGGCGGTGGTTTCGGCACTCAGCCACAGTTTGCGCGGCGGGCCTTTTTCGGTCAGGGCGTCGAGGGCGTTGGCCAGCAGGTTGCCCAGCACCTGGCGCAGGCGGGTTTCGCCGGCCTGCACCCACAGCGTCGCTTCCGGCAAATCGCGGATCAGTTCCACTTCCATCGAGCGCCGCCGCTTGGCCAGGAGTGCCAGGGCGTCGTCGAGGGCAGGTTGCAGGGCCACGCTCTCCGGCGCGTGCCGGTCGCGCCGGGCGAAGGCGCGCAGGTGGGCGATGATCGAGGCCATGCGCCCGGTCAGTTCGCTGATCAGCTTGAGATTGCCCCGGGCATCGCTGGTGCGCTCGTGGTCGAGCAGGATCTCGGCGTTTTCCGCATAGCTGCGAATCGCCGCCAGGGGTTGGTTGAGTTCGTGGCTGATACTCGCCGACATGGTGCCCAGCGCTGACAGCTTGCCGGCCTGCACCAGGTCATCCTGGGCGCGCACCAGTTCCTGCTGGGCGTGTTCGCGCTCCAGCACTTCCTGTTTGAGGCGCCGGTTGAGGCCTTCCAGATCGCTGGTACGTTCGACCACGCGCATCTCCAGCTCGCGGCGGGCCTTGGCTTCGAAGGCGATGCGTTCCAGGTAGTGGCGGCGGCGTTGCATCAACAGGCCCAGCAGCAGCATCAACACCAGCAACGTGGCGCCGCCCACGGCGACCACCGTGCGCACCGGGCGGCTGATCAAGGATTGCGGTGCCAGGATCTCCACATTCCAGCCGGTCTCGGCAATGGCGGTGGATTGGCGCAGCCATGCGCTGCTGCTCAGGCTCAAGGGTTGCGGGTCGCGCGTGGGGTAGGGCTGGATGGCGATGATGGCCTGGCGTTCCTCGGCGGTCAGCGGCCGGGTGGCACGGAAGCGCCATTGCGGGCGCGACGTGAGGATCACCACGCCGTTGTGGTCGGTGACCAGCAGTTGTTCCGGGGTATTGCCCCACAGGCTTTCGGTGTGGTCCAAGTCGACCTTGACCACCAGTACGCCGATGATCGTGTCGCCATCGCGCACGGCGGCGGCGAAGAAATAGCCGCGCTTGGCCGAGGTGGTGCCCAGCCCGAAAAACCGCCCCAGGCGCCCGGCCATGGCTTCGCTGAAATAGGGCCGGAACGAGAAGTTGCGCCCGACAAAACTGTCCTGCTTGTCCCAATTGGACGCGGCGAGGGTCTTGCCGGTGGTGTCCATCAAATACATCACTTCCACCCCGGCCTGGGCGGCGACGTCCTTGAGCAGCAGGTTGGCGTTGACCAGGTTGGTGCTGACCTGCGGCGCGCCCAGTGCCGTGCGCAAGGCCGGCAAGTCGCCGAGGATCTGCGGCAGCACTTCATAGCGATGCAGGGTGCCCAGCAGGTTGGCGACGTACAGGTCGAGGGTCTGGCGGTTTTGCCCGGCCAGCTCGCTGCGATAGTAACGCTCGGCCAAGTGCTCCAGCGGCCACAGCAGCGGCGCCAGGCACAGGGCCAACAGGGCGAGGCTGCGCCAGCGGGGTCTTCGCGGAAGGGGTGGAGTCATGGGAGTCGTGCGCCTGTGGGTACAGGCGCATTATGCCTAGTGCTGCCCGGCAAGACACTCGCGCAATGCGTCTTGCCACAAGGGCTGACTGACGTGCCATTGCTGGCGCAGGTGGCTGCAATCGAGGCGTGAGTTCAGCGGGCGCCGGGCAGGCGTCGGGTAGGCGCTGGACGGGATCGCCTCCAGTTCGGCACACGCGCGGCCACTGGCGCGCAGGTGATCGCCGATCGCCTGGGCAAAGCCGAACCACGAGGTTTCACCTTCGGCGGTCAGGTGGTAGATGCCCCATTCCCCGGCCTTGCCCGCCTGCCAGCGTTCGATCAGGGCGCGCGTACTGGCGGCAATGGTCCCGGCCCACGTCGGCGCGCCGATCTGGTCGGCGACGATGCGCAGGTGGGGTTTTTCTTGCAGCAGGCGCTGCATGGTCAGCAGGAAGTTCTTGCCGTGGTTGGAGTAGACCCAGCTGGTACGCAGGATCAGGTGCTGGCCTCCCACTGTGGCAATCGCCTGTTCACCCGCCAGTTTGCTCTGGCCGTAGACGCCCAAGGGGTTGGGCGTGTCTGCTTCGGTGTAGGGCCCAGGCTTGCTGCCGTCGAACACGTAGTCGGTGGAGTAGTGGATCAACGGGATGCCCAGGGTCTTGGCTTCCTCGGCGAGAATCCCGGGGGCGGTGGCGTTGATGGCGAAGGCGAGGTCCGGTTCGCTTTCGGCCTGATCCACAGCCGTGTGGGCGGCGGCGTTGATGATCAGGTCGGGGCGGTGTGCGCGTACCTGCTGGCGGATGCGCTTGGCGTCGGCCAGATCGAGGTGCTCGCGGCCGAGTACAATCAGTTCGCCCAGGCCCTGAAGCTGCGTTTGCAGCGCCTGGGAGACTTGGCCATGTTGGCCGGTGATCAGGATTTTCATGGGAATAGATCGGCGTCCATCAGCAGCTTTCCAGCCTGGTCCTTGGCGGACAGTTGCGGCGGTTCGCTCAGTTGCCAGTCGATGGCCAACGTCGGGTCGTTCCACAGGATGCTGCGTTCCGCACTGGGCTGGTAGTAGTCGGTGGTCTTGTACAAGAACTCGGCGGAGTCGCTCAACACCACAAAGCCATGGGCGAACCCTTCCGGCACCCACAACTGGCGATGGTTCTGTGCCGACAGACGCACGCCCACCCATCGCCCGAAATTCGGCGAACTGCGGCGGATGTCCACGGCCACGTCCAACACTTCACCGGCGGTAACCCGTACCAGTTTGCCCTGGGTGTGTTCCAGTTGGTAATGCAGGCCCCGCAGCACGCCTTTTTGCGAGCGCGAGTGGTTGTCCTGGACAAACTCGCGCTTGAGCCCGGTGGCCGCTGCAAAGGCGCGAGCATTGAAGCTTTCGTAGAAAAAACCACGCTCGTCACCGAACACCTTGGGTTCGATGATCAGTACGCCGGGGAGTGAGGTGTCAACGAGGTTCATCGGTTGTCTCCCGCCAACGTGTACAGGTATTGACCGTAGCCGGTCTTGCCGAAGTATTTGGCGCGTTCGAGCAGATGGTCGCGGTCGATCCAGCCGTTGCCGTAGGCGATTTCTTCGAGGCACGCCACTTTGAGGCCCTGACGATGTTCGATGGTCTGCACGTACTGTGAGGCTTCCAGCAGGCTGTCGTGGGTGCCGGTGTCGAGCCAGGCAAAGCCACGGCCGAAGCGCTCGACGTGAAGGTCTCCACGCTTTAGATAGGCGTTATTGATGTCGGTGATTTCCAGCTCGCCGCGGGCTGAGGGTTTGACGGCTTTAGCGATGTTGATCACGTCGTTGTCGTAGAAATACAGTCCGGTGACGGCATAGCTTGATTTGGGCGTGGTCGGTTTTTCTTCGATGGACAGGGCGCGGCCTTCGCTGTCGAAGTCGATCACGCCGAAGCGCTGCGGATCCTTGACCCAATAGCCAAATACCGTGGCGCCTTTGCCGCGCTTGACCGCTGCATGCAACTGCTCGCTGAAACGCTGGCCGTGGAAAATGTTGTCGCCCAGGATCAGGCAAACGGGGTTGTTGCCGATGAACTGTTCGCCAATCAGAAAAGCTTGTGCCAAGCCGTCCGGCTGCGGTTGTTCGGCGTAGCTGAAGCTGACGCCAAACTGGCTGCCATCGCCCAGCAGGTTGCGGTATTGCGGTAAGTCCGCCGGGGTGGAAATCACCAGGATCTCTTTGATGCCTGCCAGCATCAGCACCGAGATCGGGTAGTAGATCATCGGCTTGTCATACACCGGTAACAGCTGTTTGGACACTCCCAGGGTGATGGGGTGCAGGCGAGTGCCGGAGCCACCGGCCAATACGATTCCTTTCATCATGCGATCAGATCCCTCGTGTCGGTATTGCCCAATCGTTCACCCTGATAACTGCCGTCCTGGACCCTGCGGCACCATTCCAGGTTATCGAGGTACCACTGCACGGTTTTGCGCAGCCCGGTTTCAAAGGTTTCTTCGGGTACCCAGCCCAGTTCGCGTTCGATCTTGCCTGCATCGATTGCGTAGCGTTGGTCGTGGCCTGGGCGATCCTTAACGAACGTGATCAGGTCGGTGTATTGCTCCACTCCGTGGGGATGTTGCGGTGCCAATTCCTCCAGCAGGGTGCAGATGCTGCGTACTACGTCAATATTCTTCTGTTCGTTGTGGCCGCCGATGTTGTAGGTCTCGCCGACCACGCCGTGTGTCACGACGTTGAGCAGTGCCCGGGCATGGTCTTCGACAAACAACCAGTCGCGCACTTGCAAGCCATCACCATAGACCGGCAATGGTTTGCCCGCGAGGGCATTGAGGATAACCAGCGGGATCAACTTCTCGGGGAAGTGGAAGGGCCCGTAGTTGTTGGAGCAGTTGGTCAGCAGCACGGGCAGGCCGTACGTGCGGTGCCAGGCGCGGACCAGGTGGTCGGACGCGGCTTTGCTGGCCGAGTAGGGCGAGCTGGGCGCGTAGGGCGTGGTTTCGGTGAACAAGTCGTCCACGCCGTGGAGGTCGCCGTAGACTTCGTCGGTGGAAATATGGTGGAAGCGAAATCCACGCTTTTCTGGCTCGGCGAGTGTTTGCCAATAGCCGCGGGCGGCCTCCAGCAGGCTGTAGGTGCCGACGATATTGGTCTGGATAAAATCCGACGGGCCGTCAATCGAACGGTCTACGTGGGACTCGGCGGCCAGGTGCATGATCGCGTGGGGTTCAAAGCGTGCGAGCACGGCGCTGACGGTGGCCTGATCGATAATATCGGCCTGAACGAATTCATAACGGCTATTGGACGCGATGCTGGTCAGCGATTCCAGGTTGCCGGCGTAGGTGAGCTTGTCGAGGTTGAGCACTTCGTGCTCAGTATGCTGAATCAAGTGACGTATCAAAGCAGAACCGATAAAACCGGCGCCACCGGTAATGAGAATGCGCATGTCGGGGGCCCTTTCCTTAGACGAACGTTTAGCGAGTGCAGCATAGCCTGTGTTGGCGTGACGGGCAGGACGGCATGTGTACGGGGGTTGCGTAATCCCCCTGAAAAGTGGCGATATACACCTCTAAAAATTCGAGGTCATCCCCCATGCTGCTCGCCACGTTGATCCATCGCGCCAGTCTACCCTGCCCGCAAGTAGGCCCCGACCAGGCAGCGCAATTGCTCGAGCAGCACTACGGCCTAACGGGCACCCTGCAATCACTGGGCAGCCAGCAAGACCTCAATTACAAAATCGACAGTGCCCGCGGTCGGTTTGTTCTGAAAATCTGCCGGGGCGACTATGCGGCGATTGAGCTGCAGGCCCAGCACGCGGCCCTCGACACCCTGCAGGGCGTGCGGGTGCCCAAGGTCATCAAGGCCCTGAGCGGTGAAGAGCTGCTGAGCGTGACGGTCGATGGCCAGCCCCTGCACGTGCGGCTATTGGACTATATCGACGGCCAGCCGTTGACCCATCTGCCGCATTTGGGACGCGACGTGATCGCAGGCTTCGGCGACCTGTGCGGGCGCATGAGCCGCGCGCTTGCTGATTTCTCGCACCCAGGGCTGGACCGCACCCTGCAATGGGACCCGCGCCATGCCCGGGAACTGATCACTCATCTGTTGGCCACCCTGGAAAACCTGCCCCACCGCGCCGCGCTGGAACAGGTGGCCGAGCAGGTTGAGCAGCGTATTCGCCCCCTGGCCGACCGCCTGCCCTGGCAAGCGGTGCACATGGACATCACCGATGACAACGTGGTGTGGCAGCGCGATGCGCAACGGCACTGGCAACTGCAAGGCGTCATCGATTTCGGCGACCTGGTGCACACCTGGCGGGTTGCCGACCTGTCGGTGACCTGCGCGGCCCTGTTGCACCATGCCGAGGGCGACCCGTTTGCCATCCTGCCTGCGGTCAGGGCCTGCCATGCCGTGACCCCGTTGCAACGCGAGGAATTGCAGGCGTTGTGGCCACTGATCGTCGCCCGTGCGGCAGTGTTGGTACTAAGCAGCGAACAGCAGCAACGCCTGGATCCGGACAACACTTACCTGTTGAAAAACGCCGAACACGAGTGGGAAATTTTCCATGTGGCGACGTCGGTGCCGTTTGAACTGATGGAGGCTGCGATTCTCGGCAGTGTCGGTGAGACGCTGCCGTCGATTGCCAGCCAGGACTTCGCGCCGTTGTTACCGGGCCTGGTGGGGCGTGAGTTCGCGCTGATCGACCTGGGTGTGCTCAGCCCGCATTTCGAAGCCGGCAACTGGGAACTGCCCGGCATTGATCGGCAACTGCTGGATCAGGCGGCGGCCGTGCATGGGCTGGCGGCAAGTCGTTATGGCCAATATCGGCTGTCGCGTACCTGCCCGGACAGTGCCACCGAACCGCAGACTTTCCCCCTCCACGTAGAGCTGCATCTGCCCCACGGCACGGTGTTGGAGGCGCCTTTTGCCGGAACGCTGCATCAGGACGCCGATGGCCTTGTGAGCGTGCAAGGTGTGGAGCTGAGCGTGCGGTTGTGGGGCGTGGACACCCGGTTGAAGCACGGTTCATTGCTGGTGGAAGGGCAGGTTCTCGGTGAGGTCCATGGGCCGCTGACCGTGCAACTGTGCCGTGCCGACCTCGAACCGCCGCTGTTTTGTACACCGTCCCGGGCCTTGGCCTGGCAAGCCTTGTGCCCCTCGCCTGCGGGGTTACTGGGGCTGGCCTGCGATGCCGAACCGGAACTCGACCCCCACGCCCTGCTGGCCCGGCGTGACGCCAGTTTCGCCCGCTCGCAGAAGCACTATTACGTCGACCCGCCACGCATCGAGCGCGGCTGGCGCAACCACCTGATCGATATGCAGGGCCGCTCCTACCTGGACATGCTCAATAACGTCGCCGTGCTGGGTCACGGTCACCCGCGCATGGCGGCGGTGGCGGCGCGGCAATGGTCGCTGCTCAATACCAACTCGCGGTTTCACTATGCCGCCATTGCCGAATTTTCCGAGCGCTTGCTGGCGCTGGCGCCGGCGGGCATGGATCGGGTGTTCCTGGTCAACAGCGGCACCGAGGCCAACGACCTGGCCATCCGCCTGGCCTGGGCCTACAGCGGTGGGCGCGACATGCTCAGTGTGCTGGAGGCCTATCACGGCTGGTCGGTGGCGGCGGATGCGGTGTCCACCTCCATTGCCGACAACCCCCAGGCCCTGAGCAGCCGCCCGGAGTGGGTCCACCCGGTCACTGCGCCGAACACCTATCGCGGTGAGTTCCGCGGGCAGGACAGTGCGCCGGACTACGTACGAAGCGTGGAACACAACCTGGCGAAAATCGCTGCGAGCAAGCGCCAACTGGCCGGGTTTATCTGTGAGCCGGTGTACGGCAACGCCGGTGGTATCTCCTTGCCGCCGGGTTACTTGCAGCAGGTGTACGGGTTGGTGCGGGCCCAGGGTGGCGTGTGCATCGCCGATGAAGTGCAGGTGGGCTACGGCCGCATGGGGCATTTCTTCTGGGGCTTCGAAGAGCAGGGTGTGGTGCCCGACATCATCACCATGGCCAAGGGCATGGGCAATGGTCAGCCACTTGGCGCGGTGATCACCCGTCGTGAGATCGCCGAAGCATTGGAGGCCGAGGGGTATTTCTTCTCATCGTCGGGGGGCAGCCCGGTGAGTTGCCGGATCGGCATGGCGGTGTTGGATGTGATGGAAGAAGAAAAACTGTGGGAAAAAGCCCAGGTGGTCGGCGGGCATTTCAAGGCGCGGCTGGAAGCACTGATTGACCGTCATCCCCTGGTAGGCGCGGTTCACGGTTCCGGTTTCTATCTGGGCCTGGAGCTGGTGCGTGACCGGCAAACCCTGGAGCCCGCCACCGAAGAGACCACCCTGTTGTGTGATCGCTTGCGGGAGCTGGGGATTTTCATGCAGCCGACTGGCGATTATTTGAACATCCTCAAGATCAAGCCGCCGATGGTGACCTCCAAACGTAGCGTGGACTTCTTTGTCGACATGCTGTCGAAGGTGCTGGATGAGCAACTGTAAATAATCGATTGTTATCGATTATTGGCTGTCACATTTTTCATCCAGGTTGTTTGTTCGCTTTTAAAGCCGATTTTTATCCGTTATAAAGTCGGCCTTTACCCCATTCGGAGTCCTGATCGCCATGACCACCCTGCACAGCACCCCCCGCGCCGATGGCTTCCACATGCCCGCCGAATGGGCGCCACAGACCCAAACCTGGATGGTGTGGCCCGAGCGCCCGGACAACTGGCGCCTGGGCGGCAAGCCCGCGCAGGCCGCTCACGTGGCGGTGGCCAAGGCCATCGCACGTTTTGAGCCGGTGACCGTGGCGGTTTCTGCCGGCCAGTACGAAAACGCCCGCGCCCGCCTGGACGTGCCGAATATCCGTGTGGTGGAAATGTCCAGCGATGACGCCTGGGTGCGCGATACCGGCCCGACGTTCGTGATCAACGACCGTGGCGAAGTACGCGGCGTGAACTGGGATTTCAACGCCTGGGGCGGTTTTGACGGTGGCCTGTACTCGCCGTGGAACCGCGACTCGCAGGTGGGCGGCAAGATCCTCGAAATCGAGCGCGCGCCGCGTTATCGCACAGAGGGCTTCGTGCTGGAAGGCGGCTCGATCCACGTCGACGGCGAAGGTACCCTGATCACCACCGAGGAATGCCTGCTCAATCGCAACCGTAATCCGCACCTCGACCGTGCCGAAATCGAAGCGGTGCTCAGCGCCAACCTGGCTGTGGATAAGATCATCTGGCTGCCGGACGGCCTGTTCAACGACGAAACCGACGGCCATGTGGATAACTTCTGCTGCTACGTGCGTCCGGGCGAAGTGTTGCTGGCCTGGACCGACGACCCGCAAGACCCGAACTACGCGCGTTGCCACGCCGCCATGGCCGTCCTGCAAAGCAGCACCGACGCCCAGGGGCGCTCGTTCACAGTGCATAAAATGCCGATCCCGGGGCCGTTGTATGCCACTGAGGAAGAGTGCGCAGGGGTCGACCCGGTGGACGGCACACAGGAACGCAATCCGACCGTGCGGTTGGCGGGTTCCTACGTCAACTTCCTGATCGTCAACGGCGGCATCATCGCGCCAAGTTTCGACGACCCGTTGGACGCTGAAGCCAAGGCTATCCTGCAGGACCTGTTCCCGCAGCACGAAGTGGTGATGGTGCCGGGCCGTGAACTGTTACTGGGTGGCGGTAATATCCATTGCCTGACCCAACAACAGCCGGCCCCGCATAAAAACTGAGTGCAGTTGTAACAACGCCTTTCCGGCAACCGGGCGTCCCTCGGTTTCGGCCTCTACAGCAAGCCCACGGCCCAGCACGGTCGTGGGCTTTTTTGTGTCCGCCCACCTGTAGATACGCGACATTGGCATAGCTCTTGTATCGGTGTTGCTCCAGTGGCCCAGGGTGATGACCGCACAGTTCTGTCATAAACCTTGAGTAAGTTAGCCGCTCACGCAGCAGGAGAGAGCGCTGAAATGAACGCCAATATCAACCCGATGTACACGCGCACCTTCCACCCTTCGCGGGTTGACGGTGACGCGATCCATGCGCTGGGGCTCTGGTTGAAGGAAAACGGCTCGCGACAAGTCAGGCAGCAGCCGGATTTGCGCAGTGTGATGAGTGAACGCTACCCGGTGGGGTTGTTCAGCGAGGCTGAAATGCACGCGTTGTGCGAGTTGATGAGTAACTAACGAAATAGCCTTGGCTTCATCGCAGCTGCCTCGCTTGCGCTCGGCAGCTGCGATAAGAAGGGGGTTTACGTTTAGAAGCTATAAGTGCCCGTCACCACCAGGTTACGCGGCTCGCCCGGCTGAATCTGCGCCACACTGGTCGCCGATTCGTAGTAGGTCTTGTCGGCGATGTTGTTCAGCGCCGCGCGCACATCCCATTCTTTCTGCCGGAACCCGACCAATGCATCCCAACTGCCATAACCCGGCAGCACCACGGTGTTGAGGCTGTCGGCGTAGCGGTCGCCGACCAGGGTCAAACCGGTTTCCGCGTACCAGCCCATCTCCGGTTTCCAGGTGACAAACAGGCTTGCATTGCGCTTGGCCACGTCGCTGACGCGCTTGCCTTCAAAGCCGTTGTTGTCCTTCTCGACCTTGGCATCCTGCAGGCCGACACCACCGCGTACAGACCAGTTGCCGACGATCTTGCCGGTGGCCGTCAGCTCCACGCCGCGGGAGCGCTGCAGGCCGCTGAGCAGGGTAATGGTGCGGTCCAGCGGGTCGCTGGTGCGGCGGTTGTAGAGTTCCAGTTCGTACACCGCCAGGGTGGTGCTCAGGCGGTCGTCGAGCCAGTCGCTTTTCACGCCGATCTCTTTTTGCCTGGTCAGCTCGGGGCTCAGGTCGTTGACGCTGCCGGCGGCGTTCGGGGTGATGCCGATCAGGCCGCCACCGGCCGGTGAGAAGGTCTTGCTCCAGGAGGCATAGAACGAGTGGTGTTCCAGGGGCGTCCACACCAGGCCAAAGCGCGGGCTGGTGCTGTGGCTTTTGACGTCTTGTCGGGTATTGAGCAGTTTGTTTTTGGTGTCCACTTCGAAACGGTCGTAACGCAGGCCGGCCAGTACTTGCCATTGATCGTTCAGGCGCAGTTGGTCTTGCACATACAGGGCGCGGCTTTCGACTTCGGTGTGGTTGTTACTCGATACGCTCATGCGCCCGGTGTGGCTCAGGTGACGGTTGGGCTGGTTGAGGTCCAGGGTTGGCACGGCCGAGGCGGGGCGCTGTACAGCTTTGGATCGCGGCGCTGGCTGCCCAGCTCCACGCCGGTGAGCAGGCGGTGTTCGAGGCCGAAGGTGCTGAAGCCTCCTTCCAGCTCGACGTTGTTGAAGACGTTGAGGGTGGTCAGGTCTTGCTTCCAGCGTTGGCGCGTCACCCGATTGGTCGCGGCGCTATAGCCGGTCTGGTAGGTGTTGTCGAAATCGCTGTCGAGCTTGAACACGCCGAGGGTCTGGCGCAGTTGCCAGTTATCGTTGAGTTCGTAGGCCAGCTTGGAGCGCAGGGACTGGGACTTGTCGTCGATGTAATCGCGGCTGTCGCCGTAGGTGGTGCTGCGACTGACGTCGGCGGGGCGGCCGTTGACGCCGGGGATGCCGCGATCCGGCGTGCGGTTGTAGCGGCTGTATTCGTATTGCACCAGCCAGTTCAGATCCGGTGTGAGCTGCCAGCTCATGGACGGTGCGAACAGTTGGCGATTGCCGCTGACGTCGTCGCGGAAGCTGTTGTTGTCCTGGTTGCCCATGTTCAGGCGCAGGCTGATGTTGTCGGTGGGGTCGGTGCTCAGGTCGGCATACACACTGCGCAAATCGTTGCTGCCGCCCTGGGCCTCGATGCTCGACTTATGCCCGGCCGTTGGCAGTTTGCTCACGCGGTTGACGATCCCGCCCTGGCCGCCTCGCCCGTAAAGCACGGCTGCCGGGCCTTTGAGCACTTCGATGCGCTCGATGTTGTGCAGGTCGCGTACGTACTGGCTGTCGTCACGAATGCCATCGAGGTAGAAGTCGTTGCTCGCGTCGAAGCCACGGATACGCAAACTGTCGAAGCGCGTGTCGGCGCCGCTGCTGACGTTGGGGATGCCGCTCAAGGCCTGGCCCAGGTCGTTGATGCCGTAGGAACGCAGGCTTTCGGTCTTCACCGAGTCGATGGCCTGGGGCACATACCGTACCGGTGTGGCGGTGCGGGTCGCGGTGCTGGTTTCCTTGACGCGCGGGTCGTCTTCGTCAGCTTCGGCGCTGATCGAGGTTTCGGGCAAGGTGGTGGCGGCACAGGCAAAACCGGCAGACAGCAGAACAGAAAGCCCAAGGGTCATGGGCGTCAGGCGAAGGGCAGGCATGGTGGAATGCATCCAAAAGGTTTGGCAGGAAAAAGCGCGCTAATGGTAATGCTTTGCATTTGCGTGCGTTATCCATTACCAAACGTATCGGCTTTGAAATATGTTACGAGATGTGTTTCCTGGGTCGTTGAAGACGGAATTTGGTCGTTTTCAGAAAGGCCGTAGGCCTTTGCTTAGAATTATTTCGCCTAAATACAGACGATTCACGAAATTGACACATAGTTCAACGCGCGACTAGGATTGCGCCCAACGCCTGTGGCTAACCGCCATGACTCATCCAATAAGAAAAGGCCCGCGGCATGTTCAGTCGTCCGCGGGCCTTCTTTTTTCGGAAAAAGTCGACACCAGAAAAGCGACATGGAGCCTGGTGTCATCGCGCGTACTCAACCCGTAATAAGGAATACAAAAAAATGTTGAAGCAACGGATGAGTCTGATCGCTCTGGGGATTTTGAGCGCATCGACAGCAATGGCAAACGACCAGGAGCAATCCAAGGGTTTCGTTGAAGACAGCCACCTGAACATCGCAGCCCGTAACGCCTACATCAGCCGCGACTACAAAAACGGCAAGCAAGACAAAGCCGAATGGGGCCAAGGCTTCATCGGCAAGTTCGAGTCCGGCTTCACCCAAGGCACCGTTGGTGTGGGTGTGGATGTGATTGGCCAATATGCGATTCGTCTGGACGGTGGTAAAGGTCGCAGCGGCGCTGGCGGCATTAACTTCTTCAAGCAAGGTGACAGCGGCGCAGCAGCTGACGACTTGGCCAAAGGCGGCGCGGCGGTGAAGTTCCGCGTATCGAACACCGTGCTCAAGTACGGCGAGCAAATGCCTGCCGTTCCTGTATTGCAATACGACAACTCTCGTCTGTTGTCGGAAACCTACACCGGTACCTCGATCGTTTCCAAAGAGATCGAAGGTCTGCAACTGGATGCAGGTCGCTTCACCAAGGAAGCCCAAAAAGGTGCTGAAGGCACCGACAGCGGCAACCTGAAGAACATCAGCTACCTGGGCGGCAGCTACAAGTTCACCGAAAATCTGTCGGCTGCGCTGTACGCTTCCGACATGGAAGACGTGCTGAAGAAGCAATACGTCAACGTCAACTACGTACTGGCCCTGCCAGAGAAACAGTCGCTGACCTTTGACTTCAACGGCTACAAAACCAAGCTGGACAGGAGCTTCGCCGAGCAACGCGGTAATGGCGACGCGCGCGACAACAAAATTTGGAGCCTGGGCGCTACATGGGCTGTTGGTGCGCACAGCTTCACCTTGGCCCATCAGCGCAGTACCGGCGATACCGGTTACCTGTATGGCGGCTACCGTGACAATACCGCGGACACTGGCATCGGCGACGGTGGCAACACCATCCTGCTGGCCAACTCCTACTGGTCCGACTTCAACGGCAAGGACGAGCGCTCCTGGCAAGCCGGCTACGGCCTGGACTTCAGCACCTTCGGCGTGCCTGGCCTGACCTACAACGTGGCCTACGTGCGCGGTACCAACATTGACGACGGTTCCAACCGTGGCAATGGCACCGAGCGCGAGATCTTCAACCAGTTTAAATACGTCGTCCAAAGCGGCCCGGCCAAAGACCTGAGCCTGCGTGCTCGTGCCTCGTGGTTGCGCGTTTCCAACAACGCCAGCAACTACAACGTTGGCGGTAACGAAATCCGTCTGTTCGCCGACTACCCGATCAACGTTTTCTAAGTGATCGCATGTCGCGCCTGATTCCAGGCGATAAAAAACCCCGACTGGTTCGGGGTTTTTTTATGGGCGGGCATCAGTCCTCGCGGCTCTGCAAAATCTTGCGCGCCAACGCTGCATTCTTGTAGTCGAGCATCAAGGACAACCCCTCATAGGGTTCGATCTTTTTATTGTCGATACACAGCTGTGCCATCAGCAGCAGCACCTGGCGTTTCTTCTTGTTGACCCGCACGCCGGGTACGCCGAACGCGGTCTTGCGCATTACGGGTAACGGCGCCTCGGGCGTCAGTTGAACGGTTACCCAGATGCCCTGGACAAACTGCAACGTGATCTCCTCGATATGTTCGATGGGCAGCGGTTGCGCCAGGTTATTGAACACAAAATGCTCCGGTGTCAGGCGCAACGCGGTCTGCGGCGCGCGCTTGAATCGACGGATGCCCAGCCACAGCAGGCCCAGCCCGATGAGGCCCAGGCACGCGCCCGCACCGGCTGCCGACAGCGGTGTACCTTTCAAACGCTCCGGGGCGAGCCAGACTCGACTCAGAATAAACAGGGCCGCCAGTACAAAGGGCAGGCCCGACACCGCCATCAGTACCCCGCGCCACTGGCCGCCTTCATGCAGGCTGCGCTCACCCTCGGCCGAAGCGGCCAAGGTTTCCAGCAGCTGGGTGTGCGCGCTGTTCTCCGACACCGCCACGTCCATCACGTCGCGAGACAGCTCCTCGCGTAATGCCTGGTGTGCGCTGAAATAGGCATCCATCTGCGCATTCGCTACGTCGCGATCCACCACGCGGGTGGCGCCGCGCAGGGTATCGTCCAGTGGCACGTGCAGCGCCTGCAGGCGTTCGCCATTTGAGGGGTGGGAGTCGGTGGGATGGGGTTGGTGAATTTCCAGGGCTTCGGCTGATGGTTGCAGTTCACACTCACGCAAGCGCGCGAACACGGCGTCGGGCAGGTCTGTAGCCGTACCTGCCTCACACAACGCCAACAGTGCATCCTCAACGTGCGGCTGCAACACCGACACCCGCAACAACGCCGAAGCTGCCGCCGCAGCTCCCACCAACTGCGCGCCGGCAGCGTCCGCCAGCAATTCGCGCTCGCGGCTCCAGTGGTTAACCGCGTGATCGAAACGCTGCATGAAAAACACCCCGAACAGCAACGACGGGCGCATCAGCCAGCCTTGGATCAAATCGCTGGCCAGCAGGGTTTGCAGCAGCGCCTCCAGGCTGCGATTGACCCCATCGTAGATCGGCAAAAAGCGCAGGCTGTATTCCGTGTCCTGCCCCGCAAAATGCGCCAGCTCGTGGCCGATCACCGCGCTGATTTCTTCACGGCTCAGCAGGCCCAGATACAGCAACGGCACATGCAAGGTGCGCCCCTGCTGCGAAGTGTTCGCCGGTTGCACAGTGGCCGCGCTGGACGTCACGTAAAAGCCCTGGGCCAGGCTCACCACGATGTGGTCCGGTGGCAGCGCGCCGAGCCTCTCCGCCAATTCGTCCACATGGCGCCACAACCCGGGAGCCTGCACGGGCGTCACCACCTGGCCGAACATCTCCAGCGGCTCAGGCTTGAACATCCCCAGCATAGGGCGCAGCTGTCTGAGCAACTGCCAGATCGAATACACACAAAACGTCGCTATCACCCCCAGCACCGCCATCAGCTTGACTTCGCCACTGCCCAGCCGGCCGATATGCCACATCCCCAAGCCTTCGAAACTCAACGCCAACGCGACGGCCGCCGCCACCGCCACCACATGGCCCACCAGCACGTAGGGCAACAGGCGGCTGCCCAGGGAGAACACCTGCAACAACCTCTCCCGTGATTGCCGGGCCCGCCGCCCGGCCCAGTACGTACCTGCCAATGCCGCCGCACCAATCAACGCCGCCAACAGACCCAAGCCCATCACCCACGGCGCCAGGACCCGCATCGCACGGTTCACGCGGTGGGCGATGGGCAGTTCGGCTTCGATTTTTTCCAGGCGCGAGAGGGCCGTTTGCACGCTGATTTTTTCATCGACCAGGGCGACCATCGCTGTCGGCTCCTTCGCCGCCAGCGCCTGGAGTTGCTGTTTAGCGATAGTCACCGTGACGTGGTAATCGGCCACCGCAGTGGTGGTTTCGTCCGCACGCTGACGCTCCCAGCCACCGAGGGCGGCCAGCAACAGCGGGAAAACGATGAGGAGACAGATCAGTTTCAGGGCGTTCATGGGAGTCCGTTCACGACGCAGGGGTGTTCAGGTTTATACCGAAAAAAACGCCTCTGGGTATCTACACCACTCTCAAATGCGGGCACACCACTCTGTGGTGAGCGGGCTTGCCCCGCGCCGGGCTGCGCAGCAGCCCCAATAAAGACACTGAGATTTTTCTGTTAAAACTAAGCGCCTGGTTTTGGGGCCGCTTCACAGCCCTACTTACAGCCCGGTATTCCCAGGCGACTCCAACACCTTCACCACATCATCAATCACCGCCTTGCTCATCTCCTGCAAATAATGCGACGCCCAGGCATGACGGTCCGTCTCCTTTGTCATCGCTGCATCTTCGGCGAGCAGCTTGGCAACGTGGGGCAAGTCGGAAACGTGAGCGGACCTACAAAGTCCAAGCATGTGACTAAGGTGGAAAATTTATTGCTTGTCCCTACCGCCCCTCAATCAACGCCCGCTCCTCCAACCAAATCTCCTGAACAAACTGATCCGTAATCGCATAAATCCCATGCCCTCGCCGCATGATGATGTTCTCCGCCACCAGCGCAATCACCACGGGTTGAATCTCTTCAACCCGCACTTCGCGACCTACCGTCTTTGAATATTCCGCTGCTGCATCGGTAGAGAAAATCCCCCGAGCATCGCCTTCCGTAGCCGCGATCTTGTTGAAAATCGCCTGAGCCAGGCTGCCCAGTTGTTCGACTTTTTCAAGCTCAATACTTGCCGCCGCTGAGCGTAAGGTGCTGGCAATCACGGGGAAGAAAAGATCAGGATCACCGCCCTGTTGCAGTAGCTGACGCAATGCCTTGAGCATTTCCTCGGGTCGATTGCCCAGGGTATTGAAGGCTTCGACAGCGGCTTCAAGTGAGGGGAGCTTTTCCTTCTTCACCGTCATTGCCAGTCGGTTGAGCAGGAATTCAACGTAGTCACCCTTCAGCAGTGGATACGCGGCCGATGTCGCGCCGGAAAACGCTTGGTTGCGTTTGGCGGTCAGCTCGCTTACCTGGGCTCTGTGGGAGCCTGTGCCGATAAAAAGGAAGTAGCACGGCGTATTCGGGCGCGGGTTGATTGCATCACGAGCAGCCTTGAGGGCCAGGAGCAGTTGGTTGCCATCGTCGGAGGAAATGGCATGTTGCACCTCGTCGATGATCAGCACGAGATCAGTCTTCGCTTGGTCGACGACCTCTGCGAGTGCTTGCGCCAATGTGGGGCCGTCGGCGTTGCCGATGCTGTCGAGTTTGAAACCGAACTTGAATCCTGCTGCGCCCAGATCGACATTGCTGACTCGCTTGAGCGTTTCCAGGATTGAAGAGCCCGGCGTTTGCAGTTCTTTCAGGGTCTTGTGGATGGCGTTGTGCACGAGCGTTGCCGGGTTGGCCAGCGTGTTGCTCCAGAGGTCGACATAAATCACCAATGCGCCTGCTGCTTCCAGGGCGGGGATGAGGTCGTTGCGCAGGAAGGTTGTTTTACCTGTACGGCGCAGGCCAGACAGAAAAAGACCCGAGCGTAGACCTTCATCTAATACGCCTGGATTGAGAAGCTGGTTTGCCTTCGATTCAGCCAGTTCAGGGCGCTGAAATATGCTGCTCATGCAATTGTCCCTTTTTATGGATACGCCATAATTATTGCCAATACATAATTTGGCATAAAGGATGAAATCCGGAGCTTTGGCGCGAAAAGAGGTGATTCAACAGGAGGCGAGGTGAGGCGTGGAGGGGATGATCGAGGATGAATAAACGTTGTCGATCATCCCTTCCGTAGAGAATAGACAGGAATCCGCCAAAAGCTGCCGTGGCAGCAGGCTGCCGAAAGCAGTCCGCTGTCAACGCCCTCTATCGGCCGACGCTGTTGAAATATCGAGTACGAAAGCGGTTTTGTCTGGCAATTGCGCTACGTGCCGATCCGGTCGCCAAGGTGGTGCTTACCAGTTGTAACTCACCGACCCGGTCACATTTCGGCGATACCCGTATTTGCAGCTGTCGCCGGTGTAACCACACTGGGAGACATAGGTTTCGTCGGTCAGGTTGGACGCATTGAGCGCCAGCTTCGCCCCTGCATAGGATGAAGACAGCTTGCCCAGGTCGTAGCTCAGGCTGGCGTCAAACAGCGTGTAGTGGGGGATGCCTTCGCTGTTTTGCGAGTCGATATAGCTCTTGCCGACATAGCGTACTCCTCCCCCTATCGCCAAGCCCGATAGCGCGCCGCCCTGAATGGTGTATTGCGACCAGAGCGAGGCCAGTTGTTCAGGGGTATTGCCAGGTTGATTGCCTTTCTCATCGGCCGTAGTGCTGCGGGTAATTTCAAGGTGTGAATAGCTGTAGTTGGCCATCAACTCCAGCGCATCGGACACCTGCGCCTTGCTTTCCAGTTCGATACCGCGCGACTGGATTTCTCCGGTCGCCACCGAGAAACGATTGTTGGCAGGATCGGCAGTCAGTACGTTTTGCCGCGTCAGGTCGAACAGCGAGACGGTCACGTAGCTGTCACTGCCCTTGGGCTGGAATTTGATCCCGACTTCGTACTGGCGGCCGGTTTCGGGTTCGAAGGCACTGCCGTCACGCGCCACCGCCGTGATGTTAGGGAAAAACGACTCCGAATAGCTCGCGTAGGGCGCCAGGCCGTTGTCCGCCAGGTACATCACACCGGTCCGCCACGTGAAGGCGTGATCGCGCTGCTTGAGGTCTGCCGCCGTGTCGGTGGCGTAATGGACCGTCTTCGAGCGTGCCCAGTCTTGGCGACCGCCCAGGTTAAAGACCCAATGTTCGTCGAATTTGAGCTGTTCCGAGAGATACACACCCGCCTGGTCTAGCTGACGACGCTGGTTGATGTCGTAAAAGGCGTCCAGGTCGCTGTAATCCTGGTGATAGACCGGCGCATACACATCCAGCGGATCAACCACGTTGCCACCCCCCAACTGGTTGGTACTGGCGTGTTGCAAATCGATACCGACCAGCGTTGTATGTTCGAAACGGCCGGCGTTCCACTGGGCCTGGAAGTGGTTATCGAGCAGCGCATTCTTCACTTTTTCGTGGCCCAGATATCCGAAGCGGCCCACGGTGCGTTGGTCGTCATCCAGGCCGTACTGGTAAATCGTGCGCTGTTCCTGATAGGAGCGGCTGTAACGGGCGTTCTGGCGGAATGTCCAGATATCATTGAGGTGATGTTCAAACTGATACCCCAGTGACCACTGTTCTACATCGTACTTGTCGAAGTCAGGGTCGCCGACAAAACGATCCGTAGCGATCCGTCCGTAACGCGAGCTGTCGAGGGTGCCGACCCGTGGCAACGCGTAGTAGCCCAGCACATTGCGGTCTTTTTGAAAGGACGCCAGCACCGTCAGCGAGGTGTCGTCCGAGGGGCGCCAACTGATTGCCGGGGCGATGAATTGACGGTCATCACGGGCGTAGTCGATTTGCGTACCGCTGTCTCGCCACAGCCCGGTGAGGCGATAAGTCAAGACGCCGTCCTCGCTAAGCGGCCCGCCGAAGTCCGCAGCCAATTGCTTGCGATCAAAACTGCCTGCCTGCGCCACCAGTTCATGCAGCGGCTCATCGGTGGGACGCTTGCTGATCACGTTGACCATGCCGCCCGGTGAGCTTTGACCGTAGAGCACCGACGATGGCCCGCGCAGCACTTCCACGCGCTCCAGCCCATAGACTTCACCCACGGCACGGCTCTGGTTGGCAAAGCTGTACTGGCGCAGGCCATCGCGATAGATACCACCGCCAGTCGTCGCGTCAAAGCCACGAATACTAATCGTGTCGCGCCGGGTATCGACACCGTTGGCTTCACCATTGACCCCCGCCGTGTAGCGCAGCACCTGCCCGATGCTTTGTGGCTGCTGGGCATCGATCTGCTTACGGGTGACCACGCTGATCGATTGCGGCGTTTCCATGATCGACGTATCGGTCTTGTTGGCACTCATGGTCCGGCTGGCGACCAGGCCATCGTTGCGGCCCAACGAGGTGTCGTATGCGGTGCCACTGATCGCAGTCGGCGCTAACTCCAGCACGTCGCCGTTGCTCGGTACCAGCAGCAGGCTACCGTCGTCCTGGCGCTCATAGGTCAGCCCCGAGCCGAGCAAGAGCTGCGTCAGGCCGGCCTCAGTACTGAAATCGCCTTGCAGCCCCTGGGTTTTCTTGCCGGCCGTCAGCGTTGAGCTGCCCGCCATGGTAATCCCCGCCTGTGCGCCGAAACGTGACAGCGCAGAATCCAGAGGGCCAGCGTCGATGCTGTAATGCTGCGAACTACCTGCGGCAAAGACTGGAAGGCTGCAAAGCGGTTGCACGCTGAGCAACAACAGTCCAAGCGTACGGGCACGCAGGGCGCGGGAAGGTGAAGTCATACGGGGCTCCTAAGGGGTCAAGACCCACCTCTGGCGGGTGGGTGATCCCTATAGGCCAAGCGAGTACGAAAAAACTATCGTGCAGCGGAAAAAATATTTCAGGCGGGCACGATCGAGACCCAATACCGCGTCATGCGCTCGATACGCACCGGCAGCGTGCGCGCTACCAGGGTCAAGGCTGCGTCGGTGTCATCCAGCGAAAAACTGCCCGTGAGGCGTAACCCTGAGACCTGCTCGTGACAACGTAAAACACCGGGACGATAACGCGAGAGTTCCGCCACCAAGGCATCCAGGCGCAGGCGATCCGCCGGCAGAATCCCGCGCAGCCAGGCCTGGGCGACCAGCAGGTCGGGGCGGCTCGGTACGCCGATACCCAGGCGGTCCACCCGTGCCTGCCATCCGGCCTCAAGTGAAGAGGACGTTGGCTGGCCGCGTGAGTGCACCTGCACCTGGCCGCCCATGACGGTGACCTGCGTGCCCTGCCGGTCATGGCGCACTTGCAACTGCGCATCGCGGCTCTGCAGGATCGCGTCCGGCGTGATCAACTGCAGCGGGCGCGATTCTGTTCGCACATTCAAGGCCAGCTCGCCCTCTATCATCTGGATGCGCCGCACCTGGTCATTAAAATCCAGGTTCACCGCACTGGCCGTGTTCAGCCATAGCGAGCTGCCATCCACCAGGGTCCACTGGCGACGCTCGCCTGTTCCTGTGCGGTGGCTCGCCAGCGCGGCGCGCACTGGCGTGGACCCCGCGCCTTGCCAGGCAACTGTGCCAACAGCACCTAGGACCAACAGACGCTTGAGTAACTGCCGACGTTTCTGCATGTCCGGCCCAGCCGACGCCAGTGCCCTGCGCGCGGTGGCGTCGCGCAAAAGATTCGCTCCGGGCTGCTGCAACAGCGGCAAGCTGGCGACACGTTGCCAGGCCTGCTCATGCTCATCGCTCGCCTCGCGCCAACACTGCAATGCTTCCAGATCAGGCGCACTCATAAGCCCGGACTGCGTCCTGACCAGCCAATCAATGGCGATATCGCGCACCTGCGGATTAATCTCGGCCCTCATTCGAAACGGCTCGCATAGCACACACTGAATGCCTTGCCCATGGCCCGTTGCACTTGAGCCACAGTCAAACCCAACTGCGCAGCGATCTGCGGGTACGTCAGGCCGTCGAGCTGGGACATGAAGAAAATCTGCCGTATGCGCTCAGAGAGCCCAATCAACAGCGAGTCGAGCTGCAACAAGGTTTCGATCACCAAATATCGGTCCTCGGGTGACGATTCCCCCCCTTCGGGCCGAGCAGCCAACGCTTCAAGATAAGCCCGCTCGATCTCCTGGCGGCGCCAGCGATTGACCAGCAGTCCATTGGCAATCGCCGCGAGAAACGCCATGGGCTGGCGCAACTCGCGCACCTGCTGAGGGGCGCGCAGCACACGGATGAACGTGTCGTGGGCCAGATCCTCGGCATCGGCACTGTGCCCCAACCGCCGGTTCAGCCAGCCCTGCAGCCAGCCGTGATGATTCTCGTACAACTGTTCGACGGACGATGTTGGGCTGGCATCCTGCATGTGAGACTCGCACTGCGTGAATGATAATGCTTCTCATCTTATTGGTCGGGCGGATGGTTGTACAGTGTTTACACATGTTTGATGCGGGGGAGTTCTCCGTCCATATTCCTGACGGCCTTTGAATTACCCTGGCCGGGTTTGTTTTCTTGCAGTTGCCGATATTCATTCAAACGCCAAACAGCACAAAGCCCCGAGTTATGGGGCTTTGTGCTGTGGTGATGAGTCTGGACCACTGACTTGCAATCAGTTGGTCAATTACCTGGGCGCTTCGCGGTCACCTGGCAAGCTATAGGTCGTTCGATACGCATACGTGGTCATAATCAGCTCCCGGCAATCGGGTACTGGAGACGCTTTCCCTGCATGAGGGAAACGCTCCAGCATTAGCATCTGCAATGCCTTCCTGCACGGCTTTGAAATGCCAGGATTCATCAGCCAAGTAGCGGCTCAAAGCGCGCTGCAGGTGGTATTGACGATCTCGGTCGGTCGCCTGCGCCAGTTGATCCAACTCGCTGGCACGTTCGGGCTCTACTTGGAAAGACAGAGCGGGATAGGCTGCCATAACGTTGCTCCATACATTTTTGTATACGCTGTGTACACGGCATGCAGACGCTATGCTTCGGCTGGTAGTCGGCCAATAACGGTTTGTCGGTTTGGGGAAGGATTTACAGGCGAGCGACTGGGTTGTATTAACCCAGAAACAACAAAGCCCTCACATTTCTGTGAGGGCTTTGTTTTGTATGGTGCCGGCACCAGGAGTCGAACCCGGGACCTACTGATTACAAGTCAGTTGCTCTACCAACTGAGCTATACCGGCGTGTTAGGGCGACGATTATAGCGACTGCCAAGGTTCTGTAAACCCCTGAAATCTGACTATTTTTGCGAAAACCCAAGTTTTCGCACATCTCCCCGCATTTCTCCGTGCCGCCAGCAAAAAATCAACGCTCGTGCATCGCCTCTGCGCGGGATTTGATGATCGGCTTGAGCAGGTAGCTCAGGATGCTTTTCTTGCCCGTGATGATGTCCACGGAGGCAACCATGCCCGGGATGATCAGCAACGGTTTCTCATCGGTGCCCAGGTGGCTGCGGTCGGTGCGCAACTTGATGACGTAGAAGGTGTTTTTCTTTTCTTCGTCCATCACGGTGTCGGCACCGATTGTCTCGAGTTTGCCTTTGAGGCCACCGTAGATGGTGTAGTCGTAGGCGGTGAATTTGATCATGGCTTCCTGGCCGGGGTGCAGGAAGGCGATGTCTTGTGGGCGGATCTTCGCTTCCACCAGCAGGGTGTCGTCCAGTGGCACCACTTCGGCCATGTCGCTGCCGGGCTGGATCACGCCGCCGACGGTGTTGACCAGCATCTGCTTGACGATGCCGCGCACGGGCGAGGTGACCATGGTGCGGCTGACGCGGTCTTCCAAGCCTTTGGAGGTGGCCTGGGCCTTGCTCAGGTTGGTGCGGGCTTCGTTCAGTTGAGCCAGGGCTTCGCTGCGAAACTTGCCGCGGGTCTCGTCGATTTTGCGCTGCACTTCGTTGATGGCGGCCTGGGCGCGGGGGATGGCCAGGGTTGTGCCGTCGAGCATGCCGCGGGTTTCGACCTCGGAGCGTTTGAGGCGCAGCACTTCTACCGGCGAGATCGCGCCTTGCTGTACCAGTGGTTCGGACATGCCGATTTCCTGGCGCAGCAGGTTCAGGCTATTGCGGTATTGGTCCTGCTTGGAGCTGAACTCACGTAGCTCCTGCTGGCGTTGCAGCAGCTGCTGTTGCAGCCCGCCAATTTCGTCTGCCAGCTGCTGGCGGCGGCTGAGGTACAGCGACTCTTCGTTCGAGGCCTGGTTGGGCACGGCTTTACGTGCGGCATCGGTGATGTTCAGCGGTCGATTGTCGACCTCGGCGCTGAGGCGTTCCACGCGCAGTTCCATGGCCACGCGGTCGGCTTCGGTTTCGCCGACGTTGGAGGCAAATCGCGTATCGTCCAGGCGCACCAGCGGCGCGCCGGCTTCGACGATCTGCCCTTCATGCACGTAGATCTGCGCGACGATGCCGCCTTCCAGGTTCTGGATCTTCTGGATGCGCGACGAGGGGATCGCCTTGCCTTCGCCCTTGGTCACTTCGTCGATGATCGCGAAGTGGGCCCAGAGCAGGAGGAACACGAAGAAGCCGATCACGCCCCAGATGGTCAGGCGCACGATGCGGGGTGCGTCGTCGATCAGGGCCTTTTCGACCTCGGGCAGTGGCTGGTCATCTAGGGAATCGCGGCCCTTGAAATAGCGGAAGATGACGTCCTTCAAACGGCCTGCGCCGGACTTAAGCAACACTGATCTGCCCCTTTTTCAGCGCTTCCATAACGGCCGCCTTTGGACCGTCTGCGAGGATCTGGCCACGGTCGATCACCAACAGGCGGTCGACCAGGCTCAACAGCGAAGCGCGGTGGGTGACGAGAATCACCGTCTTGTTTTCGATAACCGACTGCAGGCGCTGTTTCAAGCGCTCTTCACCGGTGTTGTCCATGGCGCTGGTGGGTTCGTCCAGCAGCAGAATCGGCGGGTTCAGCAACAGCGCACGCGCCAGGGCGACGTTCTGGCGCTGGCCGCCGGAGAGGTTTTGCCCGCGCTCGCCCACTTGAAGTTCGTAACCTTGCGGGTGCAGCCTGGCGAATTCATGCACGCCGGCGAGTTCTGCGGCTTGCAGCACCATCTCATCGTCCACGTAGCGCGCCCCTGAGACCAGGTTGTCACGCAAGGTGCCGGCCAGCAGTTGGATGTCCTGGGCAACGTAGCCGATGTTGTGGCGCAATTCGCTGACGTCGATCTGGCGGATGTCCACGCCATCCACCAGCAACGAGCCGGAGTCCGGCTGGTACAGGCCGACCAGCAGCTTGGCCAGTGAGCTTTTGCCCGAGCCGCTGCGGCCGATGATGCCGATTTTCTCGCCGGGACGAACATTCAGGTTGATGCCGCGCAGGGCCAGGGTTTGCTGGTTCGGGTAGGTGAAGTCAACCTCGCGGAACGTCATCGCACCTTGCAGCGATTTGCGGCTGAGCGGGCGCTCGTCGAAGTTGCGTTCCTGGGGGAGCTCCATCATCTGGTCCACCGAGACCATCGTCACCTTGGCTTGCTGGTAGCGGGTGAGCAGGCCCGACAGCTGGGCCAACGGGCCAAGCGCGCGGCCGCTGAGCATGTAGCACGCCACCAGGCCACCCATGCTGAGGGTGCCGTCGATGATCTGGTACACACCGAAGATGATCATCGCCACGCCCGCCACTTGCTGGATCAGCAATGTGATGTTCATCGCCAGGCCGGACAAGACCTTGACCCGCAGTTCCAGGCGGCTGAGGGTGCCAATGGTCTGTTCCCACTGGTATTGACGTTCGCTTTCGGCGTTGTTGACCTTTACCGCATCCAGCCCGGCGAGGGTTTCGATCAGGCTCGACTGCCGTTCGGCACCCAGGGCCATGGTGCGCTCGAGTGTCGCGGTCAGGGGTTTTTGCAGGAAATGGCCGATACCCAGGGCCAGCGGGAAGGCGACGATGGGAATCCACACCAGGTGGCCGCCCAGCAGCGCGATCACCGCGAGGATGATCAGGGTAAAAGGCAAATCGATCAGGCTGGTGAGGGTCAGGGAGGTGAGGAAGTCGCGCATCCCCTGAAACTCGTGGATGTTGGAGGCGTAGCTGCCGACGCGCGCCGGGCGCATTTTCATCGACATGCCCACGATGCGCTCGAACAGCGTCGCGGAAATGATCAGGTCGGTTTTCTTGCCCGCAAGGTCCAGGCACAGGCTGCGCATGCTCTTGAGCAACAAGTCGAACAGGTAGGCGCCGCAAATACCGATAGCCAGCACCCACAGGGTGGCGGTGGCCTGGTTCGGCACCACGCGGTCGTACACGTTCATCACAAACAGCGGTGCGGCCAGGGCGATCAGGTTGATCACCAGGCTCGCGGCGATGGCGTCGGCGTAGAGCCAGCGCGAACGTTTGAGCGTGTCCTTGAACCACGAGCGTGCGCGCGGGATCAGCGTGCCGCTGGTGATATCAAATTTATGCTGCGGTTGGGCGAAGAACACCCGGCCGCTGTAATCCTGGCTCAACACCTCACGGGTGACCTGGACTTCGCCGCCGTCACTTTCGCTGAGCAACAGGCGGGCGGTATCGCCTTCCCATCCCAACAGCACCGCACTGCGCCCTTCCTTTAACAGCAGCAAGGCCGGTAATGCGATGGACGGGATCTGCTCCAGCTTGCGCTGCAGCAAACGCCCCTGCAAACCTGCCCGTGCAGCTGCACGCGGCAGCAGGTCGGGGCTCAGGCGCTGCCCGGCCAAGGGCAGGCCGGTGGTCAGCATGGCCCGGCTGGCAGGCTTGTAATGCAGTGAGCAGAGAGCCAACAACCCATCCAGCAACGGGTCGTCATGCTGAGTGCGCGGGTCATGGTTGAGTTGCGCCAAACCTATTTCAGAATCCAAGCTGACTCTCTCTTAAACGGTTGTGTGGTCCAACGCCGTCAAGAATCAGTTCATCCCTGGCAGGTTTACCGACGGTTTAATATCGTTCTGCACAACTGATGCCATCGGGGCAACCACACCCTGACTTCTCAGCAGTTGGCCCATGTCGGCCTTGATTCGATACTGGGTGTAGATATAGAGGCTCTTGATCTGTGCCAAACGCTGCTGAGCGGTGAACAGTTCGTTTTCGCTGTCGAGCAAGTCGAGCAGTGTACGCTCACCCAGGCTGAACTGCTGCTGGTAAGAGGTGCGCACTTTGGTGCTGCGGTCGACGTACTGTTGCGCGATCGGCACCTGCTGGCTGGCATTGTTGTAGGCGTTCCACGCCAGGCCGAGTTCTTCGTTCAACTGACGCAGGGCGTTGTTGCGAATATCCAGCGCCTGAGTGGCCTGGGAGGCCTTGGACTGCAGGCTGGCCTTGTCGCTGCCGCCGTTGTAGAGGTTGAACTGCATGTTCAGCATGGCGGAGTAGCCATTGTCATGGCCTTCTTCACCGCCGATGTTGTTGTTGGCCGAGCGTTGCAGCACCGCATCGAAGCGCGGGTAGAAGGTCGACTTGGCGGCTTCGTACTGCTTTTCGGCAGCCGCGATGTCTGACTCGGCAGAACGCAACACCGGGCTGTCCGCGATCATCTCACGGCGTGCCTGATCCAGGCTGGCCGGCAGGGCGGTCACAATACCCATCGGCCTTTCCAACTGGTCCGGCTCTTTGCCGACCACGCTCAGGAAATTGGTGTTTGCGTCCGCCAGGTTGGTCTGCTCGGTGATCAGGTTGTTTTGCGCCTGAGCCAGGCGGGCTTCGGCCTGGTCCATGTCCGCCATCCTGCCCACGCCGCGGCTGGTACGCAGTTTGATCTGGTCAAAAATGCGTTCGTGGCTTTTCAGGTTGTCTTCTGCCAATTGCACCATCTCGCGACGGGTCAGGACATCCAGATAAACCTGGGCGACCGTCAGTGCGGTGCGCTCGGACGTATTGAGCAGCGCATACCCACGGGAGTTGGCGGTGGCTTGTTGGCGGCCGACTTCATTAATGGTGCCAAAGCCCTGGAACAAATTTTGTTGCAGGCGGATGGTCGATTCGCCGCGGTTCAGGGTTTTCCAATCATGGCTGTTGCTGGCGGCGCGGGTCGAGGTGTTGTCGGAGCTTTCACGGCCATAACCGCCCAACACGTCGACTTTAGGCAGATAACCGCCCTGGGCCTCTCTGACCTGGTAGTCAGCGGCGATGCGCGCATTGATAGCTGCCTGGATCTCCGGGTGGTTTTCCACAGCGCTTTGCATTGCCTCGGGCAGGGTCTGCGCCTGAACGAAACTGGCGGCTAAAGCAAAAGGCATAGCTTTAAAAAGTTGCAAACGCATTTTGGTGTTTCCCCGGGGATTGGTTGCCTGAAAAACCGCAACAAAATTGGAATATTGCATTGGAGTGGCAACTCGAAACGCCCGTTTTTCTTGGGTGCCGAAGGGCGTAAACAGAAAGTCGCGAGGCCGCTTAAATATCAATGTGACATTACTGGGCGGATTGTTTAGGATGACGCCCAATAGGTCAATACCTTGACGGAAAAGTAATTTGATGAACCAAACAACAAATTATTGACGCCAAAATAACCACGCAAAATGTAAGTACTCCAGCTATCGATCGGCAAAGAGAAAGAAGCCGGTCTCCATGATGGATACCATTGAACGGTAATACACGGAGAGTCTTTTTTATGAGCAGCGTTGCGGTCGTCAAAAGCATTGTCGGTCAGGTGTTTGCGGTTTCCCCTGAAGGGATTCGTCGTCTGCTTGTAGAAGGGGATCGCTTGTTCGCTGGGGAGCAGATCGACACCGGCCCGGCAGGCGCCGTGTCTCTGGAACTGGCCGACGGCCGTATTCTCGATCTGGGCCGTGACAGTCAGTGGAGCGCGAACGCTCCTGACTCGGTGACCGACCTCAGCGCCGCCACTGCTCAAGCCGCACCGTCTGTTGCTGAACTCCAGCAAGCCATCGCTGCCGGCGCCGACCCGACCCAAGACCTCGAAGCCACTGCCGCCGGCCAAACCGCTGCTGGTTCAGACGGCGGTTCCGTAGGCGGCGGTCACAGCTTTGTTGTGCTGGACGCCACGGCTGGCGTGGTTGACCCCACCATCGGCTACCCGACGACCGGCTTGAATGCCGCTGATGCGGTGAACACTGTTCTCACTGGCGCCGACAATAATGGCGTCGACCCACGCAACGTCACCATCACCCTGACTGCCACGCCAACCATCACCGAAGCCGGTGGTGTTGTGGCCTATACGGTGTTTATCACCCAGGCGCCGACCAGCGACCTCACCGTGACCTTGTCCAACGGCCTCGCTGTCGTGATCGCCGCCGGCCAGACCTCGGGTGTGCTGAACGTCACGTTTGCCGGTAATGACACGCCTTACCTGGATGCTTCGTCGATTTCCGCGACCATCGCCGGTACCTCCGGCGGCGGCAACCTGATCATCACCACCGACCCGACGCCGGCGGTGACGCAGATCAACGACACCATCGACACCACCACCGTCACCCTGACTGCGACTGCATCGGTGGATGAGGGCGGCAAGATCGTCTACACCGCGACGGTGACCAACGCGGCGCAGACCGACGTTGTCATCAAGCTGTCCAACGACCAGACCATTACCATCGAAGCCGGTAAAACCACCGGTACGGTCAGTGTCGACACACCTGCCAACCTGGCGGATGGCAAAGACCTTACCGTCAGCGCCACCATTACGAGTGCCACCGGTGGTAATTACGAGAACCTGGCGATCAATCCTGCGCCGGCCACTTCCACTGTTGTTGCTGTGGATGATCCCAGCGTCTTGGTTGCCGATACCAACACGATCGTCGAAGATAACGTCGCTACCGGCAACGTGCTGAGCAATGACAGCGACATTGATAACGTGTTGACTGTCGCGACCTTCAACGTGGCGGGTACCACCTACAACGCGGGCCAGACCGCCATCATTGCAGGCGTGGGCAGCATCACGATTGGTGCCGATGGTGCGTATGCGTTTACGCCGGTCAAGGATTACAGCGGCGAAGTGCCGCAGATTGGCTACACCACCAATACCGGCTCGAGCAGCACGTTGACGGTGACGATTACACCGGTCAACGACGCGCCCGTCATCAGTATTGCGCCGCAAACCCTCGATGAGAACGCCGCTACAGCGGGTACCGTCGCTGGTACTTTCACCGCGACCGATGCAGAAACACCACGCGAAGGGTTGACTGTTTCCTTCACGGGTAACAGCAACGCGGATGGCTACTACGCCATCGTTGATAACAACGTCGTGCTGACTCAGAAGGGCGCGGATTTTGTTAACGCCGGCAATCAACTGCCGAAGATTGACCTGACCGTCACTGACCCTGAAGGTCTGAACTCCAACGGCACTGGCCAGCCGATCGTTACTCTGCACAACGATGTGCCGGTCATCAGCGTTTCCCCAGAAACCATTGATGAGAACTCCGCCACAGCGGGCACCGTCGCTGGCCGCTTCATTGCGACCGACGAAGAAACCCCACGCGAAGGTTTGACTGTTTCCTTTACGGGCAGCAGCAATGCCGACGGCTACTACGCCATCGTCGATAACAACGTCGTGCTGACTCAGAAGGGCGCTGACTTCGTTAACGCTGGCAATCAACTGCCGAAGATCGATTTGACCGTCACTGATCCTGAAGGCCTGAATTCCAACGGCACCGGTCAACCGACCGTTACTCTTCACAATGACGTGCCAGTGATCAGCGTCGCGCCAGAAACCATCGATGAGAACTCCGCTACGGCGGGCACCGTTGCTGGCCGCTTCACCGCTACGGACGAAGAAACCCCACGCGAAGGCCTGACTGTTTCCTTCACCGGCAACAGCAATGC
>NZ_JBWKPE010000014.1:0-218134 GCF_059418085.1 Pseudomonas sp. GW821-FHT09C10
TGAGAGTAGGTCATCGTCAAGATTAAATTCCGAAACCCCATTTGCGAGAGCAGATGGGGTTTTGTTTTGGGCGGTCGAAAAGTGGGTACGCCTAGGCGGATGAGCTGTTGAGTATCGTCAAGGGCAGTTGCCGTATCGCCGTACCCATCGAGATGGAACTCACTTCAGAGTGCCGTTGGGGAATTCAATGCAAAGTGTTTCTGCATTTTTGGTATGGTGCAGCACATTTCCCAAGGACTGATCTTTCATCGCAGGATGCGGCGTCGACCTTCTTCAACGAGATGCTGTAGAAATGCCTGAACCGATACCGATTAAAGATCACGAAAAAGAAAACCGCCTGGTCAACAAGCGCCTGCTCGCTTGTGCGTTGTTGGTGATAGGCATTACGTGTGCCCTGGTGGGGCGTATGTATTTCCTTCAAGTCGTACAGTTCGACTACCACTCCACGATTTCTGAAAACAACCGCGTCCATGTGCTGCCCATCACTCCGACGCGCGGCCTTATCTATGACCGTAATGGCGTGGTGCTGGCTGATAATCGACCCAGCTACAACCTCACCATCACCCGCGAGCGCACCACTGACCTCAAGGGCGAGCTCGACGCCATCGTCAACTTGCTGCACCTGCCTGTCGAAGACCGAGCACTGTTCGACAAGGCTCTGAAGCAGGCACGCCACCCATTCGTTCCCGTGACATTGTTTTACGAGTTGACCGAAGAGCAAATTGCATTGCTGGCGGTGAATGAGTTCCGCCTGCCAGGAGTAGATGTGGAGCCGCAATTCGTCCGTCACTATCCGCTGGGTGCGCATTTTGCCCACTCCATCGGTTATGTGGGGCGGATCAATGAGAAAGAATCCAAAGCCCTCGACTCGGTGGAGTACCGTGGCACGCAGTCCATCGGCAAAACCGGTATCGAGCGTTTCTACGAGTCCGAACTGCATGGTCATGTCGGCTACGAAGAGGTCGAGACCAATGCCCAGGGCCGCGTACTCCGTGTGCTCAAGCACACCGACCCGATCCCTGGCAAAAATATCGTCCTGAGCCTCGATGTGAAGCTCCAGGAGGCTGCGGAAGAGGCCCTGGGTGATCGCCGTGGCTCGGTGGTTGCCCTTGATCCGCAAACCGGTGAAGTGCTGGCCATGGTCAGCAAGCCGAGTTTTGACCCGAACCTGTTCGTCACCGGCATCAGTTTCAAGGAATATGCCGCGCTGCACGACTCCATTGACCGGCCGCTCTTCAACCGCGTCCTCCGAGGGCTCTATGCGCCAGGTTCGACCATCAAGCCGGAAGTGGCCATCGCTGGTCTCGACAGCGGTGTTGTCACCCCACAGACCCGTGTATTTGACCCCGGTTACTACCAGCTCCCCGACTTTGACCACAAATACCGCAATTGGAACCACAGTGGTGACGGCTGGGTAGACATGGACGCTGCCATCATGCGTTCCAACGACACTTACTTTTACGACCTGGCTCACAAACTCGGCATTGACCGCCTGCATGACTACTTGGCCGAGTTCGGCCTGGGTCAGAAAGTCTCCCTGGACATGTTCGAAGAGTCCGCTGGCTTGATGCCATCCCAGGCATGGAAGCGCGCCACACGGCGCCAACCCTGGTTCCCAGGTGAAACCGTGATCCTCGGCATTGGCCAGGGTTACATGCAAGTCACTCCGCTGCAATTGGCCCAGGCCACGGCGTTGATCGCCAACAAAGGCGTGTGGAATCGGCCTCACCTGGCCAAGACGATCAATGGTGAGCCGCCGGTAGACCAGAATCCAATGCCCAACGTCGTCCTCAAAGATCCGCGTGATTGGGAGCAGGTCAACCACGGTATGCAACTGGTGATGCATGACCCACGAGGTATCGCCCGGGCCGCCGCACAAGGGGCGCAATATCGCATTGCCGGCAAGAGCGGTACCGCGCAAGTGGTTGCGATCAAGCAAGGCGAGCGTTACAACCGCGAGAAGACCCTGGAACGCCACCGTGACAACGCGTTGTTCGTTGGCTTCGCTCCGGCCGAACACCCGAAGATAGTGATTTCGGTGATGATCGAAAACGGTGAGGCCGGTGGTCGCGTCGCGGGTCCGGTGGTGCGGCAAATCATGGATGCCTGGCTACTCGACCAGGACGGTCACCTGAAGCCACAATATGCGACGCCGGCAAAAGCGCCAGGTGACCCCCACGTTTAAATCATGCCTTCCACTCGTCCCATTGCTCTATGCCTTCATGGGCAAGCCAGGGCACATCATGGGCCGTCCAGATGTGCGAGGTGGGCCTGACGCCCGGATCATCGTCCAGCGTCGCTACCCGCACGATCACATGGGGCTGATGCCCACGCTCTGCTATCAGATGGGAGCCGCAGCGCGAACAGAAATGCCTGAGCTTACCCGGCGAAGATTCAACGGACGCCAACAGTTCCTCTCCCTGCGTCCAGCGAAAATGTTCGCGCATTACGCCAGCGGTGGCGACAAACGGCGCCGCATGTATTTTGCGGCAGCTTGCGCAGTGGCAGTGGCTGATAGGCATGTCCAACTGGTCCACCTGATAGCGGACACCTTTGCAGAAGCAACTTCCATTCAATGGGTCAGTCATAAACGTATTGCCGGTTCAAGGACGGGGTCATCATGATTGCTTACAACCTGAGGTTGCGCATTATTTGGTGTCGCCTACTGTCAATGGAGGAGGTGACTTATGCACGTATTAGATCGCATTGAGCGAAAAGTTCTGCTGAACGCTTCACGTAAACAGGTCTGGGAAGCGCTCACCCATGCCGAGCAATTCGGTAATTGGTTTGGTATCGCTCTCAAGGGCAAAGCCTTTGTGGCAGGGGAAACCATAGAGGCGCCGATTACCTACCCAGGTTACGAACACGTGATCTGGAAAGCCAAAATCGAACGCATCCTGCCGCAAACATTGTTCTCTTTCTGGTGGCACCCCTTCGCAGTGGAAGAGGGCGTCGACTACGACAAGGAAACCCCGACACTGGTGGAATTCACCATTGAGGATCGGGCGCCGGGCATTTTGCTGCGGGTGGTTGAATCCGGTTTCAACGCGGTGCCGGAGGCTCGTCGGCAAAAGGCCTTCAAGATGAACTCCCGTGGCTGGGACGATCAGATGGGTAATATCGAAAACTATTTGAGCAAAGCACGTAGGGCGTGAGCCGCATAACGGGCATCATTAACGGATGCCCGTCTTTGTCGTTCCCAATGTTCACGGGGGAATGGCCTGACGGTTAGAAATCCACCGTCGCGGACAACTTGGCTACGCGAGGATCGCCCTGGCTCAGGAACCCGCCCTGAGCCGACTCCCAGTATTTTTCGTTAGCGACGTTTTCCACAGTAACCCCGAGAGTTACATCACGCTGGTCCAGCGTGAACGTATAGCGCGCGCCTATATCGAAGCGGTTCCAGACCGGCAGGCTCAAGTTGTTGGCTGCATCCGCGTACTGGCCACCGGTGCGCAGCATGCGCCCGTTGAGGGTCACGCCTTGCAGGGTGGGTACATCCCAGTCCACGCCCGCGTTGAGCTGGAAGGAAGGTACACCAATGGCGCGGTTGCCATCGTTGGCACCGTTCTGTGTGTCCTTGAGTTCGGTCTTCATCACGGTCACACCACCCAGCAAACGCAGGCCGCTGACCGGTTCGCCGAAGACATTCAATTCGACGCCTTTATTGATCTGCTGGCCTTCACGAACGTAGCGTGCGGTGGTTGCATCGACGACCTCCGAGTAACCTGCTCCAGGCTGCTCGATACGATAAACCCCTAAGGTAGCGCCATAGTTACCCATGTCCACTTTGACGCCCGCTTCGATCTGCTTGGAGCGAGCGGGCGCATAGGCCTGCCCGCCGCCAATCACAGTGCGGGTGCCTGCCACGAGCGGGGAAACCGGTCCTTGGGCCAAGCCTTCGATGCGGTTGGCGTACACCGACACGTGTTCCCATGGCTTGAACACAATGCCGTAGACCGGCGTGGTGATCGATTCGTCATAGTTGGCGGTGCGTGTACCGCTCATGTAGTTGTAACCCTGAACCACCATCTGCTGGCGACGTGCGCCGACGGTCACCAATAGGCGGTCATCGAAGAAGCCCACGGTGTCGGAGACGGCTACGCTGCGCACGAATGTCTTGGCGGTAATGGTCGGGTCGCTGAAATCGGTACCCGGAGTATTGCGCGGGTTGTTGAGGGTCGGTGGTGCGCCAGTCACAGGCGCGTAGATATTGGTCGCACTCGGTGAGCCGTTGAAGACATAGGCGTTACGTGCCTGAGTCCAAATGCCCGCGAGGCCGAAGTTGAGTCGATGGCTGACGGCGCCGGTCTGGAATTTGCCGTTCAGGCCGCTCATGAGACTGGAGTTCTCTTCTTCGTGCGCGATGGTCGAGCGGCTGGATGTGGCATTGCCGAGGTTATCGGTCAGGGTCACCGATGAATATTGGCCCATTTCACGGCTGTGTTTGGCACCGGCTGCGGCATAAGCCGTCCAGTTTTCGTTCAGGTCATACTCGGCGCGCAGCATCCCCAAGGTGTCTTCAAGGTTGGTACTGCTCCAGCTCGGCGCATAGTTCGTGTCTGCTGAAGGCGCATCCGGTACATGGGTGGCGGTACCCAGGAATACCGAATTGCGCCCGCCGTTGATGCGCTGCTTTTGATAGACAAAATCACTCGATACGCGCAAAGCATCGCCGCGGTAATCCAGGCCGAGGGCAAACAGTTTGGAACGCTGATTTTCATCGTCAATACCGGTATCCCCTTCGCGTTGCGACAGGTTTACCCGTGCACCAAAACGATTGTCTTCGCCGAACCGCTGGCCGATATCCACGTGTTCGCCTACACGGCCATCGCTGCTGATATCCGTGCTGAAGCGACGCAGCGGTACATCATCGGCGCGCTTGGGTTGCAGGTTCACGCCGCCGCCGATCCCCGAGCCGCCCGGTGTCACGCCGTTGATAAACGCGTTGGGCCCCTTGAACACTTCCACACGCTCCAGGGCGTCGGTAGAGATGATCTGACGTGGCAGGATGCCGTACAAACCATTGTAGGAAATGTCATCGCCGTTCAACGGCAGGCCACGGATCATGAAGGTCTGCGCCTGGTTCGCATACCCCGACGCCTGGCGCACCGACGAGTCATTGAGCAGCACATCGCCGACGGTCTCGGCCTGCTGATCACGAATCAATTTTTCGGTATAGGAGGCCATGCTGAAGGGGACGTCCATGATGTCTTGGTTGCCCAGCACTCCCAATTGACCACCGCGTGCCACCTGGCCGCCGCTGTACACGGGGGGAAGGGCACCCGGTGCGGGCCCGTCGGCGTTGATAGTGGTGGCACCCAATTCCAGTGTGCTGCCGTCCTGACGGTTGTTCGCATCCTGCGGGTTGACTGGGGTTGCAGCATGGGCGGCAAGGCTCAGGGAACAGCAAAGGGCGAGCAAGGTCGGGCGAAACGGCACAGCGAATGGGCTACGGGTGGGCATGGTCGATCCTGACGGCGAACCGTCAATGTGAGAAGAGGGGCAACAGGCGTTGCGCTTCCTCACTGCGCGAATACGACTCCGGCGCAGATGATAGTAATTATTATTAACGGCATGCAACAAATTTGTCAGATTGCAGTCTGCGTGCGCGTTTACCTGCTGCGTTTGCGCCGATGCCGCGTAGAATCAACGCCTGAAAGCTATTCCAGAGGTGCGGTACGGTGGATTTACAGCAGGGTTTTGTCCTGACCCGGCATTGGCGCGACACCCCGGCGGGCACGGAGGTCAGTTTCTGGCTGGCCACAGACCAGGGGCCACGGTTTATCCGCCTACCCGTGCAGACCTCGGTGATGTTTATTCCCGAGGCCCATCGCAAGCCGCTGGATTGGTTGCTCAAAGGTGAACGCGATATCGAATTGCGCCCGCTGCAACTCTGCGATTTCCATCACCGCCCGGTCCTGGGCCTTTACACGCGCCAGCACCGCCAGTTGATGGACGTGGAAAAGCGCCTGCGCGCCGCCGGTGTCGATGTCTACGAAGCCGATGTGCGCCCGCCGGAACGCTACATGATGGAGCGTTTCATCACCGCTCCGGTCTGGTTCGGGGGGACAGCGGATGCCGGTGGCACCCTGTGCGACGCGCAGATGAAGCCCGCGCCCGACTACCGCCCACCGCTCAAGCTGGTGTCCCTGGACATCGAGACCACCGCCCAGGGCGACCTCTACTCCATCGCCCTCGAAGGCTGCGGCGAACGCCAGGTGTACATGCTCGGCCCGCCGAACAAGACGGACGCGGTGGACTTCAAGCTCGACTACTGCGACACCCGCGCCCAACTGCTCGAATGCCTCAACCAATGGCTCGCCACCCATGACCCCGATGCAATCATCGGCTGGAATGTGGTGCAGTTCGACCTGCGCGTACTCCACGAACATGCCCAGCGCCTCAACGTGCCGTTGATGCTCGGTCGCGGCGATGAGCCCATGGCCTGGCGCGAGCACGGCAGCCGCAACCATTACTTCGCCGCAGCGGCGGGGCGCCTGATCATCGACGGTATCGAAGCCCTGCGTTCGGCCACCTGGAGCTTCGAATCCTTCAGCCTGGAAAACGTCGCGCAAACCCTGCTCGGCGAGGGCAAGGACATCTCCACACCGTATCAACGCATGGACGAAATCAACCGTATGTTCGCCGAGGACAAGCCCGCCCTGGCGCGTTACAACCTCAAGGACTGCGAGCTGGTCACGCGGATTTTCGAGAAGACCGAGCTGCTCAAGTTCCTGCTCGAGCGCGCCAGCGTCACCGGGTTGCCGGCCGACCGCAACGGCGGCTCGGTGGCGGCATTTACCCACCTGTACATGCCGCTGATGCACCGCCAGGGCTTCGTCGCGCCGAACCTGGGCGACAAACCGCCCCAGGCCAGCCCCGGCGGGTTTGTCATGGATTCGCGCCCCGGCCTCTACGAATCGGTGCTGGTGCTCGATTACAAAAGCCTCTACCCCTCGATCATCCGCAGCTTCCTGATCGACCCGGTGGGCCTGATCGAAGGCCTCAAGCACCCCGACGACAGCGACTCCGTCGAAGGCTTTCGCGGCGCACGCTTTTCTCGCACCCGGCACTGCCTGCCGGCCATCGTTGCGCGTGTCTCCGAAGGTCGCGAAGAGGCCAAGCGTGAGCACAACGCGCCGCTGTCCCAGGCGCTGAAAATCATCATGAATGCGTTCTACGGCGTACTCGGTTCCAGCGGTTGCCGCTTTTTCGATACACGGCTGGCTTCCTCGATCACGATGCGCGGCCACCAGATCATGCGCCAGACCCGCGAACTGGTTGAAGCCCAGGGGTATGAGGTGATCTACGGCGACACCGACTCCACCTTCGTGTGGCTCGGCAGCGCGCATTCCCAGGACGACGCCAGCCGTATCGGCCAGGCGCTGGTCAAGCACGTCAACACCTGGTGGCGTGAGCACCTGCACAGCGCGTTCGGCCTGCAAAGTGCCCTGGAGCTGCAATACGAAACCCACTTCAGCCGCTTCCTGATGCCGACCATTCGCGGCGCGGAGGAGGGCAGCAAGAAGCGCTACGCCGGCCTGGTGGTACATGCCGACGGCAGCGAAGAGATGATCTACAAAGGCCTGGAGACCGTACGCAGCGACTGGTCGCCCCTGGCCCGCCGGTTCCAGCAGGAACTCTACCAGCGCATCTTCCACCGCCAGCCCCATCAGGACTACATACGCGACTACGTGCGCCGCACCTTGAGCGGCGAGTTCGATGAACTGCTGATCTACCGCAAACGTCTGCGCCGTCAACTGGATGACTACGAGCGCAACGTGCCGCCCCATGTACGCGCGGCGCGCCTGGCCGATGAATACAACGACCGCCTGGGGCGCCCGCGCCAGTACCAGCGCGGCGGCTGGATCCGCTACGTGATCAGCGTCAACGGCCCCGAACCGCTGGAAGTACGCCAGGCGCCGATTGATTACGACCACTACGTCACCCGGCAATTGCAACCGGTCGCGGATGCGATACTGCCGTTCGTGAGTGACGATTTCAGCACCCTGGTCGGCGGGCAAATGGGCCTGTTCTAAAATCCTTGATTCATCCAATGGAGGAAAGGCTATGTACACACTCTATGGCATCGACGAATCCGGCTCCTGCATGATCGAAATCGCCCTGCAGCGGTGCGCGGTACCCTGGCGACGGGTGGACGCCGCCTCCTGGGCCGACGGCGAGGGCAGCGACGAGCTTGCCCGTATCAACCCGCTCAAACAGGTGCCCACCCTGGTCACCCCCGATGGGCAGGTGCTGACGGAAAGTGCCGCGATCCTGATCCACCTGGGCCTGGCGTTTCCCGATGCGCATCTGCTGGGCGGCGACCGTGACCAGATCATTCGCGGCCTGGTGTACATCGCGGCCAATTGTTATTCGGCGATCGGCATCATCGACTACCCGCAACGCTGGCTGGGCAACGTCGATGAAGCGGTGCAGACGCAATTGACCACCGGCACGCGCCGCTATCTGCATCAGGCCTGGGTGGTGTTTGCGGAACAGTTTGCCGGCCAGCTGTTCGCGCCCGACGGCGCACCGAATGCGTTGGGCATCATGGCGGCGGCGGTGTCGCGCTGGGATGAGGCGCGTGAGGCCTTGACTGCCTTGGCGCCAGGCTTTGCCCAGACCCTGGCGCAGGTGGATGCCGACCCGATCGTGGCACCTGTCTTTGCCCGCCATTGGCCGGGCTGGAAGGTCTCGTAATGTTTCCGCAATCAAAGGAAACAATGCGGCTTGTCGCCGCCAAGTCCTTGCGGAGCGGGCGTCCTGGCCTACGCTTTCTGAACGCGGTGTAGGAATCATCCTTGAATTTGACTGTCGCAGACATGAAACTCAAGAACCCTGCATGGAATTCAAAGGAGGTGCGCATGCTCATCCGGTCGCTGACCCTGGCTACCTTGATGGCTTTTACGGGGCCGCTGTTGGCTGCTGATGATATCAACCCGCTCAAGCAGGACCTGGGCAAAGCCCGGCCACTGGTGGTGGTGGAGCTTGATTCCGGCAACGACACACTGGCGACCCTCAAGAAACAACTGGACGAGCCTGCCACCAAGCAGTCCTTTGAAGAGCGCAGCATGGTGTTCTACACCGTTAAGTTCGGCAGCATCGGTGCCGAAGGGGAGAAGTTCGCCAAGGACCCCAAGGACAACAAGAAGCTCACGCCGCCCGAGACCAATGCGCTGATCCGCGCCCTCAAACTGGGCGCCGGCAGCGGCACCAAAGTGATCCTGGTGGGCAAGGATGGCGAGAAGAAAGTCGAGAAGACCGTGCCACCGGATACCCTCGACTTGAAAGAGTTTTTCAGCGCCATCGACCAGATGCCGATGGCCGAGAAAGAAACCGCCGCCGCCCCGGAACCCGAGCCCGTTGCACCGGCTCCGGCCAAGGGCGCCAAGCCGGCGAAACACGCCGGCAAGCCCGCCGCGCAACAACTGGATGACTGAACCTGATACTCGGTAGGAGCACGCTCGCTCCTACCGTTATCCGGCAGTCTTGCGCAGCGGAAATGGAAAGTAGAAAAACCGCAGGAACGCCACCCGCTTGATCACTTCCCCGATCAACAACGGCACCACCACCGCCACCACAAAGCCGATACAGGCCGCGACAAACGCGTGCAGCCCCAGACGCTCCATCAAGTCGAATGTCTTGTGCTGGATCTCCCCATGGAAGATCAGCAGGATCAGGGTCGACTGGCCGATGTAGGTCATGACCCGGGTGATCAGGGCCGACGCCATCAGCACCCGCGCCAACGCCCAGCACAGGTACACCCCAATCACCGCCAGCAGGCTGGTCCACAGCCAGTGGTCGTAGCGACGCTGCGCCAGGTCCATGGTGTCGCCCCGGTAGAGGAACACCACCGCGAACAGCGCCACCGACACCAGCAGGGTCAGCAGTGACCCCGCATGGGTACGCAGCCAGTCACGCAGCAGGTAGCCGTAGACGAAACACGCGCTGCTGATCAGGGTGATATCCAGGCTGAAGGGCAGGCCGGGCAGCACCCAGGTTTGCCCGCCGAGAGTCACCGGCAGTTGCCAGAACCACGGCAGCATCCAGATGCCGATCAGCAGCGGCACCAGCATCACTGCGCAACTCACCGCCAGCGGCAGGCGCTGGATCAGCCGCAGTACCGCCCAACTGAACAGGATCGCCACCCAGAAGTGCGGCAAAAACCACAGCGCCTGCCACGGGATGGTGTCCACCGAGGCGTACAGCACGCCGCCGATATCCGGCAGCAGCGGTTGGCCGCGCAGCACATCGCGCACGATCACATACACCAGCATGGTGAAGAAAAACGGCTTGAGCAGGCCGTCGGCCTTACGCACCGCCATCTCGACAAACGGCTGTTCAGGTTTGAAAAACACCCCCGACAGAAAGAAGAACAACGGCAGTACGAACGACGCCAGGATCGGGTACATCAAGTCCAGGGAGGTGGCGACAAACCAACTGTGGGCGTACACGATCACCAGGATGCCGATGCCCTTGGCGATATCCATTTGAATCCAGCGATTTTTCACCTGAGTGCTCCCGATCGATCATTCATGCCTTGCGCCACGGCTTGAGCCACAGCCCCATGCCGAGCAGCACCACGGCGCCCGCCAGGGTGCTCAGCCCCAGTTGCAACCACACGCCTTCAATACCAAACAGCATCAGCGCCGCCAGCCCCATCAGCAGTGCACTGAGCAGCCAGTGCCGGGCCCAGGGCAGGGCGTCGAGCAAGGCCTGGCGCTGCATCAGCAACAGTGCGGTGCAGATCACGCCGGCCAGTGCGGCCAAGGGGATACCGGCCAGGCCAAACACCCAGGGCAGCGCTCCCAGCAACAACACGTTGACCAGGCTGCCCAGCAACTCGCAGCGCAGTGGCTGGCGCGTATCGCCAGCGGCGTAGGCATAGCGCGCGAGCAAGGCGTTCCAGGCGCCGAACACCAACGGCACGGCAAACCAGGCCAGCAGCAGCGGCAACGGCGAATCCGCCGATTGCTTGGGCAGCAGCAATGCCACCAGGCTCGGGGCTGCCGCCACCAGGCCGACACCGGCAGGCAGGGTCAGCACGCTGGCGGTTTCCAGGCCGCGCTTGAGCAGGGCCAGGCGCTCATCGCCCTGACGGCGGCTCATCATGCCCAGCAGTACCTGGTTGAGACTCATCAGCGCAATCAGCGGCAGGTTCATCAGCTTGCGCGCCAGGTTGACCCAGGTCACCGCGCCTTCGCCCAGCAGCGATGCCACCAGCCGCTCGATCAGCGCCAACCCCTGGCTGGCGCCATTGCTCAGCAACAGCGGTCCGATGCGCTGGCCCAGCTCCCGCAAGGGTGCGACGCTCAGTTGCCAGCGCCATGGCCGCCAGCCTTGGCGCCACATCGACGGCAACAGCGCCAGCGGCATCAACAGGCTGCCGGCCAGGCAGGCCAGGGCCAGCGCGTGCGGTTGGCTGGTGGTGCCCGCGAGGGCGAGGTACGTCACTGGCGGCAGGTTGAACAGCAACGAGCCCAGCCCCGCGAGGACAAAACGTTCGCTGGCCTGCAAGGGAATGCTGAACAGCCCATGCAACATCAAGCCCGGCACACACCAGGCGACGATCTGCAGGTTGCTGCTGGCCAAAACTGTGGCGGTGTCGGCCAATCCCGGGCCGAGCACTTGCACCAGCCACGGCGCCAACAGCGTCAGCAGCAGGCTGATGACCAGCGCGATCAGCAGCAACGCCGGGAACAGCACCGCCAGCCACTCCAGGCGTTCGCCATGCTTGCGTTGCAGGTACAACGGCAGCGCAGCGGCGCTCAGCACACCGCCGGCCAACGACATGCGCAGCGCTTCCGGCAAAAACAGCGCGATCAGGAAGGCATCGCTGCGCTCTCCGGCGCCCCAGGCCGCCACCAGCAACCATTCACGGGCAAATCCCAGGCACAGGCCCACCAGGGTCGCCAGGGTCAGCCAGGCGGCGGAGCCGAGCATCAGGGCCGTGCCCCATCAGGCAGGTGTTTGCGGTAGGCCACGGTCTTCACCTGCGGCAGCCGCGCCGGAAACAACCGCCGCGCCTCCAGCACATTGATGCCCACCATCAGCCAGAACAACGCCACCATCACCACCGCAAAACTGAAGTAGTGGTCGAACAGGCCGCTGACCAGTGCCGACAGAATCCCGCCGGTGGTGCCCAGCCACAGGGCATTGTCCTTGGTCAGGCGGATCGGGCCTTTTTGCGGACGCGCCTCACGCCACCAGCGCACGGTCACCGCCACAAAGAACAGCATGCCGACGATGCCGGTCTTGTAGATGAAGTTCAGCCACAGGTTGGAGATCCCCAGCAGGTGGGTGCCCGGTACCGGCGGGTCAACCTTGAAGCCGATCCCGAACGGATAAGACACCACCGCCTGCGGGAACATGCGGTACTCGTCGAACCGCACTTCGGTACTGGCGTTGTCCGAGGAGAAAATCGTCGCCAGGCGTTCCTGCAACGGTGGGTAGGCCATTACCAGTGCCACGGTCAGTGCCGCGCCGATCATCAGCAGGCGCCCGGTGTAGGGCACGCGGCGCGTAGCCATCCACACCAGCACCAACGCCAGGCTGACCATCGCGCCGCGGCTGCTGGCCAACAGCAACGCGGCCGCGCCCAGGCAGGCGACGCCCAGGCCCAGCGCACGTTTCCAGCCCTGTTCGGTCACGCCGAAGCAGAAGGCCAGGGGCAGCAACAATGCCATGATCCCGCCGATGGCATTCGGGTGCATCCACGGCGAACCCATGCGCGAAGACATGGCCTCCAGACCGAATTTCAACATGTCGAAATTGCCGTAGTTGAACAACGCCAGAATCGGCGCAATGCCGGCCCCGGAGCGCGTGCGCACGAACACCGCAATCGACAGCACCAGCATCGCCAGGCTGCCCAGCAACAGGGCGATCACCAAGGATTCACGCTGCTTGCGGTCCACCAGCAATCTGGCGCAGAGGAACACCGCCGACAGGCTCAGTAACCAGCGCAGCCAGTTGGCCACGCCGCTGCTGTCGGCGTGGACGGTGACCTGGCCGACGATAAACGGGAACACGCTGAACAGCATCAGCCACAGCAGCATCTGGTCGGTGGGACGGCGGGTCAGGCTGGGCGTATCGGGCAGGCGGGCCAGGAAGTTGTGCCACAGCACCGCGCCCCAGGTCAGGGCCAGGATCGCTTCGCTGACGGTGCTGCGGATCCCCAGGTTGATAGTCGAGTACGGCATGAACGTGGCGATCATGGCGAACAGCAACAGCCCCCACAACGGAAAGCGCAGGATGGTCACTGCCCCCGCCAGGCCGACTACGGCCAGGAACGCCTTGGCCGGCGACAGCAGCAGGGCGAGGGCGCCAAACAGCAGGCCGAAGAGGATCGCGACGAGGCTTGCCAGGTTCACTCTCACTGAAGTTCCTCGATCAGTTCGGCCAGGCGCTGGCGATAAGCATGATGGTTGAAACGTTGCGCCCACAGGCGCCGTTGCTCGGCGCAGTCTTCATCCGGCCGCGCGCCCAGGCTGAGCATCAATTGCACCAGCGCCGGGCCATCGGTGGGCGAAAACCGCGGGGCCGACGGCGGGGTGATTTCATCCAGCGAAGTGCCGCTGGCCACCGCCACCGGGGTGCCGACGCTCAGGGCCTCGATCACCGGCAGGCCAAAGCCTTCGGCATAGGATGGCTGCCACAGGCGTGACGCCTGGCGGTACAGTCCCTGCAACTCGGCGTCCGACACGCCACTCAGGGCGCGAATCCCCGGCAATGTGCGCTGGGCTTCGGGCAAGTGTTCCAAACTGCCCACCAGCACCAACTCCGGCACCGAAGGGGATTGGCGTCGCGCCTGCTGCCAGGCGTCCACCAAAAACGGCACGTTCTTGCGCAACTCACGGGTGCCCACCAGCAGCCAGTAGCGCTCGGGCAATTGATGCCGGCTCAGGTCCGCCACCAGCCCGGCGAAGCCATCGACCTGATTGGGCAGCACACGAATCTTGCCCACCGCCTTGGGAAACAGCCGCGCGGTTTCATCGGCGCTGTATTGCGACGGCGTCCACACGCGGTCGGCGCTGTGCACCGCGTAGGCAATCGACAGGCGATCGCTGGTCTTGTAGATCAGCGCCTTCAAGCGGTTGGCGTGGTAGTTGTCCAGGGTGATCTGGAACAGGTCATGCAGCAGCACCACCGTGCGCAAACCCTTCGGCTTGGGCGGCAACGGCAGGCCCATGTTGAAGGTGCTGATGTACAGGTCGATACGCTCCTCGCGCAAGGCACGCGGCAGAAAACCGGCCTCAAAGCGCAGACGATTCTGCGGCTGGTGCATGGCGGTCTTGGCACAGCCCCACGCCGGGCAGTGGGCCTGCAGGCGCGTTTCATCGCCCAGTGGCGCCACGGTAAACCGTTCAAGCTCAATGCCCGGCAAGGTGTGCAGGGCGCTTTCCAGTGCATACACCTGGCGGCTGATGCCCGATTGCGGCGAAGTGCCGACGGTGCGGTAATCCAGGCCTATACGCATGCGTGCTCCCTCTGGCTCAGCGGCACGAGGGTGGCGTACACCTGCTCCAGTTGGCTGGCGGCGACGCTCCAGTCATGGGCGCGGCGTACGTAGGCGCGGCCCGCCTCACCCATGGGCGCGGCGGCTTCAGGGCATTGCAGCAGGCGCACCACGGCATCGGCCAGGTCGTCGGCGCTTTGCCCACCGAGGTAGTCCAGGCCTTCCACCAGGTCCAACCCCGACACGCCTTGTTCGGTGCTGGCCAGCGGCAGGCCGGCGGCCAGGGCTTCGAGCACCTTGAGCTTGGAGCCGCCGCCATGGCGCAACGGCGCCAGGAACACCGAACAGCTCGATTGCAGGTCGAGCAGGTCGGGCACGAAGCCTTGCCACTCGATACGCGGGTCTTTCCAGCGCTCGCGCCAGCTGCCGGGCATGCCGAAGCCGCACACGCTCATGCGCGCATCCGCACAGCGCGCCCAGACCTTGGGCAGGATTTCATCCAGGGCCCATTCGATGGCGTCCACGTTCGGCGCGTATTCATAGTTGCCGAGGAACAGCACGCGGCGTGTCGACGGGTCGGGATGGGCGGCGGCGAAGTGATCGCAGTCCACGCCATTGACCACCACCGGTACGGGTTTGCCGGCGATTTTTTCCAGGACGTGCGCATCGTTTTGAGTGACCGCCACCACCTGCGCGGCCTGGCGCATCACCCGGCGTTCCCAGCGGGCATAGCGCCATTGATCGTAGCGAATGAACGGCAGCGACCAACGCGGCAAACGGTCGTAGGTGGCCGCGCCCAGGGCCGATTCCACATTGTGTTCGGTCAGCACAAAGGGCTGTGATTCACGCGCCAGCGCATCTTCGTAAGGCTGGAAACTGTAGCTGTGTTCGATCTGCACCACGTCCCACTGTTCACCCAGCAACCAATTGAAGGTGTCCTGCAACTCGCCCGCCAGCCCATTCACGCTGGCCAGCAGCGGGTAGGGGGCAAACAGCCCCGCCACCAGGGTCTTGAGGCTGCGCAACGGCCGGCGCGGCAGGATGATCAACTGTTCGACAAACGCTTCCAGCACCTGGCGGTCGGCAGGGGACACCGGATGCTTGTCATGCAGCAGCAAGGTGATCCGATGCCCCCGCGCCGCCAGGCTGCGCAGCAGGTGGAACTGGCGGGTCTTGCCGCCGCTGGTGGCGGGCCAGGGCGAGTAGGGCAGGATCCATAAAATGCGCATGGCGGGCCTCACTCCCATAACAGAATTTGCAGGTTCGGCTTGACCATGACGGTCAGTCCATGGGTGCCGCTTACCGGGGTTTGCGTACCGCGCAGCGGGTCATACAGGGTGGCGCTGGTCAGGTTGGGCAGGTGTGCGTTGCCGCCCCCGGCCGCCCAGAAGAACCATAGCTTGCGCCCGTCGGCGCGGGTCCAGCCGATGCTGAACAGGCCGTCGGGCAACTGATCGGCGCTGGGCGGATCGCCGGGGGTGAGCGTCGGACCGCTGACGTCGAGGAAATTTTTCAGCGCGGTGTAGACCGGCTTGGGGTTGGCGTCGATGTCGAGCAAACCGTAAGACTGATCACGCACACTGGCGCGCTGGTCCAGATCACTGAGGGTAAACAGGAAGATCCGGTCGTAATCCAGCGCACTCATCAGCGCCAGGCGGCGCACCACGTAATCGGCCTGGGCCTGTGGGGTGATGATGTCCTGGGCGTCTTTGGGACCGGTGTAGGTCGACCAGCCCCATTCGGTGCTCCACAGGGTCTGCACGCCGCCGCTGCGCAGGGCCTGGTTGAGCGTGGTGGTCCTGGCGATAAAGTCCAGGTTGGCCGGGTCGTTGCCTTCGGGCAATTGGGTATAAGGGTGGTACGAGACGACGGTATTGAGGCTGGCGACGCCCAGGGCGCCGAGGGCATCGAACATGCTCTGGCCGTTGGGCATTTCGCTGAAGAATGCCATGCCGGCGGCCACCACCGGTTTGCTCGGGTTCATTGCGCGCAACGCGGCGGCGGTGGTGGTCAGCAGTGCGGCGTAGCCGGCCGGGTCGGCTGCCGGGCGCCAGAAGCCCAGCAGGTTCGGTTCGTTCCACACCTGCCAGGCGTCGACACTGGGGTAGCGTTGGGCCAACAGCGCCATGCGGTTGGCGAACACGTTGGGATCTTTTGGCGGGTACTGGTCCTGATACGGCGCACCCACCGGCGCAGTGGTGGCGAACGGCGCCGACCCGACCAGGTAGAACACCGACTTGAGCTGGTTGTCCTGCAGTTTGCCCACCAACTGATCCAGCGTCGCAACCTGGTACTGCCCTTCGACCGGCTCCAGCTGGTCCCAGTGCAAATCCAGGCGTACCCACTCCAGGCCCAGCGCCTTGAGACGGTCGATCTGCTTCTGATAGCGCTCAGGGGCGAACCACAGGAACTGCGCGTTCACCCCGAGGAAATCTTTCCACACCACGGTTTTGTTGCCCTTGAGCACATGGCTCTCGGCATCGGCCTGGCGCCCCCACAAAAACGCGGTGAGGCCCAGGGCGGCGACTACGACCAAGGTGGCGACGTAGGTGCGTTTACGCGCCATGGCGGCTGCCCTCGATGGCTTGCTCAAACAGAGCCTTGAACTTTTGCGCGGTCAACGGCCATAAGCGCTCGCGGCCGATTTCGCCGGCGCGTTCGGCCCACTCCCGGGCCAGCAGCGGCGTGCGCGCCAGGCGCAGCAGTTGCGCGCTGAGGGCATCCACATCGCCTTCGGGGTAGATGGCACCGTTGCCGCTGGCGACTTCCTCGGCAAACGCGCGAGCGTCGGAGGTAATCGCCCCACGCCCGCAGGCGGCAGCCCAGGACAGCGCGCCACTGGTCCCGCGTTGGCGCCCGAGCAGGCCGAGTTTTTTCGATTCGCGATAGGGCAGTACCATCACATGGTGGGCCTGGATGGTCTGGGCAATCTCGTCGGCCGGCAGGTTCAGCCGCCAGTCGATGGCATCCGCCAGGCCGAGTTCGGCGATCTGGCGGTTCAACTGCTCCAGGTAATTGCCGCCTGCGCCAAACGCCATTTCGGCGGCGGTGCCACCGGCCAGGGTCAGGCGCACACGCTCACGCAATTCGGGAGCCTGCTTGAATACGCCGGCCAGGGCCTCTAACAGGTCTTCGATGCCTTTACCCCGGTAGATAAACCCGAAGTACAGCAGGCGCAGCGTATCCAGGGGCGGCAACGGCGCCGATGCAATCGCCAGGTTGGCATGGTTGATCACCGCGACTTTCCCCGCCCGCAGTTGCATGCGTTGGCCCAGGCACTCGGCGCCCAGGCGGGTGAGGGTGATCAAGCGGGTCAAGCCGGCGGCGACCTGGCGCTCTTCACGCAAGGTCAGCGGATCGGCCAGCACCACTGCCGCCTGTGGCATCGGGCTGGGCAAGCGCTCCAGCAGGTTCAACGGGAATGGCAAGCGCTCGCGCCGCCAGACGATGCGTTCCGGATCATGCACCGTGGCGGTCAAGGGCAGTGCCGGGTAGGCCTTGCGCAATTCGCGCAGGGCCAGGAACTCCCCCAGCCGTCCGCCGCCCAGCTCGGCGTGGACCAGGTCCACGCTGTGCCAGTCGAAACCACCGATGGCCTGTTTGATCGCCTCGCTGTTGCCCGCCACCCCGGCCAACGGCGTCAGCACCGTCACCTCCAGTTGTTCCAGTGCCGTGCGGAAATGGTTCGCGTAGTCGGCGATGCCATTTTTCTCCGGCGGCAACGGGGCGAGCAGGGCGACGCGCATCAGAATGCCCCTCGGTACTTGGCGATGGTTTTCAGCACCTTGGCCGGCACTTCGAATTTGCGCCGGTTGATGATGATGCCGTCGACTTTGCCGAACGCGGTGTTGAGGATCGACAGCGCGTGCTCCACCACCGGCACCGTGCTCTTCTGCGCTTCCACCACCAGCGCAATCAGGTCGGCCCGACGCAGGTTGATAAACGCATCGCGGTTATCCAGCAGCGCCGAGGCGTCCAGCAGCACCACTTCACCTGGCGCCGCCGGTTCGGCGCCGCCCACACGCACGTTGATACCGTTTTCCTGCAGCAACTGACGCAGTTGTTCCACCACAAAGGTCACCCCTTCGCCGTGACGTGCCGAGGTCAGCCCCAGGGTCAGGCCCTGCTCGGCGATGCGCTCCAACTGCAGCAATCCGTACAGCCGGTAGATACTCGCATTGAACGCGTTGGTGCTTTGGGCGGTGCTGGTGTCCAGCTCGGGCAAGGTGGTCCACAGCGGCAGGCCGAACTTGCGTTCCGCCAGGCCGCCATCGTGGATGCGCTGGTCGAGCAGGTAGCACAGGTAGATCACCAGCAGGCCGACGACGAGGGCGAATGGGACCGCCAGCACCAGCATCACCAGGGTCTTGGGAAAGATACGGCCGGGGTTCAGGGTGGCCTCTTCGATCACCGCGATGTTGCTGATCTGGCTGTTATCCAGTTCACGGTCAATGCGTGATTTTTCCAGGTTGTCCACATACAACGCGTAGTTGCGTTCGGCGGCGCCCAGCTCCCGGGCGAGGCGTGTCAGTTCCGGTTCGATCTCCAGGGCTTGCTTGCGCTGGGCTTCGAGGTTGGCCAGTTGTTTCTGTTGTTGAGTCAGTTGGGTACGCAGCGCGAGGTTGTTGCTCGACTCATCCAGCAGTACTCGCTGCAAGTGGATTTCCAGGGTATTGGGCGCGCGGTTTTCCGAGCTTTGCACGGTGTTACTTTCACTCGCGACATGGGCCTGCATTGCGCGGATCGATGCATCCAGGGCTTTGACCGGCGGCGCGTTGTCCGTGTAGGTGCGCATCATGTCGGCCTTTTCCAGCAGCTTCTGGTTCAGCAGGCGACGCAAGTCCTGCTGCTGGGGGTTCAGTGCGATCTGGCGCACCGTGGTGACTTCCTTGGGCTGGCTCTTGAGCTGGGTGCGGGTGCTCTGGATGGCGCTGTCGGAGGAGGCGATCAGGCGCGTGGTGTTGAACGTTTCGCCCCGCAGTACGTTGATGCGCTCGGACAAGTCTTCCAGGCGATCAGTGATGCTCGCCGCGCCGATCTGGTTCAGATGCGTGAGGATCTGTTGCTTGTAGCTCTGGATCTCGGTGGCGCTGGTGGCTACCTGGCCTTCATAGAAGACGTACAGGCTCTTGCGCCCCAGGGCCTGGGTGCGTTCGTTGACATAGGTCTCGACCCAATCCTTGACCACCGCCTGGGCTATCTCCGGGTCGCCCCAGGTAAAGTTGATGTCCATGACCGTGGAGCCGGCCGCGTGGCTCACCTCGAAGTTCTTTTCCAGGCCCGCCGCCAGGCGTTCCACCGGCGTGGTTTTTTCCACCACGCCGACAGTTTCCAGTACCACGCGGATGCCATCGAACACCGCGCCTATGCCACTCTTGACGTAGTACTTGGTGCGCTTCCAGAAGCCTTCCGGTGGCGGTGCGTTACTGATCACTTCCAGGTAGTGCTCGGCCACCGCCCGCACAATCGGGCGCCCGGTGAGCAGGCGCTCCTCGTCGACAATCGGGTCGCGCTGGGTGCTGGGCATCACCAGCGCCTGGCGGTTACTGATCTCGATGGGCAAGGTCGAATCACGCCCTGGCTTGACCAGCAGGCGCGCCGTGGATTCGTACTTGGCCGGCAGCAGGAAAGCCCCCAGCAGAATGATCACCAGCGCCGCAATGGCGGCCAGTTTGAACTCGTGCCGGAAGATGAAGAACAGGCGTAGCAGATCACGAAAAGAACGGATCTCGATCATGGGATGTCGCTCCTTTAATTACTGCCGCCGCTGGTTCGCGTGTAGTTGTAGCCGACCCCGATGGACTTGGTGAACGGGATCAGTTGGTTCATGTAGGTGTCCACGCCCTGGATGCGCTCGCCGACGTTGGACTTGGGCACGAACACCACGTCGCCGCGTTGCAGGCGCACCGGCTTGCGTCCGTTGGCGCCGGTCTTGAGGAGCTGGCTGAAGTCCAGGAAGTAAGCACGATAGGCGCCCTGGGCATCTTCGCGCAGCAGCGCAACCATGCTCGCGTTGCCCGCCGGGCTGACTCCGCCGGCGCCGACAATCGCCTGTTCCAGGGTGTTGGCCGTGGCGATCTGCACCGCCGTGGGGTTATTCACCGCGCCGCCGACGATCACCGAGTTGCCCGGCGCCTGGTTGATGTTCACCGTCACCCGGGGTTCGCGGTAGGTCGCCGCGAGCTCGTGGGTCAGTTGGGTGGCCAGCTCCGATGGCTGGCGCCCGGCAACCTGGATCGGCCCCAGGAACGGGTAGTTGATCTTGCCGTCGGTCTGCACCGTGTACAGCGTCAGCTCGTAGATGGTGCTGACGTTGAACGCCGACAGCGTCGGCATCTCGCCAGCATCGCGGACGATGCGCAACTGGTCGCCGATACGGATGCGTTCCACGGCAGGAGGCAACTGGGCCAATTGGTCGAGGGCGCGCTTGCCGTCCTCGACGGTCTTGCTGTCCGGTGGTTCGATACGCGCAGGGGTGTTGCAGGCGGCCAGGGCCAGCATGGCCAGGGCGAGCACGCTTTGCTTCATCAAGGGGGACTTCCTGTGGGTCATGATGCTCACCTCCAATAACCGGGAAACATGCTGATGCGCCGCTTGAGGGCGAGCGGCAGGCGGCGTTCAAGATGGCCCAGGCGGTAACCGAGCAGTTTGAACGCACTGCGCACCAGCACCTCGGGCACGCGGTGCAAGGCGCCGGCTTTGCGCAGCGCCGCGAGTTCGGCCAGCACATAGCGTTTGCCCTCGCCACCCGCGTCCCCAAAGGCCTGCTTGATCCACGGCTCGCGGCCGTAGAACACGCCAATGTCGAAGTAGCGGTGAAACTCGTCCATGAGTTTGTAATCGTGGGAGTGATGCACCAGCGCGGTGGCGGCGTAGCGCACCTTGTAGCCGTCGAGCAGCATGCGTGCGGCCACAAAGGCGTCTTCGCTGCCGATCACGTCGGCAGGGAAGCCACCGACGGCCTGCAACACACTGCGCCGGTACACCGAAAACGAGTCGGAGCTGAAGCAGGTCTTGATCCCAAGCTCCGGAGCATCGGCCAGGCTTTTGCTGCGGCTGTGTTCCGGGTAGTTGAAGTGCCGCGATTGCGCGCCCAGTACGCCGGCATCGGGGTGGGGCAATTGCCGTCCGTAGGCGACGCCGTTGAGCGGGTCCTGCTGCAATTCATCGAGCAGGTTGGCAAAGGTCTCGGGCGTCGCGGGGATGGCGTCCTGGGTCATTACGATCAGCGCGTCGCCACCCACCTGTTCGCTGGCCCAGCGGCGGGTGCCGCCGTGGTTGAAGTCACGGGCGTCGATCACCTCGACCCGCGCGCCGAACGTGCGAAAGCGCGCCACGGTGTCATCGCTGGAGGCGCTGTCCACCACCAGCATCTCGTCAGGTTGCAGGGTTTGCATCTTCAGCGCAGGCAGCAGGCGTGCCAGGTGGCTGGAGGCGTTACGGGTGGGGATGATCAATGAAGTGCGCATGTCATTTTTTCACCTCGGCGGGCGCGCGGCCGTAGATGTCGTCGAAGCGCACGATGTCGTCTTCGCCCAGGTACTCGCCGCTCTGCACTTCGATCATCACCAGGTCGATGATGCCGGGGTTGGTCAGCCGGTGTTTGTGCCCGGCGGGAATGTAGGTGGACTCGTTGGCGTTGATCAGGAACTCGCGGTCGCCATTGGTGATCTGTGCCGCGCCGCTGACCACCACCCAGTGTTCGCTGCGGTGGTGGTGCATCTGCAACGACAGCGAGGCCAGGGGCTTGACCACGATGCGCTTGATCTTGAAGCGGCTGCTTTCCTCCAGCACGGTGTAGGTGCCCCACGGCCGGGTCACCGTGCGGTGCAGGCTGTACGCCGGATGGTTCTGGCGCTTGAGCTCGGCGACGATATAGCGCACATCCTGGCTGCGGTGGGCGTCGGCGATCAGCAGTGCGTCGGGGGTATCCACGATGATCAGGTCGCGCACCCCCACGGCGCCCAGCACGCGCTTGGGCGAGTCGATGTAGCAGTTGTGCACGTCATGCAAAATCGCCTCGCCATTGACCTGGTTGCCATGGGCATCGCTGGGGGTGAGCTGGCGCAGCGCTTCCCAGGACCCGATGTCGCTCCAGCCAATGTCACAGGGCACCACGGCCACTTGCCGGGACTTTTCCATCAAGGCCACGTCGATGGAAACATCCGGCGCACTGCCGAACGCATCCGCATCCAGTTCACGTTGGCGCGAGGTTGTGTTCTGCAGGCTCTGGCTGTGCTCCAGCGCGGCGCGTGCGGCCTCCAGCACGTCGGGTGCATGGGTGGCGAGCTCATCCACCAGGGTGCTGGCCTTGAAGCAGAACATGCCGGCGTTCCACAAGTGCTTGCCGCCGTCCAGGTAGGCCTGGGCGGTGGCCAGGTCGGGTTTCTCGACGAAGCGTTTGACCCGGTAGCCGTGGCTCAGCGCCTCGCCTTGCTCGATATAGCCAAAGCCGGTTTCGGGGTGGTCGGGCTGGATGCCGAACGTCACCAGGTAGCCGGCTTCGGCCAGGTCGCGGGCCTGGGTCACGGCCTCGGCGAACGCCACTTCATTGAGGATCAGATGGTCGGCGGGCATTACCAGTAACTGTGCGTCGCCGCCGAAATGCTCCTGCACATGCAGGGCCGCCACGGCGATGGCCGCCGCCGTGTTGCGACCGAACGGTTCCAGCAGCAGGTCCAGGGGCAGGCGGGCGTTGTTCACTCCGCGGTAGTCGTCGAGGGTGCGAAACAACAGGTCGCGGTTGGTCACCGTGAGCACGCTTTCCACACCGGGCAGTTTGGCCGCGCGCAGGAAGGTTTTTTGCAGCAGGCTCTGGCCATCGCGCATGCGCATGAACGGCTTGGGCATGTTCTGCCGCGACACCGGCCACAGTCGAGTGCCCGAACCACCGGAAACGATGCAGGGAATTAATCCGTTGAGGGTCTTCATCAATAGACTTCCTTGGTGGAAAGGACGGCCGGGACCGTCATGAAAACGATGTACAGGTCAAACCACACCGACCACTTGGAGATGTACTCCAGGTCGTACTCGACACGTTTCTGGATCTTGAACAGGGTGTCGGTCTCACCCCGGTAACCGTTGATCTGCGCCCAGCCCGTAATCCCCGGCTTCACGCGGTGGCGCGAGCTGTACTCGCTCACCGCCACTTCGAAGGGAATGCCGGCGGCTTTGGTCGCCGTGGCATGGGGGCGCGGGCCGACCATGGACATGTTGCCCAGCAGCACGTTGAACAACTGCGGCAGCTCGTCGATGCTGGTCTTGCGGATGATGCGTCCCACCCGGGTGATGCGCGGGTCCTGGCGGGTGGTCTGGCGTTCGGCGGTGAAGTCGCTCTGGTCGGTGTACATCGAGCGGAACTTGAACACGCGGATTTCGTTGTCGTTGTAGCCAAAGCGGTTCTGGCGAAACAGGATCGGCCCTTTGGAGTCGAGCTTTATCGCAATTGCCGTCGCGACCATCACAGGGGACAGTGTCACCAGCGCCAGGCTGGCCAGCAGCACATCCTCCAGGCGCTTGATCACCGGCGACCACCCACGCAACGGCAATTGCGAGGTGTTGAACATCAGGATCCCGCCCACATCGGTGATACGGCTATGGCCGTAGCGCAGGGCGGCCATGTCGGGCACCAGCATCACGTTCACCGACATCTGCCGCAGGCGATTGACCAGCCCGTGGATGCGCTGCTCGGCGGCCCAGGGCAGGCAGATCATCACTTGGTTGACCTGCTCGGCGCGGATGAGTTTCTCCAGGTCACGGGTGTTGCCCAGCAGGGGCAGGTTGCTCAATTCCTTGGGGATCCGCTCGGTGCGATCGTCGATAAAGCCGATCAGGCCGGAGCGGATATCACCGTTGCGTTGCAGGTGATCGGCGACGTGCATGGCGGTGTCGGTAAAGCCCAGGATCACCGTACGTTGCAGGTATTTGCCCTTGCGCATCAGGCTGCGGTACAGGCGCAGCATCAGCAGGCGCTCAAGGCAGAACAAGCCCAGGCTGGCGACGTACCAGGCCACCAGGTTACGCGGGGTCAATTGCGGGAAAAACTGCAGGATCTGGTACATGAACAACAGGATGCAAAACGCCGCCGACCAGGCCTTGACCTTGGTTTTCAGGCGCAGTCGGTTGCTGAACAGTTCTTCGGAATAGATGCCCAGGGCCTGGAACAGAATGATCGTCAGGACCGCGAAAAATACCAGCAGGCCGAGGAAGTGCCCGCGCAGTTCGGGGTCCATCGGGTCGATGAACATCACCAGGATCAGCGGGGGCAAAATGGCACTCAGGCCATGTATGAACTTGACGAAAACAACAAAGAACTCAACAAAACCGGCGCGCGTTAAAAACAGGCTGTCGACGGACGACTTCTCTCGCATAAAACATCCCTCATTGCACGCCAGAGCTATTGTTTGGATGTTTGTTCAATAAAGCAGCGAACTGCTTTAGAGGGCACTTCCAACTACGGCTACTCTGGGTAATACGCAACTATCAATTCAAATGCAGCTATCCATTTGAAGGGAATTTGCGGGGGTAGTGACTACAGGAGTGTTCCCTTAATCAATTTGTCAATGAATTGACGATGGTGCGGAGGTGGCAGGGAAGACAGGTTTATCAGTGTTTTGTTCGGCATTTTATTGACATTCCTTGTCCGGGTAAGCGGTGATTGGGTGTGTTTTTGAGTGTAGAAACAAATGCAGGATTTTTCCTGCATAAAGGAAAAACCTTTTTTCAAAGGCGGTAGGAAGGGGGGACAAAGAGGGGGTGGCAGGGCGCACGAAGTGCCCTGCCTGCGGGACTTTCGCCAGATCAGAAGTTGCCTTTCAAACTCACCGTAAAATTTCGCGGCTCGCCATAAAAGTTACCCCAGGAGGCTGTACCCACCGTGTTGTAGTAACTTTTATCGAACAGATTGTTGCCGTTGAGTGCGACGGTCCAAGTGTCGTCGATACGGTACGCCACACGGGCACTCCAGGTTGCGTAACCGGCCTGTTCGAGCTTAATGGTCTGCACGCGGTAATTGCTGCTCTGGGCGTTGACGCCGGTGCCCACGCTCCATTTCGACAGGGCGCCGTCGAGCTGGTAGTCGCCCCACATGCGCAGCATGTGTCGAGGTACGTAGGTGTTGGACGTACCGCCCTCCAGGGCGGTATCGATGTTCTTCAAGGACTTGGTCTGGGTGTAGGTGTAGCCGCCGGATACCTGCAGGCGCTCGAGCACTTCACCGCTGATTTCCGCCTCCACCCCTTGGGCGCGCACCTTGCCGCTGTCGGTGTAGCAATAGCCGTCGGCGGAGGTCGGGCACTGGGCGATGTAATCGGATTCGGCCGCGTTTTTCTCGACGGCGCGGAACAGCGCCAGGGAGCTGTTGAGGCGCCCGTCGAACCATTCGCCCTTGATACCCAGCTCGTAGTTGTCACCGATCTTCGGCTTGAGCGCGGCGCCATCGAGCGTGGCATAGGAACTTTGCGGCTGGAAGATATCCGCGTAGCTGGCGTACACCGACAGGTGCTCATTGAGGTCGTAGATCAGTGCGGCAAACGGCGTCACTTCACCGGTTTCCCGGGTGCGGGCATCCTGCAAGGCCCACTCGCCCCAGGCCAGGTTGTTGGACTGGCGACGGTTCTCGTACCAGCTCACGCGGCTGCCTACGATAAACATCAACGGCTCGGCCAGGCGCAGGCGCAAGGTGGTGTAGGCGCCGTACTGGGTGGCGGTTTCTTTCACCGTGCCGCCGCGATACATGTTCGGCCAGAAGGTGCTGTTGGCCGGCTCCGGGAAATGGTGGTCGGGTTGGTAGATGCTTTGGCGTCTGGGCAGGTTCTGGATCGCGTACACATCGTCCTGGGTACCACGGCTGCCATTGGCACCGAGGATCAGTTCGTGTTCCAGCCCGAAGGCTTCGAACTTGCCGTCCACATAGGCGTCGAGGCCGAAGTCCTTGTGGTCGTAGTCCATCAGCGCCGCATAGGAGTTGGCCGTAGGCGTCGGGTTGCCGTAGGCAATGGTGCCTTCGCTGGCGGCGTATTTGGTGTCTTGCAGGTTGCGGCTGTGCACGGCCGCAACCTTGAGTTTCCAGTCATCGTTGAAGTGATGGGTGAGGTCGGCGAAGAAGGTGGTGCGCCGGCTTTGCCAGTCGTTCCAGGATTGGCCCAGGCAGGTGGAGCGGCTGAGGTGGGCGCTTTTGCCGTCGGCATAGCGCGGCAGGCCGCCCCAGCACGGTGTGGCGTCGACGTCTTCATAGCTGGCGCCGAAGCCCAGGGTGGTGTCGGCGCTGAGATCGACATCCAGGGCGCCATAGAAAGCCTGGTCCTGGCGCTTGGAAATGTCCATGTAGGAACCGCGATTCTGTTGGCTGATCGCCGCGCGGCCGCGCACCGTACCGCTGTCATTCAGCGGGCCGCCGGTGTCGACGTCGGCGCGGTAGTTGTCCCAGGTGCCGGCGGACAGCGACAGGCTGGTGGTGGGCTTGGCCTGGGGCCGCTTGCGCACGAAGTTCACCGCGCCGCTGGCGGTGCCGGCACCCTTGAGCATGCCCGCCGCGCCCTTGAGCACTTCCACGCGGTCGTAGATCGCCATGTTCGCGCTGAAGCTGTCGGCCTGCACGTAGTCCTTGCCCATGTCCAGGGGCACGCCGTCGTACTGGTACTGGCCGAGCATCTTGAAACCACGGGAATAAAAATATTTGCCGCCCATGGGTGATTCGTAAGTGGTGATCCCGGGCGTGCGTTCCATCACGTCATCGATGGTGGTGAGGTTCTGGTCATCCATCAATTGGCGGGTCATCACACTCACCGATTGCGGCGTTTCCCGCAGGCTGTGCTCGCCCTTGCCGATCGTCACCGCACCCGTGGTGTAGGCACCGGTGCCATCGGTGGTGGCGCCCAACCGCTCACCGGTGACCGTGGTGGCGCCCAGGTTCAGCGCGCCGCCGTCGGCCACTTGCGGCAGCAGCAGCCAGGTACTGTTGCCCTGGCGCTGGGCTTGCAGGCCCTGGCCACGCAGCAACTGGCCGAGCGCCTGCTCGCGGTCCAGGCGAGCACTCAGGCCCTGGCTGGTCTTGCCGGCGACGCTGGTGGCGTCGTACGACAGGCTGATGCCGGCTTGGCGGGCGAACTGGTCCAGCGCGGTGGCCAGGGAACCGGCGGCGATGTTCCAGTCGCGGGCCTGGGTGTCGCTGGCCGGCGTTTCGGCCCATGCGAACGGCGGCGCGGTTGCGCAGCTCAGGCAGGCGCCGAGCAAGGCGGCGTGCACCGCGTGCTTGAGGGGTGAACGTGGGAAGGGGAACGCTTGCATGACCGCGGGATGCTCCTGAAGGAAGTGAACAGAACCGGCCTGTTGATCGGCCTTTCCTTACAGGTCGAGCGGCAATGAGAATTCACCTCATTTATTTTCGAATGTTAAACGCGGGCGGTGACGGTCACCCAGTAGCGGCTGCGGTAAGTGACATCGAGCTTGAGTGAGTGGGCTACCAGGCCCAGCACCTCATCGGTGTCGTCCAACTGATAAGTGCCCGACACCCGCAATCCGGCCACCGCTTCGCTGCAGCGCAGCAGGCCGTTGCGGTAGCGGCCCAGTTCGGCGAGGAAAGCATCCAGGCGCATGTCCCGGGCGCTGATCACGCCTTCGCTCCAGGCCCAAGGGTCCAGGCCATTGGCGACGAGAGGACGAATGCCACTGCGGTCGAACAGCACCTGTTCGCCGGAGTTGATCACTTGGCGCGCCCCGGCGGCGTGGTTGTCGGCAAACACCGCCACCGTGCCCTGCTGCACGGCGAGCATGGTGCCTTGGGGCTCTTCGCGCACCAGGAAGCGCATGCCGAGGGCGCGCAGGTAACCGTCACGGGTCTGTACCCAGAAGGGCCGCGTGTCGGCACCGGGATTGACCAGTATTTCACCCCGGCGCAATTGCACCAGGCGCCGTTCCTGAGTAAACGCCGTGTCGAATGCGCTGGCGCTGTTCAGTTGGATGCGGCTGCCGTCGTTCAACGCCACCCAACGCCGTTCGCCGGTGGCAGTGCGATAGTCGGCCATCAAGGCGGGCAGCGGGGTGTAGTCGCGGCCAAACCAGGTCAGGCCGGCCGCACCAGCCACCAGGCCGAGCAGCTTCAACCCTTCGCGACGGCTGATACGTCGACGTGCACCGTGCAGGGCGTGGCGGCCGACCTGCGCGGGCAACTGGCTGAACTCATCATTCATCGCCGCCACCCGCTGCCAGACCTGCTGGTGTTCGGCGCTGGTGTGCAGCCAGCGCTCGAACGCAGCGGTGCTGGCGTCGTCGGCGACGTTGAAGCGCAGCTTGATCATCCACTGGATGGCCTGGTCGAGCAGGCGCGGGTCAGAGGTCGGCATAGCGCAACCGATAGCAGGCATGCAGCGCCTTGGACAGGTCACGCTCCACCGTGGCCTTGGACACCCCGAGGCGCAGGGCGATCTGCGCGCAGGTCAGGCCGTCCAGTTGCGCCAGCAGGAACGCTTCACGCACCCGCGGCTTGAGCTGGTCGAGCAGGCGGTCGATACGTTCCAGGCTGTCGAGAATCAGCAGGCGGGTTTCTTCCGACGGCACGTCGGCCTGGGGAAAATGCGCAAGGCTTTCGAGGTAGGCGCGCTCCAATTCCCGGCGTCGGTACTGGTCGATCATCAAGCTGCGGGCGATGCTGCTCAGGTACGCGCGCGGCTGCAGCACGGCCTGCTGTTTGCGTGCGTTGAGCAGGCGCACAAAGGTTTCCTGCGCCAGGTCGGCGGCACGTTCACGGCAACCGGTGCGTCGGCTCAACCAGCCGCGCAGCCAGGAGTGATGGGTGTGATAAAGCTGGCCGATGGCGGCATGGTCCAGTGGGTGATCGCTCGACATGGGCATCCTGGCGCAGCCGTCTTAATTGATAATGTTTCGCATTCTAGACGCTGGTCGTGGCCATTCGCAATTGCCGATGAACAATGTATCCAGCACAATTTTTTGTTCGCCCCGGGCCCACGCACTAATGTGCAGGTTTTTCCCGGTGGAGGGCTTGAGCATGATCGACCTTGGGACTCTGGCGGTTTTTTCAGGTGCTGTGCTGTTGTTGCTCTTATCCCCGGGGCCGAACATGGCCTTTGTGATCAGCCATGGCGTCACCCACGGCTGGCGTGGGGGAGTGGCCTCGGCCCTGGGCATCGGTGTCGCCGACATACTGCTGAGCGCATTGACCGCCAGCGGTGTGACGGCGTTGGTCGCCAGTTGGCCGCCATCCTTTGACGTGATCCGCTATGCGGGTGTGGTCTACCTGCTGTGGCTGGTGTTCAAGACGCTGCAGAAAAAACCTGGGCCAGATACTGCCCACCTGCACCGTGTGCCCCTTGGCCGGGTTTTTCTGCAGGCCATGCTGAACAGCCTGCTCAACCCCAAAGCGTTGCTGTTTTTTGTGGTGTTTTTGCCGCAGTTCGTACGGCCCCAGGCCGGCTCCATCGCCGTGCAGTTGATGCTGTTGGGCGGCGTGCTCACCTTGATCGCTGGGGTGTTTCACCTGCTGCTGGGCATTTTCGGCGGGGCGCTGAGCCGCTTCTTCGCCAGGCGCCCAAAAGGCGCCTGGCTACAGAAATGGGGCTTGGCGACGGTGCTGAGCGTGCTGGCGGTGCGCCTGGCGGTGATGTCGCGCCCAACCTGACCCCATGGGGTGAAGGGATTGTGCGGCGAGCAAGCGGTCTGTGGCCAAACGAGCTTGTTGTGGTGATCGAGCTTGTTGTGGTGAGCGAGCTTGCTCGCGCTGGGGCGCAAAGCGGCCCCAAGCTTTGGAGGGGCTGCTGCGCAGCCCAGCGCGAGCAAGCTCGCTCACCACTGGTACAGGCTCAGCCCAGCCGTGCTGCTGCGCGCGCGACGATTTCACCGCGCACCCTGCGCGATTCGGCGGTGCGTTTGTTGGCTTCTTCCCGCACATGCGCAGGCGCTGTGTCCGGGCGACCCGAATCGAACGGCGGTGCCGGTGCGTATTCGATCTGCAACTGCACCAGTTGCGCCGCCGCTTCGCTGTACAGTTCCGCCGCCAGCACCAGGGCAAAGTCGATACCTGCGGTAATGCCACCGCCGGTGAACAGGTTGCCGTCACGCACCACGCGCTCCTGTACCGGGATGGCGCCGAGCGGGGCGAGCATGTCGTGGTAGGCCCAGTGCGTCGTCGCCTTGCGCCCGCGCAGCAACCCCGCCGCGCCGAGCACCAGCGAGCCGGTGCACACCGAGGTCACGTAGCGCGCGGTCTGCGCCTGGGCCTTGAGGAAGTCCAGGGTCTGCGGGTCTTCCATCAATGGGCCCACGCCGGAACCACCGGGCACGCAGATCACATCCAGCGTCGGGCAGTCGGCATAGGTCATGGTTGGCGTGAACACCAGGCCCGTGCTGGAGGTGACCGGCGCCAGGTCCTTCCATACCAGGTGCAGCTTTACATCCGGCAGCGAACCCAATACGTCATAGGGGCCGGTCAGGTCCAGTTGCTGAATGCCGGGGAACAACAGAAAGCCGATCTGCAAGGTCATGAATGAAGCTCCGAGAAAGGGGTAGACGACCTCACTCTAGCGGCCTAGGCTTTGGCGAATACGCCATTGAACCCACGAATCACGCCAACCATGCCCAGAATTGTCCACGTACTCGCTTTCGAGAATGCCCAGGTGCTCGACGTTACCGGGCCGCTGCAGGTGTTTGCGTCGGCCAATGACCTGGCGCGCCAGCGTGGCGTGCCGTTGCCTTATGCGGTCACGGTGATCGCCGACCAGGCCGGCCCGGTGATGACCTCCGCCGGCCTGGCGCTGGTGGCCGAGCCGTTGCCTGCGGTCGACCAGCCCTGCGACACCCTGGTGATCGCGGGTGGCTGGGGCGTGTACGGCGCCGCTGAAAAGCCTGCACTGGTGGATTGGGTGCGCGAAAAAGCCCGGTACACCCGGCGCATGGCCTCGGTGTGCACCGGTGCGTTTTTGCTGGCGGCCAGTGGCTTGCTCGATGGTTGCCGCGTCGCCACCCACTGGACCCGTTGCGAAGAACTGGCGCGCAAGTTTCCGGCGCTGACCGTGGAGCCCAACCCGATCTTTATCCAGCAGGGCGCGGTGTGGACCTCCGCCGGTGTGACCGCCGGCATCGACCTGTGCCTGGCCCTGGTCGAAGAAGACCTGGGCCGCGCCGTGGCCCTGGAAGTGGCACGGCACCTGGTGGTGTTCCTGAAGCGCCCCGGCGGCCAGTCGCAATTCAGCGTGACCCTGTCCCTGCAAAAGGGCGGCAGCCGTTTCACCGAGCTGCATGCCTGGATAGCCGAGCATCTGACCCTCGACCTGAGTATCCCGACCCTGGCCGCTCAGGCCGGGATGAGCGAGCGCAGCTTCGTGCGCCACTATCGCGCCGAAACCGGCCAGACGCCCGCGCGCGCGGTGGAGCTGATCCGTGTCGAAAGCGCGCGCCGGCAACTGGCCGACAGCACCACGTCGATCAAGCGCATCGCCGTGCAGTGTGGCTTCGGCTGCGAAGAAACCTTGCGCCGCAGCTTTATGCGGGCCTTGTCGGTGACGCCCCAGGCCTACCGCGAGCGGTTCTCGCCGGTGGCCTAGGCGAGCAATTCAAACAGGGCGTCGAGGGTAGCCTGCGGTGCTTCCTGGGGAATATTGTGGCCCACGCCCGGCAATACCTGGCGTCGGTAAAAAGCGCTGAAATGCTCCACGTCGTCATCCTCTTGCGACGGCGGGCCCACGCCGTCATCGGCGCCGCACAGCGAAATGCTCGGCACCGCAATCGCCGGTTGCCGCGCCAGGGCCTGCTCGATGGCTTCCAGCGCCGGATCGCCAGGCGCATACATGAAACGATGGCGATAGGAGTGAATCACCACCTCGACAAAGTCCGGGTTATCGAATGACGGCGCCGTCTGCCCATACAGCCCCGGCCCTTCGGCCCAGGACGGCGACCACAGCGACCACAGCAACTCACACAGTTCGCGGCGATTGGCCGTCAGCCCGTCCACACCGCGCTGGGTGTGGAAGTAGAACTGGTACCACAACCGATGTTCCGTCACCGGCGCCCGTGGCTGGCGCGACCTGGCAATGTCCTGGATGTTATAGCCATCGCCCGTTACCAGCCCGCGTACCCGTTCGGGCCACAGCGCCGCGACGATACACGCGGCGCGCCCGCCCCAGTCATACCCGGCCAGGGTGGCGCGCGGGATCGACAGCGCATCCATGAAATCCAGCAGATCCTTGCCCAGCGCTGCCTGTTGGCCGGAGCGCATCACCTGCGCGTTGATAAACCGCGTAGGGCCATAACCGCGCAGGTACGGCACCAGCACCCGGTAGCCGCGCTCGGCCAGCACCGGCGCAATCTCGTCATAGCCGCGCGGGTCGTAAGGGAAACCATGCAGCAGGATCACAGGCTCGCCGTCGATGGGACCGTGGGTTTCATACGCCACATCGAGCATGGAGGTGCGCACGTAGAGGAGGGGGGCGGTGATGGTCATGGTGGGCTCCTGTCAGGTGTTGAAACTCTAGTCGAAAGACATGACGGGATGCCCTGCCTGTAAAGGCAGGGCGCCTCAGGGCTGCCAGGTCGTCTTCTCGCCACTGAGCTTGCGGTCCAGGAACGTCGCCGCGCTGATCAACGCCAGATGGCTCAACGCCTGGGGCGTATTGCCCAGGTGGCGGGCCTGGCTGTCGAACTCTTCGGCATACAGGCCCAGCGGGTTGGCGTAGCGCAGCAGTTGTTCGAATTCCAGGTGGGCCTTCTCCAATTGCCCGGCGCGGGCCAGGCATTCGACGTACCAGAACGAGCAGGCGGCAAATGCGCCTTCGGTGCCTTGCAGGCCGTCGATCGCGTTGTCGTCGTTGCGGTAGCGGTAGACCATGCCGTCGCGCACCAGGCTTTTCTGGATCGCCTGCAACGTGCTCAGCCAGCGCGGGTCGGTGGCGGCGACAAAACGCACCAGCGGCATCAGCAGCATCGAGCCGTCCAGTGCGGTGCTGCCGATGTGCTGCACGAAATGCCCGCGTTCTTCGTTCCAGAAGTTGCTCCAGATATCGGCATAGATCGCCTGGCGGGTCTGGTCCCAACGTGCAAACGGCGCCGGCAACGAGCGCTTGGAGGCCAGGCGGATCGCACGGTCCAGGGCCACCCAGCACATCAGCCGCGAATGCAGGAAGTGATGCTGCTCGCCGCGCATTTCCCAGATGCCCACGTCTTTCTGGTTCCAGATTTCGCAAACCTGGTCAGCGACTTCCACCGTGTGTTTCCAGCCCTCGTGGGAGATGGCTTCGCCGTACTTGTTGACCAGGTACACCGCGTCCATCAACTCGCCATAGATATCCAGCTGGACCTGGTCGACCGCGCCATTGCCGATGCGCACCGGCTTGGCGCCGCCGTGGCCGCTGAGGTGCTCCAGCGTGGTTTCGGGCAGCTCCTGGCGGCCGTCGATGCCATAGAGGATATGGATCTTGGTCGGCTGGCCACAGCAGTCGCTGACCCGGCCCTTGAGCCAGCGCATATAGGCGTTGGCCTCGTCGACAAAACCCAGGCGCATAAACGCGTAGACGGTAAACGAGGCGTCGCGGATCCAGGTGTAGCGGTAGTCCCAGTTGCGTTCGCCCGCAGGCGTTTCCGGCAAACCGAAGGTGGCCGCGGCGATGATTGCGCCGTGTTTGCGCGAGGTCAGTAGCTTGAGGGCCAGGGCCGAGCGGTTGACCATTTCGCGCCAGCGCCCGCGGTAGTTCGACTGCGCGATCCAGCCGCGCCAGAACTTCAAGGTATGGGCCAGGGCCAGGTCGGTGCAGACACTGCCCACACGCTCATCGTCCTGGCCGCCGAGTACAAACTCGGCGCCTTCTTCCTGATCCAGGGTGAAGCGGGCCACGGCGGCGTTATCTTCGATCTGCAACGGATGGCTGCCGCACAGGCGCATGCCCGGCTGGCCATCGGCGTTGAAACAGACGCTGGCGTTATCCAGGCTCGCCTCGGTGGCGGCGCGCGCATAGTCATGGCGCACGGCGCAGCGCAGATGGAGGGTGGCCGTGCCGCTGACCACGCGTACGCGGCGAATCAGCAGGGGCAAGTCGTCGATTTCTTCGCTGATGACCAGCAGGTCGGTGATTTCCACCACGGCGTCATCGCTGAGCCAGCGGGTTTGCAGCACATTGGTGTCGGGCAGGTAGATCTGTTCGCGGCGGGCGTTGGGCAGGTCCGGGGTGAGTTGAAACGTGCCGGCATCGGGGGTGTCGAGCAGTGAGCAGAAGATCGACGGGCTGTCGAACTCCGGCCAACAGAAGAAATCGATGCTGCCTTTATCGTTCACCAGCGCCGCGCTGCGCATGTCGCCGATGATGCCGTGGGCATCGATGGCGCTTTGTGGTTCGTTTTTCAAATCAACCATTGTCACGAAACTCCGGGTAAAGGCTCATGCCGCCATCAATGAACAGGGTGCTGCCGACCACGTAATCCGAGGCGTCACTGGCCAGCCATACCACGGCGTTGGCCACGTCCTCCACATCGCCGACCCGGCCATAGGGGATCAACTTGAGCAGCGCCTGTTCCGCCGCACCTTCGGTGGCGGCACGGTTGATCGCCGTACGAATCGCCCCCGGCGCAATGCCATTGATGCGAATGCGCTGTTCACTCACTTCCTGGGCGAGGGTGCGCATCAGCATCTCAACGCCGCCCTTGGACGCCGCGTAATTCACATGCCCGGCCCAAGGGATCAACTGGTGCACCGAGCTCATGTGGATGATTTTGCCGGCGGCGCGGGATACGCCTTCACGGATACCCTGGCGCTTGAAGAGGCGCACGGCCGCACGGGCACAGAGGAACTGGCCGGTGAGGTTGACGCCGATCACGGCGTTCCAGTCGTCGAGGGTCATGTCGACGACGGCGGCGTCCTTCTGCATGCCGGAGTTGGCCACCAGGATGTCCAGATGGCCGAACGCTTCGAGGGTCTTTGCGAACAGGCGTTCCACATCGGCTTCTTTCGACACGTCGGCGCCGATGGCAATCGCCCGGCCGCCCTCGGCGTTGATCTGCTCTGCCAAGGCCTCGGCGGGCGCGGCCTGGCTGTTGTAATTGAGCACCACCGCAGCGCCGGCTTGCGCCAGGGCCCTGGCCGCACCGGCGCCGATACCGGAACTGGCGCCCGTTACCAGCGCCACTTGTTGCTCCAACGAGATATGCATTGCCCACCCGACCTTGAATTCGTGAGTTCAAGTAGCTGACTGGCGGCGCGCAACGGAAGTTCAGCCGTGTGAAATTAGCGACTACAACCATGGTGAAAAATGGAATAACAGAAGAATAAAAAATAACCATAAGATACTAAAAAACCGCTAAAAAGCGTTTGACAGGGTTTTTTGCCCCGTGTCTTATAAGCACACCTCAACCCGTTCCGCTGGTAGTTCGGAAGTCATGCGGAGTCACCTATAAGAGATGCCTATGTATTTATCGGCAGCTATAGGGGAACTACCAGAGCAGGGAGCTACGACGTTGCCTAAGTTAGTTATTTTCGATTGCGACGGTGTACTCGTCCAAAGCGAAGAGATCACCTTGTCTGTATTGATCGGCATGCTTAATGCTCACGTACAGGACGGCAAGACACTGGATAGTGTGTATTTCATTGAGCACTTTCGTGGAAGAAAGATTGCCGATTGCCTGAGCGAAGTAGAAAAGTTATTGGGTATTTGTTTGCCCCCTCGGTTTGAAGAGGACTTCCGAGTTCGAGCGCTGGAAGCATTGACGCTTAATGTGAAAGCGACTGATGGGATACTTGACGTATTGGAAGTGCTGGACATTCCCTATTGCGTAGCCTCGAGTGTGCCGCGCAATAAGATAGAACAGTGTTTACGCCTTGTGGGGTTGTTGCCTTATTTCGAGGGAAGAATATTCAGTTGTTATGAATTGGGGCGTTGGAAGCCTGATCCGCTGGTGTTTTTAACGGCGTGTGAAACTTACAACGTCGAACCCTGTGATGCGCTGGTGATTGAAGACAGTGTCACAGGGATTCAAGCCGCCGTGGCAGCCAGTATAAAAGTCCTGGGTTTTGGTCCGTTGTCTCGACATCGAATATTGGCCGAAGCCGGTGCGTTACCTTTTGCCGATATGCGTGAGTTACCGACCCTCATTGATCACGTTACTCAAGGAGCAAGTGTTGTGGGCACACTGGGTTATATAGAGCGACTTAAACGTAATGATCCCTGTTCGGAAGTGTGGTGGGATTCGTCGCCCGTGGTGTACGCACCGTATAAACAGCATTTGTTGGACAAGTACCCGGCAGCCGCCGCCCATATCGAACAGTTGATGCCGCAGGATCTCTCCCAGCCCTGGGGCTTCAGCAGTGTGACCACCAACCCCCGGCTGGTGACGGCGGCGATCCTCGACAAGAAAGAGTATTGGTCGTCGCGTTTTAATCTGGCCAGCCTGTCTCCCGGGGAATTGCGCAAGCAGTTGTACAACGAAGTGATTGCAGAAGGCGCCTCGATGCTCAAGCCGCTGTGGGTGCAATCGGCTCAGGCCGATGGTTGGCTATGCGCCCAGGTCGACCCGTCGGACGTGCGGTGCAGCGAACGCATGACCACGCGGGGCCTGGAGCTGCATCGCCTGGCCGCGAATGTGATGGTGAAAGTGCCGGGCAGCCTGGAGGGTTTCGCGACGATCGAACACCTGGTGGCCCAAGGCGTTTCGGTCAACATCACGTTCTGCTTCACCGTTTCGCAGTTCCAGGCCGGTATCCAGGCGATAGAGCGAGGCATCGCCTGCGCCCTCTGCAATGGCGTCGACACCGGCCGTTGCAAGTATGTGATCACCTTTATGATCGGGCGCTTTTCCTGCCAGCCCGAGTTCGCCTTGCAGGCCGCCGAGCGTGGCCTGACGCTGGGCCCGGAGGACATGCGCTGGGCCGAGCTGATGATTTACCAGCAGATCCAGGCGCTGGTCGCGGCCTCGAAGGTGCCGGTCAAGACCCTGCTGTCCAGTATCAAGGTCGACGTTGACGAGCGTGGCCACAAGCACTGCTGGCACCTGGAAAAGACCGGGCTGACCACCACGTGCTACACGCTGACGCCGGATGTGGTGGAGTTTCTGATCGAGCGTGAAAGCCACGGTAAACCGGTGGCACCCGCCCGTGAACCCCAGCAGGCGCCGGCTGAGACGTTCGCCCGGCTCATCCGCATTCCGTACTTCTGCGAAGCCTATTTCATCGACAGCATCGAGCCCTACGACTTTGGCAATCATGAGGCGTTTATCAACGCCTGCAACGAAGCCAACAGTGCGCATCGGCGCCTGACCGACTACTGCGTGCGCCTGTGTCCGGTGACGAAGCCTTTCGCACGCTCGCTCAACGCCATCCTGGCCGCTGAGTACGGGGTGCTGGCATGAACAAGATGGTCGGGTTGTGGGCGCACCCGCGTTCCCGTTCCACCGTGTTGGAGCGGGTGTTTATCGAACGGGGGGATTTTGAGGTTTTCCACGAGCCGTTTGCCCATATGGCGTTTTCCGCAGATTCAGTGATTCCTTCGGATGAATGGGACCACAGTTTGCCCACCACCTATCAAGGCATCAAAGAGCAACTTCTCAAGGCCCGGGAAGGTGCCAACGTGTTTCACAAAGACATGTGTTACCACTGCCTGGATGACTTGAAAGTTGACCGGGACTTCCTGGCGCAACAACACAATATTTTTATTATTCGCGAACCTGCCAGCAGCATTATTTCCCATCACCGGGTACACCCCGATATGCCCATGGAGGCCATCGGGCATAAAGCCTTGTACGAGATTTTTTGTGTGGTCACCAAACTCATCGGAAAAGTGCCTTATGTGATTAATGCCGATGACCTTGCCGCCGAGCCGGAGCGTGTCATTCGTAAACTGTGTGACTACTTGCAGATTGAATTTTTGCCCCATGCCATGACATGGAAACGCGAATGTCCGCGACAGTGGAAAACCTGGAGAAGTTGGCATGTGGCGGCGGAGAACAGTGAACGCATTGCTCTGCCGGATAAACCTGCTATCGATATGGACGCTTTCGATCGGTCGCCAAAATTAAAAGCCTTTTACGAATACCACCGACCCTTTTACGCACGCATGAATGAATTTTGCCAATAAGGATTGTTGTATGAAAAAGTTGATTGTCACCGGTGCGGCCAACGGGATTGGCCGGGCTACAGTGGAAAGGGCTATCCAGGCAGGTTATTTCGTTATAGGTGCCGACAAGGATGCCGAAGGACTGCGTGCGTTACAGCGCACTTATACGGCAGATGTATTGGAAACCCATGTCGCGGACTTTTCGGATAATGCGCTGATCAAGGGGTTTATCCCTGAGCTGTACGAGCGCCACACAACTATTCATGCATTAATCAATAACGCCGGTATTTACCACGGCAAAAGTATCTACGCCTATTCCGATGCCGAAGTGGACGAAATCCTGACTGTGAACCTCAAGGCCTTGGTCTATCTCTCCAAAGACTTCGCCGAACGGGAGATGAAACACGAGGCGCCGCGCAGCATCGTCAATATCGCCTCGGTGGCCGGCGAAGTGGGCAGTTGCGATGCCTTGTACGGCGCCACCAAGGCGGCGGTGATCGGCCTGACCAAAGCCAATGCCTGGAATTTTGCGCCGTTCGTGCGGGTTAACGCAGTGTCGCCGGCGCTGATCCATGACACCGCCATCTACGACACCATCCCTGAATACCGCCGCGCCGAGTACGCGCGCCAGGAAATCCTCAAGGAACCGATCCTGCCCGGCGGTGTTGCCGAGGTCATTTTGCTGGTGATCAGCGATGCCATGCGGCATGTCACCGGCAAGGTCATTCCGGTAGACAACGGAGCCTACCCACGATGAGCCCGTCAGCCCCCAAGAAGAAACTGCTGCTGGTGGGCGCAGGCAACCTGTGCCTGCAGATCCTGAAGATTCTCGGGCCGAGAAATGCCTTTGAGTTCGTGGTGCTGGGGCGCAATGAAGACGCGACCGTGCGGCTGTGCAACCTGGTGGCCCTGTCGTGTGCGCAGTTGGGGCAAGACATCACGATCAAGCCGGTGATCGCCGACCTCACCGATATCGACCGGGTCACCCAGGTGCTGCGTGCAGAGGCGCCGGACCTGGTGGTGAACTGCGCGTCGTTGCAGTCGTGGCGGGTGATCACCGGGTTGCCCAGGCTCTCGTTCGAGCAACTCGACCAGGCGCAGTTCGGCCCCTGGCTGCCCATGCACCTGACGCTGATGCATCACTTGATGCAGGCGGTGAAAGCCTCTGGTATCGCGGCCAGGACGGTCAACGCGGCCTTTCCCGATGCGGTCAACCCGATCCTGGCCAGGGTCGGGCTGGCGCCGGATATTGGCGTGGGCAATGTGGCCAACCTGGTCCCGGCGCTGCGATTTTCCATCGCGCGGCTGCTGGAGTGTGCGCCCGCCGATGTGCAGGTGCATCTGTATGCCCAGCACTATTTCAGCCACTACGTGCCGCGCGGCGGCTTGCCCCCGCGTGCCAGTTACCGCTTGTTGTATGAGGTGCGCGACCGCCCGGCTGCGGCCCACCTGCCGGTCGAAGCGATTTTTTCCACGGTTAAATCCGAGTTCCGCCGCCTGGGCGGTATCGATGGGCAGTTCCTCACGGCGTGCTCGGCCGTCACCGTGATCGAAGGGTTGTTTTCGTCCACGCCGGTGTTGGTGCACGCGCCCGGCCCGCTGGGGTTGCCGGGCGGCTATCCGGTGTGGCTGCAGGAGGGGCAGATCAAGGTGCAGTTCAGCGCCGACTGCCCCCAGGACGAAGCGGTGCGCATCAATACCATCTGCCAGAGCCAGGATGGCATCGATGAAATTCATTGCGATGGCTCGGTCACCTATAACCCGCAATGCATGGCCGTGATGCAGGCGATGCTGGGGTACTCGAAGAAAACCATGTCCATCGAACAGTCCGCCGAATTTGCCCGCGAGCTGTCGAGCAAATACCTGTCTTTCAAACATTCAACCTGGTAGGTGTGTGATGAATCGGATGTCGGTGCACAAGCGCGGCGAAGTCGCCAGTTACGCCACGCAATACTCGAAAAAATTCGTCGAGCGCTGGGATGAATTGATCGATTGGGACAAAAGAAAGGCGGGGGAGAACGGGTTCTTTGAAAACCTGCTGAAGCAGCACGGCGTGAAGTCGGTGATCGACGTCTCCACGGGCAGTGGTTTTCATGCGGTCCAGCTTAAGCAGGCGGGGTTCGATGTCGTCGCCACGGACGGCAGCAGCACGATGTTGACCAAGGCCCGGGAGAATTTTCGGCAACGTGGGTTGGCGATCGAATCGCACTACCGGGATTGGCAGGCCCTCGATCCCGCCGAGCTGGGGCGCTTCGATGCCGTAGTGTGCCTGGGCAGTTCGTTGTGCCATGTGTTTGCCGCCCATGAACGGCTGGAGGTGCTGGAGAGATTCAGGGCATTGCTCAATCCGGGCGGCTTGCTGATTGTGGATCAACGTAACTTCTTTGCCATTCGCGCAGGCAAGTTCAAGTCCAGCGGTAATTACTATTACTGCGGCACGCAGGCATCCGTCGGCCTGGGGCAGGTGGATGAGCACGTGTGTGAGTTCATCTACTCCTTTGATGACGCCGAGCAGTACCGGTTGCAGGTCTATCCGCTGTTGCCGGGTGAGTTGAAGGGGGAGGTGCTCAAGTCCGGATTTTGCGCCCATGAGAGTTACGGGGATTTCCAGCGTGACTACGACATGATGAATTGTGATTTTGTCATCCACACCGCACGCGCCGTTTAAGGAGTACCTGATGAGCACACTGGTACACAGTAGCGCGCGCCCGTTGGACAGCGTCGTGCTGGCGGTGGTGTTGACCGGGTTCGTGGCCAGTACCTACGGGTTTGGCGTTTACCTGTTCGCCAACCTGGTGGTGGACATGCGCCGCGACATCGGATTCGACTACACCACGGTGGGCCTGATCACCGGCGGTGCGCAGATCGGCTTCCTGCTGTTTTCATCGGTCACCAGTTACATCAGTCGTTTTTTCGAAGGCTGGAAAATCAGCCTGGTGTCGACGCTGATGACCTCCCTGGCGCTGTTGGGGCTGAGTGTCAGCAACAGTATCTGGCTGTCCGGGGCGTTGTTGATTTTGCTCGGCGGCTGCTCGGCCTCGGTGTACATCCCGTTGGCGGAGATTGTCACCAAGGGCTTCAGCCCGGGGAATCGCTCGCGGGTCATGGGGCTGATTTCCAGCGGCACCAGCTACGGCGTGTTCATCAATGGCTTGCTGGTGTCGTTCCTCACCCTGCAGGGTGGCTGGCGCTCGATCTGGCTCACCGCGGGCCTGATCTCGGTGGCCCTGTGCGTGGTGGCCTGGTTTCTGCTGCGCAACCTGGTGGCGGACAAGGACGCCGGTTTTTCCGGGCAGCGTTCGACGGTCTTCGACAGCCACGCACCTTGGTTGAGTCGCTCGCTGTACCTGACCTGGGCTATTGCCTTTTTGAACGGGATGGCGCTGTTGCCGTTCCAGACTTACCTGGCTCCGTTCCTGCGGGATGAGTTGGGGGTGTCGGTGCAGGACGCCGGGTTTGTCTGGACCACCATCGGTGCGGTGGGCATGGCCTCGGGCTTTCTGGTGGGGTGGATCGCCGACAAGGTGGGCGTCAGGGCGTCGCTGGCCATGTGCTTTTTGAGTGCGGGGCTGGCCGCCACCCTGGTGTTCAGTTTCAACAGCCTCCCGCTGTTCTACCTCGCCGCGTTTTTGTTTGCGCTGGCGTTCTACCCCATCTTCGGGCTTGTCCCCAGCTACATCGGGCAAATCGTGCCGGTCAGCCGACTGACCCAGGCATTCGGCATTGCCAATGTGCTGATCGGCCTGGGCGGTGTGTGCGGCAACTTCCTGGGCGGTTTCTCCAAGGACCTGACCGGCTCGTTCGCGACCGTCTACTGGGTGGTTGCGCTGTTGCTGTTCGTGCAATGCGTGATGGTGTTCCTGTTGGGTAAACCGCCGGTGACAGAGGGTGAGCGGCCATGAGTCAGTTTGCGGAACGTCCAGAGCGGAACCTGCATGCGTTTGCGTTCAGCCATCACGGCGCGGAACGCTCGCGTATGGGGCAGAAGCCCTTGGTCATCTGGATGACGGGCCTCTCGGCGGCCGGCAAGTCGACGATTGCCGATGCGCTGGACAGCGCCTTGCAGGCACAGGGGCGCTTGACCTGCATCATTGACGGCGACTCGGTGCGCGGCGGCCTGTGCCGCGACCTGGGTTTTACCGACAGCGACCGCGACGAGAATATCCGGCGGGTCGCCGAAGTGGCGCGCTTGATGCTGGACGCGGGGCTGGTGGTGATCGTGGCGCTGATCTCGCCGTCGGCGGCCAGCCGGCATTACGCGCGCGCCATTGTCGGCAATGAGCATTTTGTCGAGGTGCATGTGGACGCGCCGCTGGAAACGGCGGAACAACGTGACCCTAAAGGCTTGTATAAAAAAGCCCGCCTGGGGCTGATCCAACATTTCACCGGGATTGATTCGAACTACGACGTGCCGATCTTTCCGGAAGTGCACCTGGACACCCAGGCGCTGTCGGTCGAACAGTCTGTCGCGACTATTCTCGATTGGATGGCCCGCAACGACGGGCGCACATAGCCGCTGGTCTTTGCGCCGCGGTGGCGGTGCCTGCACCTTCAGAAAACAAGGTAATCTGCGCCATCGCAGGCATACCGCGTTTTTTCAGGAGCAGGCATGACGCATTTCACCGGCACTGCAAAATCCATCCGCCTGATCGGCGGGGCCCAGGTGTTGGACTTCATCAATACCACCAACGGCCGCCGCCCTGGTTCCCCACTCAAGGTCATGGAAGAGCGGCTCACCAGTTTTCAGTTTTTCTTTGAATGGGCGCTGCACGCCTCGCTGATCTCTGCCCAGGAGTTCGCTGAATACAAGGCCATGGTGTTTGAGTCGCCTATTTCCTACCAGCCGGATCTGGACGCCGTCATTGCGTTCCGCGAATGCCTGTATGCCGTGTTTTATCCATTGTCCTTGCGCCAGGCTGCGGCCGATGACGCCTTGCAGCAGATCAACCTGAATTTCCAGCAAGGCACCGCCTGGCGGGTGCTGCGCACGGTTGACGGGACGCCGGCCTGGGCGTGGAAAACCTGCACCTCTGCCCAGGAACTGAGTGCAATGTTGATCGGGCGCCTGGCGATCGAGGCCACGCAATTGCTGGTGTCCGGTGATCTTCGCGCGCTGAAGTGCTGCACGGCCACCGACTGCGATTGGCTATTCCTGGATATCTCCAAGAACAAACTGCGCAAATGGTGCCAGATGAGCGTGTGCGGCAGCCGGGAGAAATTGAGCCGCCTTAAACAGGCGCTTTAGTTGCCAGGCAATGTCGCGGTCGACGGGTAGCAATTGCTCCGCTTAATAGGAAGCATTACTATTCACGCCCCGCCTCCCCAGTGCCCCCGCGATGATCCCTCAGCCGCCCCGCAGAACAGGCTTTTTCGAGCACTACGAAGAGTTGATCGGCACCTGGACACGCCGCCTGAGAAACCGTCAGCAGGCCGAGGACCTGGCCCATGACACCTTTGTGAGAGTGCTGGAGACCACCGCCTCCCAGGTAGAGCAACCGCGCGCTTATCTGCATCAAACTGCGCGAAATATCGCCGTGGACGCCTACCGACGCGAAGACCGGCGGGAAGCCATGGCGTTGGAAGCCTTTGATCAGAGCCAGCCCCACGGCGGTGACCCGGAGCATTTCATGCACGCGATCCAACTGGCGGACTCCATCGAGCGGGCATTGGCCGAGTTGCCGCTCAACTGCCGCAGGATCTTTATCTGGCAGAAGATCGAGGGCCTGACCCAGCAGGAGATCGCCGAGCGCCTGGGCTTGTCCAAGAACATGGTGGAAAAGTATATGATCCGCACCCTGCGGCATTTGCGTGACCGCCTGGACGCGATGGCCCCATGACACACGCTCGCTCTGAAACAGGACCTTCCATGATGGATAACCGTGCCCGCGACGAAGCCGCGCAATGGTTTGTACGCCTGCAAGACGCTGGGTTGGACGCCACCGAGCGCGAGCGTTTCGATGCGTGGCGCAGTGAAAAGCCCGAACACCAATATGAATTCGATGTGTTGCAAGGCCTGTGGAGCGCCGCCGACCTGGTGCCCAAGGCCCGCTTGCAGGCGTTGGGCGAGGCGCCGGCCGAGCGTCCAAAACGTCGTGGCGTGTTGCGTTATGCCGTCGCGGCCAGTGTGGTCGCCGTGGCCTTGGGGCTCGGCTTGTTCAGCGGCCTTGATCATCCGAAGCCCTACCGGGCCGATTTCAGCACGCGCCTGGGTGAGCATCGCCAGGTGGCATTGCCCGACGGCTCGACGATGGATTTGAACAGCCGCAGTGTTGTCTCGGTGCACTACGAAAAAGGCCGCCGCAGTGTTGAACTCAAGCAGGGCGAGGCCATGTTCAGTGTCGAGCATGACACCCGCCGTCCCTTCGTGGTCGCCGCCGGTGCAGGGCAGGTGACGGTCACCGGCACGCGCTTTGATGTGCGTCGCGATGACGACCAGACCCGTGTGGTGGTCGAGGCCGGTACGGTGAAGGTGCAAGGGCGCTCACCGAACGAGGGGGTGACGTTGACGGCGGGGCTGGGGACCCATATCAATGACCAAGGCCTGGTGGCAGCGTCCTACGCAGTGAATGCCGAGGAACTGACGGCCTGGCGCAGCGGCAAACTGGTGTTCAACAACGCATCCCTGGGTGAAGTCGCCCGTGAGGTGTCGCGTTATCGCGAGCGCCCGTTGCGCGTCAGCACACCTGCCGTTGGCAACCTGCGACTGACCAGTGTGTTCAAGGCCAATGACACCGATGCCTTGCTCAAGGCCTTGCCCCATATCCTGCCCGTGGCCCTACGCACCTTGCCGGACGGCAGCCAGGAAATTATTTCACGCTGAGATTCAGGTTTTTTCCGAGTTCTTCGTCTTCTCCTGCAACTGCAACTGGTTTGTATTAACAGCCGTGCACTCTTGCGATCACAGGACTAGGTTCGACGTGAAAAAACTTGCCGCCCATCACAATAAAATCTTCCACTGGGTGCCTCTGGCGCTGGTGCTCGCTGTCAGCGTCTCCCTGCCTCTGGCCTACGCTGCCGAGGGTATTCATATCCAGGCCCAACCCTTGGGCGCGGCGCTGAGCCAGTTGGGCCAGCAGACGTCCCTGCAAGTGTTCTTCAGCCCCGAGTTGGTCGCCGGCAAGCAGGCGCCGGCGGTAGACGGCAACCTTTCCCCAGAACAGGCCCTGCGCCAGCTCTTGCAAGGTAGCGGCTTGGACTACCAGATCGATGCGGGCTCCGTGACCCTGCGCCCGCAGGGCAACGGCACCGGCGATGCCGGCGCGCCTCTGGAACTGGGCACCACCGATATCAAGGTGGTCGGTGACTGGCTCGGCGATGCCGACGCCGAAGTGGTGCAGAACCACCCCGGCGCGCGCACGGTGATCCGCCGCGAAGCCATGGTAGAGCAGGGCGCAATGAACGTCGGCGACGTACTGCGCCGCGTGCCCGGCGTGCAGGTGCAGGAAGCCAACGGCACTGGCGGCAGTGATATTTCCCTCAACGTAGGCGTACGCGGCCTGACGTCGCGCCTGTCGCCACGCTCCACTGTGCTGATCGACGGTGTACCGGCGGCGTTCGCCCCGTATGGCCAGCCACAATTGTCGATGGCGCCGATTTCCGCCGGTAACCTGGACAGCATCGACGTGGTACGCGGCGCCGGCTCCGTGCGTTATGGGCCACAGAACGTCGGTGGCGTGATCAACTTTGTGACCCGTGCGATCCCCGAGAAATTCTCCGGCGAAGTCGGCAGCACCCTGCAAACCTCGGCCCACGGCGGCTGGAAGCACATCGACAACGCTTTTCTCGGCGGCACGGCCGATAACGGCATCGGCGCGGCCTTGCTGTACTCCGGGGTCAATGGCAACGGCTATCGCAACAGCAACAACGGCAACGATATCGACGACGTGATCTTCAAGACCCACTGGGCGCCGACCGACCAGGACGACTTCTCGCTGAACTTCCACTATTACGACGCCAGCGCCGACATGCCTGGTGGCCTGACCCAGAAGCAGTTCGACGCCAACCCCTACCAATCGGTGCGTGACTGGGACAATTTCAGCGGCCGCCGCAAGGACGTGTCCTTCAAGTACATCCGGCAGATCGACGACCGTACCCAGGCTGAAGTGCTGACCTACTATTCCGACAGTTTCCGTGGCAGCAACATCGCCAACCGCGACCTGAAAACCCTCGGCTCCTACCCGCGTACCTACTACACCTTCGGCATCGAACCACGGGTGTCCCATGTGTTCGACGTGGGCCCCAGCACCCAGGAAGTCAGCGTCGGTTATCGCTACCTCAAGGAGGGCATGCACGAGCAGGCCACCAGCCTCAACCTGGTTAATAACGTACCGACACCGGGCGGGCAGAGTGATGGTCATGTCTACCAGGACCGCACCGGTGGCACCGAGGCCAACGCCTTTTATATCGATAACAAAGTCGATATCGGCAAGTGGACCATCACCCCGGGTATTCGCTTCGAAGACATCCGCACCGAATGGCACGACCGGCCGGTGGTTGCGTTGAACGGCACTCGCACTCAGGAAAAACGCCGCGAGATCCACAACAATGAACCGTTGCCGGCACTGAGCGTGATGTACCACGTGTCCGATGCCTGGAAACTGTTCGCCAACTACGAGACCTCGTTTGGCAGCCTGCAATACTTCCAGCTCGGGCAGGGCGGCACCGGCGACCAGACCGCCAACGGCCTGAACCCGGAAAAAGCCAAGACCTACGAGGTGGGGACACGCTACAACGACAGCGTGTGGGGCGGCGAGCTGACCTTCTTCTACATCGACTTCTCGGATGAGCTGCAATACGTCAGCAACGATGTGGGCTGGACCAACCTCGGCGCTACCCAACACACGGGTATCGAAGCCTCGGCCCACTACGACCTATCGAACCTGGACCCGCGCCTCGACGGCCTTACGGCGAATGCCGGCTTCACCTACACCAAAGCCACCTCCGAAGGCGATGTACCCTTCAAGGGGCGTGACCTGCCGCTGTACTCCCGTGAGGTGGCCACCCTGGGCCTGCGCTACGACATCAATCACTGGACCCACAACCTGGATGTGTACGCCCAGTCCGGCCAACGCGCACCGGGTACCACCAGCACTTACGTCACCCAAGGCTCGGCGGACGGGCAGTTCGGCGATATTCCAGGTTATGTTTCGGTCAATGTGCGCAGCGGTTATGACTTCGGCGAACAGTTGTCGAACCTGAAGGTGGGCGTCGGCGTGAAAAACATCTTCGACCAGCAGCACTACACCCGTTCCAGTGATAACAATGCCGGCTTGTACCTGGGCGAGCCGCGGACGTTCTTCGTTCAGGCCAGCGTCGGGTTCTGATCCGTCCCGGTTTGAAAATATCGCAGTCCTTGGTCGGGCTGCGATTCTTCTGCCCATTTCCTACACTGTTTCGGCGCATCTTGCTGCTTGATCAGGAACCAATTCCGACAAAAAACCACACATGGGCTAGCTGACAAGCTTCGACGTCATGGTTGGAGCGCCAGGCTGAAGTTTGCGCCCACTGTAATGGAGAAACGTATGTCGGAATCGATTCGCAGTGCATCCACCCCGATGCCATCAAACCCTGATCCTTCGCAGGCCAAAGCCAGCCCTGCGGCAAACAACAGTCGCCCCGTCCTGGCCGCACCCTCCTTCAGCGGTCAAAACGCTGCAAACGTCAGCTTCCAGTCCCGGGAAAGCGTGGCCGGGCCAGTGTTCGGCAGTCAATCGCCGGCGACAGCACGCAATAGTGTTGCAGATCCGGTGGCCCATCAGAAAACCGCTCCTGCGCAGTCGGGCTTACTGGATCAGGTCAGGCATTGGGTGAACCCATGGTTGGGTTGGGGGCGACCACCGCACCATCCAGGTTGGAGCAATCCTCCACCCCGCCCCCTGCCTGTCATCAGCAACCCTCCGCCGCGCCCTTTCCCTACCGTGCCAGGCAGGCCTGATCCGCATTATTCCCTCAAGAACAATGAACAATTGGCCGTGCAGTTGCGTGACAACTTCAATGCCTTCAGGGACCCCAGGAACCCTGGGTATATCAGCACCGACAGCATTCGAGCGATGGCGAATAAAGGGTGGTCTCCGTTTCCCAGCGTCAACGAGAACATTCGCCTGGCCAAAGAACTGCTGCGACGTCCGGAACTGATGAGCGCGCTTGACCGGCACACCTCGACCGGTGCACTCGATGGTCTGATCGACCGGAATAATGTGAACGCGGTTATCTACGGACAAAACTACTTCAAATACAAGACTGACAAGGAATTGGCCGGTGAAATGCTCAAGTATTTCGAGAAGTTGAAAGGCCCCTACTCGAACCGAGAACTGCACGTCAACGACTTGAAAAACCTGGCTGACGAAAACCTGACGGGCGACTCTGACAGGGATTACCTGATCCAGTTGTCCAAGGAAATTGTAAAACGCAGTGATGTACTGAGGCAGATGGATGACCTGCTCAGCAGGCCGGGTGACGATAGGATCAGTTGGGCTGGGCTTTACTTTCTGTTCCGCTGAGCGACACCCAGGCGCCGCGAATCGGATGCGGCGCCTGCATCCATCCTTTCAGGAACTGTTTACGCCAATTCACCACATAGATTTTATCCACCGGAATCAATCAACTCCGGCGGTTTTCAGATTCTGAGTGAGGGCTAACCAATGACTTCAACCTCGTTTCGTTCATCCCAGCCCAGCTGCCAAGAGCTTTTTCGCAACCCCCCTGCAGAGGACACCACGGTGTTGGAGAGGGACGCCGCATCGCGCGATCCCTTTGCCCCTTCGAATGTGCATGCGGCCGAAGCCCAGCGGATGAAGGCTTTTGTCGGCCAGCACAAATTCCAGGCGCCCGTAGCGGGTGACTTTTTCCGCGGCCTGCCGGTGGAGGAAAAGAGCTCCCATGACAATACGACTGCACTGAAAAACGCCGGCCTGCTCAATGGCCTGACCGCTTGGTGGCGAAAGCAGAAACTAGGTTGATGCTGCCGTGCGGTTACAAACACTCAAATTTTACTGGAGTCCATTTAGCCTCTCTCCGGAACCACTGTTTTCCGAGAACCACTTAATCGCTGGCTGTTGCTTTCGAGGCGTTTTCGACGATTGAGCAACCAGGGTCCGGTCCACGGAATCTAACTATACTGGAGATGAATTATGGATTTGACTAACGTGCCAGGGATCATTCCGCATGGGAGCAATATGCCGACGGGGGCGGGCGGGGGCCATCAGCGGCAGGCGGTAGATCCCGGGCCGCTGGGCACACCGCTCCCCACGGCGCAGCCTTTTTTTCACGATAGACAGTTCGCCAACAATGGCGTTAAGCAGTATGACGCCCAAAACGCATTAGGGAACATGCCGGACTCGGACGTAGGGAACCCCTTTATCACTGTCTCCGACCAACTGGTAGCGACCCAACTGATCAACGACTATCCGATGCTGGGTGACTTCAGGAAAGATGGTCGCTTGACCCTGAGTTCATTGAAGGACATAGCCAAAGAGGACGTCAAGAGCAGCAAGCTCGACCCACGTACAATCAAGGCGGCCAAGGAGATACTCAATCGCCCGCGAGTGAGCTACTTGATTGTCATGAACGGTGAAATCACCTTGGACAGCCTCGAAAAGGCCCGTAAGCTGACTGGCAATACCAACCCCAACACCTTTAGCGCCGACCCCTTCCATGCGAAAACCGACGCACAGGTTGTAGAAGCGTTCAGGGACAAATTTGATCAACTGCGGGACAAATCGGAAGACCGCACCTTCTTTTTCGAGAAGCATCGCTATGTGAAGACCGATACGATCATCGAGATGAGCAAGGACCCTTACGAAACAAAAGAGGGTAAGGTCGTTCTGGATATGGCTACCGGGGTTCCCACCAGGAAATACAGCGTGGACGATGTGTACCTGGCCAAGAATCTGGTCGAACGAGGGCTGTTGGCCTCGCTGGATAGTACAAAGGCTAACGGAACCAACATTTTCGGCAGCCACAACGATGATGGTTGGTTAAAGAACTACAGCATTGATCGCTGGTTGAAAAACGACAAGGAAGAGAGGGGGAGATAAATCACCCAGGCGTGAATGAGCTTCTTGAACGATTCAAGAGGCTCATGTTGTTCTTCGTTCATACCCGCAGTATTTTCCCGCTGACCGCCACCGCTACCAGCAGAACTCCGATCAACAGGAAGGCGGTTGCCAGGCTGCTGCCATGGGCAATGAACCCGATTACGGCAGGCCCGGTCAGAATGCCGGCATACCCCAGGGTGGTAATGGCCGGTACGGCAATGTGTTCCGGCATGACGTTTTGCTTGCCGACGGCGGTGTAAAGCACCGGAACAATATTCGAGCAGCCGGCCCCTACGAGGGCGTAACCCAACAGCGCCATTTCCCAGGCGGGTGATAGCGTGGCGAGGAAGATACCGGCCGCAGCCAGCGCGCCACCGGCCACGATGACCCAGGTAGCGCCCAGGCGCCGTACGATGGCATCACCCGTCAATCGCCCTGCCGTCATGGTCAAGGCGAACGCCGCGTAGCCCAGCCCGGCGTAGGCTTCATCCAGGTCGCGCTCGGCGCTGAGGAACACCGCGCTCCAATCGAGCACCGCGCCTTCAGCCAAAAACACAATAAAACACAGGCAGCCGATAAACAGCACCACGCCATGGGGAACCGCAAAGGCTGGCCCTGAGCTTTCACTGCCATAAGGCAACAGGTGGGGGCCGGCCTTGAGCAGCGCCACCACCATGACAGCGATCACCACCAAGGTCGCCTGCAGTGGCGACAGGCCCAGCCCCAGAAGCCCGGCAACACCCGCCGCGCCGACAATCCCCCCCAGGCTGAACAACCCGTGAAATCCCGACATCATGGTTTTTCCGCTGGCTCGTTCGACAATCACCGCCTGCAAGTTGACCGTGGAATCCACTGTGCCCAGGCCGGCACCGAACAGGAACAAACCGGCCATCAGCAGCGGAATCGAACTGACCGTGGCCAACATCGGCAAGGCCAGGCAGATCATGATCGTGCCGGCGGTCAGCACCCGCCGGCAGCCAAAGCGCGACGCCAATGCGCCCGCCGCCGGCATGGCGATGATCGAACCCACCCCCAGGCACAACAGCAACAGGCCCAGCGTGCCCTCACTCAGGTCTGCGCGCGCCTTGGCATAGGGCACCAAGGGCGCCCAGGCGGCGATACCGAAGCCGGCGATGAAGAAAGCGATGCGGGTCGACATTTGCTCCAGGCGCCCGGGAACCACGGGCGCAGAGGTGGGGATGGCAGTCATGAAAAATCCTTGGTTTAGCGTTCAACGAACGATGTCCGGCGCGACATCCTTGCACATCAGGCCTTGAGGGGCGAGCCGGGTTCCCCTCAAGATAAGCGGCGCTGAATTTTTTTTACAAATTCGGGAACGCTATAGGCGTGGGTAACCACACATGGGTTGTCGCGGGAGGCGTTCTGGAAGGTGTGTAACTGCCGTGGGAACTGGTGAACCCCGGGTTTCTCATGGTGGATACCACCTTCCAGACCGCCTCCCACACACCCTGCATGGTGTAATACGCCGCTGGTCCAATCCTGTAGTCAACCGAGCGGACGCACCGATGAAGAGAGCGAGGCAAGTGGCGCCATGACCCAGTTCTATGACGCACGGGGCAACATTTACGGGGTCGCCAGCCCGTTTTTTTGCGGCAGCAGGGTATCGAGGTGCCCAACAGCGCGGCGCAGGCCGCGAGGACTCGCGAGGCGTGGGCTGCATCCGCCATAAGGTCCGAATGCGAGTGGGGCTCGACGCTGCGCCTGGCCAATGCCAAGGCCCACCGCTGTGATGGCTTGCTGGTGGGCCCGTTCCAGGCCGAGCCGCCGTTTGACCTGTTGATCGTGAACACCGACGGCTCCCTGGCCGAGCGCAGTGGCAATGGGTTGACGATTTTTGCCCAGGCGCTTACTGACCAGGGCTTGATGACCGAGGCCTGTGATTTGCGCGTGCATCATGACCAGCCTGACGGGGTGTCGCCGGTGCTGACTCGGGTCGAGCCTGCTGTCTATGGGCACCGCTCCGGATTCTGGCTGGCATTGGGTTTGCCCGGGTTCGGGCCGTCGGCCGTGGGGGCGCAGGGGGTTGAGCAGGTGTTCCAGGACGGCATTGAACTGAGCCATGTGAAGGCGTTGGCGGCAATCAACCCACAGTGGGCGCACAGTCAGTTTGTGCGTGTGGGCAATCCTCATTGTGTGACCCTGGTCGAACACCTGTCAGCCTTGCCGGACAATCTGCAGATGCAACAGCCAGCGCTGTTCGAACCGTTGCAGGCGATTGCCTTCGCCCCCCCGGCAGGAAGCGGCGAGCCATGCTTGGCCGGCGTCAATTTGCAATGGGTCGCCAGGCAATCCGGCAACCGGGTGGTTGCCCGGGTGTTCGAGCGGGGAGAGGGCCCCACGGCATCCTCCGGCACCAGCGCCAGTGCCGTGGCCTGTGCGGCGTGGCGAGCGGGTTGGGTTGAGGGGGGTGAAGTTGCGGTGGTGATGCCGGGTGGCACTGCGCCGGTACGTTTGCATACCCAGGTCGATACGCTGCTGAGCGTCAGTCTGTTCGGGACTGCACGGCCTCAGACATGAAGTCTTTTGAACAGTTGGCGCCCTGAGTGGGTGTCAGCTGTTTCGCTATTAATTAATTGATCAGATAAAAGTTGGTGTAGGGCATTTCTTATGTTTAAGAAGTGGCTCATTGACTCGATTTATTATTTTGTAAAAGACACTTCAATCTCAGTCGTACGAAACTTCTTTTTTATTTTTTTTGGGGTCGATTTTTTCCTGAAATCGCTAAGCTTCAAGGCGTTCAGGCGCTTTTTCTCGGCAACTTATTTGATGTTTGACGGGGGAAGTATCTCAGTCCGGTAATAACTATCGATATTGGCGGGTAACAACGGATGGTTAACGCGTTTGTTTCGTCACGTTTCAAATTAATCCTTCCAGGCATAAAGACTGACTTTCAAGTATTGGCGTTCAACGGTCAGGAGGTGCTTGATCAGCCGTTTTTCATCCAGGTGCAGGTGGTCAGCGAAAACCCTTCACTGGACCTCGAGTCACTGCTCCACCAGCCCGCCTACCTGGCGTTTGGCGACGCCGACGAAGGCCTGCACGGGCAGGTTTACGCGATTGGTCGCGATGATCCCGGGCGGCGGCTCACCCGTTATCACCTGACGTTGGCGCCGCATCTCGCCTACCTTGCCCATCGACGCGACCAGCGGATTTTCCAGCAGCGCAGCGTTCCGCAGATCATCGCGGCAGTCCTCGAACACCACGGCATCCTGGCCGACCGCTATGCCTTTGAATTGGGGCCGGTGGTCTACCCGCCGCGTACGTTCTGCGTGCAATACGCGGAAACCGACCTGCATTTCATCCAGCGGCTGTGTGAAGAGGAGGGCATTCACTACCACTTCCGTCACAGCGAGCACCAGCATGTGCTGGTGTTTGGCGACGACCAGACCGTGTTTCAGCGCCTGCCTGCGCAGCGTTATTCAGCTGCCGGCGGCCCGCTGGCCGAGACACGGGTTATCCAGCGTTTCGACGTACGCCTGGCGACCCGCAGCCAGCGAACGGTGCGTCGTGATCATGACTTCGAGCATCCGTCCTTATGCCTGCAAGACACTGCGGGTTCTGCCTCAGCGCAACTTGAGGACTACCGCTACCCGGCTGGGTTTACCGGCCATGCACGGGGGGCTCGCCTGGCGCGCAGGGGGTTGGAGCGCCTTCAGATCGGCGGATATCGGGCATTGGGCAAGAGCGACCAAGCGGTGCTGCGCAGTGGGCATTTTCTTGAGCTGCACGACCATCCGGATCCGGCCTGCAATGATTTATGGTTGATCACTTCGGTCCGTCACGAGGGTTATCAACCGCAGGTGCTGGAGGATGCGACTGGTGAGGAGGTGGATGCATTCCAGGGGTATCGCAACCGTTTCACCGCCACACCCTGGAGTGCACCGTATCGCCCCCCTCTCAAGCACCCCAAGCCGACCCTCCAAGGCACCCAGACCGCCACGGTGACCGGGCCTGTCGGTGAGGAGGTGCATTGCGATGCATACGGCCGGGTGAAAGTACGGTTTCACTGGGACCGACTGGACAAGAGCGATGACAAAAGCAGTTGTTGGGTGCGGGTGGCATCTGGCTGGGCCGGAGACGGGTTTGGCGCAACGATGATCCCGCGGGTGGGCATGGAAGTGCTGGTGACGTTCCTGGAGGGCGATCCGGACCAGCCGCTGATCAACGGTTGCCTGCCCAATGCGTTTCACATGCCGACCTATTCCTTGCCGCAACACAAGACCCGCAGCGTCTTGCGCAGTCGCAGCACCCCGGGCGGAGGTGGCGGCAACGAATTGCACCTGGAAGACCGCTGTGGCAAGGAACTCATCTACCTTCGTGCCCAGCGGGATCTGGAGCAGCAGGTGGGGCATGACAGTCGCCTGGAAGTGGCCGGTGAGCGGCGTGAGATCATTCGAGGGATAAGTACGGTGCACCTGGAAAGCGAGGAGCATCGTCACGTCACCGGTGACCGCAAGGTTGTGCTCAAGGCCAGCGACCATCTGGACGTGCAGGGCGACAGCCGGACCTATGTCGGGCAAACCCTGGTGATTGAAGCCGGGCAACAGGTGCATCTCAAGGCCGGCGCCAGCCTGGTGATCGACGCGGGCGTACAACTGAGTTTCAAGGCCGGTGGAGAGCACCTGGTGATCCAGGCAGGCGGTATTTTCAGCAGTCGGCCCATCACCCTCGGTGGAACCCCGTCCGCGACCGGGTCGGCGAACGCCCTGTTGGTTGCGCAGAGCCCGAAAATCTCGGCCACACAGGGCGCCATCATGCACTTGGCCAGGCAACTGGATGCGGACTTCTGCCCGCTATGCGAGGGCTGCCGCGAAGGCCTCTGCACCGTCGGCGGGAGGGCTGCCTGATGGAAAACCTTCCAAGCCGATGGATGAGCCAACAGCAACAGGCGGGGCACAGGCTGTGCCTGATACTTGAGGGGAATAACGCAGCCTGCCAGCCAATGTTGGCGGTACGCGGTTTTCCAGCGTATTGCCACCTCTACGCACAAACCCCACTGGCGGAAATGGCCACGGCCGGCCCCGTGATCCTGTTACTGGATCAGGTAGGGGAGCCCGCGCTGCTCGATCTTCTGCAAGAGCCTGAGATGAATTGGGGCTGGTTGGGCAGCTTGCCAGGCGCGGACCTGACGGACATGTCCCGGCATTGGCGCGACCGGCTGCTGGTCGGACCGGAGAATAACCGGACGCTGTACCGCCTTCACGACAATCGTACGTTGGCGCGCGCACTGAACCATCTGGGCCTTGAACACTGGCCAGCATTCCTCGGCCCACTGATCAGTGTGTGCTACTGGCATGAAGGCAGTTGGCAGTGTGGCGACAACCCTGCCCCCGGTGACTATCCGGTGCCCGAGCCGGCCCCGTGGCTGAACACGCCCAACCCGAATGCCAGCGCCATCCTGCACGCCAATATCCTGCGTTACCTGCTGGCTGAACGCAGTGAAGACCTGGCGGCATTGGTTGAATTCCAAGACCCCAGGGTTTGGCTGACTCAGGTCCTTGAACAGGCTCGCGCCTGGCAATGGAGCGGCCCGGAACAACTGGAGTTCCTGGTCGTGCGACGGCTGGAAGAGGCCACCCGTAGCAGTGTGATTCGTTGGCAGCCGATGGTTGGAGAAACACCGCAGGATCACTTTGAGCGAGTTAAGCAGCAGTGGCACATGTTGGAGAACAAGGATGAGTAAGCGTGTATGGGGCGTGCTGCTTGCACTGGCGATGGCGGGACTTTCGGGGTGTGCGATGAAACCGGTAGATCACTTTACGTTGGAGGTGGATTTACCTGCGGAATTTAAACTTAAAACGGCCGCCAACTATGGGCCCGCAACGGGTGAGACCTGCACCTTGCCAAGGCGCCGAGGCAAGAGGCCGGAGCGGAAGGTCTTTTTTACTGAGTACGTGCCGGTGGCGAGTCGTGCGAGTTATGAGTTGCCTCTGAGTGAAACGGTACAGGGGTGTCCGTTGGTGCTGCGAAGTGTGGATTTTGATCTTTATGCGAAGTGGGGCAAGCGGGATTCGGACGTTGGGGGGGATATAGGGGGGATTTCCATTAGGGATCATCTGGAGGGGGATAGGCCTGGAATGCCGGAGTCGGGAGTTCAGGAGCTGTCTTGGCAATGTCAGTGGTTGTTTCGGACTGCAGGGCGGAAGCACGTAATCATAAAGGTCCTTAAATGTGGATATTTGAGTGACAGTGGGGCGCTATCTAACGTTGGTACGAGAGGTGGTTTGCTGCGAGATGAACTGGGAGGACAAAAGGTACTGATAAAAGTAGGACTCAATCCTGAAGAGCGACCTTACATGGGCGATAACTGGATTCGTTTTCCTGGTGGGTGGAAGCGTTGTCTAGGGACGGATTTTGATGATCTTTATGCGTTCTGTAACGGGAATACTACCGACTTCAAGCCCATCACAATGCCCGATGGGCGTATATGCGACATCTATCCAACTTGTACTGAATAAGGATATCCAGGCATGACGATGGAAGAATGGAAGCACCCTTTTTTTGATGAAAGTATGCCTGCTTGCGCATTGCATGGAGGTTGGCTGAGTTTTTGTCTGGTGGATGAATCAGGTGATGGGAAAGCCTATGGAGGGCTTAGATATGAGGTTGTTGACAGCGCAGGGCAGCGGTACAAAGGCCATTTGAATGGAGAAGGGTTTGCACGGTTGGAGGGGCAGTGTCGCGGTCCTGTCGTGCTGGTTTTAGATGCTCCATATGAGGCAGGGAGGGGCTACTATTCAACATTGCAGCAGCGAGACAACTATCCATTACCGATCACCGATCTTCAAGTCCGAGCTGAACAAACCCGTTTTTCAAGCGTCGATGGTCGGCGAACTGAAAGCAATCCAGGACGACAGAGCTCAGATCGGTTTTACCAGGTTGAAGTAAGCGATCTGGTTCGCCATATCGCCCATCTTCCCCCCGTGGAAAAAACACCCCACCGCCCCCAGCGCCACGCATTAAAAATGATGGCCGACCTGGGCTTTGGCCCGCCCCAGCCAACCTTGTCGGGTATCGTGCTGTTCCCCAGCCAGCATACCGTTCTCGAAGTTCGACCGCTGCGAGCCCTGCGCCCGATGCTCTCCACTGAAGATGAGTTCTGTGCTTTGAACCTGTATCAGTTGGCTTTGTTTGCAGCGTTGAGTTACTGCGATTTTGGGCAGGAACCCTCAAAGAAACCCGTTGATAAAGTCCATTTCCCGCTGGACCCCAGCGTTGGGAACCTGTTTGGCAAGCAACTGTCTGGATACCGTGAAGCCTGGCGAGTTGATCCCGAGCAAACCCGGCGATTTCTCCCTCTTTATGAAGATGTCCCTTATTCCAGGCGTTTCGAAATCCTGCCCTTCGACCCTGAGTTGTACCTGCAAAATCGCCCGGAGTTGGGCGAGAAACAGGAACATCCCGCAAGCTTGCACTTCTTTGATGACGAAAAAGACGGCACTGACACCCAGGCGTTCATCACCCATCACGATGAGGTGATCCTGATTTCAGTGCGCGGAACGTTCAGCACGACCGACGCACTACGGGATGCAAACGCCCATCAGGTTGCATTCGCCGACGGGGTCGGCAAGGCGCACGAGGGTTTCTATCAGGCTTACCGGGCTGTGCGTGACTTCGTGCTGCGTTACCTCAGTCAATTTCACATAGGCCAACGAATAGTTATTTGTGGTCATAGCTTGGGCGGCGCAATTGTGTTGTTACTGGCAGAAGCGTTACGTCGTATTCCTGAGCGTAACTACAACATCCTCCTCTACACCTACGGCGCCCCCCGCGCCGCCGACGCCGAGTTCACCGCCGGCGCTTCCACGTTGGTGCACCACCGCATCGTCAACCACAACGACCCGGTCCCCAGCGTCCCGGCCCCTTGGATGAACACCACCGCCAAACTCTGGATCCCCGGTGCCGTCACGCTATTCAGCGCCCCTACAGCGGGGGGCCTGCTGTTCGCCGCAGGCCTGGTACGTATTGGCGGCAACCCCTACCAACACCACGGCGATCAACAGCACTTCATGCCCATCGTGCTCCCGGACGGTACGCATTCCTCCGTGCTGTGGAGGCCGGGCTGCGAGTCCATTGAAGAAGCCGGCCGCAACCGAGCCTGGCAAACGCGCGGTGACATGCCTGATCGCGAAGGCCTGATCAAACAGTTGGTGCAATACAAACAGCATTTCATGACTGCCAGCTACATCCCCGCCGCCTGGGCGACGTTGCGTCGCTGGCAACAGGCTGTGGATAGCAATGGTCCTCTGGTGACCCAACGGGAGTTTGAACGGCTCGACCATGCCCTTGCGACCATGCGCAAGCAACTGCAAGACAAGCGGCGTGAACTGACTCGACAGCGCCCGGCCAACGACCGTGCCTATGAATACCATGAGCCGCTGAACGCTGAGATCGACCGCCTGCACACCAGTCGCGAACGCCTGCAAACCCTGCGCTGGCGTCGTCTTGAAGCGCGTGATGTCTACGGCAGCCATAGCCACTCCTCCAACCTGCAACCCAGTCTCAAGCGCTGGTTCCGCCATCGTGAAAACCAGGCGTTGCCTCAGGTCGCGAGCATCCCTCCCGCTGCGCAGAGTGAGCTGGGGAGGGCACAGCCGCTGGATCTCGACTCAATCGTCTGACCTGCGTGCTTAGACAAACTCCACCTGCGCCGGCTGGCGTTTCATCAACACCTTGCCGTGGCGAATCGAGTACAGCGGCAGCCCTTGGCTGCGAATCACCTCGTAGTCGCTGTCGGCCGAGAGGATCAGCAGGTTGGCCGGGCGCCCGGCTTCTAGGCCGTAACGGTCACCCAAGGCCATGGCCTTGGCGCTGTTGTCGGTCACCAGGTCGAGGGCGCTTTGCAGGTTGCGGTAGCCGAGCATATGGCAGATGTGCAAACCGGCTTCCAGCACGCGCAGGATGTTGCCGTTGCCCAGCGGGTACCAGGGATCGACGATGGAATCCTGGCCGAAGCACACGTTCATGCCGGCCTCCAGCAGTTCGTTGACCCGGGTGACACCACGGCGTTTCGGGAAGCTGTCGAAGCGACCCTGCAGGTGGATGCTTTCGGTGGGACAAGAGACGAAGCTGATCCCGGAGTGCCCCAGCAGGCGGAACAGTTTGGCGCAGTAGGCATTGTCGTAGGAACCCATGGCCGTGGTGTGGCTGGCGGTGACGCGGGCGCCCATGTCGCGGCTGCGGGCTTCTTCGGCGAGTACTTCGAGGAAGCGTGAGTGCGGGTCGTCGGTTTCGTCGCAGTGCACATCCACCAGGCAGCCGGTGCGTTCGGCCAGGTCCATCAGGAACTTCACCGAACTCACGCCTTGATCGCGGGTGTATTCAAAGTGGGGGATGCCGCCGATCACATCGGCGCCCAGGCGAATGGCTTCTTCCATCAGTTCGCGGCCGTTGCGGTACGACTCGATGCCTTCCTGGGGAAAGGCGACGATTTGCAGGTCGATCAGGTGCGAGCTTTCTTCGCGCACTTGCAGCATGGCCTTGAGCGCCGTGAGGTCGGGGTCGGTGACATCGACATGGGTGCGCACATGCTGGATGCCATGGGCGGCGAGGGCCTGGATGGTCTTTTTGGCGCGGGTCCTGGTGTCTTCCTCGGTGATGGTGGCCTTGCGTTCGCCCCAGCACTCGATGCCTTCGAACAGGGTGCCGCTCATGTTCCAGCGTGGTTCGCCGGCGGTGAGGGTGGCATCGAGGTGTATGTGCGGTTCGACGAAGGGCGGTATCACCAGGTTACCGGCTGCGTCCAGGTCATTGGGCCCCACTGCCGGCGCTGTTGTTTGTGGGGTGATGCTGGCGATCCGGCCGTGTTCCAGGTGCAGATCATGCAGGCCTTCACGGTTGCGCAGGCGGGCGTTGATGATGTGCATGGGTAAGTTCCTCTTGGCTAAAAACAATCAGGCAGACAGCCGCCAGATCATCAGGGCGATGCCGATGTCCAGGCGGTCATAAGCGTTATCCAGTGTCAGACCGCACAGGGCTTCGATGCGCTGGACACGGTGTGTCAGGGTATTGCGGTGCAAGGCCAGGCGCTGGGCGGCAGCCACAAGGTTACCATTCTCGTGAAACCAGGCTTCCAGGGTCGGCATCAGGCTGGGGCCGTGGTGCAGGTCGTGACGCAGCAGCGGGCCCAGGCGTTCATTGAGGAATTGGTCGAGCAGGGCGCGATCACGCACACCGCTGAGCAGCTTGAGCACACCCAGTTCGTCATACACGCACAGTCCGGCACGCTCGCTGAAGCGTCGTGCGGCCACCAATGCCTGGCGTGCTTCGTCCTGCGCCTGGGCCAGGCGCGCGGGTGGGTGTGCAGCGGCGCTCAGGCCGATAAACAATTTCAGCGGCGCCAGGCGCAGGTTGAGCGGGTTAAGCCAGTTGGCCAGTTGCTGGCGGTTGGCCAAGGCCGTGACGGCATCCGGTGCCGGCAGCAGCAGGGTCCATTGTCCGGCGCGCCCTAGTACCGGCAGTACCGCCGATAATTGACGCAAGCGCCGACTGATAGCGTCGTGTTGCCGCGCCAACTGCGCCTCCACCTGTGCCGCGTCCCCCTGGGCAAACAGCAGCTCACTGCCTTCCAATTGCAGTTGGGCGACCTGCCAATGCCCGGCCAGTGGCATATTCAATTGCACGGCCCGATGCAGCAGCAAATCCAGGGATTGATAATCCCCGCTCAGCAAGCGCTCCAGCACGTCGTGCCGCGAGCGTCCCAGTTGCTCGGACTGGATCAGCGCCGAACCAATCGCCTGGGTCACCAGCACCATTTTCAGCGAGTAGGGCTGCTCGATCAGCGGCATGCCGGCGGCTTCGGCGGCGTCGAGCAAGCGCTGGGGAATCGCCTGGATATACGCCGCTCCCGTCAGGATCACTAACCCAGCCACTTGGCGCTCACAGGCTTCGTCCAGCAGTTGCAGGAGGTTGGCCTCATCCCGTGGGTGGTTGATGCCGGTGACGAACACCAATTCACCGCCCAGCACCCACTCGGCGATCCCGCTGTTTTCCGCCACATAAGGCCAACGCACGACGTTATCCAGGGCGGCAGCCCCGGCGCGCAGGCGCATGGATTCCAGCCCCGGCAACGCCAGTACCTCCGCAATGGTCAGGCTCATGCCCGGGCATCAGCCAAAGGTACGCGCAGCACGGCGGAGAGCGCGACGTAGGTCAGCGACGCGGCAGCGATGCCCACCAACGGCGCGACCCACGGCGAGTTGAACGCCAGCACGGTACCCACCGCGTACGCCACCAGCCCGGCCCAGTTGAAGGCTGGCAGGCGCGCATCCGCCAGGCGCGGGTAGTGGCCGCGCCAGCGGTAGAAGAAGTCCGCCATGATCACCCCGCCAATCGGCGGAATCACCGTGCCCAGCAGGATCAGGTACGGCACCAGCATGTCGTACATGCCCAGCAACGCCAGCAAGGTGCCGATCACCGCACCCGCCAAGGTCACGGTTTTGCGGCGCTTGGTGCGCAGCAGGTTGCAACCGGCCACGGCGAAGTTGTAGATGGTGTTGTCCTGGGTGCTCCAGATATTGAGCAGCAACATGGCCATTGCCGCCATGGCGAAGCCTTGCAGCAGCAACACTTCGACCACGTCGGGCTGTTGGTAGACGATCGCGCCATAGGCGCCGATCAGCACCATCAAACCATTGCCGATAAAGAACCCGATCAGGCTGGCCAGCACCGCGACCTTGGCCGAGCGGGAAAACCGCGTCCAGTTGGTGGCCTGGGTGGCGCCGCTGACAAACGTGCCGAACACCAGGGTGATCGCCGTGGACAAATCCAGCTCGCCGGTCGGCACCACCGCCAGCAGCCCGTCCAGCCCGCCGACTTTCACCGTGGCGACCCACATCGACAGCAACAGCAACAGGCCCATGGCCGGTACCGCGATGTAGGAAAGAATCTCCAGCCCGCGATAGCCCACGTAGGCCGTGGCGCAGAACACCAGGCCGAACAGCACCATCAACACCAGCACGCTGCCCTGGCTCAGCTCGAAATACTTGCCCAGCACCACGGCCGCCGTGGCGGTGCCCCAGGCGTACCAGCCGATCTGGGTGAACCCGAGGATCAAGTCACTGAGCTTGCTGCCCACCTCGCCAAAGCAGAAGCGGCCCATCAACACCGAGTTCAACCCGCTCTTGAACGCGATGTAACCCAGGCCTGCGGCGTAGATACCCAACAGCAGGTTACCCAGGGCCACCACGCCGAGCATCTCGGTGAAACTGAACGCCACTCCGAGCTTGCCGCCGGCAAACATGGTCGCGGTAAAAAAGGTAAAGCCCAGCAGCACCATGGCGGTCGACGCCAGGCCTTTGCGCGCATGCATGGGGACTTCGCTTAAGGGGTAATCGTTGCCCGGTTCTTGCTGCGTCATGTGCGTGCTCCCTGAATGAGTGACGCAGGCCTGTTGCACCGGGCGTGCCAAATCACCGGCAGTGACAGGCGCACGGTCGCCGCTGTGCACTGTGCACAGTATTTATAGCCAAACAGGCGGGGAACGCAGGCGGGAGTGTTCGTTGTGCCCAGTCGGGCACGAAAGCGGTGCAGCAGTGATACAAATTGGATCAGTCGAACAGCGTCTGCGTGGTCTCGCCGCGATGAAAGGCGAACGCCGCCTCCAGATCACTTTCGATGGTGCGCCCACGGGACAGCGGCGGCAGCTCGTCCAGGCTGAAAAAGCCCACCCCGGTGGTCTCGAACCCGGCCACCGGCGCCAGTTGATCCACCCGTTCACACAGGAAATACAACTTGTAGAAATCCCGCACATCCGGCCGGTACAACCCCTTGGCCTTGTGGGTGACGCTATACAGTGCCCGCGCAGTCACGCTCAGCCCGGCTTCCTCGCGAATTTCCTTGATGATGTTTTCCGCCGCCGACAACCCGATATCGGCATAACCACCAGGCAGCGCCCAGCAACCGTCGGTGGCCTCGCGCACCAACAGAATCCGCTCACCCTCGATCACCGCGCCACGTACGTCGACCATCGGCGTCGAATAGCGCTGGGCGAAATCCGACACCAGCCCGGTGATGCGCTCCAGGGGCACATTGCCCAGCTGCGCCAGCATGCTGTGGGCAATCTCGGCGATTTCTTCCAGGCGTTCGCGCTCGAAATCATCGGTGCAAAAGTGCAGCCCCGTGGAGGCCAAGGCTTGCAAGCGTTTGGCCTGGGCCAGCCAGGTAGTTTCCATGGACATCTCCTCGGTCGCGAAGAAGGGCAAGGTTGGAAGGGTGCTACGGGAGGCACAAAAAAACCACCGCAAGGGTAATGCCGATCAGTTAAGAGATAGAACGGGCAAACAGTAACCTGTGGCGAGCGGGCTTGCCCCGCGTTGGGCTGCGCAGCAGCCCCAATAAGAGCGCTGCAGTGTGCCAGGCAGGTCCGGGACTGTGTTTTAGGGCTGCTGCGCAGCCCAACGCGGGGCAAGCCCGCTCACCACAGTTACAGTGTTCCTCCTTAACTGACTGGCATTAACCGCAAGGGTGGTTTTTTAACAGCGCAGGCTTACTCGCCGCGATAGATGCAGCCACTGGTGCAGGTCTCGTGGATACGGATCGCACTGAGCTCCGGCAGCAGCGGCTTGAGTTCAGTCCAGATCCACTTGGCCAGCACTTCGCTGGTGGGGTTTTCCAGGCCTGGGATGTCATTGAGGTAGTTGTGGTCGAGGCGTTCGTAGAGCGGCTTGAAAATCGCCTTGATCTCCGAGAAGTCACGAATCCAGCCGGTATGGGGATCCAGGTCGCCACTCAGGTGGATCGCCACCTTGAACGAATGCCCATGCAGGCGCCCGCACTTGTGGCCTTCCGGTACGTGGGGCAGGCGGTGGGCGGACTCGAAGGTAAACTCTTTGAAGATTTCCACAGTATTTTCAGCTCGGTCAGGTATCTGGCAGGCGGCGAGTTTAACAGCTTGATCCCATGCCGCGCATACCGCTGGGTCAAAGCGCCTGCAAGCGCTCGCCAAGGCCACCGTTATCGGCCAGTTGCAGAAACTCATCCCCCAGTCGCCGGCTCTCGCTCATCGCGGTTTGCCAGTACTTGTTGCGGCTCGGGTCGTCGCCCATGAAGCGCTTGAAGTCGCTGCGGTCCGGCAGTTTGCCGTGGGGCAGGCGGGCCAGGTAGTCCTTGGACGGCGCCAGCAGCAACACATCCTGCAAGCCGTGCGGGTTGCTGCGCCGCCATGGCAGGCCCTTGTCGAACCAGCCGGGGATGACCCGGTCGGTGAAGTGCGGGTACAGCACGATGTCGTCGCCGTGGTAGGGCAGGTCGAGGTGGTAGTCCAGCAGGCCGCCGTCGCGGTAAGTGCCGGTGCCGGCTCCGGGCAGGTCGCGCACGCCTTGCATCACCATGGGGATTGATCCGGACGCCAGCAGCGCCTGGCGCAGGTTGCCCATGTCCAGCGCAAGGAAGCGCGAGGGGAAATCCTTCAGCGGGTGCACCGGCGGTGCCTGGCGCGGGTCGTGGATGATCAGTCGCTCGAAATGCCGTGCCAGCCGTGCACGGCCGCGCAGGTTGTCGGCGATCACCGATGACAGGCCCAAACCCAGGCGCCCGCGGTGGTCATCGGCGAGCAGGCCGTGGCTTTTGACCACCATGATGTTCAGCCGGTAGTCGGGGTTGTCCAGCACCCGCGCATCGCGGCCGGCCAGCAGGTCGTCGAGCATGCGCTGGCAGCTGTGGCTGACTTCGGCCATGGTCACGCCTTTGGCAAAGCGTTGTTCGTTGTACAGGCGGCCGAGGTCCAGCAGGCCTTGCACCGGGTCGGGCAGGCAGGCGCTGGCAAACCGCCAGGAACCGATCGATGCACCGATCAGCGCCCGCTCCCGTGGCGCACGCGGCAGCCAGTCGCCGAACAGCGCCAGGTCCAGACCCTGGATCCCCAGCGCCTTGGGGCCGCCGGCCGCTCCGGGGAGTATGCCGACATCCGCAGGCTTGAGGCCCTGTTCGCGAATGCGCGCAAAGGCGCGTTTGCCGGCCTTGAGGGTCAGGGCGGGGAACTTGATGTGGATGGCTGTCATACCGGTCTCTGTTGAAGCGAGGTGCAGGCGCAAGCGTGCTCGCGAAAAACGTTAACGATACCGCGTGAATCCTGAATAAGCATCGTAGCCTGTCGCACGTGCTGGAAATTGCCATGGTGGCAATTCAGTTTCAGTTAAGTTGTAGCCGCTACCGTGGCCGGTGTAGGAAAAACATCGTGTAACGGAGACTCATCATGAAACGCCTCACTGCTCTGGTCGCCGCCGCTATCATCGCCTCCACGGCGACCCAGGCCGGAGCCGTGGACCCCGACAAACCACTGACCGTGCCCGCCACTGTTACAATTGTTGCGTTCGACCAGCTCGAAGCCACAGCCCAGGCCCTGCACCCCGGTTCAATACTGCTGGACACCGACCTGGACGAGGCTTACGGCAAGTATGTCTATGAAGTCGAACTGCAAGATGCCGACGGCATTGAATGGGAGGTCGAATTGGACGCGCTCACCGGGCAGGTTCTCAAGAATCATCAGGATACGTAATGAAGGTAAATTTACGCGCCGGCAGTCGAGTGGCGTTGGTGCTGGTGGTGTTCTGCTCAGGCTTGCAGGCCCGCGACCTCAACCAGGACGAAGCCTTGGCGCTGCGCCAGCAGGGGGTGATCCTGCCTCTGGAGCAACTGTTGCAGCAGGCCATGGCGCGGTATCCCGGCTCGCGCCTGCTGGAAGCCGAGCTTGAGAAAAAGCACGGCCAATATGCCTACGAAGTGGAACTGGTGACCACCGACGGCGTGGTGCGCGAGATCAAACTCGACGCCACCAACGGTGTACTGATCAAAGATGAGGAAGACTGATGCGCCTGCTCCTGGTGGAAGACAACGTACCCCTGGCCGATGAACTGCTGGCCGGCCTGCAGCGCCAGGGTTATGCCGTCGACTGGCTGGCCGACGGCCGTGACGCCGCGTATCAGGGCCGCAGCGAACCCTACGACCTGATCATCCTCGACCTCGGCCTGCCCGGTTTGCCCGGCCTTGAGGTGCTGGCGCAATGGCGCGCCGCCGCACTGGCCACCCCGGTGTTGATCCTCACCGCCCGCGATTCCTGGGCCGAGCGTATCGAAGGGCTCAAGGCCGGTGCCGACGATTACCTGAGCAAACCCTTTCACCCCGAAGAGCTGCACCTGCGCATCCAGGCGCTGTTGCGCCGCTCCCACGGGCAGGCCAACCAACCCACCTTGCAGGCTGCCGGCCTGCACCTGGACGAAGGCCGCCAGTGCGTGCTGCGCGATGGCGACGAGATCCAACTGACCGCCGCAGAATTTCGCCTGTTGCGCTACTTCATGTTGCACCCCGAACAGATCCTCTCGAAAAGCCACCTGGCCGAGCACCTGTACGACGGCGAGACCGAGCGCGACTCCAACGTGCTGGAAGTGCACGTCAACCACCTGCGCCGCAAACTCGGCCGCAGCGTGATCGAAACCCGGCGCGGCCAGGGTTACCGGTTTGGCGCCAGCCCTGCATGAAGTCGATTCAGCGCCGCCTGAGCCTGGGCCTGATCAGCGTGATGGTGATCGTCGGCGTGGTGCTGGCGCAAACCAGCCTATGGTTGTTCGAGGCCGGTTTGCAACGCTACCTGGAAGCCGGGTTGCGCAACGATGCCGAGAACCTGCTGGTCGCCCTGGTACGCGGGCCCAACGGTGTGCAACTGGATGAGCAGCGCCTGTCGCCGGCCTACCAGCGGCCGTTTTCCGGGCATTACTTCCGCATCGATTTTGCCGACACTCACTGGCGCTCCCGTTCGCTGTGGGACCAGGAATTGCCCCGACTGCCCGAGGCCGGGCTCAAGGGCAACCTGCAATTGGGCCCCGAAGGCCAGCAATTGCTGGTCCTGCGTTCGGACTACAAGCGCTTTGGCCAATCGATTTCCATCAGCGTGGCCCAGGACTACACCCCGGTGCGGGAAAGTTTTCGCCTGATGCGTCGGATCGGCCTGGTGCTGGGGCTGGCAGCACTGCTGCTGGTGTTGTTTTTGCAGCGAGTCACCGTACGTCGCGCCTTGCGCCCGCTGGAAAACGCGCGTAACCAGATCGCCCAACTGCAACAAGGTCAACGCTCGCAACTCGACACCCAGGTGCCGCTGGAACTGGAGCCACTGGTCGCCCAGATCAACCACCTGCTGGCCCACACCGAAGACAGTCTCAAACGTTCGCGCAATGCCCTCGGCAACCTTGGGCATGCGCTGAAAACCCCGCTGGCGGTGCTGTTGAGCGCCGCCTCGAGCGAGGCGCTCAAGGATCACCCCGAACTGAGCAAACTGCTGCGCGAGCAATTGGAGCAGGTGCAGCAACGCCTCAACCGTGAACTCAATCGCGCCCGGCTGGCCGGCGAAACCCTGCCGGGTGCCTTGTTCGACTGTGAACAAGAACTGCCCGGCCTGCTCGCCACCTTGAACATGATCCATGGCGAACACCTGGACCTCAGTTACCACGTCGCGCCGGGACTGCAATTGCCCTGGGACCGCGAGGATTTGCTGGAGCTGCTCGGCAACCTGCTGGATAACGCCTGCAAATGGGCGGATGCAGAGGTGCGCGTGAGCGTCAGCGAGACGCCGCACGCTTACCTGCTGTCGGTGGAGGATGACGGTCCCGGGATTCCCGAGGCCCAGCGTGACCAGGTCTTCAGCCGCGGTGCACGCCTGGACGAACAGATCGACGGCCATGGCCTGGGGCTGGGGATCGTGCGCGACATTGTCGAGGTGTGGGGCGGGGTGTTGCAGTTGCAGGAGAGCGAACTGGGCGGGCTCAAGGCGCTGATCGAATTACCTAAACGCCATGGCTGACACGCCGTAGATCAAAATGTGACAGGGCCTTTCTGTGGCGAGCGGGCTTGTCGAATCGTCGCACCGCCCGCGTTGGGCTGCGCAGCAGCCCCAATGGATCTCCAGTGAACCCGTCGGGGGACAAGCCCCCTCACCACAGTAAGCCCCTCCCACATTGGACTTGTCTTCGACCCTCAGACGCGGAACTGGTCCATCAACCCCTGCTGCTGATTCGCCAGGCTGTTCAATGCCTGGCTCACCCGCGCCGACTCATTGGCCTGTTCCGACAACGACTCGGTCACATCGCGAATGGTCGCCACATTGTGGTTGATCTCTTCGGCCACCGCGCTTTGCTCTTCGGCGGCGCTGGCGATTTGCAGGTTCATGTCGCTGATGACCGTGACCGCATCGCCGATCTGGCGCAGGGCGGTAACGGCCTCGCCGACCTGTTCGACGCTGCCCTGGGCCTGGCGATAGCTGTTGCCCATGGAGCCGACGACCTCTTCGGTGCCGCTCTGCAATTGTTCGATCACCAGGCGGGTTTCCTCCACCGACTCCTGGGTACGCCGTGCCAGGTTGCGGACCTCGTCGGCGACCACGGCAAACCCTCGGCCGGCCTCACCGGCGCGGGCGGCCTCGATTGCCGCGTTGAGCGCCAGCAGGTTGGTTTGCTCGGCGATGCCGCGAATCACTTCGAGCACGGAGCCGATCTTCTCGCTGTTGGCGGACAAGCCTTCGACCTGGGCCATGGCGGTGCTCATATCGGCCGCCAGTTGGCCGATGTTGGTGGTGGTGCGGTCGATCACTGTCAGGCCGTCGCGTGTAGCCTGGTCGGCATCCCGCGCGGCATGGGCCGCCTGGGCGGCGCTGCGGGCCACGTCCTGGGCGGTGGCGCTCATTTCGTGGGAGGCGGTGGCCACCTGGTCGACCTGGCGGTACTGCTGCTCCATGCCGGCGCTGGTTTGCGTCGCAATCGCGGCGGACTGGTCGGCGGTACCACGGGCGTCCTGCACCGAGCGTTTGACTTCGGCAATGATGGGTTGCAGCTTGTCGAGGAAACGGTTGAACCAGCCGGCGAGCTGGCCCAGTTCGTCCTGTTTGTCATACGCCAGGCGGCGGGTCAGGTCGCCTTCGCCGCTGGCGATGTCTTCAAGCATATGGGCCACGCCGAGGATCGGTCGGGTCACGCTGCGGGCCATCAGCCAGACCAGGATCAGGCCGATCACGGCGGCCAGCAGGCCCAAGCCCAATTCCAGCAGGGTGCCGCGGGTATTATCGGCGTCCATCTGGGTCTTCAGTGCTTCAGCCGGCCCCACCAGGACTTTTTCCGGTACATCCAGCAACACGCCCCATGGCTTGCCGTCGGGAATCGGCGCGAACGGCGCCAGCACCTTGAGTTGATGGTCGGTGCGCAGGCTGCGGGTCTGTGTCCCGCCGGCCAGGGCGCTGATCAATTGCGCGCCGCTTTGCGTATCGACCTGATCCAGGCGTTTGCTCAACTGGCTGGCGTCCGCGCTGTAGCCGGCAAGCAAACCGGTGGGGCTGAGGATGCTGACCTGGGTCTGGCCGTCATACAGCTTCTGGCTGGCCTGCTGGCTCACGGCCTGCAGGCTGTTGAGGTTGATGTCCACCGACAGCGAAGCGATCACCTTGCCATTGACCGTCAACGGAAACACGATGCTGGTCATCAGCACGTTTTGCCCGTCGATCACATAAAAGTACGGTTCGATCACACACGGCTTGAGGGTGCTGCGCGGGCAGGTGAACCAGGCGTTGGCCGGTTCGCCGCTGGGGCCGACGCGGGTGTCGGACATGTCGCTTTCCGGCAGTGCCATCGACGTCAGCGTGCCCGGCGTCGGCTGCGACCAGTACAGGGCGAAGCGGCCCTTGTCGTTGCTGCCCAGTTCGGCCTGGCCGGCGAACAACTCATCCTTGCCATCCAGCGCATTGGCTTCGAATACCAGGGACAGCCCCAGCAGTTCCGGGTTGGCCTGCAGGGCGGCCTTGACCTGGCGGGTCAGGTCTTCGCGGGTGTCGAAGGCGTCGAGGAAGCGTTTTTCGGCTTGCTCACGCAGGAACAGGACCTGGCGGGAAAACCCATGCCCATATTGGTAGGCGTCCATGAATTGCCGGCGGATGCCCGCGGCCTGCACCTCACCTTGGGCCTCGATGCGAGCCTGGGCCGCCTCATCGAGCATCTGCATGCTGGAAGCCTTGACCTGCTCGGAACTCTGCGCCATGCGGTACAACGACAAACCCACCAGCAGGGTCACGATCCCCAGCAGGCACAGGCCGGCGAGCAGGGTGATTTTCCATTGAATGGAGAGCTGTCTGAGGGACATCGGCACATCCTTACCTGAAAACACATAGAGCCCGGTTATCGGCCGATCTGGCATTTTCTTTATTCATACGATCAATTTAAACCTGAAAGCGGCGCCGCTTTTTGACATGGGGCGCGACCTGCTGCACAGTGCGCGCCCTCTAATAAGACCTCCTTCAAGCCTGCACGCCAGCTGCCATCCGATGGCTGCCCGGGCGCGGGCATGCCTGTTTTGTATGTTTCTGCTTGAGGTAACCATGATTAACGCAGTCATCGCCGCGGTCGGCACCATGCTGGTGCTCAGCCTGTCCCGCGTGCATGTGGTCATCGCCATTATTGTCGGCGCCCTGGTGGGCGGCCTGACCGGTGGCCTGGGCATCGAGGCCACGCTCAAGGCGTTCAACGGTGGCTTGGGAGGGGGGGCGACCGTGGCCTTGTCCTACGCCTTGCTCGGCGCTTTCGCCGTGGCGATTGCCAAGTCCGGCCTGGCCCACGCCCTGGCGGACAAGGCCTTGCTGCTGGTCGACCGTCAGGAAGCCAGCGGCGGCAACCACGTCAAATGGCTGCTGATCGGCCTGCTGTGGGTGGTCGCGATTGCGTCGCAGAACATCCTGCCGATCCATATCGCGTTTATCCCGTTGCTGGTGCCGCCCCTGTTGTATGTGCTGACCAAATTGCAGTTGGACCGCCGCCTGATCGCCTGCGTGATGACCTTCGGCCTGATCACGCCGTACATGTTCCTGCCGGTGGGCTTCGGCAATATCTTCCTCAACCAGATCCTGTTGGCCAACGTGGCCAAGAGCGGCGTGGACATCAGCCAGGTCAACGTCACCCACGCCATGAGCCTGCCGGCGCTGGGCATGGTGGTCGGGCTGCTGGTGGCGGTGTTTATCAGCTACCGCAAGAAGCGCGTGTATGACCTGGAGAAAATCGAGCGGGTCGAGCAAGTGGCGGTGCAGTACAACCCCCTGACCCTGCTGGTGGCGGGCCTGGCGATTGCCTCGGCGTTCATCATCCAGTTGTGGCTGGACTCGATGATTATCGGTGCCCTGGCCGGGTTCCTGATCTTCTCGATCTCGGGCATCGTGCGCTGGCGCGACACCGACGACCTGTTCACCGAAGGCATGAAGATGATGGCGATGATCGGCTTCATCATGATCGCCTCGTCAGGCTTTGCCGAAGTGCTCAAGGCCACCGGCGACGTACGCTCGCTGGTGGAAACCTCGGCGGCGTTCATCGGCCATAGCCGTGGGGTGGGGGCGTTGTTGATGTTGCTGGTGGGGCTGCTGGTGACCATGGGCATCGGCTCGTCGTTTTCCACGGTGCCGATCCTGGCGGCGATTTTCGTGCCGCTGTGTGTGCAACTGGGCTTCAGCCCGCTGGCCATCGTGTGCATTGTCGGCACCGCCGGGGCGCTGGGTGATGCCGGTTCGCCCGCCTCGGACTCCACCCTCGGCCCGACCTCCGGCCTGAATATCGACGGCCAGCATCACCATATCTGGGACACCGTGGTGCCGACGTTCCTGCACTACAACCTCCCATTGCTGGCGTTTGGCTGGTTGGCGGCGATGACGCTCTGATCTACAGATTCACCGGCGCTGGCCGATAACCTCTCAAGTCGCCCAATAAGAGAGAAAAGCCATGCGTCTGAGCCTGAAGGCCAAAGTCCTGTCCCTCGCCGTTGTGCCGGTGTTGCTGTTCGCCGTGGTCATCAGCCTGACCACCGTGTGGATCCTCCAGGGCCAGGCGCGCAACGAGGTGGATGAAACCCGCCAGCGTCTGCTCAACGACGCCAAGGCCACCCTGCAAAGTTATGTGGAAGTGGCCATGACCACCATCAAGCCGCTCTATGACGCCGCCGCCCCCGGCGATACGGCGGCGCGGGCCGAGGTGGTCAAGCTGCTGTCCAACACCAGCTATGGCAAGGACGGTTACTTCTTCGGCTACGACTCCGAGACCATCCGCCTGTTCAAAGGCAACAGCCCCGACGGCGTGGGCAAGAGCTTCAAGGACAACCGTGACCCCAACGGTGTCTACGTCAACCGCGACCTGGTCAAGGTCGGCAAGGACGGCACCCACTACCTGCAATACAGCTCGACCCAGCCCGGCCAGACCGAACTGGTGCCCAAGATGGGCTACACCGAATACCTGCCTAAGTGGGACATGGTTATCGGCACCTCGGTGAACCTGGATGGCATCGAAGCCCAGGTGGCGGTGGTCGAAGCCAAAGTGAAAACACGCATGGAAGGCGTGCTGCTGAGCATCCTCGGCGTGGCCGTGGTGGTGTTGCTGGTGATCGCCGCCGTCGGCATGCTGCTGGCCAACACCATTTTGCGCCCGCTGCATTTGATGAAAGCCAACCTCGACGACATCGCTGCCGGTGAAGGCGATTTGACCCGCCGCCTGGCCATCACCAGCCAGGACGAACTGGGCGACCTGGCCGGCGCGTTCAACCGTTTTGTCGACAAGATCCACGGCCTGGTGCGCCAGATCACCGAGATGACCACCCAACTTACCGGCCTGGTCAGCCAGGTGTCCGACCAGGCCCAGCGTTCTGAGCAGGCCATGGAGCGCCAGCGTCACGAGACCGACCAAGTGGCCACCGCCATCAACCAGATGTCCTCCGCAGCGCAAGAAGTGGCGCGCAGTGCCCAGGGCGCCTCCGTGGCCGCGCAACAGACCGACGCCGAAGGCCAGGCCGCCAAGCGCGTGGTGGACGGCAGCATCGCGCAGATCCATGCGCTGGTGAATGACATCCGCAGCAGCGGTGTGTCCCTCGACAGCCTGCAGCAGGACGTGTCGTCGATTGTCAGCGTGCTCGGCGTGATCCGCTCGATTGCCGAACAAACCAACCTGCTGGCCCTCAACGCGGCGATCGAGGCCGCGCGGGCAGGGGAGGCCGGGCGCGGTTTTGCCGTGGTCGCCGACGAGGTGCGTGCCCTGGCCAGCCGCACGCAAACCAGCACCCAGGAAATCCAGGGCATGATCGACCGCCTGCAAAAAGGCACCGAGGCGGCCGTGGATGCGATGCGCCGCTCCAGCGATGCTGGCGATGGCACCTCGGCCCAGGCCAATGAAGCCGGGGCGTCCCTGGACACCATGGCCCAGTTGATCGGCACCATCAACTCGATGAACGCGCAGATTGCCAGCGCCGCCGAAGAACAGACCGCCGTGGCCGAAGAGATCAACCGCAGCGTGCATCAGATTGCCGTGGCGGTGGACAGCGTGGCCGATGAAACCCAGTTGGGCGCCCAGACTTCGCGCAGTCTGGCGGACCTGGGCCAACGCTTGGGCCAATTGGTCGGCCAGTTCAGGATCTGATCCTCATAGGTTGAGCGTATGGTTATCCACCGTTAATACGAATATACCTATCACCGCCCCTCAGTGAGACTTGAGCCCCACTCACCACAGGGGCTCACCTCATGCCACTTCCCGACCCGCTTCAGCGCCTGGCTGAACTCGACACCAATACGGTCTCCGACGCACTGGATTTCCTGCAGCTGCCGGGGGCGGTGGTGGGCATCCGCCCGTTGTGGGACTGCCCCAAGGTGGTGGGCCGGGCCAGCACGGTCAAGCTGGCGCCCAAGACTGACGCCGCGCCCGCCGTGCACCTGATTTCCCCGGTGATCGACGCGATCACCACCGACGACCGTGTGCTGGTGATCGTCGGTGGGCTGGAGGGTATCTCCTGCTGGGGCGACATCATCGCCAATGCCGCCGTGGCCAGGCGCATTCGTGGCTCGGTGATCGACGGTTGCAGTCGCGACATCGACGGCAGTGCGTCCATCGGCTACCCGGTCTATGGCCGTGGGGTCACCATGATCAGCGCGCGCAACCGGGTGGTGCAGGTCGATTCCGGCGTCACTGTCAGCGTGGGCGGTGTGAACGTGTCGGAGGACGACTTCGTGATTGCCGACCGCTGCGGCACGGTGTTCATCCCCGCTGCCGTTATCGAGCAGGTGCTAGACCTGGGTGAGCGCATCGCCGCCCGTGAAGCCGGCATGGTCGAGGCCGTGCGCAGCGGCCGTTCGGTGGCCGATGTGATGCACGACAGCCACTTCGAAGCCATCCGCGTGGAGCCTGCCCGATGAACGATCAACACCTTGTCGCCCTGTTTGCCGGGCTCGATACACCGGGTGTGTCGGATGCCATGGATAAACTCGGGATTGCCGGCCAATGCCTGGGCATCGCGCCGCTGGATAACTACCGGGGCACCGTGGTGGGCCCGGCGTTTACCGTGCAGTACGTCCCGGCGAGCACGCCGCCGGGCTCGGTCGGTGACTTTATCGAAGACGTGCTGCCGGGGGATGTGGTGGTTATCGCCAACGCCGGGCGCAGCGATTGCACGGTGTGGGGCGACATCATGACCCAGTACGCAGGCAGCCGGGGCATTGCCGCTACGGTGATCGACGGGGTGTGCCGGGATGTCAGCAAAGCCCTCGGCGATGGCTATCCGTTGTTCACCAAGGGCCGCTATATGCGCACCGGCAAGGACCGTGTGGAAGTGCTGGCGGTGAACCAGCCGGTGGCGATCAGCGGCGCGCGCGTGTGTGCAAGGGACATTGTGGTGGCCGACGCCAATGGCGTACTGGTGGTGCCGCGTGCCCGTGCCGAGGAGGTCGCGCGTACGGCCCGGCAGATCGAGGCGGTGGAAGCCCGGATCCGCGCGCAGATCGAGGCCGGCAGGACACTCAGGCAGGCGCGTGAGTCTCTGGGCTATCACACCTTGCAGAGGAAGGACGCATGACCATTGAACGCCTGAACACGCGCCTGGCCCAGGCCCGACCGTCTGCCACCTACCGTATCATCGACCGCGTGGCCGCACGCCGCGCCGAGGGCGCAAGCATCATCTCGTTGTGTGCCGGGGAGCCGGATTTCGACACCCCGGAACACATCCGCCGGGCAGGTATCGATGCGATCCGCAACGGCCATACGCGTTACACCCAGGTCGCCGGAGTGCGAGCGTTGCGTGAAGCGGTGGCGCAGAAGTTCCGTCGCGAAAACGGCTTGGACGTCACCTGGCAGGACACCCTGGTCAGCAACGGCGGCAAGCATGTGATCTACAACGCCCTGGCCGCCACCTTGAATGCAGGCGACGAGGTGATCGTGCCCGCGCCGTATTGGGTCAGCTACCCGGAAATGGTCGAACTGTGCGGCGGTACCGCAAGGATTTTGCCGTGCGCCGCCCAGCAGGGGTTCAAGCTGACCGCGGCAGCCCTGGAGCAGGCGATCACCCCCCGCACGCGCTGGCTGATCCTCAACTCTCCGTCCAACCCGACCGGCGCCGTGTACAGCCGGCTGGAATTGCAGGCCCTGGCGCAGGTGCTGTTGAAACATGCCCATGTGCTGGTGCTGGCGGATGATATCTACGAGCACTTGCTGTTCGGCGGGCAAACCTTCCACACCCTGGCGCAAGTCGAGCCGCGCCTGGCGCCACGGGTGCTGACCATGAATGGCGTGTCCAAGGCCTATGCCATGACCGGCTGGCGCATCGGCTTCGCCACCGGCCCGTGCTGGTTGCTGGCCGCCATGGAAAAACTCCAGGGCCAGCAGACGTCGGGGGCCAGTGCGATTTCCCAGCAGGCCGCGATTGCTGCATTGACCGGCCCGCAGGACTTTATCCAGCAGTCACGGGCGGTATTCGAGCAGCGCCGTGACCTGGTGGTGGCCTTGCTGAACGCCAGCCCGGGGCTGGAATGTATGAACCCGGACGGTGCGTTCTATGCCTTTGCGTCCTGCGCCGGTCTGCTGGGCCGCACCACGCCGGCCGGCAAGCGGCTGCATACCGACGAAGACGTGGCCGATGCCTTGCTCGACGAAGCCCATGTGGCCGTGGTGCCCGGCAGTGCGTTCGGGCTGGCGCCGTACTTGCGCATCGCCTACGCGTTGGACGACGCCTCGTTGCGCCAGGCCTGCGAGGCGATCCACCGGTTCTGCGCTGCGACCCGTTAGACGTCGCGCATCAGCAAACCGAAGCGCAGGTCCATTTCGGTCGGCAGGGGCACATATACCGTGTGCCCATCTCCCGGCGCCACATCGATGGCTTCGCCCTTGGCGTTGTGCAGGCTGGCCAGGTCAAAGTGGAAGTTGCCGGCGGGGGTCATCAGTTCCAGGTGATGACCCACGGCAAAGCGGTTCTTCACCTTGACCTCGGCCAGTTCGCCGCGGCGCTCGCCGGTCAACTCGCCGACAAACTGCTGGCGCTCGGACACTGAGCTGCCGTTCTGGTAATTCTGGTATTCGTCGTGCACATGGCGGCGCAGGAAACCTTCGGTGTAGCCGCGCTGGGCCAGGGATTCCAGGTCGGTCATCAAGTTGCGGTCAAACGCACGGCCGGCTACCGCATCATCGATTGCCTGGCGGTACACCTGGGTCGTGCGGGCGCAGTAGAAATGCGATTTGGTGCGGCCTTCGATCTTCAGCGAATGCACGCCCATGTGGGTCAGGCGCTCCACATGCTGCACGGCGCGCAGGTCCTTGGCGTTCATGATGTAGGTGCCGTGTTCATCCTCGAAGGCGGGCATCTGTTCGTCGGGGCGGTTGGCTTCCTGCAGCAGGAACACCTGGTCGGTGGGCGCGCCGATCCCCAGTGTGGGTTCCGGTTGATACACCTGGACTATATCGCCCGTGGCGTTTTCCACCGCCGGGGTGGCCTGGTATTTCCAGCGGCAGGCATTGGTGCAGGTGCCCTGGTTGGCATCACGTTTGTTCATGTAGCCCGAGAGCAGGCAGCGCCCGGAATAGGCCATGCACAAGGCACCGTGGACGAACACTTCCAGCTCCATGGCCGGCACCTGCTGGCGAATCTCGCCGATTTCTTCCAGGGACAGCTCCCGCGACAGGATCACCCGGCAAATCCCTTGCTGCTGCCAGAACTCCACGCTGGCCCAGTTCACCGTATTGGCCTGCACCGACAGATGGATCGGCATCATCGGGAAGTGCCGGCGCACCAGCATGATCAGGCCCGGGTCGGACATGATCAGCGCATCCGGGCCCATGGTGATCACCGGGGCGAGGTCCTTGAGGAAGGTCTTGAGCTTGGCGTTGTGTGGCGCGATGTTTACCACCACGTAGAACCGCTTGCCCTGCGCGTGGGCTTCCTGAATGCCGAGCGCGAGGTTGGCGTGGTCGAACTCGTTGTTGCGCACCCGCAGGCTGTAGCGCGGCTGGCCGGCGTAGACCGCATCGGCGCCGTAGGCGAAGGCGTAGCGCATGTTTTTCAGGGTGCCGGCGGGGGCGAGCAGTTCGGGGGCAAGGACGAGAGGCATGGGGATCGGGTCGCAAAAGGCCGCGAGCGTAGCCCAATGTGTGCAGGGCTTTATTGATCTGGGTCTACGCTTACCGCAACAAAGATGGCACTCCCGGGATTTGCGGTGGACTAAGCAGCTGGACGCACACGCGCGGCCTGCTTTTCTGACATGGATCGGACATGAATCAAACCAACCTGCAATTCAAGACCCTGCTGCTCCTGCTGGCCCTGGTGACCATCGCCTTTATATGGATATTGCTGCCGTTCTACGGTGCAGTGTTCTGGGCGGTGATCCTCGGCATCATCTTTGCGCCGATGCAACGTCGCCTGCAGCAGCGCTTCGGCTGGAACCGCAACCTGACGTCCCTGGCCACCTTGATGGTGTGCCTGGTGATCGCGATCCTGCCGGTGATCATTACCAGCGCGTTGCTGGTGCAAGAGGGCGCCACGCTGTACAAAAACGTCGAGAGCGGCAAGCTGGACGTGGCCGGCTATATCGAGCAGTTCAAGAACTTCCTGCCGCCGTACTTCCAGCACCTGCTGGACCGCTTCGGCATGGGCAACCTGGAAGGGCTGCGCGAGAAGATCGTCAAGAGTGCCATGCAGGGCAGCCAGTTCTTTGCGACCCAGGCGTTCAGCTTCGGCCAGGGCACGTTTGATTTCCTGGTGAGTTTTTTCATCATGCTGTACCTGCTGTTTTTCCTGCTGCGCGACGGCCCGGAACTGGTGCGCAAGGTCCGCACGGCGGTGCCGTTGGCCGAGCCGCAGAAGCGTCGGTTGCAGCTCAAGTTCAATCGGGTGGTGCGCGCCACGGTCAAGGGCAATGTGCTGGTGGCCGTGACCCAGGGGGCGCTGGGTGGTTTGATCTTCTGGTTCCTGGACATTCCCAGTGCGTTGCTCTGGGCGGTGCTGATGGCGTTTCTGTCACTGCTGCCGGCCGTGGGCGCGGGCATTGTGTGGGGGCCGGTGGCCGCCTACTTCCTGTTGAGCGGTTCGATCTGGCAGGGTGTGGTGCTGGGCCTGTTCGGCGTGTTTGTGATCGGCCTGGTGGACAATGTGTTGCGCCCGATCCTGGTGGGCAAGGACACCAAGATGCCGGACTACCTGATCCTGATCTCGACCCTGGGCGGCCTGTCGGTATTCGGCCTCAACGGGTTCGTGATCGGGCCGCTGGTGGCGGCGCTGTTCATGTCCAGCTGGGCGTTGTTTGTCGAGAGCAAGCCGCGGGTCAAGTTGCCGTTGCCTTGAGTCTCAGGCGTGCAGGCGGAAGTTTGAGGCTTGCTGCAGTTGTTTTTCGGCGTCAGACAAGGACGTCAGCGGGCCGCTGATGGCTTCGCCGTCGCGCACCACGTACCAGCAAGCCAATAAACCCAGCTCTCGAAGCGGGGCAGGGACGGCGCTGCCGATGACGGACATGATTTGAACAGTGGGCATAAGGACCTCCAATCGCTATGGAGGTCACCTTACGGGGCACGGGCGCTCAGGAAAAATCATCTGGCTCGATAGTCGACATCAACAAAATGCCTCAGTCGACCACTTGATCGAGCATGCTCACCACTTCCTGCTCATTAAGCAGGCCTTTGTGCACCAGGTTTTCCGCCAGCAGCGCGAGGAACTTGGCGCTGCGGTGGCCTTCCAGGTGCTTGAGCTCCGTGAGCGCGCTGTAGACCTTGCTGGACGTACACAGGCCAGCGGTGCGGTGCGGATTTTGTGTGGGCATGGTCAGTCGTCCTTGTTGTTATGGAGTGGACAGGATTGATAGTGGGAGTGTGGCGTGACACAAACATGACAGCGTGAGCCCCGTTCGGGCAAGTAGACTTTCGACCTTAAGCATGTGGGATTGCAGCCCGGCCATTGTCCTCAGAGCGACCTTGGCAGGATAAATCCGGACGTTACCCACAAGAAAAGGCCCCGCGGGTGGGCGAGGCCTGTTGCATAGCTGACGGTTTAGACTTACCAGCCGCGGCGGTAATAGCCGTGGGGCGGGCCATAGTAGCCACGCGGTGGGCCGTAATAGACCGGCGCGGGGCGGTAATAGACCTCCTGCTGCACGTACACCGGTGGCGGTGGTGCGTAGTAGACGGGCGGCGGCGCGGCATACACCGGCTGCGGTTGCACGTAGACCGGCTGCTGCACATAGACCTCACGGGGCTGGCTGGCCACCACGGAGCCCACTACGGCGGCGCCGACCAGGGCACCCAAGACGGCTGGGCCACCCCATCCACCACCATGGGCGGAGGCTTGGCCTGCCATAGCGAGTGCACCTACCAGCAAGGCGATCTTGGGGATTGTACGAATCATGGTCATTCCTCGGTTAGCCCCTGCGCTTGTGGTCTGCAATCAATAGACTCAAGTAATGTCGCGGGGATACTTTTAAGACAACGTATTTCTGAAAAACAGCACGGCCGCTAGGTAAAGGTTGTGTAAGGTCTGTACCGATTTGCTTACTCAAAGGAGTTATCCATGCAGATGCACCCCAACAAGGACACCCAACTGTGCATGTCGCTGTCGGCCCGCCCTGGGAATTTTGGCTTGCGTTTTCATAACCACCTGTACGAACAGCTGGGGCTGAACTTCTACTATAAAGCCTTCAGCAGCCAGGATTTACCCGGCGCGATAGGTGGTATCCGCGCGTTGGGCATCCGGGGTTGCGGGGTGTCCATGCCCTTCAAGGAGGCCGCCATTGCATTAGTGGACGAACTGGACGATTCGGTTCAAGCCATCGACTCCTTGAATACCATCGTCAATACCAATGGCCATCTCAAGGCCTACAACACCGACTACATCGCCGTCGAACAATTGCTCAAGAAACACGCCGTGCCGCAGAATTCGACCTTCGCCCTGCGTGGCAGCGGCGGTATGGCCAAGGCCGTGGCGAGCGCCTTGCGGGATGGCGGTTACGCCAATGGTGTGATCGTGGCGCGTAACGAAGCGGCAGGCCGGGCGCTGGCGCAGAACCTGGGGTATGAGTGGCATGCGGAACTGGGCGATTTGCGCCCACAGATGCTGATCAACGTCACCCCCATCGGCATGACCGGCGGGGCCGAGGCGGATGCCCTGGCGTTCGACGCGGATGCCGTGGATGCCGCGCACACTGTCTTCGATGTGGTGGCGATCCCCGCCGAAACGCCGCTGATCGTGCGTGGACGGGCCAAAGGCAAGCGGGTGATCACCGGGTTGGAGGTGATTGCGATCCAGGCGTTGGAGCAATTCGTTCTGTACACCGGCGTGCGGCCTACGGATGAACAGTTCCAGGCGGCCGTAGCCTTCGCCCGCAACTGAAGGCCACTGCGGCTCTAAATGTGGGAGGGGCGGTGCGACGATTCGACTTGCTCCCGATAGCGGTGTATCAGGCAATGAAAGTGTTGACTGACCCAGCGCTATCGGGAGCAAGCTCCCTCCCACATGTTTGACCGTGTCAGGCCTGTTCCAGCTGCGCCAATCGCTCTTCCAGAGCTGCAATTCGTGCTTCAAGTTCTTCGATACGATCCAGCGAGACTGCGCCGGCAGAGCGCTCCACCGGGCTTCCCCGCGCCGCGATAATCACCTCGATGTCCGCCGGATCGCCCAGCGCATGGGTATAGCGATCTTCCCGCTGCCCCGCCTGGCGCGGCACCAGCAGCGCCAGCCCGCGGGCAATCAGGCGCTCCAGTTGGTGCACCACCTGCTCGGCATCCTCGAAGTCATGCATGCGCCCGCTGCGGGTCAGCAGTTCGTTGACCGTCTGCGGCCCACGCAAGAACAGCAGCCCGGTCAGGATCACCTGGGCCGGTACCAGTTCCAGCGCCTTATCCACGCGATGCTCCCACCGGTCTGCGCGGCTGCCCATCACCAGGCGCGTGAAGCCTTGGCCTTCCAGCGCACGCAGACTCTGGCCAACCTGGCCCTGGCTCAGGTTCATCACCGGCTCGCGGCTGGTCTTCTGGTTGCAGGCCAGGACCAGGGCGTTGAGGGTCAGGGGATAGGTTTCCGGGTTGGTCGCCTGTTTTTCGATCAGGCAACCCAGGACGCGAATTTCCGTGCTGTTCAGGCGCGGCTCAGGGGTGTCGGTGTCGTGCTCGGCGGTCATCGCGCTTTCCCTATGCAGTGAACGCACTAGCCTAAGCCGGAAAAAATAAAAGACAAGCGCCTGGCGTGTCTATAATCGCCGCTGGTTCCAACCCTGCCACTACCCATGAGACTGCCATGACTATTTCCCTGTACGCCGCCTCCATCCCCGTCTTCAAGCAAATGCTCACCGCCCTGAGCGATGTGCTGAACAAAGCCGAAGCCCACGCCACCGCCAGGAACATCGAACCCAACGCCTTGCTGCAAGCACGCCTGTTCCCGGACATGTTCCAACTGGTGCGCCAGGTGCAGATCGCCGTCGACTTCGCCAAGGGCGTTTCCGCACGCCTGGCTGAGATCGAAGTGCCGAAATACGAAGATACCGAAGTCACCTTCGCCGATCTGCAAGCGCTGATCGCCAAGGTGCTGGCGTTTGTCGACACCATCAAGCCCGAGCAAGTCGACGGCAAGGAAGGCATCGAGATCATCACCCGCCCCGGCACGCCGAAAGAGAAGCGCTTCAGCGGCCAGTCCTACCTGCTGACCTACGGCCTGCCGCAGTTCTTCTTCCACGTCACCACCGCATACGCCTTGCTGCGTCACAACGGTGTGGAAGTGGGCAAGCGGGACTACATGGGCGCTTTCTAAGGCTCGAAAAAAAGCCCGGGGTGGTTCATTCCTGAACCACCCCGGGCTTTTTTACGCCTGGCGCTTAAGCCGACTGCTCTTCCTTGCCCAGGCACGCGGCCGCGGTAAACAGCACATCGGTGGACGAATTGAGTGCGGTTTCCGCCGAATCCTGCAACACACCGATGATGAAGCCTACGGCCACCACCTGCATGGCGATCTCGCTGGGGATACCGAACAGGCTGCATGCCAGGGGAATCAGCAGCAGCGAGCCGCCGGCTACACCCGACGCACCGCAGGCACAGATCGCCGCGACCACGCTGAGCAGCACGGCGGTCGGCAGGTCCACGGCAATGCCGAGGGTGTGCACGGCCGCCAGGGTCAACACGGTGATGGTGATCGCAGCACCGGCCATGTTGATCGTAGCGCCCAGTGGAATCGACACCGAGTAGGTGTCTTCATGCAGGCCCAGGCGTTTGCTCAAGGCCAGGTTCACCGGGATATTCGCCGCCGAACTGCGGGTGAAAAACGCGGTGATGCCGCTTTCGCGCAGGCACATCAGCACCAGCGGGAACGGGTTGCGGCGCAGTTTCCAGAACACGATGGCCGGGTTGACCACCAGTGCCACGAACAGCATGCAGCCGATCAGCACCACCAGCAGGTGGGCGTAGCCGAGCAGGGCGCCGAAGCCCGAAGTGGCGAGTGTCGAGGCCACCAGGCCGAAGATACCCAGCGGGGCGAAGCGGATCACCACGCGCACGATCAGGGTCACGCCGTTGGACAGGTCGTCGAGCACCGTGCGGGTGGTCTCGCCGGCATGGCGAATAGCAATGCCCATGCCGATGGCCCAGGCCAGGATGCCGATGAAGTTGGCGTTCATCAGTGCGCTGATGGGGTTGTCCACCACGCTCAACAGCAGGCTTTGCAAGACCTCGCCGATGCCGCCGGGAGCGCTCACGGTGGCGTCATGGGTAGCGAGCACCAGCGATGAGGGAAACCACATGCTGGCAATCACCGCCACCACGGCGGCGGCAAAGGTGCCCAGCAGGTACAGGAACAGGATCGGCTTGATATGGGTTTCCTGGCCGTGTTTATGGTTGGCGATCGACGCCATCACCAGTACGAACACCAGGATCGGCGCCACGGCCTTGAGCGCGGTGACAAATACCTTGCCGATAAACCCGGTGGCCTTGGCCGCCTCCGGCAAGAGCAGGGCCAGCAGGATGCCGGCGATCAAGCCGATGACGATTTGCGTGACCAGGCTGATGCGGGCCAGGCGTTGGAAAAGGGAAGGGGCAGCAGTCATATAAAGGTTGTCTCTAGTTTTTTTAAGGGCGCGGCAATGCAGGCAGAAAGGTCTGTAGGAAGCAGGTCGCGAAGTCTAGCATGCCGCTGGACCTGTCCCGGCCGCTGCGGCATTGGGTCGCCGGGGCTTCGCAAAAGCCGGACATACTCTGTTAAGATTCTGCCCTCTCACCTTTCCTCTCCGTCAGCGGGCCCTTCGGGCTGTCGTTGATGTCGCCGTTTCTGGAGTTTTCATGCTGTTTCCCATCCTGCTGCTGTCGGCCGCCGGTTTTACCGTGCTGACCACAGAATTCGTTATCGTCGGCCTGTTGCCGTCCATTGCCCGGGACCTCAACGTCAGCGTGTCCCAGGCCGGCCTGCTGGTGACCTTGTTTGCGTTTACCGTGGCGGCCTTTGGTCCGTTTCTGACCGCGTACTGCGCCCGTTTCCCCCGCAAGCGTCTGTTTATCAGCATCCTGCTCCTGTTCGGCGTGGCCAATACCGTGGCCGCATTGGCGCCGAGTATCTGGGTGATGGCATTGGCGCGCTTGATCCCGGCCCTGGGCCTGCCGGTGTTCTGGGCCCTGGCCAGTGAAACCGCGGTGGATATTGTCGGCCCCGAATACGCCGGGCGCGCCATCGAAAAGATCGGCTTCGGCATCGTCTGCGCCACGGTGTTCGGGATTCCAGTGGGCACGCTGATTTCCGATATGTTCGGCTGGCGCGCCGCGTTTGCGATCCTCGCCGTGGTCGCGCTGGCCAAGGCCTTGCTGCTGTTCATCTACCTGCCGGTGACCCAACCGAAGAACGACCAGGTGTCGTTGCGCTCGCAGTTCAAGATCCTGCGCAACCCGCTGATGCAAGGCCATATCCTGTTGTCGGTCCTGGTATTCAGCGGCATGTTCACGGCGTATACCTACCTGGCGGATATCCTTGAGCGCCTGGCCGGTTTCGACGGCACGCTGGTGGGCTGGTGCCTGATGGGCTTTGGCGCAGTGGGGCTGATCGGCAACTTCCTGGGCGGGCGTGCGGTGGACCGTCACCCGCTGATCGCCTCGATGGTGTTCTGCGGTTTCATGATCGCCGGCATGGTCGCGCTGGTACCGGCGATCCATTCCACGGTCGGCCTGGCGGCGGCGATGGCGGTGTGGGGCGTGACCCAGGCGGCGCTGTTCCTGGTCAGCCATGTGCGGTTGATGAAGGCCGCCCCCCATGCCCCGGCGTTTGCGGCGTCGTTGAATATCGCCGGGGCCAACCTGGGCATTGGCCTGGGGGCCATGGTCGGCGGGCATGTGATCGACACCCTCGGCCTCGGCAGCCTGGGCTTCGCCGCTTCCGGGTTTATCCTGGTGTCGATCCTGCTGGCGCTGTGGCTGATGACCGCCAGGCAAGCGGTCGCGTCCAACGCCTGAACGCTCAGGGCAGGGCGGTAAACAACTCTCGCCGTGCACCTTCGGTAATCGCCACGATGCCGGGGTGCTTGACCTTGCGTTCCACCGAGATCGCGTAGAACGACTCGGTGACGGCATCGGTCTGGCCAATCAACGCCACGCCGTACTGGCGCACTACTTCATCGGCGATCACGCTGGGCGCGATAAAGATCCCGCTGCCGGATTGGCCAAAGGCCTGCATCAAGGCGCTGTCATCGAACTCGCCGATGATCCTGGGTTGGATCTGCTGCTCGGCAAACCAACGTTGCAGGCGGCTGCGCACCACGGTTTCCGCGCCGGGAATCAACAGGGGCGCGCCGTGCAGGCACTGTGGGAAGTCACCGGCGTACCTGTCAGCCAATGCCTGGGTGGCGAAAAAACTGATGCCACATTCCCCCAGTTTCTGGCTGTAGCCCTTAATGTCCAGGTGAGAGGGCATGGGGCTGTCGGAGATCACCAGGTCCAGGCGCTGGATCGCCAGGTCGGCCAGTAAACGCTCCAGTTTGTCTTCCCGGCAGGTAATGCGCAGGGGCTCGCTCAACTCCATGGTCGGCGCGATCAGCCGGTACACGATGGACTTGGGCACCACATCCGCCACACCGACCCGAAACAGGATCTGTTGCTCATTGGGCTGCGCGCGCAGCATCGCCTCCAGTTCATTGCCGGTCTGGAACATCTGTTCGGCATAGGGCAGGGCCTGGCGCCCGGCTTCGGTGAGTTCAAGCTGGCGGCCTACCCGCTGAAACAGCGCAATCCCGTAGGTTTGCTCCAGCAGGCTGATCTGCCCGCTGATGGTCTGGGGCGTGAGGTTCAACTGCTCGCAGGCGCGCACGATGCTGCCGGTCTTGGCCACTACCCAGAAGTAATGCAACTGTCGGTAATTGAGCATGATGATCGTCACTTCGTAAAAACCGAAGTATACGCGAGAAAAATACGAATTTTCCTGAACTGTTTGCCTGCATAGAATGCCTCGCTATCGCGGGGCCACTATTTGGACCCAATGGTTCTAACGAGGAAGACATGATGAAACTCAATTCCCTGGGCGCGGCATCGTTGCTTGCGCTTTCATTGGTGATGATCAGCGGTTGCGATCAGGTCGAAAAAAGCGCGCAACAGGTCATGGGCAAAGCCACCGAGTCGGCCAAGCAAGCCATCGATGACACCCAGAAAGCTGCCGAGCAGGCGTTGAGTGAAGCGACAAACGGCCTGATCAATCCACAAAAAAAGGACGATCAGGAAGAAAACGAGTCTGAATCGAACACCAAAGAAACCTAATCTCCCCAGCACAACGTCAGGACTGACCTATGGATTACCTTTTACAACTGGCCGCCAGCCCTACCGCCTGGATTGCCCTGGCTACCTTGATCGTGATGGAAATCGTGCTGGGCATCGATAACCTGATCTTTATCTCGATCCTCACCAACAAATTGCCCGAGAAGCATCGGGCCAAGGCGCGGCGCATCGGTATCAGCATGGCGCTGGTGTTGCGCCTGGGCCTGTTGAGCACCATTGCGTTTATCGTGCAATTGACCACTCCAGTGTTCGAAGTGCTCGGCCAGGCGTTCTCGTGGAAGGACATGATCCTGATCGCCGGTGGCCTGTTCCTGGTCTGGAAGGCCACCACCGAGATCCATCACAGCATGGACCCTGAGCCCGAAGAGAAGACCAGTACCGGCAATGTCGTGGCCATCGGCTTTGCCGCAGCCATCGGGCAGATCCTGTTGCTTGACCTGGTGTTCTCCATCGACAGCATCATTACCGCCGTGGGCATGACCGAGCACTTGCCGATCATGATCATCGCCGTGGTGACCTCGGTGATCGTGATGCTGGTGGCGGCCGAGCCGTTGGCCAAGTTCATCAACGACAACCCGACCGTGGTGATGCTGGCCCTGGGCTTCCTGATCATGATCGGCATGACGCTGATCGCCGAAGGCTTCGGTGCCCATGTGCCTAAAGGCTACGTCTACGCGGCCATGGCCTTCTCGGCCGCCATCGAGTGCCTGAACATCGCTCGGCGCAACCGTCACAAGCGTCTGCTCGCTGCCCGGCAGTAACGCTGCAACCCCAAAGGCCGGCTGTGCTCACAAGAGCCCAGCCGGCCTTTTGCTGTCTGTTAGAATCCGCCCACTTGATAGCTTGAGGTCCACCATGAACGAGCCGATTCGCCTTACCCAGTACAGCCACGGCGCGGGTTGTGGCTGCAAGATTTCGCCCCAGGTGCTGGAAGTGATCCTGGCGGGCAGCGGCGCGCAGAACCTTGACCCCAACCTGTGGGTGGGCAACGCCTCCCGCGATGACGCGGCGGTGTATGCCATCGACGATGAGCGCGGCGTGGTCTCCACCACCGATTTTTTCATGCCGATTGTCGATGATCCCTTCGATTTCGGCCGCATCGCCGCCACCAATGCCATCAGTGACATCTACGCCATGGGCGGCGACCCGTTGATGGCCATCGCCATTCTTGGCTGGCCGGTGAACGTGCTGGCGCCGGAGATCGCCCGTGAAGTGATCCGTGGTGGCCGCTCGGTGTGCGACGAAGCCGGCATCCCGTTGGCGGGTGGGCACTCCATTGACGCGCCCGAGCCGATCTTCGGCCTGGCCGTCACCGGCATCGTGCAAAAGCGCCATATGAAGCGCAACGACACCGCCACTGTGGGGTGCCGTCTGTATCTGACCAAACCGTTGGGCATCGGCATCCTCACCACCGCCGAAAAGAAGGGCAAGTTGCGTGAGGCGGATATCGGCCTGGCCCGTGACTGGATGTGCACCCTCAACAAACCCGGCAGCCGTTTCGGCAAGCTGGCCGGTGTGACGGCAATGACGGATGTCACCGGTTTCGGTCTGTTGGGCCATTTGGTGGAGATGGCGGACGGCAGCGCTGTGACCGCACGTATCGAATACGACAAAGTCCCACGTCTGCCCGGGATCGAGGACTACCTGGACCAGGGCTGCATGCCGGGTGGCACCTTGCGCAACTTCGACAGCTACTCGAGCAAGGTCGGGCGTCTGCAGGAATTGCACAAACGCGTGCTGTGCGACCCGCAGACCAGCGGCGGCCTGCTGATCGCGGTCACCCCTGAAGGCGACGCCGAGTTCCGCGCGACGGCGGCTGAATTGGGCTTGAGCCTTGAGCCGATCGGCCAATTGGTTGAGCGACAGACCCACGCGGTAGAGGTGGTTTGATGGCAACTGACATCACCGATTACCGCGACATTTTCCTCAACGACCGGCCGATGATGGATACCCGCGCGCCGGTCGAGTTCGCCAAGGGCGCGTTCCCCGGCGTGATCAACCTGCCGTTGATGACCGATGACGAGCGTCAGCGCGTCGGCACCTGCTACAAGCAGCAGGGCCAGCAAGCCGCGATTGTGCTGGGGCATGAGCTGGTATCGGGGGCGATCAAGGCTGAACGCATCGAACAATGGGCACGGTTTGCCCAGGCCAATCCTGATGGTTACTTATATTGCTTCCGGGGCGGGCTGCGTTCGCAGATCGTGCAGCAATGGTTGAAGACCGAAGCCGGCATCGAGTACCCCCGGGTCGGCGGTGGCTACAAGGCCATGCGGACCTTCCTGCTGGATACCCTTGACCAGGCGGCAGCTCAATGTGATTTCGTGTTGCTGGGCGGCATGACCGGCACCGGCAAGACCGAGGTGCTGGGCCAGTTGCGCAACGCCCTGGACCTGGAAGGCCATGCCAACCACCGCGGTTCCAGCTTCGGCAAACGCGCCACGGCGCAACCTTCCACTATCGATTTCGAGAACCGCCTGGCGGTGGACCTGCTGAAAAAACGCGCGGGCGGTATCGAGCAATTCGTGGTGGAGGATGAAAGCCGCATGATCGGCAGCTGTGCGCTGCCGTTGCCGTTGCACAAGGGCATGCAGACCTTTCCGATGGTGTGGCTGGAAGACAGCGTCGAAGGCCGTGTCGAGCGCATCCTGCGCGATTACGTGATTGACCTTTGTGCAGAATTTATCGCGGTGTTTGGTGAACAGGGCCAGGCGTTGTTTGCCGAACGCCTGACCCAGGGCCTGGCCAATATCCACAAGCGCCTGGGCGGCGAGCGTTTCCAGCGGTTGCAGGCGATCATGCAGGATGCCCTGGCTGAACAGCTGCGCAGCGGCGCCGTGGACCTGCATCGCGCCTGGATTGAAGGGCTGTTGCGCGAGTATTACGACCCGATGTACGCCTTCCAGCGTGAAAACAAAGGCGCACGCATCGAGTTTGCGGGAGAGCAGGGCGCCGTCACGGCCTATCTGCGCGAGCGCGCCCTCAGAGGATAAGCGCGCCGATCAACCCGCACACCACGCCCACCAGCATGGTCAGCCCGGCCACCGTCACCAGTACCCGCGCATCGAAATCCTTGCGCAGCATCAACAGCGACGGCAGGCTCACGCTGGGCAGGGTCATCAGCAAGGCCACGGCCGGGCCGGTGCCCATGCCCAGGGTCATCATGGTTTGTACGATGGGGATCTCTGCCGCTGTAGGAATCACAAACAGCGTGCCGACAATCGCCAGGGGCACCAGCCACACCAGGCTGTTGGCCATGGCGCCGTCCACGTGGGGGAACAGCCACACCCGTGCGGCACCGAGCACCAGCACCGCCAGGATATAGATCGGTATGGTGCTCCAGAACAGCTGCCACAGGGTACGCAGCCAGCGACTGAAGAAGGGTTGTGCTTCGACCTGGCTGGCCTCGGCCACCGCGTCCAAGGCAACTTCCGGCACCTGGTCCGGCCGTGCGATGCGTTGTGCCACCAGTGACACGCCGACCACCAGCACAATGCCCGCCACCAGCCGCAAGGCGGTAAAGCCCCAGCCCAGCACAAAGCCCATGAACACCAGCGTGGCCGGGTTCAGCACCGGGTTGGCAATCCAGAAGGCCAGTGCCGCGCCCACCGACACCTGCTGGCGGCGCATACCTGCCGCGACGGGGGCCGCGCAGCAACTGCACATCATCCCCGGCAAGGCGAACAGCCCGCCGCGCAAGGTCGAGCCGAGGCCGGCACGGCCAAACAGGCGCAGTAACCAGTCGCGGGGGATCAGCACTTGCAGCAACGAGCCGAGGATCACCGCCAGTACGGCAGCTTTCCAGATCGCCAGGAAATACACCTGGGCGTAGGCCAGCGCTGCTGCCAATGGCGAGCTTTGTTGATCGTTGAGGATCGAGGCGCCGATGCTGTGGTTGTCAGCGGCAACAAACGCCTTGAAGTAGTAGGGCGACCACTTCACGTAGTAGAGGCCCACGCAGGCCACCAATAGGAAGAGGGCAGGTTTCCACCAGAACGACCAGCCCCGGACGGGCTGGGTGGAGGCGAGGTTGGGCATGGGGGAGGGTCCGCAGATGAGTCAATAGCGGTGCATCATACGCCCTCAGCTATCGGCACTCACCTGTGTTGGCTGCGGGCAGGTTTCTTCACCGTCGTTCAGGCCCTGCTTGTAGTTGCGGCTGAGCAGCGAGGCTTTGCCGTTGTGCCAGGTCAGCGTCAGTACGTACAGCGTGTCGTAGTCGCTGCCGGACCAGTCGTCGGTAATCGTGTGTTTTTCGCCGGAGGCCTCACTGGCCACCTTGTTGATCAACTCCGGCAGGTAGCCGTGGGACCACGCGGTGTAGATGGTGGCATTGTGGTATTTGTCTTCCACCAGTTCGTCGGCCAGGTCGCTGGTGTCGTTGGCCGAGAACTTGATGTTCACCGGCAGGCCCAGCTTGATAGCGCTGGGGCTGATGGTCATCAACGGGCGAATATAGCTGTAGGAATTGTCCAGCTCACCTTCCTCGACATTGCGCGTCGGGTTGGCGGCAAACACGAAATTGGCCTTGCCGAATTTTTCCGGCAGCAGGGTGGCCAGGTTCATTGCTCGGTTCAACCCCTGGCAATTGAGTTGGCCCAGGCCGCCGGCCGGTTTCTCGGCGTGGCGCAGGAACACCAGGGTTTGCACGCCGTCCACCGGTTGGGCACGGCTTTCCCGGGCGTCGAGGGCGGCAACCATGGCGCCGCTCACCAGCAAAAGGGGCAGCAGGATGTAGGCGTAGTGTTTCAGTCGTTGCACAAGGCGCAGAGGCTTGATCGTCATTATGGGTTCGAGTCTTCGTGCGTCACGTTAAGGCGGACAAGCCTGGCCCCAATGACGCCTGGGGCGTCCTGCGGGTGTTCCGTGTCGGTATAGCGAGGTGCCTCCATTCACCGTTTGAGCGCACTTAAGAGTGCACGCGGGCGTATTGGTTCGCCCACGGGGGATAATAGCCCGCTGATGTTGCGCATTGATGACCCATGCAGGACGTGGGACAGATGATTATCATGGGGGCTTTCCGCCAGGGAGTTTCCCGATGAACCCGATCGCCGCGTTCCCGATCAACAGCAAATGGCCCGCCCGGCATCCGGAGCGCCTGCAACTGTACTCGTTGCCCACGCCCAACGGGGTAAAAGTCTCGATCATGCTCGAAGAGCTGGGCCTGCCTTATGAGGCGCACAAGGTCAGTTTCGAGACCCAGGACCAGTTTTCCCCCGAGTTCCTGTCCCTGAATCCCAACAACAAAATCCCCGCGATCATCGACCCCGACGGCCCGGCGGGTCAGCCGTTGGCGCTGTTCGAGTCAGGCGCAATCCTGATCTACCTGGCGGAAAAATCCAGCCAGTTGCTTTCCGAAGATCCGGCGACACGTTATGAAACGATTCAATGGCTGATGTTCCAGATGGGGGGCATCGGTCCGATGTTTGGCCAACTGGGCTTCTTCAATAAGTTCGCCGGCAAGGACTACGAAGACAAGCGCCCCCGCGACCGTTACGCCGCGGAATCCCGTCGCCTGCTGGAGGTGCTGGAAAAGCGCCTGCTCGGCCGCACCTGGATCATGGGCGACGACTACAGCATCGCCGACATCGCCACCTTCCCCTGGATTCGCAACCTGATCGGTTTCTATGAATCGGGCGATCTGGTCGGCATTGCCGACTTCCCTAACGTAGTGCGCGCGCTGGACGGCTTTGTCGCCCGGCCGGCAGTCATCCGTGGCCTGAATATTCCGAGCTGAAGCATGCCGACTTTCGATTTCAAACAACTGGATGTATTCAGCAGCGTGTCGCTCAAGGGCAATCCGCTGGCCGTCGTGCTGGGTGCCGACAGCCTCAGCGACCAACAGATGGCTGACTTCGCCAAATGGACAAACCTCAGTGAAACCACGTTTTTGCTGACACCGCGCGATGCTCGGGCGGACTACCGGGTGAGGATCTTTACCACCTTGCAGGAGCTGCCGTTCGCCGGGCACCCGACGCTGGGCAGTTGCCATGCGTGGCTCAAGGCCGGTGGGGTGCCCCAAGGCGAGGAGATTATCCAGGAGTGTGAAATCGGCCTGGTGCGTATTCGGCGTCAAGGCGATGAACTGGCGTTTATTGCACCGCCGTTGATGCGTGCCGGCGCTGTGGACTCCGCGTTGCTGGAGCGTGTTCGCCTGGGGTTGGGCCTGGCGCCGGGGGCCATTGTGCGCAGCCAGTGGGTTGACAATGGCGCGGGATGGCTCGCGGTGATGTTGGCTGACCGTGATCAGGTCCTGGCCTTGCAGCCGGACTATTCGCAGCTGCTTGGGCTGGCCGTCGGGGTGATTGCTCCTTGCCGCCCGGCTGACGACGTGGACGCGCAGTTTGAGGTGCGTGCCTTTGTCGCAGGCGACGGGGCCCAGGAAGACCCGGCCACCGGCAGCCTGAATGCCGGCGTCGCGCAATGGCTGCTCGGCGAAGGACTCGCGCCGGAGTGCTACGTGGTCAGCCAGGGCACGGCCATGGGGCGTGCGGGGCGTATTCGGGTCGAGCGTCAGGGCGATGAAATCTGGGTCGGTGGCGCTGTCGCGGTGTGCATCGACGGGCGTCTACAGCTCTAGATCAATACATTATTACGGCCCCCGCAATACACTGTTGGCCCCTGGGCATTTGTGCTGCCGGGGCCATGGGGCATAAGCTTTCGCCCCAAAGATTTCCCGCCACTTTTTCAGGACAGCCATGACCAGCCAGTTCCCCCAAGCCCGTCCACGCCGCCTGCGCCGCTCCCCGGAGCTGCGTGGCTTGTTCCAGGAAACCGAGTTCACCCTCAACGACCTGGTGCTGCCGATTTTCGTCGAAGAAGACATCGACGACTTCGTGCCGATCACCAGCATGCCCGGCGTGCAACGCATCCCGGAAAAGAAGCTGGCTGCCGAGATCGAGCGCTATGCCCGTGCCGGTATCAAGTCGGTGATGACCTTCGGCGTGTCCCATCATCTGGACGCCAACGGCAGCGACACCTGGAAGGAACGCGGCCTGGTCTCGCGGATGTCCTCGATCATCAAGGACGCGGTGCCGGACATGATCGTAATGTCCGACACCTGCTTCTGCGAGTACACCGACCACGGCCACTGCGGCGTGATGCACGGTGCCCATGTCGACAACGACGCGACCCTGGTCAATCTCGGCAAACAAGCCGTTGCCGCTGCCCGCGCCGGGGCCGACGTGATCGCCCCCTCGGCCGCCATGGACGGCCAGGTCCAGGCCATCCGCCGTGCGCTGGATGAAGCCGGTTTCACTCACATCCCGATCATGGCCTACTCCACCAAATTCGCCTCGGCCCTCTACGGCCCCTTCCGCGAAGCAGGCGGCAGCGCGCTCAAGGGCGATCGCAAAAGCTACCAGATGAACCCGATGAACCGCCGCGAAGCCGTGCGCGAATCGCTGCTGGACGAACAGGAAGGCGCGGACGCACTGATGGTCAAGCCGGCCGGTGCCTACCTCGACATCATCCGCGACATCCGCGAAGCCTCGCGCCTGCCGGTGGCGGCGTACCAGGTCAGCGGCGAATACGCGATGATCAAGTTCGGCGCCCAGGCGGGAGCGATCGATGAGGATCGGGTTGTGCGGGAAACGTTGGGGTCGATCAAGCGTGCGGGGGCGGATTTGATCTTTACTTACTTTGCTATGGACTTGGCGTTGGCTGGGATCTAAGGGCAACGTAACCCCCCTGGTGAGCGAACACTTGTGGTGAGCGAGCTTGCTCGCGTTGGGCTGCGTAGCAGCCCCATGCCCACGATCTACCTTAAATACTTCATCTGCCTGACTAACTGCATTCTGTGAAGTTTGAATTGTGTGATTGGATGAAGGTGGTGTAATAGCTGGTCTGAATTTTATATATTTTTCCTGGCTTTTGAATAGAAGGCTGCGGAGGATTGAAAGTTTAGGTTGATGTTTCGTTTCAATAATCCGTGCAGGCGGTGATTGGGTTTCCGTCTGTATCTAGTATTGCTGTTGATTTTCTTTATGTTACATATTCAAAATGTGTATTTTTATAGCTCTCTCCGATTGAGTTCCGCTGGTTGAGCATTTTTTTATATGTAATTGATGGCTGTAGAGTAAGTGAATTTATGCTCAGACATTTGTTGGGTGAAGAAGAATGTCAGTTGCTATCACTTCAACAAAGCTGGGCTTGCCGGTGATTGGCTTTTCAATTTCAATCAAAATTACTGAATCGCCGATTTTTAGTATTGAGCAACTTTGGTCTGCATCTTGGATAAGCTCGCCGATAATTTTATGAGCCCCATTCGCAGAAGCGATCTGTGGTGTTTTTACAGATGAGGGCATGATGTTTTGTCCCCATGAAAATATTTCATCAAGTTCTAACTCTACATCCAGAGTTTCACCAGTTTTTAACTTGGTCCCGCTCCATAAAGCTGTGGCATTTCCAAAAGGTGAGTTGAATTTTACTCTCACAGTGCCTTTGTCAGAAAAGATATCAGTTATTTGTATCTTCATTTCACTTCTTCGTCAGGGGAACGCGTACAACAGTATTGTCAACGTTCATGGTGTTGGTTTTTATCTCGAACGTCCATGTCTCCTCATGATAGTGAAGCTTGCTTGGCTTGCTATTCATTTCATGAGCCCCGTAACGAATACTTCTTTTTGTGTCGCTGGAAACAATTCTGTCGCGGTCGGGCTTCCCAGTTCGTGGGTTGGTGTTTGTGTGAGGGCCAGGTCCTAGAAATTCATCCCATTTCTGAATGGTTTCTTCCGGCTTTACAGGTTTATTGGCAAAGGTCTCCTTATGGTAGCCCAGTGTAGGTGGAGAGTTGGAGCTTGTGGGACTGAGTGGGCTGCCTTCATTAACCTGTGCTTTTCCCGCTGGATCTTCAGCACTTGGGTTCGGCTTGCATTTATCCCCGCCTGGACAAGTACTCAGACCTAACGGATCTACCCATCCGGTCGGGTTAGGCACGTACTGGTACGCGTTGATCCCACCCGCCAACTTCACCGGGTCAGGCGTCAGGTAACACCCAATATCCGGATTGTAGTAGCGATGGCGGTTGTAGTGCAGTCCGCTTTCCTGATCGAAGTACTGACCCTGGAAACGCAGCGGGTTGTCGATTGTGCCTTTGTCGAGTCGGCTGATCTGGCCGTAGGCGCGGTAGTGGGCGGACCAGACGATTTCGCCCTCTGGGTCTGTCAGTTCCTGGGGCGTGCCGAGGTGATCGAGTTGGTAGTGGAAGGCTTTGGTGTTTTTTGGGCCGAAGCCCTCCAGCAGTGCCAGCGGACGGAAACTGTCGGGTTCATAGAGATAGCTGCGATGGCGATCCGCATGGTGCTCGGCAATCAGCCTGTCGCCTTGCCAGAAAAACTCCGTGGTGATGCCGTCCACGGTTTTGCTGATACGCCGCCCAAACGGGTCGTAGCGATAGCTCGCGGTTTGGCCGTTGGGCTGGGTAATGCCGATCAGCCGATGCTGGCAGTCGTAGCGGTATTCGGTGACGAGTTGATGGCCTTTGCCGCGCCGCTCGCGGATGAGGTTGCCGAAGGCGTCATAGTCGTAGTGGCGGTCGCCCTGGATCATCAGGCGGTTGCCGGCAACGATGTCGGGGCCGGGGCGGTCTTGCATCAGCAGGGTGCCGGCCGGGGTGTGGCCGAAGCGTTCCTGCAGGTCTTGGGAGTGGTCTGCGCGGGTGAGGCGGCCTAAGGGGTCGTAGTGGTAGTGGTGTTCGCCTTTGCAGGTGTCGAGCAGGCGGGTGAGGTTGCCGGTTTTGTCGTAGTCGTATTGGCGTTGGTAGAGGTGGTCTTGTTGCTGGGTGATTGCGTGAGCGTGCAGGCGGTGTTGGTCGTCGTAGTGGTAGTGGCTGAGGAGTTGGCCTTGTTGGCGCTGGTGTTCCTGGCCTGCCTTGAACAGATGAGAGGTCAGCAGCGTGCCGTTTAATTCGACGGTGGCGAGGTGGCCGCCTTTCGCGTGATTAAAAACCAGCCGGTTGTTATCGGGCAGGCGCAGGTGTTGAAGCTGGCCGCAGGCGTCGTAGCCGTAGCGCAAGGTGCCCCAGCCCTGGTGTTCGGCGGTGAGGCGGTTTTGGCGGTCGTATTCGTAGGCCAGCGCCCAGTGGCCGTCATCGACGCTGAGGAGGTTGCCCTGACGGTCGTAGGCGTAATCGACGGTATTGCCATCAGGCAGGGTTTTTCGTACGAGGCGCCCGGCGTGATCGCGCTCGTAGCGAGTAACCAGCTGACTGCCATCGTCACCGTGTTCGGTCTTTTCCTGCAGGTTGCCGTTGAGGTCGTAGACGTAGGCGGTGCGCTGCCCGTCAAAGCCGATTTCCTGCTGGATCAGGCCGTTGGGATGGTAATCAAGTCGGTAGGTCTCGCCGACCTCTTTTTCGATTTCGGTCAGCAATAACCGCACGTTGTCGTAGCGGTAGTTGACCTGAGTGCCATCAGCGTTGATACGGCGACTGATCAGGTGCAACCCGTCGGCGTATTCGTAGCGGATGACGTGGCCCAGTTCGTCGCGTTCGGCGGTGATTTTTCCGTAGGGGTTGTAGCTGTATTCCCGACATGCACCGCCTGGTAATACGACGCGAACCAACCGACCCACGCTGTCCCACTGATACTGGGTCAGCGCGCCATGCTCATCCTCGCGCGCCACCTGCCGGCCAAGATCGTCATAGCGATAACGCTTGATCCCGCCATTCGGCAGTTGCTCTTCAAGCAACTGTCCGCGCTCATTCCACACCAGCCGCTGACAACTGTGATCCGGGTACCAAACCCCAACCAGTTGCCCGTATTGGTCGTAGCTGTAATCCGTAACATGACCATCGGGATCGATCTTGCGGATGACATCGCCCTGGTCATTGCGCTCGTACTTCCAGACCGCCTCACCACGGCGCATAACCCGTACGAAGCCGTTGTCATGCTCGTAGGACGTTGGTTCATCATCCCCGGGAAACAACGCCACCAAGCGTCCGGCTTCGTCGTACTGATACGCCGTCACCGCCCCCAGCGGATCCTGCTCAACCGTCAGTCGGCCTTTGGCATCGTAGGATTTGAAATGCTGGGCACCGTCCGGATCAATCCGCTGCACCAGCCGCGCCCGGTCGTCATGGACGTACACTTCCTGACTGCCATCGGCGTTATGCAGCGTGACTCGACCGTCGTCCCCCCAGGCATACCGCGTGTCCATCTGGGAAAAACTGGCCCAATGCCGCACACATCGCGCGGCCTTGCCAGCCCGTTCCCACGCCCAGAAGAAACTCGCCCCACCGGCCAAGCCCCGCTCAAGAATGACGTGCTGATCGTCGTAGCGATAAACCTCGCTTTCGCCTACTGCATTGGTCGCCGAAACCAACCGTCCCAGGTCGTCATAGGCGTAGGAAACAACGGTCTGCTCGGTCACCCACTCGAAGGGTTCATGCCCCTTGGCGCGCTGGACCTGATAGTCCACCGCGACGATGTGGCCGAACGCATAGCGCAGGAACAGCGAACGCCCGACACCGTTATCCAGCCGCTCAATCCGCCCCAAATAATCCCGGGAAATCCGCAGCCGGTTGTCATACGCATCGCTGATGGAGACCAACACCCCGTCGCGAAAGTGATAGAACCGTGATGCCTGGGCCAGCACCAGTTCATCCGGCGACGCGCCCAGATAGATCGCGGCTTCGGCCAGGCTATTGGTGATGGCAGGTCGAGCAACAGTCGGCAGTGGAAACTCAATCGAGCGGTTCTCATGGTCCGTCCACACCACCGAATCGCCCGACACCACCAGCCGATGCGCCAGCGAATGACTCCAGCCAAACCCCAACCCGCCATCCACTTCCACCGCACTGGTGCGATACAGCCGGGTCCACTCGAACGGCAAGATCCCATCCAACATGCCATCGGTGAGAGTGAGCAATTCCTCCCCGGTAACCATCGACACGGGGCAGCCGTTGGTGACGGTCTTATCCGAAGGGGCCGCCGCATCCCCGTTCGGGTTTTTCCCCGAAACAGGCACATCATCGACAGGCTCCTGCCTGACCAACACGGTCTTCTGTGTCTTGTTACGAACCGCCGACACCGGGTTCGAAACCACATGCTCCCCAACCTTCAACGGCGCAACCGGCACAGTCTTGATCGCTGTCGCGGGGCCACCGAGCAGCAAAGGCTTCACCGCTTCGACATGCGGCGCCAACCCCGGCTCTACAAGCTGCCTGGCCAGCAACTCCAACAACTCCCGCGCGCGCTTGGATTTGATAGCGCTCAGCACTTGAGCCCCCAGCCGCGCCACCACCCCCATCGCCCCCAATACACGAATCAACAGCAAATTGATCAGGACCTCGCCAGTGATCTCACCCCACAGTTCATTCATCTGCGGCGGTGGCAGCAGGCGCATCCAACTGACCATCGCCGACAGGTAGATAAACAACAGCGGCTCATCGCTGAGCACCAGCAAACTATTGGCAATCGTGTCGCTGCCGAGCTTCAGCAGTTCATCGAGTTCGGCCTGGGAGAGGTAGGCCAACAGCTTTTCGCTGTTGGGCTTGAGGTCCGCCAGCAAATCAGACAGCTGCGTAATGTTGTCCCACAAGGAGAAGAGGGCTTTTCCAAGGCCGCTGAAAAACGCTGCTTCCAGCATTCGGCGCCGATCGAGCGGCTTGGCTTCGGCATAGTCTTTCCACTGATCCTGGAAAGTGCGGGTCCACTCTTCACGCAGGCGCGCCTCCAACCCCACGATCACCGACTGATAAGACCCATACAGCGCCTTGACGTGATCCCTGGAAACGTTGGGGTAGAAACTGATTCGGTACGGCTGGTTGCGATCACACTCGGTGATTTCGAGGAGGCCGCTGGGGCCGATGGTCTTGTGGATCGGCTCGCCCAACGGGCCGCCATTGGGATCGACGCGCTGCAGCATCACCGGCGTGTCGCCGATGGGCACGAAGCGCGTGCTTTGGAACATATGCACCAGCGTCAGGGTGCCATTGGCCGGGCACGTGGCGACGGTGCTGCTGGGGATGATTGAGCGATTGATCGGCGCAACCAGCGCCACCTCATCGCCGACCTTGAAGACCTGCTCGACCTCCAGCGCCGAGAAGCGCCAGAAGCTTTGCGCCCAGTCATCGAACGTATTCAGGCATTCGCGAAAGTCACGGAAGACGCTTTCAACGTCGACCGTCTTCACATCCATCGGGGTCAGGGCCAGCCTGCCGATGGCCGGGTTCAAGAGGCCGCCCCTTCAACCGGGGCTTTAACGAAAACAACCATCTGCAATCCCTCGCACTGTGTATTCAGGCGAGGGACTTTGCAGCGGTTTTCAGGCTGGGGCTGTAGAGCTTATCTTGCCGTTACGTGGGAGCTTTCAGCGGCTATCGTCCCTTTTTGGCGACGTATCAAAAAGCCTTCAGCGCTGCGCGAACGCCAGGTCCAACCTTGGCCGGCGACAAGGCGAATCGTCGAACCCGCGTTAGACTTACCGGTCCATATCCGCAACGCCTGGCCCATCGTCCTCAAGGAAGCCCCATGTCCCCACGCTGCCTGATCCTCTGCCTCACCTCATTGGTGGTGCTGGCCGGCTGTTCCACGTCACGCGGCCCGCAGCAACCAGCGCGCAGCGAAGCCGAGGTGAAGGCCGAGATCGTGCGTTTGCTCCCGGCGAAGGTTCCAGACCGCAACGGCTGGGCCCAGGACATCTACACCGCCTTTGACACTCAAAAGATCTACCCCAGTACCGAGAATATCTGTGCCGTATTGGCGGTGACCGAGCAGGAGTCCACCTATCAGGTCGACCCGCCCGTGCCCAACATGGGCAAGATCGCCCAGGAAGAAATCCTGCGCCGTGCCGCCAAGGTGCATGTGCCCGCTTTTGTGGTGCGCAGCGCCCTGCAACTGCGCTCGCCCTCCGGCAAGTCCTATGCCGACCGCTTGAATGCCGCGCGTACGGAGAAGGACTTGAGTGGCATCTTCGATGATTTCATCAGCATGGTGCCGTTGGGGAATACGCTGTTTGGCGGTTTCAATCCGGTGCACACCGCCGGTCCCATGCAGGTCAGTATCGACTTCGCCCAGAAACAGGCGCGGGGTTATCCCTACACGGTGGATGGCACGATTCGTCGGGAAGTCTTCACCCGGCGCGGCGGCATGTACTTCGGTATCGCCCATTTGCTCGGTTACCCGGTGAGCTATGACCAGCCGCTGTACCGCTTTGCCGACTTCAATGCGGGTTGGTACGCCAGCCGTAATGCGGCGTTCCAGGCGGCGGTCAGCCGCGCGTCGGGCACTGAGTTGGCGCTGGACGGGGATTTGATTCGCTACGGCTCATTGCTGCCAGGCACCACCGAATTGGCGGTGCGCTCATTGGGCGCGAAGCTGGACATGCGCAACCCCAGCATTCGCAGCCAGCTGGAACAGGGCGAACAGCTGGATTTTGAAGACACCACCCTCTACAAACGCGTGTTTGCCCTGGCCGACCAAGCCGCCGGCAAGCCGATGCCCCGTGCGATCCTGCCGGGCATCGTGCTCAAAAGCCCGAAGATCACCCGCAACCTGACCACGGCGTGGTTTGCCAAGCGCGTGGATGAGCGGTACCAGCGCTGTATGAAGCGCTGATCAGCTGCGGCGCCGGACAAATTTGCGCCACAGCCACACCCACAACCACACCACCGGAAACGCCAGGATCACGAACGGCAGCACATAGCTGGCGCGTTCCAGGGCGTCTGCGGTGCCGTCCACCAGGTTAGTGCCCAGGTTGCTGAACATCCGGCTGAAGCGTGACGGTTGGTTGGCGCCGTCGGAAGAGCGGAAGTTGAGGGTGACGCGGTTGGTATCCAGGCGACGCTGCTGGCCGGCGGCAACCTGGGCGAGTTCCTGCAGTTCGTTTTCAATGCCCGCCTGCTCCTTGCTCAGGGCGATCAGGTCGCTGATGCTGATGTCCTTGCGCTTGGCCAGTTCATCGAGGCGCTGTTGCTGGGCTTGCAGGCGATCCTGGCGGCGACGCACATCGGCGACCGCGTCGGCCAGGTCTTCGGCGGTGGTGATGCGCTGGCCGAGTTTGCCGCCTTCAGCGGCCATGGCGACCATCGGTTCGACCCCGGTGGGCGCGATCCGCAGGATGATCTCGCCGCCGTTGCTGTCTTCGGTGATGCCAAGGATATTGCACGCGCCAAACCGCGCCGACTCACAGGCCTCGCGGGTGGCCTGCATGCGCGGCGCGAGTAGGGCGCCGGGCAGGGCCAGGGTCAGTTCGTGCTCATAGGCCAGTTGCGCACCGGCCCGGCCTTGTTCGCCATTGATCACCGTGGCACGGGAGTGGTCCTTGGGTGAACAGCCGACCAGGGCCAGGCCGGCCAACAGGATCAACAAGGGCGTGCGCAGCGATTGAAGGGTGCCGTCCGGATGGCGCATTGCAGTTCCTTGAGATGTGGCGGGACATTGGCGGCGATTAAAGCGGGTCCGGTGAATTAACGCAAAGTATCGTGCAGGATTTGCAGGGCTGATGGTGGTCGCGGAGTGGATTACCGTGCGCCTAAAGAAGAACGCGGTGTATCAGGCACTTTGTAGAGGCTGGTTTTGGGGCTGCTTCGCAGCCCAACGCGGGACAAGCCCGCTCGCCACAACAGCCCTTTCTGCCGGGGGAGGCAGCGTTTAGACAAAGTTGTGTAGATACCTATGCTCATCGGGGACAAGCCCCCACACATTTGGACTGTGTTTGTTCAGGGAAACCGCATAAAGAAAAGGCCTGGCTTTTCGTGGAGCCGGGCCTTTTCCGTGTTGCTCGTTTATCAGCTGCGTTCGAGGGCCAGGGCTACGCCTTGGCCGCCACCGATGCACAGGGTCGCCAGGCCTTTCCTGGCATCGCGCTTGATCATTTCATGCAGCAGGGTGACCAGCACGCGACAGCCTGAGGCGCCGATGGGGTGGCCGATGGCGATGGCGCCGCCGTTGACGTTGACCTTGTCCGCATCCCACTCCAGCTCTTTACCTACCGCCAGGGATTGCGCGGCAAAGGCTTCGTTGGCTTCGATCAGGTCCAGGTCGGCCAGGCTCCAACCGGCTTTGTCCAGGCAGCGGCGGGTGGCTGAGACCGGGCCGATGCCCATGATTGCTGGGTCGACGCCCGCGTTGGCGTAGCTGGCGATACGGGCCAATACCGGCAAGCCGAGGGCCTTGGCCTTGTCGGCACTCATCAGCAGCACCGCAGCGGCGCCGTCATTCAGGCTGGAAGCATTACCGGCGGTGACGCTGCCGTCTTTCTTGAACGCCGGCTTGAGCTTGGCCAGGGACTCGGCGGTGGTACCTGCGCGAGGCTGCTCATCGACGGCGAAGGCAATCGGGTCGCCCTTGCGCTGGGGAATCAGGATCGGCGTGATCTCGTCGACAAAACGCCCGGCCTCGATGGCGGCGGTGGCTTTCTGCTGGGACGCGGCGGCGAAAGCATCCTGGGCTTCACGGCTGATACCGTATTTGTCCACGAGGTTCTCGGCGGTGATGCCCATGTGATAGTCGTTGAACGCATCCCAGAGGCCGTCGGTGATCATGCTGTCGATCATCTTGGCGTGGCCCATGCGCAAGCCCGTGCGCGCAGCAGGCAGTACGTACGGTGCCAGGCTCATGTTCTCCATGCCGCCGGCGATGATGACCTCGGCGTCACCGCAACGGATGGCCTGGGCGCCCAGGTGCAGGGCTTTCAGGCCCGAGCCGCAGACCTTGTTCAGGGTCAGGCTCGGCACGGCGTGGGGCAGTCCGGCGAGGATCGAGGCCTGGCGTGCAGGGTTCTGGCCGGAACCCGCGGTGAGTACCTGGCCGAGGATGACTTCATCCACTTCGGCCGGGTCCAGACCGGTCTGCTCCAGCAGGCGACGGATCACGGCGGCGCCCAGCTCCGGTGCCGGAATGGTGGCCAGTGAACCTTGAAAGCTGCCCACGGCGGTGCGGGTGGCAGCAACAATCACGACGTCTTGCATGGAATCTGTCCTCACTGGAAGTGCATTTCTGGAACGTGGTCCGGGACGATCAGTTTACCGGCGGTCTTGCTCACAATCTCTTCAACGCTGACGCCAGGTGCGCGTTCCTTGAGGACAAAAGCGCCATTTTCGATTTCCAGGTACGCCAGGTCCGTCAGTACGCGCTTGATGCAATTGGCGCCGGTCAGCGGCAGGCTGCATTGGCTGAGCAACTTGGACTCACCGTCCTTGGAGGCGTGGGTCATGATCACGATGATGTTTTCCGCACCGGCCACCAGGTCCATGGCGCCGCCCATGCCCTTGACCAGTTTGCCGGGGATCATCCACGAGGCGATGTTGCCGTGTACGTCCACTTCAAAGGCACCGAGCACGGTGAGGTCGACGTGGCCGCCGCGAATCATCGCGAAGGATTCGGCGGAGGAGAAGATCGAGGCGCCGATGCGCGCCGTCACGGTCTGTTTGCCGGCGTTGATCATGTCGGCATCGATGGTTTCTTCGGTAGGAAACGGGCCCATGCCGAGCAGGCCGTTCTCCGATTGCAGCATGACTTCCATGCCTTCGGGGATGTAGTTGGCCACCAGGGTCGGAATGCCGATGCCCAGGTTGACGTAGAAACCGTCCTGCATTTCGCGGGCGACGCGTTGAGCCATTTGTTCGCGGGTAAGAGCCATTTTAGGAGTCCTTATTGTTCGGGCTGGGAGCGGATTATTTGCGCACGGTGCGCTGTTCGATGCGCTTCTCGAACGTGCCGCAGATGATCCGGTCGACGTAGATGCCAGGGGTGTGGATCTGCGCCGGGTCCAGCTCGCCCGGTTCGACGATTTCCTCGACTTCGACCACGGTGATCTTGCCGGCGGTGGCGGCCAGCGGGTTGAAGTTCTGGGCGGTGTGGCGATAGATGACGTTGCCGAAGTGGTCGGCTTTCCAGCCTTTGACGATGGCGAAGTCGCCGGTGATGGATTCTTCCATCAGGTACGGGCGACCGTTGAATTCGCGGGTTTCCTTGCCTTCGGCCACCGGAGTACCGACGCCGGTGGCGGTGAAGAAGGCGGGGATACCGGCGCCGCCTGCGCGCATTTTTTCCGCCAGGGTGCCTTGGGGGGTGAGGACCACCTCGATTTCGCCGCTGAGCAATTGTTTCTCGAACAGGGCGTTCTCACCGACGTAGGAAGCGATCACCTTGCTGATCTGCTTTTCTTCCAGCAGCACGCCCAGGCCAAAGCCGTCGACGCCGCAGTTATTGGAAACCACGGTGAGGTCACGGGTGCCTTTGCGCTTGATCTCATTGATGAGGTTTTCCGGAATGCCGCACAGGCCGAAACCACCGGAGAGCACGGTCATGCCGTCTTCCAGGCCTGCCAGTGCTTCCTCGTAGGACGCCACGCGCTTATCGAAACCTGCCATATGCACCTCTTTTATTGTTTGTGGGCCAGCCAATGAATCGAGTGTTGCGCCGGCGGATTGATTTGTTAAGTTGTTTTTTAAGGTTGATTGATTTAGAAAACAGCATAGTCGACCCGCCGCCCGGAGTAGCGCCATGACCGTTAAACAGATGCGTGCCTTTCTGGCCGTGGCCCAAAGCCTGAGTTTTGCCGCCGCCTGCGAGCGCCTGCACCTCTCTCAATCGGCGTTGAGCCTGACCATCAAAGGCTTGGAGGAAGGGCTGGGCGGGCGCTTGTTCAGCCGCAATACGCGCAACGTGGCGCTCACGCCCGAGGGCGAATCCCTGCTGCCCCTGGCCCGTCGGCTGATGGCCGATTGGGACAATGCCGAGGACGAGCTGCGTCAGCTGTTCACCCTGCAACGCGGGCGGGTGACCGTGGCGGCGATGCCGTCGTTTGCCGGCAACCTGCTGCCGCCGATCCTGAAGATATTCCGCGCCCGTTACCCCCAGGTGAACGTGACGGTGCATGACTTGATCAACGAGCAAGTGCTGGAGATGGTTCGCGACCGCCATGTGGAACTGGGCGTCGCGTTTGAACCCTCGGAAGGCTCGTCGCTGGCCTTTACGCCGTTGTACCTGGACCGCTTCATTGCGGTGGTGCCCGGTGATTCACTGCTGGCACAGTGTGCCGAGGTCGACTGGAAAACCTTGCTGGAGCATCCGTTTATCACGTTGCAGCGGCCTTCCACGGTGCGGGTGATGCTGGAGGAGCACCTGGGGGCCTTGAAGATGAAGTTGCCGGTGGCCTTGGAAAGCCATCAATTGGCAACCGTGGGCAAGATGGTCGCCAGCGGCCTGGGTGTCAGCGCCGTACCGGCCTTGTGTGCGCAGCAGATGCAGGAGGCGGGGGCGCATTGCATCACCTTGACCGATCCGGTGATCGAGCGGCCGATTGGCGTGCTGACCAAGCCTGGGCATGAACTGTCAGCGGCGGCGCAGGTGTTGTTTGATATTTTTCGGGATGAGGCGGGGAAGGGCAGGTTTCCGGCGGTGTTATAAAACAGGTATTAAAAAGCCCGCTCGAATAAACCAGCGGGCTTAAATTTAAAGGTGCGCTGTTATCAGCAGTATCTATCAATCACTTTAACTTGCGATTGGCCTTTGAGGTTCTGCCATTCGGTATTAAGTGTGTGGAATACTTGCTCGATAAAGTTGCGATCGGCCGCGGCCTTCTTGCCGACATAACCCTGGCCACGGCGGTACATCTTCAGGCGCGCCGCCAGTTCACGGTTATTGCGGTCGAACTCGGCTTCTTCGGTGTGGGGCGCCAGGCAGTCGATTTGCACTTCGCCCGATTTGCCAATCCACAGGATATGGTCGTCGAGTGTGTCTTTCTGCGCTGCGAACATCTCAGCCAATTCATCGATAGTTGGTTGGTTGTTCAGATTCATGTGTAAGCCCCTTGACCAGTTGGCGATCTATCAGTTGATTCCGTTAAAACTGCTTAGTTGTCTCCGGCTTGGAAAACCGGGCGTCAGTGACGGTCTGCCGAATACGGGCAGGGTCTTGAACCTGATGCATGTAGTCTTGCTGATGAACTGCTACGCAATGGTTTCATAACGAAGACAAGCCGCATTTGAGCGCCTTGTACCGATCCTTACGGGTCGGTCAGCTTCATCAATCTGCCTTGTGGGCAGTGCACATCCGGAAAAAACAGCTCGGCGGTCAGACGAGCTTGTTCAAAACGCTTGTTACCAACGCTCCCGATCCGGGAGACGTCTAGATCATGCAAGGACAAAAAGGCTACGTCAACGATTATGTAGTGATTATTTTTGATCACTACATAATTCGTCGTGGCTATGGGGAGATACGGCAAATGCGTGACTTGAGCGTCATTTTTTGCGCTGGACGGTCGCTATGGCTGAGAAGGGGTTGACTGCAGGCGGTCTGCCAACAAGGGCAGAAGCTGTTCGCACGAGGTTTCGATCTTTACCTGCAACAACTCATCACCCCGGGTCTTGCCCAGGTTGATGGCGATCACCGGTTTGCCCTGTTCGACCATTGCCTTGCACAGGCGAAATGCGGAGTAAGCCATCAGCGATGAACCCACCACCAGCAGCCCCTCGGCATGCGCTACCGCCGCCATCGCCCTGGCTGCCGTCGCCGGTGCGACGTTCTCGCCAAAAAACACCACGTCCGGTTTCAGTCGCTCCCCCTGACAATGGGGGCAGCGGGGGACCTGGAAGCGCTCTTCAAACGCGGGATCAAGCAGGGTGTCACCATCAGGCGCCTGTACCGCATGGACTTGCGCCAGGTATGGGTTATCGATTTCCATCTGGCGCTGGATCAGGTCGCGGGTGCTGTGCAACTGGCAATCCAGGCACAGCACTCGGTGCAGGCTGCCGTGCAATTCAATCACGTCATGGCTGCCGGCCTGGTCATGCAAGGTGTCGACGTTTTGCGTGATCAGGCCGCTGATGTGCCGGCGTTGTTGCAAGGTCGCCAGTGCCCGGTGAGCGTTGTTCGGCTGGGCGATACGTACCCTCGGCCACCCCAGCATCGCCCGTGCCCAATAGCGCCGCCGCGCCTGGGCTGTGGCGAGGAACTCCTGGTACATCATCGGCGCCTTGCCCCGGCGCACGCCTTCGCTGTCGCGGTAGTCGGGGATGCCCGACGAGGTGCTGATGCCCGCACCGGTCAATACCAGGAAGCGCCGTCCGGCCATGGCGCGGTGCAGGGTGTCGAGGTGGTCCTGTTGATGTTCCAGGGTATCGAGCATGGGGTCCCCTATTCGCCGCGGATGTACTGCTCCAACTGCTTGATCAGGTCTGCCTGTTCGGCGATGGCTTCCTTGACCAGGTCGCCGATGGAGAGCAGGCCCAGCAGTTTGCCGTCTTCGACCACCGGCAGGTGGCGCAGGTGACTGTCGGTCATGATGTTCATGCACGCCTCGACACTTTTATGGGTATCGACGGTGATCACCGGCGAGCTCATGACCTCATGGACCTTTGTAGTGACCGACGACAGGCCCTTGAGCATGATTTTGCGTGCGTAATCGCGTTCGCTGATGATCCCTACCACCGTGCCTTCCTTGACCACCGGCAAGGCGCCGACGTTTTTCTCCGACATCCGCACCAGCGCCTCAAACACAGTGTGGTCCCATTGGATGGTGTGGACGTCCTGGTTTTTCTGGTCCTTGGCTTTGAGCAATTGTGCGACGGTTTTCATGGCGGCCACTCCGGTGTTGTTGTTATCCCCTACAGAATCCTAGACGGCCCGCGTCGGGGCAAGGTCCAATGCGGCGTTAAACCCGTCGAAAAACGTCATTCGCCGGTTTTTTTCGCCTTTCACCCGGTTTTTTTCGGTTTCCTGGCGCGCTCTGGGCCAGTGGCGGTCTTGCGAGGGGCCGCCTTGCGCTTCTTTTTCCACGGCGCAGCACCTCGGCCTGCCGGGCTGGCCGGCCCGGTGATGGTCATGCGCATGCCGTTGCAACGCGCCACTTGCTTGCTCATCCACGCCGCCTGCTTGGCGACGAACTCTTCCAGGCTCATCTCGCCGCTTTGCACCATGTCCAGCGCCTGCTCCCAGATCGCGGTGGTGCCGGGGTCGGCAATGGCACGGGGCACCGCGTCGATCAGGCTGAAGGCTGCCGGGGTGGCCGACAGCGCCTTGCCGTTCTTCACCAGGTAACCCCGGTCGAGCAACCCCTGGATAATCCCCGCACGGGTGGCTTCGGTGCCGATGCCGGTGGTGTCCTTGAGCTTTTGCTTGAGCAGCGGGTCTTCCACCAGCTTGGCGACGTTTTTCATCGCCTTGATCAGGTCGCCCTCGGTGAAGGGCTTGGGTGGTTGGGTCCACAGGTCCTTGAGGTTGACCTTGGCCACGGCGTAATCCTGGCCCTGCACCAGTGTCGGCAAGGCCTGGGGTGCCGGTGCTTCACGGCCCTTTGCCGGGGCCAGGGCTTCGGGCAAGGCACGTTTCCAGCCCGGCTCGATCACCACTTTGCCCACTGCACGCAACGCCTGGCCCGCACAGTCGAAATCCGCCTGGGTGCGATCGTATTCATGGTTGGGCAGGAACTGCGCCAGGTAACGCGCGCGAATCAAGGTGTAGACCGCACGGTGCTTGCCGTTGAGTTGGCCGACGTCCTTGCCGGCGCCGGTGGGAATGATGCCGTGGTGCGCGCTGACCTTGGCATCGTTCCAGGCCCGTGAGCGGCGTTGGGGATCGATATGGGGCATCAGCTCATGGACTGCCGCATCCCCACGGCCCAATGCGGCGAGAATCTTCGGCGCCTCGCTGTGCTGGCTCAATGGCAGGTAACCACAGTCACTGCGGGGGTAGGTGATGACCTTGTGGGTTTCGTAGAGGGATTGGGCGATATCCAGGGTTTCCTGGGCGCCGAGGCCGAGTTTCTTCGAGCAGATCTCCTGCAGGGTGCCGAGGTCGAAGGGCAGGGGCGCCACCTCGCGCATGCGTTCGGTGCGCAGCTTGATCAGGCGTGCGCCGGCGGCGTTGCTCATGGCGTCGGCAGCGTCCCGGGCCAATTGCGGGTTAAGGCAGCGGCCCTGGTCGTCACAGGCATCCTCGGTCGCGCGCCATTGTGCGGTAAACGTCATGGATTGGTGGCGCAGGTCCACATCGATGGCCCAGTACGCCACGGGCACGAAGTCGGCGATGCTGCGGTCGCGGTCCACCACCAGGCGCAAGGTCGGTGTTTGCACCCTGCCCACCGGCAGCACGCCCTGATAGCCGGATTGACGCCCCAGCAAGGTAAACAGGCGACTCATGTTCATGCCGATCAGCCAGTCGGCGCGGGAGCGGCCCAGGGCCGAGTGGTACAGGCTGAAGGTTTCGGCGCCGGGCTTGAGCGCCGCCAGGGCCTTGCGGATGGAGGCATCGTCCAGCGCCGACAGCCATAGCCGCTGGATCGGCCCGCGATAGCGGCAATGCTCGACCAGTTCGCGGGCGATCATTTCGCCTTCACGGTCGGCGTCGGTGGCGATCACCAGTTCCTGGGCTTCCCCCAGCAGGCGCTTGACGGCCTTGAACTGGCTGGCGGTCTTGGGCTTGACCAGCATCTTCCATTTTTCCGGGACGATCGGCAGGTCGGCCAGTACCCAGCGTTTGTATTTGGCGTCGTAGGCGTCGGGCGGGGCGGTTTCCAGCAGGTGGCCGATGCACCAGGTGACGGTGGCCCCATTGCCCAACCAGCAACCGTCGCCGCGGCGACTGGCGCCGAGCACCGCCGCAATATCCTTGGCCTGGGAGGGTTTTTCACAGAGGTACAGCCGCATGGTCAGCCCATTCGTTACACAGTTGAATGCAGAGCAGGATGGGCAAAAGAAGGGAATTGAGCAACTATTATCTGTATGGATGTACAGCAATTCGTGTAAGCATTGCGGAAATAAATGTGGGAGGGGGCTTGCTCCCGATAGCGCCATATCAGTCAACGCAACTGTGACTGAACCACCGCTATCGGGAGCAAGCCCCTCCCACAAGGGATCTCCTGTGTTCAGGCGATCGTTTTAATTGTTGTCGAGATCCACATGCCGCGTTTCTTTAAGGCAAAACAATCCGACAATCAGGCTCACTCCTGTCACCACCACCGGGTACCACAAGCCATAGAAGATATCCCCGGTGTACACCACCAGCGCAAACGACACGGTCGGCAGGAACCCGCCAAACCAGCCGTTACCGATGTGGTAGGGCAGGGACATCGAGGTGTAGCGAATACGCGTTGGAAACAGTTCCACCATCAGCGCCGCCAGTGGGCCGTAGCACATGGCGGCGATCAGGATCAGCACCACGATCAGCACCACCACCATCACCTTGTTGACCTGGGCCACATCCGCAGAAGTCGGGTAGCCGGCCAGGGCCACTGCACCGCGCAGCGCTGCCTCGTCGAAGCCGTCGATGCGCACTTCACCCACGCTGACCTGCACCGGGCTGCCGGCCGGGGCGGCGGCACTGCTGTACGGCAGGCCTTGCTTGACCAGGAAGGTCTTGACCTTGTCGCACGGGCTGTCAAATTTTGCCTTGCCTACCGGATCGAACTGGAAGGTACAGGTGGCCGGGTCGGCCAGCACGGTGATCGGTGCCTGGCGGCTGGCCTGGTCCATCGCCGGGTTGGTGTAGTGCGCCAGGCCCTTGAAGATCGGGAAGTACAGCGCAGTGGCCAGCAGCAAGCCAAGCATCAGCACCGGCTTGCGACCCACCTTGTCGGACAGCCAGCCAAAGAAGATAAAGAACGGCGCGCCGATCACCACGCTGATAATCAGCAGCATATTGGCCAGGGCAGGGTCCATCCGCAGGAACTGCGTGAGGAAGAACAACACGTAAAACTGCGCCGCGTAGAAGGTCACCGCCTGGCCGCCGTTGATGCTGAACAAGGCGATCAACACGACCTTGAGGTTTTCCCACTTGCCGAAGGATTCACGGATGGGCGCCTTGCTGGCCTTGCCTTCCTCTTTCATCTTCAGGAACGCTGGCGATTCATGCAGGCTCATGCGGATCCAGGTGGAGATGCCCAGCAGCACGATGGAAAACAGAAACGGGATACGCCAGCCCCAGACTTCGAACTGATCGCCGGTGAAGTACCGGCATGCCAGCACCACCAGCAACGACAGCAGCAAGCCCAGGGTCGCGGTGGATTGAATCCAGCTGGTGTTGAGGCCGCGTTTGCCGGCCGGCGCATGTTCGGCCACATAGGTGGCCGCACCGCCGTACTCGCCGCCCAATGCCAGGCCTTGCAGCATGCGCAGCACGATCAGGATGATCGGCGCCGCGATGCCGATGCTGGCGTAGGTTGGCAGCAGGCCGACGCAGAAGGTCGCCACGCCCATCAGGATGATGGTCACCAGGAACGTGTACTTGCGCCCGATCATGTCGCCCAGGCGGCCGAACACCAGCGCACCGAACGGGCGTACCACAAAGCCGGCCGCAAAGGCCATCAAGGCAAAGATAAACGCCGTGGTGTCGTTGACCCCGGCAAAGAACTGCTTGCTGATCACCGCCGCCAGGGCGCCGTAGAGGAAAAAGTCATACCACTCGAACACCGTCCCCAGGGACGAGGCGAAGATGACTTTTCTTGATTCGTTACCGGTGCTCGCGTTGGTGGCCGAGCCCAGGGTTTGAGCATGTTCTGACATCGGGAAGCCCTCACAGTGATTATTTATTGTTGTTCCACTGTCGGCGCCAGGCTCAGCGCCGCTATTTCTCAGTTCCTTGCAGGAGCGAGCTTGCTCGCGAACGTTGTCAACAATTACGCGGGAAACCCGGAGGGCAGCGGCGCTTTTGCGTTTTTCGCGAGCAAGCTCGCTCCTACAGTGTTCGGCGAAAGGATCAGCTGCGCGGCTTTTTCCGCGATCATCAGCGTCGGTGAACAGGTATTGCCGGAGGTAATGCGCGGCATGACCGAGGCATCGGCGATACGCAGGCCGGGCACGCCATGCACGCGCAACTGGGCGTCGACCACCGCGTCTTTATCGCTGCCCATGCGGCAGGTGCCGACCGGATGGAAGATCGTCGTGCCGATACGCGCAGCGGCTTCGTGCAGTTGTTCTTCGGTTTGCAGCGAATCACCCGGCAGGTATTCCACCGGCTTGAACTGGCTCAGGGCCGGTGCGGCGACGATGCGTCGGGTCAGGCGAATCGCGTCGGCGGCCACCCGCAGGTCCTCCGGGTGGCTGAGGTAGTTGGGCCGGATCAGCGGCGCATCCGCCGGATTGGCCGAGCGGATATCGATGCGGCCACGGCTTTGCGGGCGCAGGTCGCAGACCGAGGCGGTAAACGCCGGGAACCCATGCAGTGGTTCACCAAAGCGCTCCAGGGACAGCGGCTGCACGTGGTATTCGAGGTTGGCCGAGGTCTGTTCCGGGCCCGAGCGGGCAAATGCGCCGAGCTGGCTGGGCGCCATCGACAGCGGACCGCTGCGGTCGTACAGGTAGCGCAGGCCCATGCCCATCTTGCCCCATACGGTACCGGCGATCTGGTTCAGGGTGCGGGCGTTTTCCAGCTTGTAGATCAGCCGCAGCTGCAGGTGATCCTGCAGGTTGCCGCCGACGCCCGGCAGTTCATGCCGCACGTCGATGCCCAGCGGCTTGAGCACGCTGGACGGGCCGATTCCCGAGCGTTGCAGGATGCCCGGCGAGCCCACGGAGCCGGCGCACAGCACGATTTCCTTGCGCGCCTTCCAGCTCACTGGCTGGCCGTTTTGACGCCCGATCACGGCCGAGGCGCGGCCGTTTTCCAGGACCACGCGGTCTACCTCGACCTCGGTCAGCACGGTGAGATTGGGCCGCTGGCGGATCGGCTTGAGAAACGCCTTGGCCGCGTTCCAGCGCACCCCGGCCTTCTGGTTGACCTGGAAGTAGCCGCAGCCTTCGTTATCGCCCTGGTTGAAGTCGCTGATGGTGGCAATGCCGCTTTGCGCTGCGGCGTCCCGAAAGGCGTCCAGGAGCGGCCAATGCAGCCGCTGCTGCTCGACTCGCCATTCGCCGTCGTCACTGTGGAATTCCGAGCTGCCGGCAAAATGGTTTTCGCTCTGCTTGAACAGTGGCAGCACGTCTTTCCAGGCCCAGCCATCGTTGCCTGCCGCCGCCCAGCCATCGTAGTCCTGGGCCTGGCCGCGCATGTAGATCATGCCGTTGATGGACGAGCAGCCGCCGAGCACCTTGCCCCGTGGGTAGCTCAACGCACGGCCTTGCAGGCCTTCCTGTGCTTCGGTCTTGAAGCACCAGTCGGTGCGCGGGTTACCGATACAGAACAGGTAGCCGACGGGGATATGGATCCAGGGGTAGTTGTCGCGGCCACCGGCTTCAAGCAGCAGCACGCGGTGGGCGGGGTTGGCGGACAGTCGATTGGCGAGCAGGCAGCCTGCGGGGCCGGCGCCTACTACCACATAATCGTATTCAGCAGCTGCAATGGGCATCTGAGGTCTCGCTTGTTTTTCTTATTGGCTCCATCCTAGTTGTTAGTTTTCGTCTTAAAAATGTTAGTTTTTACCCAGCTGCTGTGCGTTTTTAAACAGCGCTATCCGGGCCATGCAATGGAGGCGACATGTTCGACTGGAATGACCTGCGGTATTTTCTGGAGTTGCAGCGCAGCGGCCGCTTGCTCACCGCCGCGCAGCGCCTGAAAACCACGCACGCCACGGTGGCCCGGCATATCGAAGCCATTGAGAAGAGCCTCGGCACCGCGCTGTTCGTGCAGCACGCCCAGGGCTACGAACTGACCCCCGCTGGCGAAGCCCTGCTCAAACACGCCGAGGCCATGGAAAACGTCGCGCTGCTGGCCGAGGACGAACTGACCCACGCCGCTGCGCCCCTGGGCAAGATCCGCCTCGGGGTGGCCGAAGGGTTGGGGGTGATGTTCCTTGCCGGCCGCATGGGCGGGCTGTTCGAGCGCTACCCCGGATTGGAAGTGGAACTGGTGGCGGTGCCGCGCTTCGTCAGCATCCTCAACCGCGAGGCGGAAATCAGCATCCACCTCGAACGCCCCAGCGTCGATCAACTGGTCACGCGCAAACTCACCGATTATCGCCTGTCGCTCTATGCCAGCCGCGCTTACCTGGACCGCAATCCCCCGATCGAAAAACGCGAAGACCTCGCCGCCCACGCCTGGATCGACTACGTCGATGACCTGCTGTTCAGCCAGGAGCTGAAGTTTCTCAGCAGTTTCTGCCGTAACCCCAAGGTGGTGTTCCACAGCACCAGCGTCATCGCCCAGCACCAGGCCGCACGCTCCGGATTGGGGATTGCGGTGTTGCCGTGCTTCATGGCGTCGGGCGACCCGCAGCTGGTGCCGTTGCTGCCGGGGGAGGGGATCCAGCGCAGCTACTGGATCAGCTCGCGCCGGGAGTTGCACAAGTCGGTGCGGTTGCGGGTGCTGTGGGATTACGTGGTGGAATTGTGCGCGCGGGAGCAGCCACTGTTGCTCGGCGAATCCAACGGATGAAACCCTTTCACAGTGATCTGTGGTGTGGGTGACATCGGGTTAATCGCGCAATTCGAATTCGGCACTGCCCAATCGCTCTCCATTCACCAGCACATGCACCGCATGCCTGCCGGGATAATGCTTGCGTGTGGTCAACGCGCGAATATGCTGCTCGCGGCGGATGCTCTGCCGTTCACCCGCGTCCAGCGTAAACGCCTTGAGCTTGAACACCTTGGCCGCGCTGTGCCCGGCGCTTTTGACGTAATCGATGGCGTAGTCCACCACCAGTTTTTGCGCCGTGGCGGCGGTGGATTCCAGGCTGAACGACAGGGTGATCCGCTCGCCCAGGGTAATCACCGCCGGCGTCACGCTCAGGTGATGGAGCTTCACCTCGGCCTTGGCGCCGGCGCCCATGAGGGTCAGCGCGCGGGTGTTGCCCTGCTTGATCAGGCTGCGCAGCGCATGGCGGGCGATCCAGGCGGTGTGCGGGTTATCCAGGTTCCAGCCTTCGATCAGGGCGAGCACCCAATCCGGGTGGTCCTTGGTGATGTCGTTGAGGTGGTTGGCCACGGATTTACGTACGTAGAGGCTGCTGTCGGCCTTGAGGTTGTCGAGGATCGACGCGCACAGCTCGGGGTTGGCCTGCACCTTGGCCAGGCGAAACGACCACGGCAGGCGCGGGCGCGAGCCTTCGCTGGCGAGGCGGCGCACGTGTTCGTTGTCATCCAGCGACCAGGTTTGCATGATCGCCAGGGTGCGTTCGAAGTCGTGGAGCAAGAAGGGTCTTATGGCGAACTCAGCCGAGCCAAAGGGGGTGAAGTATTTGAGCGCGGCCATGGAGCGCTTGAAGTCATCCAGGCCGTAGCTCGCCACGTAGTGCGGCAGGCACAGGCTGACAAACCCGCTGTTCAGGCGCGGCGCCAGGGCGTAAAGCAGCTTGAGGGTCTGGGCATAGTCCAGCGGGATCACCGCGTGCAGGCTTTCGCTGACCCGCGCCATACGCTGCATCACCGATAACTCGGCGAGCCCGGCCTTGGCGTGCTTGAGAAACCCCTTGGCGTCGAACGCCGGGTACACCGCCGTCATCTCGCTGGCGATGTGCTGCAGGCGTTCGAGGTTGAAGATTTCCTTGAGGGCCGGGGCGCTTTGGTCGGTCATCGGTTATTCCGTCGTTAGAGAAACCAGCGGTATTCCCGCGCATGGATTTCTTGTTGAAAGGCCAGGTGATCCTGGCGTTTGTTCTCGCAGTACACGTCGACAAATTCGGCGCCCAGCTTATCGCGCACTACCGGCTGATGCTGCATGGCGCGCACGGCATCGAGCATTTCCACGGGGAAGTCGGTGCCGCTATTGCGGTCCTCGTTCAGTGGCGCGATAGGTTCTCGCCCGGCTTCAAGGCCATGTTCAAGGCCGACCAGGATCGCCGCCAGCACCAGATACGGGTTGGCGTCGGCACTGGCCAGGCGATGTTCGATCCTCAGGTTGCGCGGGTCGGAGTCGGGAATGCGCACGCACGCATCGCGGTCTTCAAACCCCCAGCAGGCGCGGGTGGCCGCGTTGACCGTACCGCCCAGGCGGCGGAAGGCGTTGTGGTTGGGCGAGAAGATCGGCATGCAGTGGGGCAGCAATTCCAGGCAACCGGCCACGGCGTGGCGCAGGGGTTGCTGCTGGTGCGCCGCGAGCACATTGTTGCCCGCACCGTCGTACAGGCTGACATGCACATGCATGCCGCTGCCGGGAAATTGCAGGTAAGGCTTGGCCATGAAGCTGGCGCGGTAGCCGTGCTTGAGCGCCACGCCGCGGGTGCTGCGGCAGAACAGGGCCGCCCAGTCGGCGGCGCGCAGGCCGTCGTCGAGGTGACCGAAATTGATCTCGAACTGGCCGGGGCCGAGTTCGGCGGTGATCACCGTGATGTCGATGCCCTGGTCCTTGGCGGTCTGCGCCATGTCGTCCAGCACCTCGCTGAAGCGCGACAGCCGTTCGATATGCAGGTTGGGCTGGTCGTCGGTGTCATCGCTGAGCGGGTCGCGGGCGAATTGCGGCAGGCCGTTGTCGAGTTTTTTGTCGAACAGGTAGAACTCCAGTTCGAAGGCCACCACCGGGTGAATGCCTTTGTGGTGCAGGCGCTCCAGCACCTTGGCCAGGACTTCGCGAGGTTCGAATTCGATCGGCGCCTCGGTACCGTCCGAGGTGATCAACATCTGTCCCAGCGGTTGCGACTCCCAGCTCACCGGCTTGAGCGTGCCCGGTACCAGGCGGCGGTTGGCGTCCGGGTCGCCATCGTGGAAGCAGTAGTCGCCGATCTTGAACAGCCCGCCCTGAACCCCCAGCAGCACGGCGTTCTGCGGCAGCTTCAAGGGGCTGCCGGCGGCGACCTTTTCCAGCATCTCGATGGGGTAGCGCTTGCCGTAGAAATGCCCGGGAATGTCCAGGGCGATCAGGTCGACATAGCGCACGTCGGGATGGTTCTGGCGAAAGGTCCGTACTTCGGCCAGTAACGTGGAGGCTTGGCTTTTCACGGGTGTTGCTCCTAGTTGTAAACCCACAGCACGCGGGCGGGCAGGTCGGTGAGGTTGGCGTAGCGGCAGTGGGCGAAACTGGCCAGGTGGAAGCTGTCACCGGGGCCGAGGGTGACCGAATCGGCCTCGCCCTCTACCCACAGCGTCAATTCGCCTTCCAGTACAAATCCGGCCTGCTCGGCGCGGTCGCTCATGGTCTGTTCACCGCTGTTGGCACCGGGTGCCAGCAGGCTGTCGAGCATCGAGAAGGCGCCATTCATGCTGGGGGACACCAGGATGTCGGTGATGCCGTTGGCGTAATACACCGTACGACGTTCGTTGGGGCGGGTGACCCAGCTCACGGCCTTGGGTTTGGGCAGGCTGTAGAAATAGGTGGTGGGCACATCGAGGGCATGGCTGATGGCGGTGAGATCCGCCACGGTCGGACGCGACAAGCCCCGTTCCACCTGGGACAGGAAGCCTACCGAACGCTCGATCTTCTGCGCGAGTTGGGCGAGGGTGAGCTTCTTGTACTTGCGCAGGTCGTGGATCAGGATCGCCAGGGCGTCGAGTTCTTCTTGCTGGTTCATGAAATTTATATCTAATAATTTCATGAAAAATTACAGGATTTATTTCATGGCGGCAATGGGCGAGGTGCGTAAGCCAGTGAATACCCTGTGGCGAGCGGGCTTGTCCCGCGTTGGGCTGCGTAGCAGCCCCATTAAAGAAGACGCGGTGTATCAGACACTCTGTAGCGGCTGGTTTTGGGGCTGCTTCGCAGCCCAATGCGGGACAAGCCTGCTCACCACAGGGAGATTTGTCAGGGTCTGAAAAGTTGTGTAGATACCTATGCTCATCACAGGGGATCAAGGTTCAGCAGGCTGAATGATTTCATGCGCCTGCGGTCGGAACCTGGGTACGCATCATTCATTGAAGGAGCACCCATGAAGTCCAAAACCCTCGCTGCCTGTGTCCTGGTCGCCGCCAGCCTGTCCACCGCCAGCTTTGTCGTGCAGGCCGGCGATACTCCCCAGGAAACCGTGCAGCCTTCGAACATCAATACCCGTGATTTGAAAGAAGGCGACCGCGCCCCGGACATCCTGATGCGCAAGGAGTCGGCGGTCAGCGACTGGAAGAAACGCGGTCTCAAGCAGCCTGAGGCCGACAGCCAGTGGGCCCGTGTGGGCGACAGGTTCGTGCTGCTCAAAACCACCAACGGCACCATCCTGGAGATCACGCCCGTCAAGAAATGACCCGCGTTTTTTCCTCGCTCTTGCGTTAAGGTAACCGGCCATCAAGACCGCGTTACCTTAGACGAAAGAGAGCAGGATGCTTGCCACAATAAGAAACTACCCCCGCGCCGTGAACCTGCTGTTGTCCGCCACGTTGCTGCTGACGCTGGCCAAGGCGATTACCTTTCCCTACCTGGTGATCTACCTCACCCGCCAATTTGCCCTAGACATCACCCAGGTCGGGCTGGTGATCGGTAGCTCGTTGATCCTTGGCTCGCTGCTCAGCGTATATGGCGGTTTTCTGGTCGACCGCATCAACAGTTATCGACTGTTGCTGGGGTTGAGCGTGCTGTTTGGGCTGGGATTTATCGGTACGTTGCTGGCGCAGAACATCTGGGCGTTCTACAGCTGCCTGATCCTGATCAACCTGGCCTATGCGGTCATCGATATTGCGGTAAAGGCCGGTTTTGCCAGCTTGCTGCCGGAAGATGCGCGCAGTGAAGTGTTTTCCATCAAGTACACCCTGACCAATATCGGCTATGCCGCCGGGCCGTTCTTTGGGGCGATGGTGGCCAAGCTGGATATCAGCCTGCCGTTCATCCTGTCGGCGTTGTTGGGGGCGGGGTTTTTCCTGCTGTACTGGCGTTGGGGCGATCGTACCCTGGCGACCATCGATGTGACGCAAAAGCCGGTGCCGTTCCTGGCCGTCGGCCGCGTGCTGCTGCGTGACCATCGCCTGGTGTGCTTCACCCTTGGGGGTGTGCTCAGCGCCGTGGTGTTCGGCCAGTTCACCGCCTACCTCTCGCAGTACCTGGTCACCACCACCAGTGCTGAATACACCTACACCGTCATCAGTGCCGTGCTCACCACCAACGCCGTGCTGGTGATCGCCTTGCAGTACGTGATTGGTCGACGTATTTCCCACCGTTACCTCAGCCAATGGCTGATCGCCGGCCTGGGTATGTTCATGCTGGGCCTGATTGGTTTTGCGTTGTCCACCAGCGTGCTCTGGTGGGTGCTGGCGATGGCGGTCTTTACCGTGGGGGAAATCATCGTGTTTCCGGCCGAATACATGTTTATCGACCGGATCGCCCCGGACCACCTGCGGGGCATGTACTACGGGGCGCAGAACCTGTCCAACCTGGGGGCGGCGTTGGGGCCGGTGTTGTGCGGGCTGGTGCTGGCCAGCCTGCCGGCCCATTACATGTTCTACATGCTGGGGGCGTTCATCGTCGCGGGCGGGGTGTTCTATTTCATTGGTTCGTCGTTGAAGGCACGTCTTCCAGCGTGACCTTGCCCATGTTGTTGCTTTGCAGTTCGTAGCGCAGTTCTTCCACCATCTTTTCCACGTCTTGCGGGGTCTGCAGCCGGTTGGTGCTGATCCCCGTCACCACCAGGTCCACCCGGCCGGTGTCGGCGTCGTAGACCTTGAGGGTCAGCGACGCATCCCGGCACAGGGTGAACTCGCATGTCAGCGGCGCGAGGCCTTCTTCGATGCAATTTCGCAGTTGAGAGAGCGTAAACATGTGGGTTCCTTCAGGGTGTCGTTTTACGACGGCACAGGTTGAAAGCCCTGTACTCACACCCTGAAGGTTAGGGATTGGGACTGCGCGGGATAAGGCGAATTCGCACTAACCGCACTAGTGCATTTGCACTTTTATCGGGTTTTCTTAACCCGCAGTTCACCGGCAAACAGCCCGCGTTCACGGGCCCAGACAATCGCTGCACTACGGCTATGCACCCCCAGTTTCGAGTACACCGTGGCCACATGGTTACGCACCGTGTTGGGCGCCAATTTCAGGCGTGAGGCGATCTCCTTGTCGGCCAGGCCCTCGCAGATCAGGCCGAGGACATCGCGCTCGCGGGCGGTCAGGTCGGTGAAGGCCACGTTCGGCAGGTTGGGGCTGTTGACGCTCTTGGCATTGGCCAGTTTCTCGATCAGGGTCTGGCTGAACCAGGACGCGTCCTGCATCACTTCCTCGATGGCCGCCACCAACTCCAGCTCCGAGCGCTTGCGTTCGGTGATGTTCATCATCACCAGCAGATAGCAGGGCACATCCTCAATGATCACCGTGTCTGCCGAGACCACGCAGTCGATGACCTCGTTACCTTTCTTGCGCACCTTGAGGTCCTGGCCATCGAGGTTGCCGGCTTTCTCCAGGGTGGCGAACAACTGCGCGGCCGCCTCCTGGTTGTCGATGAAGTTGATGTCTTCGATGGATTTACCGATCAGCTCTTCGCTGGTGTACCCGGTAATGGTCATGAACGCTTCGTTGACATCCACCACCTGGCGGTTGGCGGCGCTGCACACCAAGGTGGGCACCGGCGTCAGGCGAAACGACTTGGCGAAGCGCTCTTCACTCTGGCGCAGGGCGATTTCGGCCTTGCGGCGTGGCTCCAGGTCGGTGAAGGAAAACAGCATGCAGTCTTCCTCGTTCATGTCCAGCGGCTGGCCGGCGACGATCACCAGTTTGCTGCCGCCTCCGGGCAGTTTCAGCTCGGCCTGCATCTGCGGGATGGTCGCGCCTTCCCCCAGGCGCTGAACGGCCAGCTCCCTGCGTTCGGCATGCTCCAGCACGTCCAGTTCATACACTGAACGGCCGATCACTTGGTCACGGGTGTAGCCGGTCATCTCCAGGAAGCCCTGGTTTACTTTGATATAGCGCAGGTCGCTCAGGCGGCAGATCACCGCCGGCGCCGGGTTGGCGTTGAAGGTTTTCTCGAAGCGCTGTTCGGCGCTGGCCCATTCGGTGGCGTCGCTGAGGATCAGCACCAGCAATTCAGGCGTGCCGTGGGAATCGCTGATGACCAGGCTGCGCAGGCGGTGAACCCAGGTTTTTTCTTCATCGGCGGTGGGCATGACCTCCACTACCACATCACTGAATTCATCGCCTGCCGCCACGCGGGCGAGGGGGTAATTCTCCAAGGGCAAGGGATGATTATTACGATAGCGCAGGCTAAAGCGTTTGGCGTATTCCTGGGTATTGGCACCCAGTGCCGTGACGTCCTCCACACCGTGCATGGCCAGCGCGGCCTCATTGGCCCAGAGAATGGTCTGGTCGACTTCGGCCAGGATGATCCCGTCGGACAGCCCGGAGATAATCTGCTGCAGCTGGCGGCGATTGGTTTCTTTGGCGAGGACATCCTGGGTCATGGTTTCTCCGGGTTTTAGACGCATGAAAGTACGACAGCCCGGTGTCAGGATAGTGCAGGGCAATTGCGCGGCGTGGGGTGCGAATGCACCAGGTGGCCTGGTGCCTTTGCGCGAGGATGAGGAGTTGAAGCAACAGGCCGAGTATAAAACCCGTGAAGTGACGCCAAAGCAGCTGTCGCGTGCGGCGTTGAGTTTCTTTGTGGGGCGAATGGCACTGACGATGCGTCGGGTGCCGTTGGCTTGATCGATTATTGTTGTGTTCAAAAGTGGTTAGGGGGGGGCCCTAACCACACCTTTCAAGTTGCCAGCCAACCTACGATCGGCACAATCATCAACGTACTCAACGCCATTGAAACTACATTGCCAATGTACGGATGAAAATGGGCAGGCAGTCTCGCCGCAATTGCACAGGCCAACGGCGGTGCGATCAGTGCACCCAGCAATGCACTTGAAGTCACCACCATCCAACTGCCACCGTGGGTCAACACTGCTGCCGGTACCACAGATACCAACGGTACATAGGTGGGATACCAACCCCGCTTTATCCATTGATGGCGCCAGATCACTACGCCAAAAGCCGACGTCAGTGCCTGTGCTCCTACCATGTGCAAAAGCAGGCCGGAGCCATAAGCCGGGCTCATGGGGTTGAGGGCATAGGCAAGCAACACGCCTGCCAACAGTCCGAGACTGGCCAGCTCATTTCCAAAAAAGGGTGCTTCGGAAAAGTCCGCCAGCACTCGGCGCAGGCTCCAGAACACTCCGTAACTGGGCGGGGTAACAGGTATCGGTCGGTCTGGAGCGATAGAGTCCGAACGCACCAGCGAGGGCACCCGACGACACAGTGCAAATGCGATGACGCTTCCGATAGCCATACCCAGCACATTACCGACCACGGCTGGTAAACCCAGTGGCACACACACCAGATTGACGATCAACAAGCACAGTGGAGTAACCAGTAACGCTCCCAGCACTGCACCATTGAGGGCGACCTTCCAACCGCTGCCAAACATGAGCACCATCGCTGCTGGCAATGAAACAAACGCCGCAAACGTAGGCTGCCAGGTTTCGGCGGTAACGCTCCAACCCCACAGCAGGTTGCTCAGCAACAGCCCGATCAACGAACTGGTCACCACCCAAGGCCACAATCCGGTGCCGTAGCAAATGGAAAAGCCCTGCCAGGCTTTGCCACGTTTGTTTGCCCACCATGCCAGATAGGCACCACTCAATAGGCCCAGTGACGCGAGTTCATGCTTGTAAAAGGCAACTTCGCTTATATCCCCCACTACCCACCGCAACCACGCTAAGGGTTGGGGGAGGGCCGTCACCATCTCGTTGTATCCTGGCCATGAACCTTGATGACTGGATACAACCCATACCGCGAGCAAGGTAGCGACGAGTCCCAGTACAACAACTGTGATATCCGCTCGTGAGCGGGTTGGCGTTTTCCTGGCAAACAACGTTTCCATAGATTGCCCTCCTCTCAGCGAGGCAGGGCAGGGTGCTGGGAATACCCGAGCATCTGATCATAAAGATCATTGCGACGGTCCCGCTGCAGATCATTGAGGCTGTTCCAGATCGGCGCGCTGCGGGCGCTGGCGATGTCAATGTCGGCGAACAGGATCTCTTGGCGATTGGCCGAAGCCACGGCGCCGATTGGCCAGCCATTTGTCCCTGCAATCAAGGAGCATCCGAGATAGCGGGCATCCCGCTCTTCACCAATGCGGCTCGCGGCCGCGATAAATACGTTGTTCACATGTGCAGCAGTCATCGTCAGGTACGACGCCATGCACTTTCCTGCCTCATCGAACAACGGCGGAGGTGTCCACACCCAATTGTTCAAGCTGCAAATGATATCGGCGCCTTGCTGGCTCAAAATGCGCGGTACCTCCGGAAACCAGATGTCCCAGCAGATCAGTAGGCCGATACGACCGATCGGCGTTTCAAACACTGGAAAGCCAGAATTTCCCGGGGTGAACCAAAGCTTTTCCAGGTTCCATAAATGGGCTTTGCGGTATTTGCCTATGAACCCGTCGGGCCCCAGCAATACGGCTGTGTTGAACAGCTGCATACCATCGATTTCGCTAAGACCGGCGACCAGATACACCTGGTGCTTGCAGGCAAAGTCGATCCATTCCCGCACACTCGGTCCGTTCGGCACTGCCTCTGCATGATCAAACGCGTCCTGGCGGCTGCTGAACAAATAGCCGCAGTTGGAAAGCTCCGGCAGCACGATCAGATTGGCGCCGCCGTTTACTGCTTCAGTCGCCAGTAGAAGACTTTGACGCAGGTTGTCGCTTCGGTTGGCTATACCGACCTGTGGGTTGAACTGAATGACGGCGACGCGGGCAGGGCTTGTTGGTTCGTTCATGGGGGTGACCTCTTATTGTTATGCAACCAGGTTTGGTTGGATGTTTATAAGAGGTGACGAAATGTTCGAGGAGAAGTCGGATGGTTCCTGCTGCGTTGTAGTTAAATTCTCTAACGCTGCTTTAGCTGTTTGTGCTGAAACACCATGCCGAGCAGTGAGGCCCTAAGGTTAGAGAGGTCGTTGCTAAGCAATGGGCTGCTGTGCAGCCCAACGGGAGCAAGCTCCCTCGCCACAGAAACCGACTGTGCTTTTAGCGTGGCTGCACACACTCCAGTGACCGGTCCACCATCACACTCGCTATGTCCACCAGGTGCATGACCGAAAGCACCAGCGTACGTGACGGACCGTCCAGTTGATCACCTGCCGTCTGTGCGGCAACGGCGGCGCAACGCAGCACACTGCTGGCGTGGGCCAGGGCGTCTTCGAAGCTGAGGTCTGGGGTGGTGGTGAAAAATTGCCGTTCTGGGGCGGGTGGCGCGGGGACGAGTTTGTCCATTTTGAAGCTCCTCTAGTCAGTAGGAGCCGACACCATCGCTGCTAAACGATTTGGGGTGGCGGCCATGCGCAGGTTAGCAGACCGGTGACTAGTAACCCGGTGCACCCGAAGGTGCCCTGCGCACGGCCACCATGAAGCACGGGCCGAAAAAAAGCGCCCTGCAAAAGGTGGCGCTTTGCGCCTAGTCATATCGGCGGGCTGCTAAACCCGGTCACTGAATTGGCAGTGACCGCCGAAGACTAGCCACGTGATTTGAGCGGCGCAAGCGCTTGGGATTCTCTCGGAAACGTCCTGCAAGTTAAAGGGAAATGTCACGGCTGCGACTGTTCCTGCACTTGCCAAACCCCACCGATTCTGGGAAAACCCCAGTCTTTACGCCTTCAACGAGAACCACCATGAGCCCCGACGAACTCCAGATCACCGACACTCGCCCAGGCACCGGTAAAGCCGTGGTCAAGGGCGCACTGATCACCACCCAGTACACCGGCACCCTGGAAGACGGTACGGTCTTCGATTCGTCCTGGGAGCGGGGCAAGCCGTTCCAGTGTGTGATCGGCACCGGGCGGGTGATCAAGGGCTGGGACCAGGGGTTGATGGGCATGCAGGTCGGCGGGGTGCGCAGGTTGTTTGTGCCGGCGCACCTGGCCTATGGCGAACGGTCGATGGGCGCGCATATCAAGCCCAACAGCAATCTGCGCTTTGAGATTGAGTTGTTGGAAGTGCTGACGCGGGACGATTAATTTCGCAAAAACCTGGCCCACCACCTCGTACGCAGCTGCCACCTCACATTCAAGCATCGGCGGCTTCAGGCTGGGGGTTCCTGAACCCTCCCTGAAGAATCTTCTTATTCACCATATGGAAACTTTCCTACGGTTTACTCTCCTTAAATCGGGGCGTAAGCTTCGCGCGTTTTCATCAATAGCGGAGACCCTCAGTGGGTACTTGTTCGAGTGACAGTTGTCGGCCGGTCTCGGTAACCGGCACATACTTGGCAAGATAACGCGCATTTTTTTCGATGCCGTTGTCTCGCCACCTAGCGAGAAGCGGCATCCCGACAGCGGCCAGTCCTGGCCCCTGTGCGATCCCTCTCATCGACGCTGACCAGCACCCGGTTAACCTCGGGATGCTACGGACGCGCCTGCCTTTTACGGCGGGCGGGCCGGGCTGACTGTGCCTACGAAGCGGGCGCGGTGGGGCAGGCAGTACCTGCACGACGGTTTTTTCCTCGCGCAGGAGTAACACACCATGAACCTCACTCTGTTGAAAGAGTTCTTCGCCGGCTTCCTGCGGACCCGGCATATCGCCCGGCATTTCCGTCGCCTGGCGATGCTCGAAACCGTCACCGATGCCAGCGTCAGCCGCGAAGTGCCGCCCACCCTGGCGCAAACCCTGGTGGTCGCGGCCAATAGCAGCGCCGTGCAATTGCTCGGTACGTTGGGCAGCCATACCGAGGGCTTGAGCAGCCTGGAAGCCGATGCCCTGCACGTGCAATACGGCCTCAATGAAGTCGAGCACGAGCAGCCGCTGCCGTGGTGGGTGCACCTGTGGCATTGCTACAAGAACCCGTTCAACCTGCTGCTGACCTTGCTGGCGGTGATCTCCTGGCTGACCGAAGACATGAAGGCCGCCACGGTGATTTTCTCCATGGTGGTGCTCTCGACCCTGCTGCGCTTCTGGCAGGAGGCCAAGTCCAACAAGGCCGCCGATGCCTTGAAAGCCATGGTGAGCAACACCGCCACGGTGCTGCGCCGCGATGATGCCAAACGCGTCGAATTGCCCATCAAGCAGTTGGTGCCGGGCGACCTGATCGTGCTCTCGGCCGGGGACATGATCCCCGCCGACTGCCGCGTGCTCAGCGCCAAGGACCTGTTCGTCAGCCAGGCGGCGATGACCGGTGAATCGATGCCGGTGGAGAAGTTCGCCCAGCAGCGCGACACCAACACCCGCAACCCGCTGGACCTGGAGAACATCCTGTTCATGGGCACCAATGTGGTGTCCGGCGCCGCGACGGCGGTGATTCTGACCACCGGCAACAGCACCTATTTCGGTGCGCTGGCCCAACGCGTGACGGCCACCGACCGTGCGACCACCTCGTTCCAGCACGGCGTCAACAAGGTCAGCTGGCTGTTGATCCGCTTTATGTTCGTGATGGCACCGCTGGTGTTGTTCATCAACGGTTTCACCAAGGGCGACTGGACCGAAGCGCTGCTGTTCGCGCTGTCGATCGCCGTGGGCCTGACCCCGGAAATGCTGCCGATGATTGTCACGTCCACCCTGGCCAAGGGCGCGGTGTTCCTGTCGCGCAAGAAGGTCATCGTCAAGCGCCTGGATGCGATCCAGAACTTTGGCGCGATGGATGTGCTGTGCACCGACAAGACCGGCACCCTGACCCAGGACCGGATTTTCCTGGCGCGTCATGTGGACGTGTGGGGCGAAGAGTCTGACGATGTGCTGGAGATGGCTTACCTCAACAGCTACTACCAGACCGGCCTGAAAAACCTGCTGGACGTGGCGGTGCTGGAGCACGTGGAGGTGCATCGCGAACTGAAGGTCGGCACCGCGTTCCAGAAGGTGGATGAAATCCCGTTCGACTTCAACCGCCGCCGCATGTCGGTGGTGGTGGCCGAGCAGGGCCGGCCGCATCTGCTGATCTGCAAAGGTGCGGTTGAGGAGATCCTCTCGGTGTGCAACAGCGTGCGTCATGGTGATGTCAACGAAGCGCTGACCGACGAGCTGCTGGCGCGCATTCGCCAGGTCACTGCCGCGTTCAACGAAGAAGGCCTGCGGGTGGTAGCCGTGGCTGCGCAACCGATGGCCCCGGGGCGCGACACTTACAGCCTGGCGGATGAAAACAACCTCACGCTGATCGGCTACGTCGCGTTCCTCGACCCGCCCAAGGAAAGCACTGCGCCCGCTCTCAAGGCGCTGAAAGCCCATGGTGTGGCGGTCAAAGTGCTGACCGGCGACAACGAGCTGGTCACCGCTAAAATCTGCCGTGAAGTGGGTCTGGAGCAACAGGGCCTTTTGATGGGCAACGACATCGAGGACATGACCGACGCCCAGTTGGCCAAGGCCGTGGAAACCACCAATGTGTTCGCCCGCCTGACGCCCAGCCACAAGGAACGCATCGTGCGCCTGCTCAAGGCCAACGGGCATGTGGTGGGCTTTATGGGGGACGGCATCAATGACGCGCCGGCGCTGCGGACGGCGGATATCGGGATTTCGGTGGACAGCGCGGTGGATATCGCCAAGGAAGCCGCCGACATCATCCTGCTGGAAAAGAGCCTGATGATCCTGGAGGAGGGCGTGCTGGAGGGCCGGCGCACCTTCGCCAATATGCTCAAGTACATCAAGATGACCGCCAGTTCCAACTTCGGCAACGTGTTCTCGGTGCTGGTGGCCAGTGCGTTTATCCCGTTCCTGCCGATGCTGCCGATGCACCTGCTGGTGCAAAACCTGCTGTATGACATCTCGCAGATCGCGATTCCGTTCGATAACGTCGACGAGGACATGCTCGCCAAACCACAACGCTGGCAGCCAGGGGATGTGGGGCGGTTCATGCTGTTTTTCGGGCCGATCAGTTCGATCTTCGACATCACCACGTTCGCACTGATGTGGTATGTCTTCGATGCCAACACCCCTGACCACCAGACGCTGTTCCAGTCCGGCTGGTTCGTGGTGGGGCTGCTGACCCAGACGCTGATCGTGCACATGATCCGCACCCCGAAAATCCCGTTCCTGCAAAGCCGCGCGGCGCTGCCGTTGATGGTGATGACCGGCGTGATCATGGCCGTGGGGATCTTCCTGCCGATGGGGCCGCTGGCGCATTACTTCAAATTGCAGGCGCTGCCGTCGCTGTACTTTGTGTTCCTGCCGGTGATCCTGCTGGCGTACATGGCGCTGACCCAGGCGGTGAAGGGCTACTACATCCGTAAGTTTGGCTGGCAATGAACAGGGACGGTTTCCCATGCAAGCAATCGACAACATCAACCTCAACTCCCTGATCGATACCCTGGTCAGCCTCACCGCTGCCTTTATCCTCGGTGGCCTGATCGGCTTCGAGCGCCAGTACCGCCAACGCACGGCGGGCCTGCGCACCAACGTACTGGTGGCGGTGGGCGCGGCGATTTTCGTTGACATGGCCAACCGCCTCGGCGGTGCGGAAGGCGCCGTGCGGGTGGTGGCGTATGTGGTATCGGGCATCGGCTTTCTGGGGGCCGGTGTGATCATGCGTGAAGAAGGCAATGTGCGCGGTCTCAACACCGCCGCCACGCTCTGGGCGTCGGCGGCGGTGGGAGCGTGCGCCGGTGCCGACCTGGTCCTCGAGGCGCTGTTGGGCACGCTGTTCGTGCTGGCGGCCAACACGCTGCTGCGGCCCATCGTCAATAACATCAACCGCCAACCGCTGGATGTGGTGTCGGCGGAGGTCACCAACATCCTCTATGTGATTGCCCGGCGTACCCAGCAAACCGCGGTATTGGCGTTGCTGGAAGCTGAACTGGCGCGCTGTAACTACCCGGCCAGCGATGTCGATGTACGACCGTTCGGCGCCGAGGAGGTTGAAATCGAAGCCACACTGGCGGTGACCTCGGTAGACGGTGACGAGTTGGACGCCCTGGTGGCGCGAATTTCCCGGTCGACCCTGGTGGTACAGGCGTTCTGGAGCCCCAGCACCACCGAGTAGCTTCTGGAGGACTCTGAGGAAAAGTCCTACATTTAGTCGAGATTATCCCTTCATTTGAAAAAGCACGCGGTTGCTAAGGTTGCGCGCTTGCGCCTGTTCAGGAATTAAGGCGTGGCTTCACATGTTTACTGTGTTTTTCAAAAGGAGGGGCCTGTACTGCCTGAGGTGTTTGACCGAGTAATCAGTGCCGCTTGTCGGAACTGTTACTTTTCACAGGTAGTGGGGTCTCGCGTGATATGTAAGCGTACTGATCTTCCCAGGGGAGTCTTATGAGCAACAAAGCTTTAATCGTGGATGATCACCCTTTTATACGCGCCACCGTGAAGTATCTGTTGAAGCAGGAAGGCTTCGATACCATCTACGAAGCGGGGAACGGCGCTGACGCCATGCAGATTGCTCGTGAAGAACGTCCGGACCTGGTCATTCTCGACCTGGCGATGCCCAAGCTCGGTGGGTTGGAGGTGATCAGCCGGATCAAGGCACTGGAGTTGCCCTGCAGGATCCTGGTGCTGACCTCGTATCTGGCGGTGTTTTTTTCCACTCGCTGCATGCGCGCCGGGGCGATGGGGTTTGTCGCCAAGACCGGTGAGCTGGATGAGCTGCAAAAGGCGATCAGGGCGATCAGGTCCGGCTACAGTTGCTTCCCCAGCCTGCCCACCAGTTCGGTGCGTCGCGACGACCTGCAATCGACCGAGCAGGAGTTGGTGGAGGCGCTATCCGATCGCGAATTGACCGTCCTGCAAAAGCTGGCCCTGGGCCTGGGCAACAAGGATATTGCCGACGACATGCTGTTGAGCCACAAGACTATCAGTACCTACAAGACGCGGCTCAAGGAGAAGTTGCGTATGTCGTCGGTGGTGCATCTGTCCAAGTTCGCCCAGCGCAATCATCTGATCTGAAATGGTCACCTCCCGGCGTGTGAAACGCGCGGCCATCCTGCTGATGGGGCTGTTGCCTTGGGCGGTGATGGCCCTGGAGGAACCGCACGATCTGAAACTTCTGGGCCACTCCACCCTTGAAAACTCTTCCCTGGTGTTGGACGAAGCCGACTGGCGCTGGTTGCGCGAGCGCCGCACACTCACGATGGGGGTGTCGGCGCCCGACTACGCGCCCTTTGACCTGAGTAACAACCAGGAGCTTGAAGGCATCACGGCCGATTTTGCGGCACTGGTTGCCCAGGCGCTGAATATCACCATCGACGTGAAGCGCTACGACACCCGCGATGAGGTGATCGACGCGCTCAAGGCGGGCGCAGTGGATTTCGTGGGGTCGGCCAACGGGTTCGAGGCGGCCGACCCGGAGTTGGTGCTGTCCCGATCCTACGCCAACGACCAACCCGCACTGGTGACGCGTGCGGGAGAAAACCAGGCGCTGAAGGCTGACCTTTCAGGCAAGCGCCTGGCGATGCTCTACCACTATATGCAGCCTGAGGCCGTCCAGGCCTTTTACCCCGATGCGCAATTGCTCTTGTTTGCCTCGACCTTCGAAGCGCTTGGTGCCGTTGCGTTCGGCCAGGCGGATGTGTACCTGGGTGACGCCATCAGCACCCGCTATCTGATCAACAAGAACTACCTTAATAATGTGCGTATGGCGGATTTTTCCGCATTGGAGGTCAACCCTTTCGGGTTTGCATTCGCCAAGGACAATACCCGCCTGTTGGGCATCATCAACACCGCGCTGGCTGCCGTTACGGCCAGCGAGCAAATGGAAATCCTGCGCCGTTGGAGTGCCGGTGGCAGCGGATTCCTGGAGGCGGAGCAACTGCGCTTGAGCGCAAGTGAACAGCGCTGGCTGGAGAAGCATCCGCGGGTGAAAGTGGCGGTGCTCGACAAGTTCGTGCCGTTGTCTTTTTTCAACGAACAAGCGCAATTCGAAGGGTTGAGCGCCGAGGTGCTGTCGCGCATCAGTTTGCGCACAGGTTTGAAGTTTGATGTGGAGCGGGGCAGTTCGCTGCCTCGGCAAATTGAACAGGCCAGTGCGGGTCGCGTGGACATGCTGGCGGTCGTCACGCCGAGTGTCGAACGGTCTGAAAAGATCCGTTTTACCCGACCTTATCTGTCCAGTCCCTATGTCTTGGTGGTGCGCACCGCCGACGAGCATCTGGTTACCCTGGAGGATATGACCGGCAAGCGCCTGGCGGTTCTTCGCGGCAACAGCCTGGCCGCGCAAATCAACCGGGACTATCCAGGCATCGGGTTTGTCGAGGTGGAGAACCCCGAGCAGGCCATGGAATTGGTGGTCAACGGCAGTGTCGATGCGACTGCGGTTTCACTGATGAGCGCGCGCTACATGATCGCCCGCAATTACCGCAAGCGGCTACGCATCACCAGCACTATCGGGAGCGAGCCTGCGCGCGTGACCTTTGGGGTCAACCGCAGCCAACTGGAGCTGTACTCGATCCTCGACAAGGCGTTGTTGAGCATTACGCCAGAAGAAATGGACGAGCTGACCAACCATTGGCGCAGCGAGATCATCATCGAAGACAACTACTGGACACGTCACCGCAACATCATCCTCCAGGGGTTTGGCTTGGCTGCGCTGCTGCTGCTGGTCACGCTGGGATGGGTGTTCTACCTGCGCAGCCTGATTCGCAAGCGCGCCCAGGCCGAGCGTGCGTTGAGCGACCAGATGCGGTTCATGAGTGTGTTGATCGACGGCACGCCGCACCCGATCTATGTGCGCGATCGCCTGGGCCGCCTGATGGCCTGCAATAACGCCTACCTGGATGTGTTCGGCTTCAAGTTGGAAGACGTCATCGGTAAGACCGTGGTGGAAACCGACACGGGTAACGCGCCCCAGGCCCAGTCGTTCCATGCCGATTATTTGCGTTTGATGGAGTTGGGCGAGCCGCAGGTTCATGACCGTGTGCTCAAGGTGCCCGGCGGCGAGGTGTTGACCATCTACCAATGGATGCTCCCGTACCGTGACAGCAATGGCAGTGTCGTGGGCATGATCGCCGGCTGGGTGGATGTCAGCGAGCGCCAGCGCTTGCTGGGGCAGTTGCAGGTGGCCAAGGAGGAGGCCGACACCGCAAACCGTGCCAAGACCACTTTCCTGGCGACCATGAGCCATGAGATTCGCACGCCCATGAATGCGGTGATCGGCATGATCGAACTGGCCCTGAAGAACGCCGAGCAGGGCGTGGCTGACCGCGATGCGTTGGAGGTTGCGTCGGTGGCGTCCCGGAGCATGCTGGAGTTGATCGGCGATATTCTCGACATTGCGCGAATCGAATCCGGCCACCTGTCCCTGAGCCTGGAGCCGGCCAATCTGTACGAACTGCTGGCCTCAGTGGCGCGGGTGTTCGAGGGGCTGGCGCAGGACAAGGGCCTGGTGCTGCAGGTGGAGCTCGACCCGTTGATCGACCGGCCGGTGCTGGTTGACCCGCTGCGCTTCAAGCAGGTGGTGTCCAATGTCTTGGGTAACGCGATCAAGTTCACCGCCTTCGGCCAGGTGCGCCTGGGCGCCCAGGGTGCACCGGTGTTGGCCGACGACCAGTTGCACCTGCGGTTGTGGGTGGAGGACACGGGTATTGGCATCAGTGCGGAAGATCAGCAGCGTTTGTTCAACCCCTTTATCCAGGGCAGCAACAACGAACAGCCGGCGCGAAGCGGATCGGGCCTGGGGTTGGTGATCAGTCGTAACCTGTGCGAGATGATGGGCGGTCAATTGCACTTGAGCAGTGTGCTGGGCAAGGGCACGCGGGTGGATGTGACGTTGACGCTGGCCCTGACCACGGCCGTGCCTGCCAATGTAACGGTCCCCCACGTTCCGCCAGCGCGCGGGTTGAATATCCTGGTGGTGGATGACTACCCGGCCAACCGCTTGTTGCTGGCGCGACAGCTGAGTTTCCTGGGGCATCGCATCACCTTGGCCGAGGACGGCGCCCAAGGATTGTCACTGTGGCAGGCCGGGCATTTTGACGGCGTGATCACCGATTGCAATATGCCCTTCAAGGACGGTTATGCGTTGGCGCGTGATATTCGCGCACAGGAACGCCAGCGTGGGCTGGCGCCGTGCCTGATCCTCGGGTTCACCGCCAATGCCTTGTCGCAGGAAGCCGAACGCTGCCGGCAAGCAGGCATGGACGGTTGCCTGTTCAAGCCGACCGGGCTTGAGGACTTGCGCATGGCCCTGGCATCACGGACCGCTGGCGCGCTAACGGATGAAGTGGAAGTGGCGTTTGATTTAGGTTCACTGATCATGCTGACGCAGGGTGATAAGGATGCTCTCAACGAGCTGCTGACGCCGTTGCTCAAGAGCCTCGAGGAAGACCGTGCGCTGTTGCCGTCCCTGAAATCGCCGGCTGATTTCGCCAAGCTCCATGACTTGGCTCACCGCGTTAAAGGGGGCGCGCGCATGGTCAAGGCTCAGGTGTTGATCACGTGCTGCGAGACATTGGAAAGCGTGTGTGAGCGGCATGACAGCGATGCATCGGACGCTGCGGTAGAGGCGGTAGCTTCGGCCATCGAACAGTTGCATCACAGCCTGGGCCGGTATGGCAATCAGGCTTGACTGCGGGAGTTGGCCATTCGGTTGATTTGGGAGAACTCCTACGCGAAGGGGGAACATGCCTGATTTTGTCTTCGGGATATGTCTGGAAAATGGGCCTCGCTCACTGACGAGCGCTGCCTGCCCAGGGGTTTGCCATGCCGAACAAAGCACTGACCATCCTGATTGCCGATGAACAGCACCTGCAACGGTTGTACATCGAAAAAATGCTCAATCAGTTGGGGTACCACCGGATCGTGCCGGTACAAACCTTCGAGGAAGTCCAGATACTCACGGCTATCCCGGCCGAACCTTTCGACGTGCTGATCATCAATGCGGGGCTGACGGCCCAGGCCTGTGGGCCGCAGCCCCAGGTGCGCCATGTATTGGTCTACGATCACCTGGATGTGGGCGCGCATCCCGGTGTAACGCCGGCGGTGCTGGTGCGGCTGCCCGGCGTGCCGGACAACGTCAATCTCGAACACTTCATGGACATCATCGACCCACCCGAGGCCACGGCCGGCCTGCGGGTATTACCATGGCTGCGCGAGTTATCCCGCACACCGGTGGCCGGGGCTTAGTCCCACTTCGGCGCGATGCCCTTGGGGCTGGTCAAGCGCTGGCCCCGTTCCAGCCCGGCAATGTGCGCCATGTCAGCAGCGCTCAAGGTCAGTTGCAGGGCCTTGAGGTTGCTTTGCAGGTTGGCACGCTTGGTTGAGGACGGGATGACCGCATAGCCCAATTGCATGGCCCAGGCCAAGGTCACTTGCGCCGGGGTGGCCTGATGGCGCTCGGCGATCTGCTGGATCACCGGATCCTTGAGTACTTCACCGTAGGCCAGGGTCATGTATGAGGTGATCTGGATACCGTTGGCGGTGGCGAAATCCACAACCTGCCGGTTTTGCAGATAAGGGTGCAATTCGATCTGGTTGGTGGCGATGTGCTCGGCACCCACGGCTGCGATGGCCTGCTTCATCAGGGCGATGGTGAAGTTGGAAACACCGATCTGGCGTGTCAGGCCCAGGCGTTTGGCTTCCAGCAACTGCTCCATGAATTCGGTGACGGGCACCTGGTCTTCCGGCGATGGCCAGTGGATCAGGGTCAGGTCCAGGTAATCGGTCTCGAGCTTGCGCAGGCTTTCCTTGAGGCTTGGGATCAGTTGGCCTTCAGCAAGGTTGGCAATCCAGATCTTGCTGGTGATAAACAACTCGTCCCGTGGGATGCCGCTGGCGGCGATGGCCCGGCCAACGTCTGCTTCATTTTCGTAGATCTGCGCGGTGTCGATGACACGGTAGCCCAGTTCCAGGCCGGTGCTGACGGAATCGATCACCATCTGGCCTTGCAGGCGAAAGGTGCCGAGGCCGAAGGCAGGGACTTTTGGCGTGAGGGTAGACATCGGTAACTCCAATAGGGCCGTAGGCAATGGCGTTGAGTATCCCCTCGTCGTTGCTTCGGAAACACCGTCGACGCCGAAAAGGACTCTTGCCTGCACGTCACGAATGGCCTGTGTGCCGCAGGTTCTCATGAGGCGCTGTGCCTGCGGCAGCAGCGCCTCGATCCATCAGCCTTAAGCGCGCAGGCGCTCGGCAGCCGCACGCAGCAACTGCTCGGTGGCGGTCCAGCCCAGGCAGCCATCGGTCACCGACACCCCGTATTTCATCGACGGGCTCAATGGCTGGCAGCCTTCGAACAAATGGCTTTCGAGCATCATGCCGATCAGCGAGGTATCGCCCTGCAAGCGTTGCTCCAGCACATCGTTGAACACGGCCGGTTGGCGCAGCGGGTCCTTGTTGCTGTTGGCATGGCTGCAGTCGACCAGGATCCGCGGGGTGACCTTGGACTTGGCCAGGTCGTGTCTTACCCGCGCCACGCTCTGCACATCGTAGTTCGGCCCGTGATGCCCGCCGCGCAGCACCAGGTGGGTGTCGGGGTTGCCCGGGGTCTGGATGATCGCCGGATGGCCTTGGCTGTCGACGCCGAAGTGGCGGTGCGGGTGGGACGCCGAGCGCATGGCGTCACAGGCAATCGCGACGCCGCCATCGGTGCCGTTCTTGAAACCCACGGGCATGCCCAGGCCGCTGGCCATCTCGCGGTGGATCTGCGACTCGGTGGTACGCGCGCCAATCGCCACCCAACTGAGCAGGTCATCGAAGTAACCGGCGGCCATGGGTTGCAGCAACTCGGTGGCGACCGGCAGGCCCAGGCGCAGCATTTCGCGCATCAGCTCGCGGGACAGGGTCAGGCCGGCGGCCATGTCATCGCTGCCATCCAGGCGAGGGTCGTAGGCCAGGCCTTTCCAGCCGATCGTCGTGCGGGGTTTTTCGACGTAGGCGCGGATCACCAGCAGCATCTGGTCGCCGACGTCGAGGGCCAGTTTCTTCAGGTTGCGGGCGTATTCCATGGCCGATTCCGGGTCATGGATCGAGCACGGACCGACAATGACCAGCAAGCGTGAATCTTCGCCATTGAGGATGGCGCGCACGGCTTGGCGGTGGGCGTGGATCTGTTCGTTGAGGAACGGGCTGAGGGGCAACTGGTGCTTGAGCTCAAGCGAGCTGGGCAGGCGCTGGGTCAGGGCTTCATTGGCGCTGTTCAAGGCAGAGAGGGGCAGAGCGGCGACGGAGGAGTTCATATTCAAGGTTTCCTGGGCAAGCGGCGGGCTATTCCCGCGCGCTCGGCCTACTGGGGTGTTCGACAATTCGCCGTATCGGCGATGTGTGTTGGTTTGCCACCGATAGGTGACCGATCGGAGGCGGCAGGCTGTCCCGAGCGGAGCTGGCTAAATCGCCAGGCAGTGCAGAGGTCGTAGCGGTAATAGGTGGCGTAGTTCATGTCGTGATTCCCTTAAGTGTTCTTGATCAAGTTGAAAGGTTTATGGAGGCCTGAAAAAACAAAACCCCCGGTCGGGGAGCCGACCGGGGGTTAGATTTCTCTGGTAGGCGACCCCTTGGTAAGTGGGCGCCGATTTCAGGTATCAGGCGCGCCAGTGGCTAAACCAATACCCAAAATAAAAGCTGACCAGTGCGCTCGAACCGTTCACGCGGGTAGCCGACACCGAGCGCTGGGCGCTGGCAGCAGGGCAAACCTGAGTGTGGGTGAGTTGCAACATGGTGTGTCTCCAAATCTATGGGGGGAGCTTACTCGAGGCACGCAGGCAGATTCAATCAGTAATTTCTATTGCGGTGGGGGACTTACGACTATGGGGGGAGTGCCGATATGCTGTTTGCTCTTTGATACTGATTGCTTGGACGCGACCATGACTGCCTTCACCCTTGCTGTTGCTCAATCCATTTCCATCGCGGGCGATGTCCCGGCCAATATTGAACGGCACCTCGCATTTATGCGCACGGCGGCGGAACAGGGTGTGCAATTACTGGTGTTCCCCGAGTTGTCGTTGACGGGGTATGAGCCGTCGCTGGCCGCTGAATTGGCGATCGCACCAGAGGACAAGGTGCTGGCCCCCCTGCGCGAGATGGCGTGTGAGCTGCGACTGACGGCGGTGGTGGGAATGCCGATCCGACTGACGCCAGAGGCGGGCGTGCTGATCGGTGCGTTGGTGCTGGGAGCGGATGGCTCCCTGGCGGTCTACACCAAGCAGCATCTGCATGCCGGCGAAGAGTCTGTGTTTGTCCCAGGGCAGGGCGGTGCGGTCCTTGAGCGAGGGAATGAGCGGATTGCGCTGGCGGTGTGCGCAGATTTTTCCCAGGCCAGCCATCCCCGTGCCGCGGCGCGAGCGGGCGCCACGGTGTATGCCGCCGGGGTGTTGATCAGTGAGGGGGGCTATGCCACGGACAGTGCGCTGCTCCAAGGCTATGCCGCTGAACATGGCCTGCTGGTGTTGATGGCCAATCATGGCGGCCCGTCGGGTGGCTGGGCCTGCGCCGGTCGCAGTGCGATCTGGGCCGCCAATGGCCGTTTGCTTGCTGCTGTACCTGGCATGGGGGATGCGTTGCTGATTGCCCGTCGCGATGGCGGGGGTTGGGTCAGCCACGTGACGGCTCTCTAATGGCTTTTCACCTGCGCGCTGCAACGGACCAGGACCTGCCCTTTGCGCGGAAGTTGACCCACGAGGCCATGGCCCGCTACTACGTGCAGTACGGGTTGTGGTGGTCCAACGAAGGCTTTGATACGGCCTGGGCCGGTCGGGAAAACTGGCTGATTTGCCGGGACGACAGGGTCTTGGGTTTTATCAGCCTGAGCCGCGACAGCCGGGCCCTCTATATTCGCGAGTTGCATCTGCTCGAGGCGTATCGCGGGTTGGGCGCGGGTGGCTGGGTGTTGGAGCAGATGGCGCTCAAGGCGCAAACGTTGGGACTGTTGCGTTTGACCGTATTCAAGACCAACCCGGCCAGGAGGCTCTATCAGCGCATGGGGCTCAGCATCGTAGGTGAAGAAGACTACTTCTGGCGTATGGAGCGTGTTTGTCGCTCAAGCTAAAGCGTGCAACCACTCCTTATAAGCGCATACTGGCCTCAGGCGCCGATTTCCTGATCGTTGTTCAGGTCTCCCGTCTCAGCAAGGATGATCCCTTCTTTCATGCCCAAAAGGACCGCTACCTTGTGGGCTTCCCCACGCCGTCCCTTTTTGCGCCCAGCGAGCACTTGATAGGTGGTTGCCGGATCTACGCCATGTTCACGGGCGAACGCTTGAACTGACTTTCCTTGATGTTCCAGCCAGGCCTTGGCTTGTGCAGCGGTACGGATTCCGGGCATAGTTCAAAACCGTTCAAGTTTGTTTAATGAAGAGATGAATGTGTCACCTCTTGGGGTGTGCCAAATAGGATCATACATCCAAATGAGTGGAATCGGTTCGCGTTTACGGCAAGAAAGGGAGCGACTTGGCCTGTCGCAAAAAATGTTTGGTGAAATCGGAGGCGTTGAAGCCAACGCACAAGGTAAATATGAAAGTGGAGGGCGTGCGCCTAAAGCGGATTACCTGTCTCGTGTCGCCGAAAGAGGCGTGGATGTGCTTTACGTGTTGACCGGCGCAGCCACGCCGATTCAATTGGAAAATCTGAGCCAGATCGAAGAGAAAGTCCTCGGGGATTATCGCGCGATGCTCAAGGAAGACCAGGCTGCGATCCGGCGCCTGACCTCGACGTTGGCCGAGCACTCGATTGCGATGAATGGAAAACCCAAGCCCCAGCCCCAGGATTCCTGACCCTTCGCCCAGCAAATTGAGCCATCCGCCGCCCGGCGGATGGCTGTCGCTCAATCAATCTCTCTCTATATGACGCGTGCTATTAGGTCTGTGCCTTGGTTTTTTGCTAAGGTGTTCAGCAACCTATAAGACCATTTCGCGAGGTGTCTGCTTGATTAGGGTGCTAGTAGTCGATGACCATGATCTCGTTCGTACAGGCATTACACGAATGCTGGCTGACATCGATGGCCTGCAAGTAGTCGGTCAGGCCGAGTCAGGCGAGGAATCCCTGATCAAGGCCCGGGAGTTGAAACCCGATGTGGTGTTGATGGACGTCAAGATGCCTGGCATCGGCGGTCTTGGCGCGACGACCAAATTGCTGCGCAGTCATCCGGACATCAAGGTCGTGGTGGTGACTGTGTGCGAGGAAGACCCGTTTCCGACACGTCTGCTGCAGGCTGGCGCTGCCGGCTACCTCACCAAAGGTGCGGGCCTGGCGGAAATGGTCCAGGCCATTCGCCTGGTGTTTGCCGGCCAGCGCTATATCAGCCCGCAGATCGCCCAGCAATTGGCTATCAAGTCCTTCCAGCCCACCAGCGACTCGCCGTTTGATGCGCTGTCGGAGCGGGAAATCCAGATTGCCCTGATGATCGTCGGTTGCCAGAAGGTACAGACGATCTCCGACAAGCTGTGCCTGTCGCCCAAGACCGTCAACACCTACCGATATCGCATCTTCGAGAAGCTCGCCATCAGCAGTGATGTTGAATTGACCCTGCTCGCGGTGCGCCACGGCATGGTGGACGCCAGCGCCTGACATGACCACACCGTTTGATCCGAGTGCCTTTCTCTCAACCTGCAGTGGCCGCCCGGGCGTGTACCGCATGTTCGACAGCGAGGCACGCCTGCTGTATGTCGGTAAGGCCAAAAACCTGAAGAGTCGTCTGGCGAGCTACTTTCGCAAGACCGGTCTCGCGCCGAAAACCGCCGCCCTGGTGGCCCGTATCGCCCAGGTCGAAACCACCATCACCGCCAACGAAACCGAAGCGCTGCTGCTTGAGCAGACGCTGATCAAGGAATGGCGACCGCCCTACAACATTCTGCTGCGTGACGATAAATCCTATCCCTATGTGTTTTTATCCGACGGCAACTTCCCGCGCTTGAGCATTCACCGTGGGGCGAAGAAAGCGAAGGGCAAGTACTTCGGGCCTTATCCCAGCGCCGGGGCCATTCGTGAAAGCCTGAGCCTGCTGCAAAAAACCTTTTTTGTGCGCCAGTGCGAAGACAGCTTCTATAAGAACCGCACCCGGCCCTGTCTCCAGTACCAGATCAAGCGCTGCAAGGCGCCCTGTGTGGGGTTGGTTGAGCCGGCCGAATACGCCGAGGATGTACGCCATTCGGTGATGTTCCTCGAAGGGCGCAGCAATGCCCTCACCGATGAGCTTTCCACCGCCATGGAGCAGGCGGCCAGCACCCTGGATTTCGAACGGGCCGCCGAGCTGCGCGATCAGATTTCGCTGCTGCGCCGTGTCCAGGACCAGCAAAGCATGGAAGGCGGTACCGGCGACGTCGACGTGATCGCGGCCTTCGTCAATCCGGGCGGTGCCTGTGTGCACCTGATCAGCGTGCGCGGTGGGCGAGTGCTGGGCAGCAAGAACTTTTTTCCGCAGACCGGTATTGATGAGGAGGTCGCCGAAGTCATGGCCGCTTTCCTGGGCCAATACTACGTGAGCAGCCCCGAGCGCGACCTGCCGTCGGAGTTGATCGTCAATGTGGTGCACGAAGACTTCCCCGCGTTGATCGAAGCCATCCACGAACTGCGCGGCCGCGAGCTGGACATCAGCCACCGCGTGCGTGGCACCCGCGCACGCTGGCAGCAACTGGCGGTGACCAACGCCGAGCAAGCCCTGAGCGCGCGCCTGGCCAACCGACAGCACGTCGCCGCACGCTTTGACGCCCTGGCTGAGGTCCTTAACCTGGAGGAGCCGCCCCAGCGCCTGGAGTGCTACGACATCAGCCACTCCAGTGGCGAGGCCACGGTGGCGTCCTGCGTGGTGTTCGGGCCGGAAGGGCCGATCAAGTCCGATTACCGGCGCTATAACATCGAAGGCGTCACCGCCGGCGATGACTACGCCGCCATGCACCAGGCCCTCACGCGCCGCTTCAGTAAGTTGAAGGACGGCGAGGGCAAGCTGCCGGATATCCTCCTGGTTGACGGCGGCAAGGGCCAGCTGTCCATGGCCCGCGACGTGCTCAATGAGCTGGCGGTGCCTGACCTGATCCTGTTGGGCGTGGCCAAGGGCACGACGCGCAAGGCGGGTTTCGAGACGTTGTACTTGAATGATGCCGCCCATGAGTTCACTTTGAAGGGCGACTCACCCGCGTTGCATTTGATCCAGCAGATTCGCGACGAAGCCCACCGTTTTGCCATTACCGGCCACCGCGCCCGCCGTGGCAAAACCCGGCGAACCTCAACCCTGGAAGGGGTGGCAGGGGTAGGCCCGACGCGGCGTCGCGACTTGCTTAAACATTTTGGTGGCTTGCAGGAGCTGTCCCGTGCCAGCATTGACGAGATAGCCAAAGCACCCGGTATCAGTAAAAAGCTCGCTGAGCTGATTTATGCGAATCTGCATAGCGAATAGAATGCCTTTCCACCTCGTAGCCAGTTGTGCCGATGAATATCCCTAATCTGATCACCGTTCTACGCGTCCTGCTCATCCCTATTTTCATTTTGTTGTTCTATTTGCCGTACGAATGGAGTTATCTGGCTTCCAGTTCAGTGTTTGCCTTTGCCGCCGCCACCGACTGGCTCGACGGCTACCTGGCGCGCCGCCTGGAACAAAGCACGCCTTTCGGCGCGTTCCTCGACCCCGTGGCCGACAAGCTCATGGTGGCCGTCGCTTTGGTCCTGCTGGTGCAGGAACACGGCAACCTGTGGCTGACCCTGCCGGCAGCGGTCATCATCGGCCGCGAGATCGTCGTCTCGGCCCTGCGCGAATGGATGGCCGAAATCGGCGCCCGCGCCCACGTGGCCGTGTCCAACATGGGCAAATGGAAAACCGCCGCGCAAATGCTCGCGCTGGTCATTCTGCTGGCCAACCCGTCGGACTTCTCGTTCTGGGTCCTCACGGGTTATGCGTTGCTGCTGATCGCCGCGGGCCTGACCCTGTGGTCGATGCTCCAATATCTGCGCGCCGCCTGGCCGCATCTGCGCACCACCGTTGAAAAGAAATAAAACTTTTTTGAATCAAGGGGTTGACGGGTGCTGAGGATTCTATAGAATGCGCATCACCAAGCGGGAATAGCTCAGTTGGTAGAGCACGACCTTGCCAAGGTCGGGGTCGCGAGTTCGAGTCTCGTTTCCCGCTCCAAGCATTCACAAAAACGCCACTCAGTAGAGTGGCGTTTTTGTTTGCGCGTGATTTGTATCTGGCATTGATTTAAGAGGCTTCGGCCTCTTTTTTCGTTGTGGCGGCAAGCATGAAAATACACGGCCACCCAGAGTGACTTTGCTGGATTTAATGAGCCGGGCCGAACAGCGCAAGGCGTTAACGACTGGTGCCAGGAACACTCGCTCGGCGGTTTGCGGATTGACCGGGGCACGGGCGTTGAGCATCCGGTCGACGGGCGCGACACTCCGACCGGCCTGCTCGGCGACGGTCGCTATGGTGAGGCGTGTGCGCCTGTTCATAGCGAGCCTCAGGAGTGCCTTGATAGAGAACTATCAAGCTCTATAGCGGCCGGATGATAGCTTGATAGGGAATTGGTGCAAGGGATTGAGTGCAATTTCCCGGCCCCCTATATTTTCTCCTGCGATGTGATTCCACATCCAGGCAAGCGCCTGAAACTATCAAGCTTGCGGAGAATAAGAACATGTCCGAACCAAGTCTGGCTTTTGCACATGTCATCCAGCCTTTAGCCAGTGACTACCGATTGACCGGTCCCTTTTTTATTGCGCTCTAATTGTTTTGATAATGTACAAACACCAACAATAAAAAATAGGAATTTTAAATATGTATATCAAGTCTCGCGTGCTGGCTTCTGCGATGTTTCTTCTGATGAGTACCTCTGTGCTGGCTGAGCTCAGGATCGGTGTAAGTATGCCGACATTTGATGATACTTATCTTACGGCCTTGCGAAATTATTTAAGCAGTCGGGCCGAAAAGGAAGGGGTGGATCTACAGTTTGAAGATGCACGGAATGACGTGGTCAAACAATTAAACCAGGTTCAGAGCTTCATTAGCCAGAAAGTCGATGCCGTCATAGTCAATCCGGTGGATACCGGTGCCACGGACGCTATTACTGAGTCGGCCGTCAAAGCAGGAATTCCTTTGATTTACCTTAACCGGAGACCCGATAAACCTCAGCTGCCTGACGGCGTAGTAACAGTGACCTCTGATGACAAGGAGTCAGGGAGAATGCAAGCGCAATTCTTGGCTGAGAAGCTGGAGGGCAAAGGTCGAGTGGCCATTTTGTTGGGGGACTTGGCCAATAATGCGACGCACAGTCGTACGACGGGTTTCAAGGAGGTTCTGGCCAAGTATCCGAATATCAATATAGTTGAGGAACAGAGTGGCTCCTGGCTCCGTGAAAAAGGTATGGATATTACAAATAATTGGTTGGTGGCCGGTAAAAAAATTGACGCGATTTTATCAAATAACGATGAAATGGCGATTGGGGCGGCGATGGCACTACGTCAATCAGGCGTAAAGGAAGTTCTTGTTGGAGGGGTTGACGGTACTTCCGACGGGTTGGCCGCGATTCAACGAGGCCTCATGACGGTATCCGTGTTCCAGGATGCTAGAGGTCAATCAGAAGGTGCTCTGGAGGCTGCCATAAAAATGATTGATAAAAAAGCAGTTGAACAGAGTTTGTTTATTCCTTATCGCCTCATCACACCCGAAAACGTTGCGGAGTTCCAACGGTTGACGAATAACTAAAATTGTCCATCTGCCGGATAGAGTTTCGAACGTCTTGGAGTGCAAGTTTTCGGCATCGCGCAGGATGTTCAGCGTGAGCTCCTGCGTGTTGCCGATGTACTTGTGGCTTGCCAGCGGCACACTGTCTATGAGTAATGTAAACGCCAGCTTCGCGCTACAACACGGTCAGGCCTAACCCTGATAGCAGCATCGCCGCCTGGCTTTTGGAGATAATCGCGCCCTTGAACATCTTCGCATCGACAAGGCGTAGTCCATCCAGACTCGCCTCCCGCAAATCAGCCTGGTCGAAACGAGCATTATTGACCCGAGCCAGCGACAAGCTTCCCCCCTCAAGAAAGACGGCATGACGAAAGTCGCAGTAACTCAGATCGGCGTCGGCAAAGTCGAGGCCTCGCAGCTGCGATTTGTAGAATGAAAGGCCGGACAGGCAGGCGCTGCGCAGCACGCAGTCGGAAAAACTTAAACCCAGGGTTGAGGTGTCAATGAAATTGGCGCCCGTCAGCTTGCAGCCGTCAAAGGATGCGTGAGCCAGCTTGCTGTGCTGCCACTGGGTATTGTTCAGGTCGGAGCTGACGAACTTGGCATCGACCAATGTTGCCGAGCGAAACATCGCGTGTGCTGCTCGGCAACTCAACCACTCGGCGCTATCGAGCTTCGCCGCGGTCAGATTGCTGCCTGCAAAAAGGCAGCGCTCGAAGCGTGCGCCTTGCAGATTGACCCGCGACAGATCCTGACCGCTGAAGTCGACACCGGTGAACCAGAGGGGCAAGGACTGCCCCTGGATCAACTCCGCTAGAGAAGCTGCATCAAGTTCGCCGGGACCGATCTTCAGATAATTGCTTTCAGAGTGCATTGACCCTCCTGGGGGGCGATAAGTGGCTGGGCTCAATCATTGCGATTTTCGGCACCATCAGCACGCCATCCACCGCCCAGACTTTTGAACAAGTTGGTCAGTGCAATCTGCCGTTCGGTGCTGACCTGAATCAGCGTGGATTGATCGCTGAAGGCACTGCGCTGGGCATCCAGGTAGCGCAGATGGGTATCCATTCCTCCTTCATAGCGGGCCTTGGCCAGTTTCAGCGCCTCTTGGCTGGAATCGGCCAGTGCCTGGCGGGCGACTTCCTCGCGGCGCAGCGTGTCGGTGGCGGCGAGGCTGTCGGCGACCTCGCGGAAAGCGTTCTGGATAGTGCCTTCGTAGTTGGCCACTGCCGAATCCTTGCGCACCTTGGCCAGGTCCAGACCGGCGCGGTTACGCCCGCCGGCGAAGATCGGCAGTGACAGGCTCGGGGCAAAGGTCCAGGCATTCGAGCCGCCGTCGAACAGGCCGGACAACTCCTTGCTGGAACTACCAAACGAGCCGGTCAGTGACAGGCGCGGGAAGAACGCCGCCCTGGCGGCACCGATATCGGCATTGCGCGCCCTGAGTTGGTGTTCGCTGGCGAGGATATCCGGGCGCCGTTCGATCAGCGTCGACGAGGTGCCGGGTTCAATGTCCTGCACCACCAACAGCTCATCCTGCGGTCTGGCGGGCAGGTAACTCGCTGCATCCTGGGTCCCGATCAACAGTTGCAGGGCATGCCCGGCCTGGCGCAGCTCTCGATCGGTGCTCTCCAGTTCGGCCCGGGCCTGTTCGGTCAGCCCCAGGGCCTCTTGATAATCCAGTGCAGTGGCGGTACCGGCCTTGCGTCGCTGGGTCACCAGTTCCAGCGAGGCCATGCGCGTCTCCAGGGTCTGTCGGGTAAGTGCCAGGCGCCGTTGTGCGCCGTCACGGGTCAAGTAGGCCTGGGCGACTTCGGCCACCAGGGCGATCTGTGTGCCGCGGGTTGCTTCTGCGGTCGCCAGGTACTGTTCCAGCGCCGCGTCGGACAGGTTGCGTACTCGACCGAACAGATCGAGCTCGAACTCGCTCAGCCCAAGGCCGACCTGATAAGTGCTGTTGACCTGCGGGTTGCCTGTGGTGGAAAGGTCACCGGGCAGGCGCTGGCGATTGCCGCTGGCGATCGCGTTGAGCGACGGTACTCGGTCGGCGCGCTGGATCCGGTACTGGGCGCGCGCCGCGTCGATGTCCAGCAGCGCCTGGCGCAGGCTGCGATTGTTATCCAGGGCGGCCGTCACGGCCCGGCGCAGCTGTGGGTCGACGATAAAGGCTTGCCAGTTCAGGGCGTCGGCATCGACGGCGGCGGTGCCGGGTGTTTGCGCCGCGGCGTCGCTCCATCGCACCGCAACCGGTGATTCGGGCCGTTGGTAATCAGGGGCCAGCGAGCAGCCCCCCAGCACGACACTCAGTGTCGCTACGGTGGACCAGCGGAAGTTATTCGACGGCATTGGGTTACTCCGTGGTCCGGGCTGGGGCCTGGGTTTCGTCAGGGGTCGATGGGTGAGGTTGACGCTTGAGCCAAGACAGCACCCAGACGAAGAACACCGGGACAAAAATCACCCCCAGCAAGGTGGCGCTGAGCATGCCGCCAATCACCCCGGTGCCGATGGCCCGCTGGCTGGCAGCGCCGGCTCCGGTGGCCAGCGTCAGAGGAACGACGCCGAGGATAAAGGCCATGGAGGTCATCACGATGGGGCGAAAACGCAGGCGCGCGGCCTGAATAGCCGCCTCGCGTACGGGCACGCCTTGTTCCCACAGTTCTTTGGCGAACTCGACGATCAGGATTGCGTTTTTCGCCGCCAGGCCGATGATGGTGATCAGGCCGACCTTGAAGTAGACGTCGTTGGGCATGCCAGCGGCGGTAACCGCCAACACGGCCCCCAAAGCACCTACCGGTACGATCAGCATCACCGTCAACGGGATGGCCCAGCTCTCATAGAGCGCGACCAGCAACAGAAACACCACCAGGAAGGCCAGGGCAAAGACCGTCAAGGCCTGGCCGCTGGCGACCTTCTCCTGATAGGACAGGCCGGTCCATTCGTAACCTATGCCAGGTGGAAGTTCGGCGGCCAGGCGTTCCAGTTCGGCCATGGCTTCGCCGGTGCTGACCCCGGGCGCCGCATCCCCGGCGATCTTGATGGCCGGGTAGCCGTTGTAGCGGGCGATCTGTACCGCGCCTTCCTCCCAACGGGTAGAAACAAACGCGCTCAGCGGCACCAAGGCGTTGCTGTCGTTGGGGACATACAGCTTGAGCACGCTTTCGGGTGTCATGCGGGCGGCCTGTTCGGCTTGCACCACCACGCGTTGCAGGCGGCCGGCATTCGCGAAGTCATTGATCACCGTGGAGCCGAACGCCGTTGACAGAGCGTTGTTGATCGAATCGAAACTCACCCCTAGCGCTCGGGCCTTCTCCCGATCGATATCCAGGCGCAACTGCGGTGCTTCAGCCAGACCTTCCATCAGCGTGTAGAGAATCTTCGGATTGCCGTTGGCCTTGCCCAGCAACTGGTCACGCGCTGCCAACAGGGCTTCTCGGCCGAGTCCGGCGCGGTCTTGCAGGCGCAGGGCGAAGCCACCGGAAGTGCCCATGCCCTCAATCGGCGGCGGGCTCACGGCCATGACGGTGCCGTCATTCAGGCTGGCAAACCGTTGGTTGAAGGCTGCCGCCTCGTCCGCAGCCGACTGTCCCTTGCCGCGCTCCGACCAATCTTTCAACGTCGGGAAGGCGAGGCCGGCGTTTTCGCCTTGGCCGGAAAAACTGAAACCCAGCAACATGGTCATCGAGGCGGTGGTGTCCCGGGACATCATGTAGCGTTCCAGTTCTCGGGCCGTCTGGTCAGTGCGGTTACGGGTGGCCCCAGGAGGGAGCTGGACATCGATAATCAGGTAGCCCTGGTCCTCCACCGGGACGAAAGACTCGGGCAGGCGCAGGTAGAAAAAGCCCAGTAGGGCGACGATGCCCGCATAGATCAACATGTAGCGCCCGGTCCGTTTGACCAGTTGGGTATTGAGGCGCTCATAGCGCTGCGTGAGGCGGTTGAAACCCCGGTTGAACGCGCCGAAGAAACCGCGTTTTTCGTGATGCCCGGCGGGGACGGGTTTGAGCAGGGTGGCACAGAGCGCCGGGGTGAAGGTGAGGGCCAGGAAACCCGAAAACAAAATGGACACCGCCAGGGACAAGGAGAACTGCTGGTAGATCACGCCTACCGAGCCGGACATGAAGGCCAGCGGCAAGAACACCGCCGACAGGACCAGGGTGATGCCGATGATTGCGCCCGACACCTGGCCCATCGCCTTGACCGTCGCAGCGGCGGGGCTGAGTCCTTCCTCAGCCATGATTCGCTCGACGTTCTCCACCACCACGATGGCGTCGTCCACCAGGATGCCGATGGCCAGCACCATGCCGAACATGGTCATCATGTTCACCGAGAAACCCAGCAAGTACATGAAGGTCAGCGTGCCCAGCAGACAGACCGGCACCACGATGCCAGGAATCAACGTGTAGCGGATGTTCTGCAGAAACAGGAACATCACCAGGAACACCAGGACCATGGCTTCGATCAGGGTGTAGATCACTTTGTCGATGGCTACGTCGACAAAGCGCGAGGTGTCGTAGGGAACGGAGAACTCCGCATCGCTTGGCAGGTTGACCGACAGTTCGTTCAGGCGTTGCTTGACCGCCGCCACCGTTGCAATGGCATTGGCGCCGGGGGCAAGTTGCACTGCGGCGGCAACGGCAGGCTTGCCGTTGAGGCGCGACTCGAAGTTGTAGCTTTGACTGCCCACGGCGATACGTGCCACATCGGCCAAGCGCACAGTCGAGCCGTCCTGTTTGGCGCTCAGGACGATCCGGCCGAATTCCTCCGGATTGTCCAGCGTACCCTTGACCGCCAGGGTCGCGGTCAGCTCCTGTTGCGACGAGCCGGGGGTGCTGCCGAAACTGCCGGCCGGTACCTGGACGTTCTGCGTACGGATTGCCGCATTCACATCGTCGATGGACAGCCCATAACCGATCAACTTCTGCGGATCGATCCAGACCCGCATGGCGGCTTCAGCCGCGAAAAACTGCAGCCGACCGACACCTTTGACGCGACTGATTTCATTGTTGACGTTGCGCGCGGCAAAGTCGGCGAGGGCGACGGTGTCTTTGCCGGCGCTGTCGCCTTTGTAGCTCAGGGTGTAAATCATCAGGAAGCCGGAGCTGGCTTGCTCGACCTGCAGGCCCAGATCGAGCACGGCCTTGGGCAGGCGAGCCTCGGCTTTCTTGATCCGGTTCTGGACATCGACCTGGGCCAGCGGTGGGCTGGTCCCGGGTTCGAAGGTTACGACGATCTCGCCGGTACCGTTGGAGTTGCTGGTGGACTCGTAATAAAGCAGGCCCTTGGCGCCATTGAGTTCTTCCTCGATGACGCTGGTGACCGAATCCACCAAGACTTTCGCCGAGGCGCCCGGGTAGTTGGCGGTAATGGTGATCTGCGGTGGCGCGACGACCGGGTACTGGGCCACCGGAAGCAACGGGATGACCAGCAGACCGGCGAGCATGATGAACAACGCGACGACCCAGGCAAAATTCGGGCGTCGGATAAAGAACTGAGACATGTCGTTTCCTTGAGCGCTACGCCCTTACTGGACCTTGGCCTGCTGGGTAGTCAGCGATTTGGCAATGACTTTGTCGCCAGGATTGATGCCGTTCATTGCGCCGGTGACGATCTGGTCACCCACGACCAGTCCCTTGGTGATCTGCCAGCGGGAGCCCTGCATGGCGCCGGTGTTCACCGGTTTGGCTTCGATTGTCTGGTCCTGGCCGATGACCAGCACTCGTGCCTGACCATCGGCAGAGCGCTGCACGGCGCGTTGCGGTATCAGAATGGCGGCCTTGTCCAGGCCTTGTGGCGCACTGACGCGCACGTACATGCCCGGCAGCAGCGCCGTTCCCGGGTTGGCGAAGCGCCCGCGCAGCGAGATCTGGCCGGTGGCGCGGTCCACGGCGACATCGGAGAACAACAGTTCGCCCTGGCTCTGGTGCTCTGAGCCTTCGACACTCAGGGTCAGCGGGTTTTCAGCGTTGCCGGTAAGGCGCCCCTGTTCGATGGCGGCGCGCATGCGCAATGCATCGGCCGCGGGCTGGGTGAAGTCGACGTAGATCGGGTCCAGTTGCTGGATGCGCGCCATCATGGTCGCGTCGCCTTGACCGACCAATGCACCCTCGGTGACCAGGGCTCGGCCTATGCGCCCGGCGATAGGGGCTTTGACCGTGGAGTAGCCGAGGTTCAGCCTGGCTGTCTCGATATCGGCCTGGGCCGAGCGCTTGGCTGCCAGAGCGCTTTGCAGGGCCGCTTTGGCGGTATCGAAGTCCTGCTGACTTACGGCCTCGATCTTGACCAATGGTTCGTAACGCTTGACGGTCGCCTGGGCCTGGAACAGCGCCGCATCGGTCTTGGCCAGTTCGCCCTGAGCCCGCGAGAGCGCAGCCTTGAACGGCGCCGGGTCGATCTGAAACAGCAGATCGCCGGCTTTGACATCCGCGCCTTCCTCGAAATGCCGAGCCAGCACGATGCCCGCTACCCGTGCGCGCACTTCAGCCACGCGCACCGGCTCTACACGCCCCGGTAGTTGTGCGATCAGGGTCAGTGGTTCGCTGCTGACTGTCATCGCTTCGACTTCACGCGGCCCCCCGGGTCCGCCCCAACCCTGCGGCGGCTTTTCACAACCTGCCAGGCTCAATGCGGCCAATAAAGGGAGTACCGGAACCACTTGCCATCTGCGCGACGTACTCATCTTTCACCTGGGCCACGCCCATTAGCTGCTAAAGATGCGAATGATTGTTTATTTTGTCAAATGAGTCAATATTGACTCATGAGAGGCTTTTGTGAGCAACTTGGCCATAGCACTTGAGAAGATGAGCCATTTCTGCACAATGGCTCGCACGTCATTCTGATAATCGAAGAAACGCCTAATGGATTTATCTGCAGCGAACGAGAAACTGTTGAAGGCCCTGGCCATTGCCATGGTCGATCACCCGGCAGGGACGTTCAAAGACATCGCTGAAGCCGCAGGGGTGAGCAAGGCCACGTTGAATCGCTTCTGTGGCACGCGTAACAACCTCATTGAGATGCTGTTCAATTACGGCTCTACCGTGATCAATCAGGTCATGGATAACGCGAACTTGCAGGAAGCGCCGCCTCTTGAGGCCCTACAGCGCCTGATCGAAAACCATTTGACCCACCGTGAACTTCTGGCCTTCCTGGCCTTCCAGTGGCGGCCTGACTCGCTGGATGAACGCGCAGGCGGCAGCCGCTGGCAGCCTTATTCGGACGCGCTGGACAATTTCTTTCTGCGCGGTCAGCACGAAGGAGTGTTTCGTATCGACATCAGTGCCCAGGTGCTGACGGAGATGTTTGCCTCGATCATTTACGGATTTGTCGACGCAGAACGGCGTGGGCGGGTTGCCCGGGTGGGTATGGCGACGCAGGTTATGCAGTTTTTTCTGCAGGGCGCTACCAGCCGTTGAAGGCTGGGCCTCGGAACCGACGCTACGGTGTCGATGCTCGCGGCGCAGGGGGCTTGCACGTATATGAATAGCGACCGCTGTCTCCATAGGCCGCTATCTGGGTGCAGTTTCAGGTTTTCAAACCGTTCGATTGGGGCTGAGTGTTATCGGTGCATGCGGTGAATGCGGTCAAAGCCAGGCTTTGATCTGAGCGCTGACAGCCTCAGTCGAAATGCCGTAACGATCATGCAGCGTCGGCAAGGCCCCGGCATCCAGAAATGCATCGGGTAATGCAATCTGCCTGAAGGTCGGCGTCACGCCATTGCGCAGTAACACGCCGGCGACTGCCTCGCCCAGTCCACCAATAATGGAGCTGTTTTCTGCGGTGACCACCAGGCGACCTGGTTTGCGGGCTTCAGCCAGAATGGTTTGCTCATCCAGTGGCTTGATCGTCGGCACGTGCAACACGGCGACATCAAGGCCATCCGCTTGCAGCTCTTTAGCAGCCTCCAGTGCGCGCATGGTCATCAAACCGGTGGAGATGATCAGAACATCGTTACCGGTACGCAGGGTCTTGGCTTTGCCGATCTCGAATTTGTAGCCGTACTCGTCCAGTACCAGCGGCACATTTCCGCGTAGCAAGCGCATGTAAACCGGGCCTTGGTGCGCTGCGATGGCGGGCACGGCCTGTTCGATTTCAAGCGCATCGCACGGGTCGACGATCATCAGGTTGGGCATGGCGCGGAAGATCGCCAGGTCATCTGTGGCCTGGTGGCTTGGGCCGTAACCGGTGGTGAGGCCGGGCAAGCCACAGACGATCTTGACGTTGAGGTTCTCTTCAGCAATCGCCATGCAAATGAAGTCATAGGCGCGGCGAGAAGCGAACACGGCGTAGGTGGTGGCGAAAGGCACAAAACCTTCCCGGGCCATACCCGCTGCCGCACTCATCAGCAGTTGCTCGGCCATGCCCATCTGATAGAAACGATCCGGATGCGCCTTGGCGAAAATGTGCAGGTCAGTGTACTTGGACAAGTCGGCGGACAGGCCGACGATATCCGGACGCTGATCTGCAAGCGCGGCCAGCGCATGACCAAAAGGTGCGGACCTGGTGGCCTGACCTTCTGAGGCAATCGAGGCGATCATCGCCGAGGTGGTCAGGCGTTTTTTGACCGGTTCAACCGTGGAAGACGGAGTGTTGGATGCGTTGCTCATTGGTTTTTTCCTTCTTCAAGGTTGCTCAGTGCCAGATCCCATTCGTGTTCTTCCACTCGGATGAAATGGGTTTTTTCACGGGATTCGAGGAAGGGCACGCCTTTGCCCATTTTGGTATCGCAAATGATCACCCGTGGCTGGGTTCCGGGATGGTTGCGCGCGGCGTCGAATGCGGCGACCAGTGCTTCCAGATCATTGCCATCGACGCGCTGGGCGAACCAGCCAAAAGCCTGCCAGCGATCGACGATAGGCTCGAACGAGAGGATTTCACTCGAGTAACCGTCAGCTTGCTGGTTGTTGACGTCGACGATGGCGATCAGGTTGTCGAGCTTCCAGTGCGACGCCGACATCACCGCTTCCCAAGTCGAGCCTTCATTCAGCTCGCCGTCCGACAGCAGGTTGTAGACGAAGGAGGGTGAGCCTTTGCGTTTGAGGCCCAGGCAGGCGCCGACCGCGATCCCCAAACCCTGGCCCAGTGAGCCCCCCGTGATCTCCATCCCCGGGGTGTAGGTGGCCATGCCCGACATCGGCAGGCGGCTGTCGTCCGCGCCGTAGGTTTCCAGTTCATCGAGCGGGATGATGTCGGCTTCGATCAGGGCCGCATACAGTGCAATCGCGTAGTGACCGATCGACAGGTAAAAGCGATCGCGGGCTTCCCATTCCGGGTCTTCGGGTCGATAGTTCAATGCGTGGAAGTAGGACACGGCCAGCAGGTCGGCGGCGCCGAGGGCCTGGCCGACGTAGCCTTGTCCCTGAACCTGCCCCATGCGCAATGCGTGGTGGCGGATGTTGTGGGCACGTTGCGCCAGAGTCGTGGATGTCGCGAATGCAGGATGAGCAGTCATGGTGAAAACTCCAATAAGTCAACGATTGACCAAGGCGGCGGGGATGCGCAGCACCAGCGTGGCACCGAACAGCAGTACGCCGGTGATCAGGTACATGCCGATGGCGCTGGAGCCGGTCTGTGTGGTGATCCAGCCGATCAGGTAAGGCGAGCAGAAGCCGGCGAGGTTGGCGAAGCTGTTGACCGCCGCGATGCCTGCGGCGGCGGACACGCCACCCAGCAGCGTGGTGGGTAGCATCCAGAACAGCGACGTCGCCGACAGAATTCCGGAAGCGGCCAGGCAAAGGCTGAGAATGGAGAGCGTTATATTCCCCCCCATCAGAGCTGCCAGGCTCAGCCCGATAGCACCCGCGATCATCGGTACAATGAGATGCCAGCGGCGCTCACGATGTTTGTCGCCGCTGCGTCCGGCATACAGCATGGCCACAATCGCACAGAGGTAGGGCAGGCTGGTCAGGAAGCCGATGTGCAGCGGATCGGAAACCCCTGCGTTACGCACCAGGGTCGGTAGCCAGAAGGTGATGGCGTACTGACCCATCACCACGCAGAAGTAGATGCCGGCCAGCAACCACAGACGACGATCGCGGATGAACTCGCCTACCGAGGCATGGGTGACTTTCTGCTGGTCGTCCTCGGCCAGTTCGCGACTGATCAGTGCTTTCTCGTCATCATCGAGCCAACTGGCCTGATGCACGCCGTCCTTGAGATAGCTCAGCACCAGCAACCCGACAACGACCGTGGGCACCGCCTCCAGCACGAACATCCATTGCCAGCCAGCCCAGCCATGCACACCGGCGAAGTGGTTCATGATCCAGCCGGAGAGTGGGCCACCCACCATTCCCGACAGCGGAATGGCGATAAACCACAGCACGGTCATGCGCGCCCGACGGTAAGAAGGAAACCAATAGGTCAGGTACAGCAACAGGCCCGGTGCCAGGCCGGCTTCGGCGATGCCGAGCAGAAAACGCAGGGCATAGAATTGCCAGGCAGTTTCGACAAAGGCGAACAGGGCAGAAATGATGCCCCAGGTGATCATGATGCGGGCAATCCAGATACGCGCACCGACCTTGTGGAGAATGATGTTGCTGGGCACTTCACACAGGAAATAGCCGATGAAGAACATGCCCGCGCCCAGTCCGTAGACCGTTTCGCTGAGTGCCAGATCGTTCATCATTTGCAGCTTGGCAAAACCGACATTGACCCGATCAAGATAGGCGCACAGGTAGCACAGCATCAGAAAAGGCATCAACCGCCACGCGGTTTTACGGTAGGCGTTGGAGCGCACGGTCGAAACCGCTTCGAGCGACAAGGTTGTCATGATGGTCTGATCTCTTGTTTTTATTGACCGCCAGGCCATGAGGCCCGGCTGCATCGTCGATCCAGAACCGCACGGGCCGTGAAGCCCGCCAGGTGTCATCAGTGAATCAGCATTCCGCCGTTCACATCCAGCGTGATGCCGGTCAGGTAGGAGGACAGGTCGCTGGCCAGAAACAGCGCCGCATTGGCCACATCCTGTGCCTCACCCAGGCGTCCCAGAGGAATGCCTTCGATGATCGCGTGCCGGCGCTCGTCCTGCATGAGGCCGCCGGTGATGTCGGTGTGAATCAACCCGGGAGCAATCGAGTTGACGCGTACCTTGTCCGGCCCGAGTTCGCGCGCCATGGCTTTGGCCAGACCCAGCACGCCCGCTTTGGCGGCACTGTAATGAGGGCCACCGAAAATGCCACCGCCCCGTTGGGCGGAAACGGACGACATGCACACGATGCTGCCGGAGGACTGTTGACGCATGGTTGGAATCACTGCCTGCGACATGAGCAGAGTACCGCGCAGACTGACGTCCAGCACCTTGTCGTAATCGGCAGGGCGGATGTCCAGGGTCTTGAGCGGTTGGGTGATGCCGGCGTTGTTGACGAGAATATCGATGCGGCCGAAATGCTCGATGATTTTGGCGACTGCTTGCTGAACCTGCGATTCGTCAGCGACGTTGGCTGCGAGACCAAGATGACCTTCGCCCAGGGAAGCAGCGGCATCACGTGCAGCGGATTCATCCAGATCGAGTATCACGACGCGAGCGCCTTGTTGCGCGAAAGTGATCGCTGTTGCCCGGCCAATGCCACGTGCTGAAGCTGCACCGGTGATGATCGCGACCTTGCCTTGAAGAAGCATGGGAGGGTACCTCTGATTGTTGTTATTGGGTCGACCCGAAACGAATCGATGGCTCAGCTTGTTCTCCAGGGAAACCTTGAGCAATAACGCGAATTTCACTGGGTGCTGAAAAATATTCAGCACTCGCCAACGACCTATTCCGATGTTTGAATAGCTGCACGCCCGGCCCAAGCCACTTGCAGCGGAATAACAATAATCATGAGTTCACCTGGCGATGTACCTTCAATCCTGCCACCCCTGAAAGCCATTCAGGCCTTTGAACAGACGGCACGCTTCGGCAACGTCGCCCGCGCCGCTGAACTGCTTGATCTGACACCCTCGGCGGTCAGCCACCAGTTGGCCAAACTGGAGGCGATGATCGGTCGACAGTTATTTTTCAGAACGGCCAGAGGCGTGACGCTGACCCCGATCGGCGAGCAATACCTCACTGAGGTTTCCGGCATTCTGCACAGTCTTGCTGTGGCCACCGAACGCGCCGCCAGTGACGTCAGTCTTGATTGTCTGCGATTGCACTCGTCGCCCAGTTTTGGCCTGTTATGGCTGATGCCGCGTCTGGAGCAGTTTCGCCAGAGTCATCCCGATATTCAGCTCAACCTCTCGTGTTCCTACGAATCACTGCACTTCAGTCGAGACAAGATCGATGTCGACATCCGCCATGGGATGCCCAATTGGCCGAGTTTCGAAGTGCGAACGATACGTGATGAAAAAATTGCGGTGATGGCGTCCCCGAAACTGTTGGAAAAGCACCCGATCCGAATGGTCGCGGATCTGCTGGACAGCAATCTGATCCTTTCGGAGGCCACGCTGATCAAGTGGCCACAGCTGTTTGCACAACATGGCTTGTCACGTCCAGAAAAACCCTATTCGCTGAGCTTCGACCGGTCTTACATGACATTGGAGGCCGCCAGCCACGGGCTTGGCTTTGCTTTGGAAAGCACATTGCTGGCGCAGGATTATCTCGCGCGCGGTGCTTTGGTAGAGGTAGCACCGGAGCTGAGCGCTTCAATTACTGCACACCACTTGGTTTTCCCAAGGGCCCACTCAAACTTTCCCAGGGTCAGGCGATTCCTGGAATGGATGCAGAAAGAGTTGGGGCATGATTTCAGTTACTGACTGTCAGTTAGGCGCGGGGAGCTCCGATGCCATGGTCATCAAGAGTCCATCGACGGCGAGACCGCTTTTGCGGCGTTCGATATTTGGAGTGGTGTTCGATCGGGCGATGTCGTTTTTGAATCGCCACGATAAACGAGAGAACACATCTGATCGACGCACCTCCGACCATCGCGGCAATCCTGCGGAAAATGATACCCACGGCCTGATAGCTGCTTCTCCACGTGGCTGTAGAAAGCACTCGGTAGCGCGACTCGGACTTATGTTCTTCTCGTTCTTGACATGCTCTCCGAACAAGTCCAAAAATGAGTCCATTCCCACTGAGGGGATATTAAAAAAACTTTAGATTTCAATGGGTAGGACGCTAGATGCGAGTCTCGTTTCCCGCTCCAAGATTAAGAAAAAGCCACTCATATGAGTGGCTTTTTTTGTGCCTGGAAAATGCCCCGGCGTTTGGATGCCTGTGCTAGATGGCCTGCAAGGCTTTTTGGTGCTCGGGCGTATCGGTAAATGCCAAGCACAAGGAGGCAATTTCAAGTGCTGGTGGAGTAAAGCCCTGGGCGAGGCTTCGTTCGAACAAGGGGCAAGCTTTCGCTTGATCACTTCGCTCGGAGACAGCATTGCGTAAATTAATCCGAGACGATATTGGGCTACGGGATGATCAAGGCCCGCTGTACGGGGCTGGGCTATTTCTTTTGCGGCGTATGCATCGCCGCGCCAGGCTGGCGTGGTGGGTATAAGAGGGCGGGCTTTGAAGCGGCCTCTTTGCCGGCGGCGTTGTATGGGCCCTTTTGGCCGATTCTGTTGAAAAAAATCGGCCATGGTTTTATCAAAGCTCGCTCCTACCTGGCACTAGGCGTGTCACTCTATCGCGCGTGATGTGCTCTGCGACGACTGCCTTAAGCTCAATGGGCTCATGTCGCTCCAGTTCTTTTCTATGTAGGCGAGGCAGTCCGTTTTGGTGCCTTGGAACTCAACGGTGCGCCACCCATTCGGGATTTCCTTGACGATTGGCCATAGGGAGTACTGTCCTTCTGCGTTGACGACTACGTGAAACCAAGTGTCTTCGTTATCCCACAACATGATATACCTTCATAATGAGCACTGTTTTTATTCGCTCCTCGCGTTTGAAAACGGAGGAAAAGATCTGGAGGGCTTAATAGGCGTCAACCAATGCACTTCTGATATTTTCTACTCGGGTAGAAATAACCGACAGAAGTGTATCGCTTAGGCCATGAGTGTCCTCGCAGGCCCCTTGCAGGAAAACAGCAGGTTTGAAGTTTTCCGTCGAGCCTAGGCGGTATTGACGGTCTGCACGCAAGTCGCCCAGATAGGGCAGGAGCGGAGCGAGCAGCGTTTCGTGTTGGTTTCGCACATACCCCGTTGCCAGGATGACGGCGTCGTAGGTATGCCCTTGAGTTGAATTACCAACCATATCGTATGTGTTGATGTGGACACCCTCGGCGTGCGCTTGGGCGCTAGTCACTGTATGGCTTTTCAGGAAGCGGTGTTTGTACTGACTTTTGATTTTCTGGTTGTAGAAAATCTCAAACATCTTTTCTGCCAGTTCAACATCGGGTGCTGAGTAGTTGGTGTGCCAGAACTCTTTGATGAGTGCCTGGCTTTTATCCGGGTGGTGATAAACAAAGTCGACAAAGTCACTGTTGAATATTTCATTCACGAAGGGGCTGTTGTCGGAGACCCTCAGCGTATGCCCGCGCATGATGATATCAATGTTGGGTGAGTCCGGGTGCTTCTGGAGGTCCATGAATATTTCGGCCGCGCTTTGTCCCGAGCCGATGATCGCAACGTTGCGGATGTTGGATCGGCACCTGATATCTTGTAGGTAAGAACTGGAGTGGAACACCCGGGCATCCGCTTTCAATGACAAAAAAGCCTCGGGGATATGCGGGGCGCCACCAATGCTGACGACGAGGTTGCGGGTCAGGTGTTCATGGGGCGTTCCGTCGCTATTGATGGATTGCACGCGAAGCGCGCTCACTTCATCTCCCGTTTTTTCAGGGGTGATGCTGACTACCTCTTCACCATAGCGGCAATGGTCTTCGAAGTGACTGGCTGCCCAGTTGAGGTAATCATTGAATTCATATCGACTTGGGTAAAAGGTCTTGAGGTTAATGAAGTCCTGAAGACGCTGTTTTTGGTGCAGATAGTTGACGAAAGTAAAATGGCTTTTCGGGTTGCGCAGTGACACCAGATCTTTCAGAAACGAGATCTGCATTCTAGTGTCTTCCAGCATCATATGTTTGTGCCAGGCGAACACTGGCTGACGCTCAAGAAAGAGGGTGTTGAGCGGACGCTCCTTCTGGGGCTTTTCATTTAGTGCAATGGCCAGCGCCAGATTTGAGGGGCCAAAACCGATGCCGATGAGATCGTGAACTTCCATGTTTTGACGTCCATTGAAATAAGAAAGTTGAATCAGTTTACCTTTGGAATCCAAAGGCTTTCCTCAAAGAATCGCTCTCGTGATATTACACACAAGGCCGCTCGCTTGTGGGGAAAAGAGAACTCTTTAAGGAGGGCGTAGCCGCACTTGGATAAGTTGCCGATCATCTTCAGGTTGTCCACGCGGGGTTCTACCACGACCCGTTCTGTACGGCAATCGTCGAGAAAAAGATAATGCGCAAGAGAAGGCAGCCACGCTGACAGATAGGCTCGGCCCCTGTATGTGGGCTCTCCCACCAAGGCGTGCCAACCGCGGTCATGGTCGCCTGGATTGCAGAACGGGGCGATACGGTCTTCTTTGGCCCAGTACGTTTCGAAGTAGCCGAAGGGGACGTCATCGAAGCAGCCTACGACGCTTTGCTGATGTGGCATGCCCTGTAAAGTTTGGATGTAGGTTTTGTGTTGTTCTAGATCGCCTTCCTCCTGCCAGAAATGTGCAACACGCGGGTCATTCATCCATTTATGGAAGAGCGGCAGATCATCCTTAGGATCGAGTGTTCGAAAGCTCAGGGTTTTGTTCAGCCACGGCACATGGCGTTGGTACAGAACCCCGGATGTTTTGGGGCGGCGAAGGGGGTGTCGCGTGCCTTGGGCATTGACGTATCGGGTCGGATAGGGAGCGGGATTGGTGCTGTGCCAGATTCTTGGTGATTGCCAGAAGGCTTCCCGTGCAACGACCGCACCATGGTCGCCCTGGGGGACAGCAACGCCGGTATGCAGCAGATGTTCCACATGGCGTGGCGAGCCAGAAAAGTGAACGTGGCCGATGCCAGGGTTGCATGCAAACACGGCATCGATGACAGCCAGTGAATGTCGACCCTCATGTGAGGCCTCAACGTCGGTTGAGGATTCCAATTGCACCAGATGATTCTCGCCAGTCAATCGCCAATGGCTGTGCGTAGAACAGTCATGACTGTTCACTGTAAATGCCCTGCCGTTTTGCGAAATCTCCAGCAATTGCGCGTCGATGAAGGAGCGGAAGTGTTGGATATTATTCTCGATTTCGGAAGCACATCCTATTGCTTGCATGTTGTAATCTTCTGTAATGTAATATTAGCGAAACACGGTTCGAGCTATGGTAGCAGCAGTTCTTCCCGCAACGCACGCGAGTGACTGTCAAGATCATGAAGCATCAATGCTCGCTCTGGCTCACGTAGTAGCCGATTTTGGGCAGTAAGATCCATTCAAAAAAGGCGGCGAGCAGTTTCTTCCTAACTAATTTTTCCTCAAGCCTCCGTGTGTGTCAGCTGAAATGACTGGCCGCGCCAGTGCCGTGACAACGGCTCTGGCGTTCGAGCGGGTGCGCAGAATACCTACCGTTTGCAATAAGGATGTTGTGATGATCTGCGGCGATTACATCGAAATCACCCACAAGTTTTATTCCATTGAAGACATCAGCAAGGCAGCTGCGAGTGGGCTGCCTATTCGCCTATCGCCCGAGGTCGCTCGCAAGATTGATGAGGGCCGCGACTATGTGTTGAAAATCGCTTCGTCGGAAGATTTCGCCTACGGTATCAATACTGGTTTCGGTTCGTTGTGCACAACGAAAGTGGATCAGTCCGAACTGTCCGCTTTGCAGCATAATCACCTGCTTTCGCATGCCTGTGGCGTCGGGATGATCGTTCCGGAGTTGCTCAGCCGTATCGTGGTGCTGGTTAAATTGCTGACCTTCCGCAGCGGCAATAGTGGTATTGGTCGCGAAACCCTTGACCGGGTGATTGACCTCTGGAATCAAGGCGTGGTGGGTGCCATTCCTCAAAAAGGTTCTGTAGGGGCCAGTGGAGACCTGGCGCCGTTGGCGCATCTTGCACTACCCCTGATCGGCCAAGGTGAAGTCTGGATGGATGGTCATTTGATCCCGGCATCCGAGGCTTTGAGTCGCTTGGGTATGGCGCCCGTCCAGCTCGGACCCAAGGAAGGGTTATGCTTGACCAACGGCGTGCAGTACATCAACGGTTACGGCGTGATGTCTTTGGTCCGGGCGCAGCGCTTGCTGAGGCTCGCAGACCTGTGTGCAGCCATGAGTATTCAGGGGTTTTGCACGGCAAACACCTTCTACGATGCGCTTATTCACCGCACGAGCCATCATCCGGAGCGCAGTGTTTGTGCTTCAAACATCACGGCACTTACCCAGGGCAGCAATCATTATGCATTGCCTCAATGTAACGCGGCCAAGGAAGATCCATACTCCTTCCGATGCGCGCCTCAAGTACATGGCGCAGTACGCCAGGTCATCGATTTCGCAACGTCGAGTATCGCCAAGGAATGCAACAGCGTCTCGGATAATCCATTAGTGTTTCCTGAGGCTGGCAAGCTTTTGACTGGCGGTAACCTGCACGGCCAGGCAACAGCGTTCGCCTTGGACTTTGCCGCGATTTCCATGTCCGAGCTGGCGAACATTTCGGAACGGCGCACTTATCAATTGCTATCGGGGCAGAACGGTCTTCCTGACTTCCTGATCAGCCGTCCTGGCGTAAACTCGGGCTTCATGGTGGTTCAGTACACTTCGGCGGCGCTGGTCAACGAGAACAAGGTGCTGTCGACTCCCGCCTCGATCGATACGATTCCGACCTGCCATCTACAGGAGGACCATGTCAGCATGGGCGGCACCTCCGCCTATAAGCTAGTCACGGTGCTTGATAACTGCGAAATCATCTTGGCTATCGAGTTTCTATGTGCCTGCCAAGCAACGCAGTTGAACGAAGGCCTGGTGCTTTCCGAGCCGGCAGAGCGTTTGCTCAACGCGTTTCGCAAGACGGTACCTTTCCTCGAGCACGATCTGTTGATGAGTGACCTTATCAATAAAACCCGTGTATTCCTGGCTTCTTCACCTGAAGTCAATGCAGTTCTCGAGACCCTAGAGTAGTCGATCATGGCTGGCATCAATGATGCAGCCGAGCCGGGTATCGAATTGATGGCTATCCCCGTTCCCGTATCGTCCGGGCCTGCATCGTTGATGCAGGAAGGGGTGTGGTTTGTCGAGTCGATGCGTCAGCAGCAGGGTGCTTATAACGAGAGTGTGGTCTTGCATCTTCGCGGTTCACTCGATGTGGCTGTGCTTGAGCGTGCGTTATCACACGTGATCGCGCGTCACGCCGCACTGCGCACTTGTTTTGTAGAGAGTCGGGGAGGACTCGTGCAATGCGTTGCGTCCTTACCGTCGGTAGTGCTGTCAGTCGCGCCCGCGTTGCAGGATGACGAGCAATCGTTGGCCAGTTGGATCAAAGGTGTCACGCTCCCAGGGTTCAATCTGCGAACAGGGCCTTTGTTTCGTGCAGAGCTCGGCACGTTAGCAAGTGACCATCACGTATTGGTCATTGCCGTGCATCACATCGTCGTCGATGGGTGGTCGCTTGGATTATTCAGGCGCGATCTCTCAGCATTTTACGGTGCTTTGGTGCGACAGGTGGATGTCCAATTACCTGAAATACTTACCACGCCAAGTGCCTATTCGGCACGGCAGCGGGCTTTTGTGGCCAGCGCCGCCGGGGAGGCCGCAGGTCGTTTCTGGTGCAGCCAACTGCGTGATCGTCCGCTGCGTCCGTTGCTGGTACAGCGCCCCGGGATGGCCGACCACGCCGTCCATGAGCGACTGACTCCGCCACAGTCTTTGATCGACGGCGCTTCAGCCTTGGCTCGGCAGGCAAGAACGAGCGTGTTCGTGGTCATGCTGTCAGCGGTCGCTGTCGCATTGGCCAAAATGACTGGAGAGAAGGACCTGGTGATTGCGACCGACTTCAGCGATCGGGGCCTGCCCGAGCTGGAGCCAATGATCGGACTGCTGGTGAATCAATTGCCCTTGCGCCTGAACATTGGTCATGTGAAGACGACGCAGGCGTTACTTGCCCATGTCCATGGAGTTTGTATCGCTGCTCTAACACACAAGGACTTGCCGTACCCGATGATTGCGCGTGCGTGCAAGGATGTGCCGGGAGCGGGCGCTGAGTTCGCGGTAAAGTTTGTGCTTCATAGCATGCCGATGCATACATTGGATATGCCAGGTCTGGCCGTCGAGCAGGTTGAGATCGAGCCCATGCGGGCGAAGTTCCCGTTGCTCATCGAGCTTTGGGATGCGCAGGCCGGCATGCGTGGCGATATGGTCGGTTCTGCGCATTACACCGATTCAGCTTGGTTGGGAGCACTGCACCGCGGTCTTTTCTCCACGCTTGAACAGATGGTCGCCGACCCTGGCGCCTCGATTTTCCCCGATGAGGCTGGTGTGCCTCCACCCGTGGTCGCCCCGGCAGCCTTTATCGCTCGGCGGGTACCGGTTGCCGTTGGAGCCTTGGCCCGTCTCGTACGCAATGACGTCCCCGGGGCACTGCCCGCGACGGTCATTGCCAGTCATGCCAAGGTTGATGCGCGAGCATGGGTTCGACAATCAGCTGTTGAACTCAACAGCCTGCTGGTTGAAACCGGAGCTGTGTTATTGCGCGGATTCCATGTCGACAGTGCTCAGCATTTCAGTGACATCGTGCGCGCCTTTAACACCGATGTAATGGACTATGTGCAGTGCTCGACTCCTCGCATTGCCGTGCTCGATAAGGTCTATACGTCCACCGAGTACCCGGCGGATCAGGAGATTTTTTTCCATAATGAAAACTCATACGCCTCCGTTTGGCCTGAGCAGATTGCATTTTGGTGTGACCAGCCTGCCGCCGCAGGTGGCAGGACACCGATTGCCGATGGCCGCAAAGTCCTCGCAAGCTTGCCTGGCTATGTGAAAGAGGCTTTCGAATCACGTGGGCTGTTGTATCGCCGCCAGTTCAGCCCCGGGATGGGGATTGCCTGGGAGCAAACATTCGGTGTTCGCAACCGGAGCGAACTCCAAGAGCGATTCGGGCCTCAGGGTTATCAATTTGAATGGCTGGGTGAACATACCTTGGTCGCGCGCTTTCGGGCTCCCGCCGTAGTGACTCATCCCGTCAGCGGCGACAGGAGCTGGTTCAACCATGCCAGTCTGTTCCACCGGGCTGCTTTGCCAGAGATGCTGCGCCGACACTTCCAGGATCATGATCCCGATGGGATGGCAACCTCGACATTCTTCGGTGATGGCGAGCCCATACCCGACTCGTGGATTGAAATAATCCGTGATACCTACCGGCGCAATGCCGTGCATTTCGACTGGCAGCAGGGTGACATTCTGTTGCTGGATAACCGACTTATGGCTCACGGCCGCGAAACCTACACCCCACCTCGACGAATACTCGTCAGCATGGCAGGTGGTTCGCGTCACTGAGCAAGACCAGATAAAAGGGAATTTATACATGGCGTCACATTTCGAGCCTGCGCCTCATCAAGTGCATTTCTGGGCGGTCGACCAGCAAACCGGGGACGATCAAGTGTCCACGGTAAGTGCATATGCTCGCATTCAAGGGGCCAGTAGCGACCTTAAACAGCTGCATGCGCATCTGCTGACCGTCTGGGATCTGCACCAGGGGTTGCGTTCCAGGCTTGAAGTGCCGGAAGGGTTTTCCGAGCCCCTGCTCGCTGTGGACGAATCGGCGGCACCCTGCATCGTCTCGTTGTCGCTGGAGGCAGTGGACAGTGAAGAGTGGTTGCGTGGTTTCCACGAACAAGTGGGAGAGGCCGAGCGAAACACTGCGAATCAGCATTGGCTTCAAGGCGGTGCGGTGCTTGCGGTCGCACCGGACGGTCTGATTCATGTGTCACTGCACCACCGCGCCGAGGTGGTCGATACCGCCAGCCTCGTCATGATTCTTGAGGATGTGGCACGGCGAATCGACGCTCTGCCCGAAGTCCACAGAATCCCCTTTGCTGACGTCGCGGGCTGGTTGTTGACGTCGATGCCTTCTGGCGAAACCTCCGTACCGACCAGGGTTGGGCAGCGTCCGACACGCTGCTCGATGCAACTGAAGGTCGCGAGGGAACCCCTGGTCTCATTGTTTCCGGACGCTTGCGTGGAGGCGGTCCTGCTCGCCGCATGGGCTTCATTGGTGGCCCGCATGAACACCGTTCATGCTATCTCGGTGGAGGTCTGCACCGACGTTCGAACAGTGGTCGGCGACAGCGCGGGCGTCGGGCCGTATTCGATGCCGAGGGTCCAGTGTGTATCGGTCGAAGAGCAGGTGTCGTTCCAGAACGTGGTGCGCCAGGTGCACCTGGATATCTGCGAGCCCGTGGATGTTACGACCTTCATGCTCCCGGCACAGGCGTGCAACTACTCGTTCTTATATACCCGGATCGAGAAGAGGATCGAGATCGGACGGGTCAGCATTGAAGTCGGCGAGTTGCAATATTCGGCATCCGGCGTGCCATTGGTCCTTTCATGTGTGGATTCAGGCACATCCCTGCAAGTGAATATCAGCGCCGACCCGTCGTTGTATGACGTGCAATTGCTTGAGCATATAGTCCAGGGTTACTCCGCGATTTTGGCGACCATCCTGCAACAGCCCGATGCGATCGCTTTGCAGATGCCTCTGACTGCAGACCCGAAGCAGCTCGCTGCGCAGATGCAAGTGTCGGGGCCGGCATCTACTCAATACCTGCCATTTCCCCTGTTGTTGCAACGCACCTTGGGCTGGGCCAGCGAGCGGATTGCTTTGCGTTGCGGCGGGCAAGCCTGGAGTTACAAAACCCTTGATGCCGTGGCGAGTGGCATGCGCGTGCAGCTCGAGGCCGCGGGTGGCCGACGAGGTGACGTCATCGCGTTGATGATGCCACGCTCGCCGGAGCTGATCGCCGCAATGGTGGCGGTGATGCGCATGGGCGGCGTGTTTCTGCCGCTCGATATCAGCGCGCCGGCCCGACGCTTGGGTTACGTGCTTGATAATGCCGAAGCGGCGTTGGTCATGGTCGACCCGACAAGGCACGAACATCCGGCATTGGCGAACCGCCGCTGTGTCTTGGTACAGGATGAGGCCTTGCCGGTTGACCCCGCAGCCCAAGACGAGCCGGTGCTGCTCGAGCCGGATGACTTGGCGTATGTGCTCTACACCTCGGGTTCCACCGGACAGCCCAAGGGCGTCGAACTGACTCACGGTGGATTGTCCAATTACCTCCAGTACGCCGCTCATGCTTATGAACTCGATAAGGGGCGTGGGGCTGTCGTTCAATCGCCAGTGACCTTTGACCTGACCCTGACTGCCTTGCTCGGCCCCTTGCTGGTCGGACAGACGGTGATCCTCATCGAAGACGATGCGGTCAACGGTGCTGGAGCGCAGATTGAAACTGTGCGTGATGAGTTGATCGCCGGGAACTTGACCCTGCTCAAGGCAACCCCTTCGTACTTGCAATTGATCAATGAAATCCTCCCCGAGAAGCATTTCAAGGGTGCAGTACATAGCCTGGTGGTCGGCGGTGAAATGTTGCACTGGGATGTCATTGCGCCTTGGCTGGCCGACGGTGTCACCACAAGAATTTTCAACGAGTACGGGCCGACGGAAACCGTGGTGGGTTCGATTTGTCACGAGGCGACCCGTGACGATGTTCGCATGGGGCATGTGCCGATTGGTATGCCCGTCGACTACACGCATATTCTGGTGTTGGATTCCCAGGGGAACCCGGTGCCGTCCGATGTGTTCGGTGAAATTTGTATTGGCGGCAGGGGTGTCGGTCGTGGCTATCGTAACCTGCCCGAATTGACGCAAAGGTCGTTCGTGACGCTGCCCTGGTTTGACACGCCACAGCGCTTCTACCGTACAGGAGACCTGGGACGGGTGCGGGCCAGTGGCGAAATTGAGTTGGTTGGCCGGATTGATGCGCAAATGAAGGTCAACGGTGTGCGTATCGAGCCAGGGGAAATTGAAGCCTTGCTGTTGGCGCATTGCCGAATCAGTGCAGCGGCGGTGATGAAAATCAGCGAGGGGGCCAGTGAGACGCTCAAGGCATATGTGGTCCCGGGTAATTCTGACCTGCCTGATTTGCTCGGTATGCAGGCTTGTCTCATGGAGCATTTGCCCGCGGCCATGGTGCCGGGGCAGATCGTAGCGGTTGCCGGCTTTCCACTGACGCGTCACGGAAAACTTGATCGCGAGGCATTGCTGGCAATGGCGCACATCGACTCGCTCAAGGTCGGCGCAGTCGAAAGCAAGACTCGGCCCGTCACGCCCTTGGAGAGCCTTCTGGTGGATGTCTGGTGCCGAACCCTGGGGCTGACCGATGTCGGTACCGATGAAGACTTTTTCAGTTTGGGGGGCGATTCGATACGCAGTATTGCGTTGGTCGGTGAAGCTCGTCTGCAGGGCGTGGAAATCACGGTCGCCGAGGTGTTTGCCAACCGCACGATTCAAGCCCTTGCCCAAGCCTGCCAAGCTCAAAAGGTAAGCCCTGAACAGCCCGTGGAGCGCTTTGCACTGCTTGACGAACAGGATATGCGCCGGCTGCCCCAGGGGCTTGAAGATGCCTATCCAATGGCCACATTGCAGCTGGCAATGGTCTACCACAACGAACACGGCGGCAGCGATGCGCTGTACCACGACATATTCAGCTACCATCTGCGATTTGCGCCGGATGTGGCGCTACTGACTCTGGCGGCGCGCCAGCTTGTGCAAAACTACGAAGTCCTGCGTACTACGTTCGACTTGGTGTCGTACAGCCAGCCGCTGCAACTGGTTCACCCCCATGGACCGGACATGCTGATTGTCGAAGATATCAGCCAGCTGTCGCTTGAGCAGCAGTCGGCCGTCGTTGAACGGTACATGGCTGAGGAAAAGAGTCGTCGTTTCGATATCGAAGCCCTGCCGATGATGCGCTTGATGCTGCACATCCGTGGTGATGGAACGGTGCAGTTGACCATGAGTTTCCATCATGCGCTGATCGATGGCTGGAGCGATGTGGTCATCCTCACAGAACTGTTCGAGCTGTATTTTGCACTGCTTGCCGACACGCTCCCTACGCCAGCCCCCAAGGCCCGATACGCAGAGTTCGTCAAGCTGGAACAAGCCACCATCGCTGACCCCATCGCCCGCGAGTTCTGGCGCAAAGAACTTGAAGGTTATCGGTTCATGCCGCTGCCCCGTGCCGTGGCAGTGAAACAGGGTGTCCATGTACACCCTATATCGCTGCCGACCCCGGTGGCAGAGCGACTGAAGCAAATCGCGCAGGACAACGACCTGCCCCTCAAGAGCCTTTTGTTTGCCGTCCACTTGAAGGTAATGGCCCTTCTTCGCCAGCAGGACGACTGTGCGTCATCGATTGTAGTCAACGGTCGGCCCGAAACCCTGGACGGCGATCGTATGGTCGGCCTGTTCATCAATAGCATTCCGGTCCGAATCCAGCTGGAAGACGAAAGCTGGATAGACTTGGCCCGCCGTGTCGTTTCCCGCGAGCGTGACTTGCTTGTTCATCGACGCCTGCCGTTCGCCGAAATCAGAACCCTGGCTGGCGGAGATGCGATCAGCGAAACGCTGTTCTATTTCACCAACTACTACATTGCCCGCAAGCTCAAGCAAGAACATGGAGTGGAGCTGCTCAAGCTGTCCGGACATGAGGCTTCGAGCTTCAAACTGGTGGCGAATTTCTGGGTGGAACCCTTCACTGAGGAAGTCAAGGCATCACTGGCCGTCGACCGAAGTGTGGTGGATGAGACGCTGTTGATGAAGCTCAGTGAGTGCTACGAACGTGCCCTGTCTTCCATCGCAGAGACTCCCTATGCACACCACAGTGATCTGAAGCTCCGGGACAGCAGCGAAGTACAGGCACATGCCGATTTCACGGTAGAACGCGCGATTGTATCGCGCGCGACGCTCAGCCCCGGCTCTGATGCGCTGATACATCGCAATACGCACGTATCGTTTGCCGAGCTCGCGCAGCGCGTACAGGCTTGTGCCCAACGCTTGCGCAGTCAGGGGGTAATGCCGGGGGACCGGGTGGGGCTGTGCGCGACAATGACACCGGCGTTCGTCATCGCCATGCTGGCGACCATGCGTTGCGGGGCGGTGTATGTGCCATTGGCGACTAACCAGCCGCCTGCTCGCCTGAGACTGATCCTGGAGGACTCACAACCCAGCCTGGTACTGACGGACCTGCGGGGGCGCACGCTATTGCCTGAAGCAGCCCCGTGTGCCGACCTGATTGAAATGACACAGGTCTCTGCCGATCTGGCGGCTCTGGACGTGTCCCTGAGTAAGGCCGAGGGCTTGGCCTATCTTTCCTATACATCGGGCTCGACGGGTAAACCCAAGGGCGTCGCGGTTTCGCAAGCCAGCCTGTCGAGTTTCTGCGCGGCGATGAGCGATCTCTTGTCATCTGACTCTGCGTCAGTGTGGCTGTCGGGGACCAGTGTCGGGTTTGATATTTCGCTGCTCGAACTGCTGTTTCCGTTGACTGAAGGCCACACCGTTGTCCTTCATGACGATACTCAAGCGTTGCTGCCAAGTGTTTCATCTGGCAGGAAGAACCCGCGGTCCGGCCCGGACATGAGTTTGTTTTTCTTTGCCAGTGAAGCGCCTGACGACGCTTATCGGCTTCTGCTTGAGTCTGCCCGGCGCGCCGACGCGATGGGCTTTAACGCAATCTGGACTCCCGAACGGCATTTCAACGCGTTTGGTGGGCCATTCCCCAACCCATCCATAACCAGTGCAGCGCTGGCCATGGTCACCCAGCGTCTGCAGATTCGTGCGGGCAGCCTGGTAATGCCTTTGCATGATCCCGTGCGAGTGGCTGAAGATTGGGCGATGGTGGACCAGCTTTCCTCCGGTCGTGTGGGTTTGTCCATCGGGTCGGGCTGGCATCCTGACGATTTTGTCCTGGCCAGAGAGCCGCATGCACAACGACGCCAGAGCATGGAGGAGGGGATCGATGTACTCACACGTCTTTGGCGGGGTGAGGCTGTTTCGGTTCGTGACAGTGATGGTTCGACGCGATCGGTCAGTACCCTGCCTAGACCGGTTCAGGCCCAACTGCCTATCTGGCTTTCCGCCGCCGGCGGTCGTGAAACGTTTGAACTGGCGGGTTATTCCGGTTTCGGCGTACTGACGCACTTGTTGGCTCAGGATGTCGAAGGGCTCACGGAGAACATCGCGAGTTACCGTCGTGCCTCCCGCGAGAAAACTCATGTGGCCTTGATGCTCCATAGCTATGTAGGTACCTCTGCGCAACAGGCACTGGATGTCGCCGGTGGCCCATTGCGTCAATACCTTGATGGGGCGATGAATCTGGCCAGCCCGGCGACGGGGCGCGAGGGTGACTCCCGTGCGCGTGACGCGCTGTTGGAGCAGGCGGTTCAGCGCTATCTGGAAAGCGCCAGCCTCATCGGTTCTGTCGAGGAGTGCGTCGAGCGCGCACGCGATCTCCATCGACGCGGTGTGGATGAGCTGGCGTGCCTGATTGACTTCGGGATCGATGCCGACCAGGTGCTTGAGAACCTTGAGCGTCTCGACGAAGTGCGGGCCAGGGCCGGTGAGATCGCCTCAGCGAGTGACGACCATTCCCTCGCCGCGCTGATTGAGCGCCATGGTGTCACGCACTTCCAATGCACACCGACCCTACTGCGCGAACTGATGGCCAACCCGCGTACAGGCCGTGCTCTGCGCAGTCTCGACGTACTGCTGGTAGGCGGGGAAGTCTTGCCTGAAACCCTGGCTCAACGCCTGCGCCGGGAAGGGCCGTCGAGAGTCCTGCACATGTATGGGCCTACGGAAGCGACCATCTGGGTCAGCGGCAGCGAGTTAAGCGATGCAGTGCTGACGTTGGGGCAACCGTTGAGCAACAGCAGCTTGCATGTCCTGGATGACGAGGGGCAGCCGGTGAGGGATGAGGAACCTGGGGAGATTCACATCGCCGGTGCCTGCTTGGCCAATGGTTACTGGAACAATGCGCCGCTGACCGCCACCGCATTCGTCGACGGTCTGGTGCCGAACCAGGGGCGGCTGTATCGCACCGGTGACATCGGTATGCGACTGGCCGATGGCAAGATCAAGTTTCTCGGCCGCAAGGACCGGCAGCTCAAGATCATGGGCCAACGTATCGAACCCGGTGAGATTGAGCATGTCTTGATGACCCATCCGGCGGTTGCCGACTGTGCCGTGGTACTGGAGGCTGATCAGTTGGTTGCCGCCATCGTGCCGGCCACCGGTCAAGTGCTGTCGGAGGACGCGCTGCGGCATTTCGCCCTGGATCACCTGCCGCTGGGTATGGTGCCCGTCCGTTTTCTCGTGATGCCGCGCCTGCCGCGTACGCCGAATGGCAAGCTGGATGCGTCCGGCATTCTCAGTCTGGTTGGCACATCGTCGGCCTCCACCGTGCCGGTTATCGAGCCAGCACCGGAAACGGCACTGAGCACACGCATTTCACAGCTATGGGCGCGAACATTGGGTGCTGCGCCAGCCAGTGCGGATGCGCATTTCTTTCGTTCCGGTGGCAACTCATTGAAGGCGATGTTGTTCGCCAAGCATTTGAGCGAAGCACTGAGCGTCGACGTCACGGTGCGCACTGTCTTCGAAAACGCCACGGTCGAAGCGTTGACTCGCTGGATTTCGCAGCAGGCGCCGGTGACGCTGGAGGCTCGCACGGCCACTGTAGAGCAGCCTCATTCAGTTCATCCGCTGAGCTTCTCCCAAAGCAGCTTGTGGGCGATGGTGCAGTTGGCGCCGCAGTCGATGGCGTATAACGATGCGATGTTGGTGGAGGCCTGTGGCTCCCTATCGATCGAGCGTGTACGCGCAGCGGTCGAGTGCGTTATCGCTCGGCATGAGTGCCTGCGCAGCCGCTTCTTCGAAGAGCATGGCGTTGGCCGCGTCAGGTATGTGCAGTCGTGCGCTTTTGATTTCGAAACGGTCGACCTGCGCGAGCTCGACCCATCCCAGCGCATCGACGCGGGTATCGCCCTGGCGCGTGAGGTGGCGCGCAAGGGCTTCGATCTGGAGCAAGGGCCTTTGCTGCGTATGCTGGTCACCCGTTTGGGGGAGGAGCACTACCAGTTGCTGCTGGTGGTGCACCATATCGTTTCCGATGGCTGGTCACTGGCGTTGTTCATGCGCGAGATAGCGGCCAAGTACGCCGAGCCGGAGCGCGCGCTCCCACCGCTTGCGTTGACATACTCTGAGTTCGTTCGTCGCCAGCAGGACTATTTGGCGCCGGCGCTCAAGTCGGAACAGTTGCGATATTGGCGGGAACAGCTGGCGGACCTGCCGGTTCCGTTCGAACTGCCCCTGGATTACTCGCGGTCCCATGCTCTGGACAATCAGGGCGCGATTACCAGTCTGTTCATCGTACAGCCGCTGCTGAAGGCGCTCGACGAACTGGCAGTGCAGCAAGGTACTTCGACTCATATTCTGTTGGTTTCAGCACTGGCTGTTGTGTTGATGCGCATGTCGGGTCGTACCGACATCGTTGTAGGTTCGGACAGTGCCAATCGCTTGTCGCCTGACACCCAGGAGCTGGGCGGGTTGCTGGTCAACCAACTGGCGATCCGTTGCGATCTGTCGGCAGACCCGTCGTTCGCGCAGCTCCTGGCGCGTGTGCATGGCACTGCACTGGATGCCTACGATCACCAGGACCTGCCGTTCCAGATGATCGTCAACGATCTCAGCCCACAACGGGAGGTGTTCAGGAACCCGATTTTCCAGGTTGCTTTCACCCTGCAAGAGACGTTCGATTTCACGGTGGACAGCCTGTCGCAATTGACACTCAAGCCCTTGCCGTTCGACATTGGCATTGCGCGCCTGGATCTGGAATTCAACGCCCACAGAACCAGCCAGGGCCTGACGTTGCAGGCCATCTATAACAACCAGCTGTACAAAGTCGAGACGGTCGACCGACTGCTTGATTGTTTGTTGCGGTTGCTGCAGGGCGTGTTGCTCGAGCCTGACCGACCTATCAGCCAGATCGATATCATTGGCGACGCCGAAAAAGACCGCCTGCTTAATCAGTTTAACCAGACAGCGGTGGCGTGGGAGCAACGGTCGTTTCTTGAGATCTTTGCCGATTGGGTGACGCGTACTCCCGATGCTCAAGCCGTGGTAGGCGAATCGGGCGCCTTGAGCTACCTCGAACTGGACGAGCAGGCCCGTTTGCTTGCGCTGCGTTTGCGGACGGAGGGTGTGCAGTCCGGTGACGTGGTGGCCGTTATCTGCCATCGAGATGTGCCATTGCTGGTGTCGATGCTGGCGTTATGGCGAGTGTCGGCGGTTTACCTGCCGCTGGACCCCAACTGGCCATCGCGACGCATTGGTGAATTGTTGTTGGAGTCGAGCGTCAGGCATGTGCTGTGCACCGATGACCTGATGCCCAGCGTTGGTGATGCCTGCTTGGTGGCGCGCCAGGCAGGCCAGGAAGTCGGGATTATCGACCTGCCTGTTCGCTTGGTGGTGCCCCTCGCGGGGGGGGAGGACATCAAACCTAATGAGGATGTTGCTGACGCTGCAGCGTATGTGATGTTCACGTCTGGCTCCACCGGCAGGCCCAAAGGGGCTATCGTGCAGCACCGCGGCATGATGAATCACCTGTGGGCCAAGATCAGCGACCTGTCGTTGCAGGCCGGGGACTGCGTAGCACAGACAGCACCGCAGACCTTCGATATCTGCGTGTGGCAGATGTTGTCGGCGCTGGTCGTTGGTGGGCGTGTGCGGATCTACGATGATGAAATGGCGCAAAACCCTCGTGCGCTCATCGATGCCATCGACCATGAGGCGGTCACCGTCTTGCAGGTGGTGCCCAGCTTCCTCGATTTGGCGATCACCGCCGCCAGTGCGGCCGGCGCGTCGACGCTGTTTGCGAAGCTGCGTTGGCTGATCTCCACTGGCGAGCCGTTGACCGTGGCGCTGTGTCGTCGCTGGTTTGTGGTGTTCCCGAATATTCCGCTAATGAACGCCTATGGCCCGGCAGAATGTTCGGATGATGTGACCCATCACGTCATCACGCACATGCCGGAGGTCGATGCCGTATCCATTCCTATCGGGCGTCCGGTCGGTAACGTACGCATCTACCTGGTGGACGAGCACCTGAACATCGTGCCAATGGGGGCTGCCGGCGAGTTATGTGTCACTGGCATCGCCGTGGGCGCGGGTTATCTGAACAACCCGCAAGCGACCCAGCGGCAGTTCCTCGAAGACCCTTTCAATGCGGGCAGCCCGTATGGGCTGTACCGGACCGGTGATCTGGCACGCTGGCGCCCCGATGGCGTGCTCGAGTTTCTCGGACGCGTCGACAATCAGGTCAAGATCCGTGGATGCCGTATCGAGTTGGGTGAGGTCGAAGCGGTGCTCAATGAAGATGCCCTGGTACGCCAGAGTGTCGTGATTGCGGCGGGGGAGACGCACACGCGATTGGTCGGTTACGTGGCCGCAGACTGGCCGCAAGTGGAGGCCTTCATTGCCGATCATGCCAACCATGATCGCACTGCGGAATGGCAGTCGATCTACGAATTTTACTATCAGGACGGTGATGAGCGTGCGGTTGAGCCGGCACACCCACAAGCGCCGATTGACCCGACTTTCGACACCCGAGGCTGGGTAGATAGTTTCACCTCCGACGCTATCCCCGCGCAGCAGATGCGTTCCTGGCTGGACCAGACCGTCGAGCGGATCCAGTCATTGAAGCCGCGCAGAATTCTGGAGATCGGCTGCGGTACCGGCATGCTGCTGTTCCGGCTCGCTGAGGGCTGCGAGCGTTATCGCGGGATCGACTTGTCTGCAGTGGTCATTCCCCAATTGCAAGTGTCGCTGGCCGAGCGACATCCGGATTGGGACCACGTGGAGGTCAGCCAATGCGCGGCCCATGAACTCGAGCTTATCGACGAGACAGGGTTTGACTGCATCATCCTCAACTCGGTGGTCCAGTACTTCCCAGGTGAATCGTACCTGCGCAATGTATTGGAGGCGGCCAGCCGCAAGTTGGTGAAGGGCGGTCATATATTCCTGGGTGATATCCGTGCACTGGAAATGCTCGAACCGTTTCACCAAGCAGTGCAGTTGACCGGCAGTGAGGATGAGTTGTCGTTGGCCGAGTTGGCGGAGCGCACACGTGTAGCGATCACCCGCGACAAGGAGCTATTGCTGTCCAATCGTTTCTTCAACGGGCTGCTGGCCGAAAGTGGCCTCGACGGTCGACCTGTCGGGGTGCGCAAGTGGCTCAAGCGCGGGCCGTTTGACAACGAGTTGGTGCGTTACCGACTGGATATCGTGCTGATGCTGGATACGCGCGCCGGCAACGTGATCGACAGCGTCACTTGGCAGGACGTGGCGGGATCGGGGATTGTGCAGCGACTGCGTGACAGTCGCGTCGAGACTCTGCTGATCACGGGCGTTCCGAATCTGCGGCTGGAGGCTGAGTGCCGAGCGGCCAGTTGCCTGGCCGCCAATGAATCGCTCAGGACTGTCGGTGAACTGCGTGAGCAGATGCGTCTGTTGGCGATGCCGACGAGGGTCTGCCCCGATGAGCTGATTCACGAGCTCGCTGTGCAAGGCTATGTGGTGCAGACGGGGTTCAGTTCCGTCAGCCAAGCAGCCTTCGGGTTCGATCTGCTGGTCAGTCGCCAGGAAATCTCCTGGCCGGTCGTGGAAGACATTGATACCGGGGCCATCGCGTTGTCGAGCAATCCCCTGCGTAACCGTGCCCAACAGGTCCTATTGCAACGGCTGCGGGAAAAACTGGCTGAGCGCCTACCTAGCTATATGGTGCCTGGAACCCTGGTTGTATTGGACGACTTTCCGCTGCTGCGCAACGGCAAAGTCAACCGGCGAGCGTTGCCGAAAGTGCAGTTGGTACAGGAAGAAACCCCGCTTGATGAGCCTCGTACCCAAGCCGAGCGCATTCTGTGTCAGATCTGGGGGGAGTTGCTCGGCGTCAAACGGGTAGGCATTCGAGCCAACTTCTTTGCCTTGGGCGGCGATTCGATTCTGGCAATCCAAATGGTTTCGATGGCGGCCAAGCAGGGCCTGAAACTTAAGACTCGGCAAGTGTTTCGTCATCAGACCATTGGCGACCTGGCCGCTGCCACTATCGGGCAGTTCAGTGAGGACAATCGAGACGAGCCGCTTCACGGTGACTTTGCGCTGGCGCCCAACCAAATGGATTTTTTTGTCGCGGGGCACGCGAACATCAACCATTGGAACCAGGCCGTCGTGCTGCACTGTAGCGAAGCGCTCAACGAGCCGCTCTTGCGCGACGCCTTGCGGCATCTGCTGCATCGCAACGACGCGCTGCGCATGCGTTTCGTCAATGAGCACGGGCGCTGGCATCAGGTGTATTCGCCGGTGGCAGAGTGTCCGGATATTCCGTTGACGCTTATCGCTCATGACAACACTGAAGCCTTCCAGGCTGCTGAAGCCCAACTCAACGCGGGCCTTTCGCTCGAGCACGGACCGATTATGCGAGTGGCCGTACAACCGGCTGGCGATGGCGGCACCTGCAAGATATTGCTGGTGGCACACCATTTGGTGATTGATGCGGTGTCGTGGCGGATTATCGTGGATCAACTGTCGCACTTGCTCCAGGCTCTGGCGGCGCAACGTTCACCGATGTTACCGAGCAAAGGCGCGAGCTACAGGGAGTGGGTAGAGCGTCATATCGCCCTGGCGGAGTCCCAAGTACTGCGTGACCAATGGCCATTTTGGGTGGAGCAGGCGCGTGTGGGCCAGGCTCATCCGATTGCCGGATCGCCAGGAGGCGAACCGGCGGGTACCGCGATCATCACCACGATGATCGACTCGCACAGCGCTCACCGTTTGACCCAGCCAGCGCCGCGCCTGGCAGGTGCCAGCGTCGAAGAGGTGTTATTGACCGCCTTGATCCTTGGATTGAAACAGCGGTTTGGCAACAACGATGTGATCGTCCTCATGGAGGGGCATGGCCGGGATCTGTTTGATGAGCTGGACCTGAGCCAGACCGTTGGCTGGTTTGCGACGGAGTACCCCATGCGCCTGCGCGTCAACGAGCATGCGAATGTGGATCGGCAAATTGAGGGGCTGCTGGAGCAGATACGGTTCGCCAAAAGGCATCAGGTCGGTTTCGGCGTGCTCAAGCATTTCAGCCCTGACGCTTCGATGCGTCAGGCTTTGTCAGAGTTGCCACCTGCGGAAATCGCGTTCAACTATTTCGGCCGCGTTTCCCGGGCCGGTGGTGTTCCAGGCCCACTCAGCTTCATCGAGGCGGGCGGCGGAACGGTTCGCGACAGTATGAGTGTCAACCCTTGCGCGGTACAACTGGATGTCCTGGTGCGTGAGCAGGCGGTAGAGCTGCACTGGACACTTGACCTGGCACGGATCTCACGGGAGCGGGTGCTTGAAGTCGCCCGGGCGTTCGAGTCTGAATTGACCAAGGCGCTGGATATCCTTGAAGGCCGTGACGACACCACTCAGGAGCGGGTATCCGACCGCTTCGACTCAGTCGCCATTGAAGATCTTGGCGCTGCAATTTCAGAGATCAGTCAATAATGAATGTTGCTATGAGCAGACTATCGCCAGCCGCTCCCCGGAAGTTGGCAAGGCAGCCCCAAGACCTGATCTTTCGCGATCTGTTTTATGAGCTTGAGGGGTTCAGCGAGCGTGCACGAGTGATTGCCAAGCTCGAGGGCTTCAACATCACCGGGTCCATCAAGATCAAGACCGCGCTCGCGTTGCTCGATGACGCCGAAAGGCTGGGAGGGGCAGTGCCGGGCAAAACCACTATTGTGGAGTCGTCCTCCGGCAACCTAGGCGTGGCCCTCAGTTGCGCATGTCAGCAGCGCGGTTACCGTTTCATTTGTGCCACCGATCCATCCATGTCGCGCAGCAACCTGTTGGCAATGCGTGCCTATGGCGCGCAGATAGTCTCGGTGTCTGAACCTCACCCGGTTGAAGGTTTTGTGGGTGCCCGAATTGCCAGGGTGCGGCAGATAGTCCTCGAAGAGCCCGATTGCCTGTGGTTAAACCAGTATGCAAACCCGGCAAACAAAGGGGTGCATGCCCGGGAAACGGCGCGTGAAATCCTGGCGCACATCCCACGTCCCGACTGGCTGGTGTTGGGGGTCGGCACCTCTGGCACGTTCATGGGGTGCGCCGAGGTATTTCGCCGCGAGTCGCCCTCTACCCGCCTGGTTGCCGTCGATCCCGTTGGTTCCGTGATTTTCGGCGGCCCGGCGGGAGTTCGCAGGATCCCCGGGCTGGGAGGCGGCCGAGTGCCTGAGTTGTTGGATACCACTTTGCCAGATCAGGTCATACAGGTTGAGGAACGGGAGACCATACGGGCCTGTCGGCACATTGCCCGTAATTACAGTCTGCTGCTGGGTGGTTCTTCAGGCACGGTGTTGGCTGCGGTGCGTGCACTTGAGTCGCAGTTCCAGGACGGGCAGACCGTGGTTGTGATCGCTCCGGATACCGGTGACAAGTACCTGGATACCATTTATGACGATGACTGGGTCATCGACCATTACGGCGCGTTGCCGACCGGTTACTGAATTTTTATTCAAGGAGCATGTTTTTTGAACGTTACCCCTTCATTCACCCTGGTTCCGGGTGTCGCCGTGACCGACGTCCTGGCCCGCGCCCACGATGCGATCGCCGAGGTTGTCGAGCAGGCCTATCTGTTGCATGCGCAGGGCCAGTCCGAGAACCCGGACAGTTACTTCCTGCGGTTTGCCGAAAAGCCTTCGGCGCGCATTATCGCGTTGCCAGCTTACCTGGGAGGTGCGTTCGATTGCGCCGGGCTTAAATGGATCTCCAGCTTTCCGACCAACGCCGCATTGGACCTGCCCCGGGCTTCTGCCGTGCTGGTTCTCAACGACTACACGACCGGGTTTCCAAGGGCCTGCCTGGAAGCCTCACAGATCAGTGCACATCGCACGGCGGCTTCGGCAGTGCTGGCGGCCGAGAGGTTGTCTGGACGTGGCCGTAGCAGTCAGCGTCTGGCGATTGTGGGGGCCGGATTGATTGCACGGCATGTGGTCGAGTACCTCATCGGCCGCAACTGGTCACTGGGGGAGGTTGTGGTGCATGACCATCACGCTGATAGCGCCGACCGATTCTGTGGCTGGCTGGAGGGCAAATGCACATCTGCCCAACGCGCGGTAGACCTGGAGCAGGCTTGCCGCGACGCGGACCTGGTGGTGTTTGCCACCACTGCTGCCACGCCCTATGTTCACGATGCCGGTGTGTTTGCACAGGCGCCGACAGTGCTGCATTTGTCCTTGCGTGACCTGGCACCGGAAGTCATCGCCTCTGTGCAGAACATTACCGATGATGTGGAACACAGTATGAAGGCAAATACCTCGTTGCACCTGGCCGAGCAACAATTGGGTTCCAGGGCATTTGTCGCCGGTACGTTTGCCGATCTGGCGAGCGGCACGCTGCAACCGGATTTCTCCAGACCTCGAGTGTTTTCACCGTTCGGCCTGGGCGTACTGGATCTGGCCGTGGCGAGCCTGGTGCTCGAAGCGGCGACCAAGGCCGGTACAGCCATGGAGATCCCGGGGTTTCATATTCCCAATCTGTCCTGGTCAAGCTGAGGCGCCTGGGAGCGCTGAGTACAGGTGCGCGCTCAGGTGCTTGTGGCCATTTCCCGTTTCAGGCAGGCGATGACCGCATCCAGCTGGGTGTTGATGAAAAAGTGGTCACCTTCAAAGCTGTGGGTGCGGCACGGGCTAGCTGTTTCTTCAGCCCAGCGGTTGGTTTTATCAGGGCTGACCTGAAAATCCCCGGTTCCGTTCAACACGATGATCGGGCACTGCAACGCAGGGCCTGGGCGGTAGGTGTAGCTGCGAGCCATGTGCAGGTCGGCGCGGATAAGGGGGATGAGCAACTCCATGAACTCGCGATTTTCAAGGACGTCGGTGGGGGTGCCATTGTTTTTTCGCAGCCATATGGTCAGCGAGTGGTCATCCAGAGCCATCGTGCCCCGGTCCAGATTGAAGAGTGGTGGTGAATTACAGCCAGAGACAAACAGTTTCTCTGGTGGCAAGCCCCAAGCCTGCAGCTTTCGGCTGACTTCGAATGCCACCAGAGCGCCCAGGCTATGGCCAAAGAAAAAGAACGGGCCTCTGACGTCCTGTGCGATGCATTCGGCCAAGGGGGTCACGACGTGATCCATGCTGACCAGCGGGGGCTCCGAGAACCGCGTTCCTCGGCCTGGCAGTTGTACGCCGTAAACATCGGCAAGGGCGCCCAGGTGCTTTTGCCAGTTGGCGAAGCTCGATGCGCTGCCGCCCGCGTAGGGGAAGCAATACAGCTGTCTGCTACGTACTGCAGGCACTGGAGGTATGAGCCAGGGAGAAGAACTGTACGATGGGGTCACAAGATTCATCCATCAGGGTGTCATGAAAAAGCGTGGGAGGTGCAGCCTATGGTGGACCTGTCCCGCGCAGTGTTTGGAACGCATTGGCGCATTGTGCATGACCGGTGAGCGCTTCCCAAGGTTTGCATGATGTCCTGAAGACCACCGGGTCATAGGCATTGATATGAAAGGATTCAGTTCTTGAGCAAGAAATTTCCACTGTTGACGCGCGTCATCTTGATCATCGTCATTCCATTGCTGGTCGTGTTGGGGCTGATCGTTCATCAATTGCGCTCGGCGCTTCCCGAGCAGGACACGCAGCTGTTGCAGGGCGACGTTTCGAGCAACCCTGTGGCGCATATCCTGCGTGACGAACAGGGAGTGCCGCATATCGAAGCTGGTAATGATCGAGAGGTCTTCTATGCCCTGGGCTATGCCCACGCTCAGGACCGTTTATGGCAGCTTGAGCGACAGCGGCGCATTGCCCAGGGACGCTTGAGTGAGCTGTTCGGGCAAGGCATGGTCAAGCAGGACGCCTGGTTCCGGACATTGGGGCTGTACCGGGCCGCCCAGGCGGCCGTGCCCGCCCTGAGCGCCGAAGCCCGGGATTCGCTTGACGCCTATGCCGAGGGCATCAATGCCTGGATTGGCAGCCATCCCACGTTGCCGGTGGAGTTCACTGCGCTGGGCATCAAGCCGGAGCCCTGGACGCCTGCAGACTCATTGGCCTGGATCAAAGTGTTCTCCTTGAACCTGTCGGGCAACTTCAGTGAAGAAATCGAGCGCTACATCAGCAACCAGTACCTTTCCAAAGAGGAGATGACCTTCCTCTATCGGGATCGCGGCCAGGGGCAACCCGTTATCGTGGACACCCAGGCGCAAGCCAGGGCGAAGGCCTTGACATCGGTCATGGGGCTTACGCAGAGCGTTCAGGACGAATTGCATTTGGGTGGCAAATGGCTGGGTAGCAATGCCTGGGCCGTGGCAGGGCGATTGTCCACAGACGGGCATGCAATTCTCGCCAATGATCCGCACCTGGGGTTGAGCATGCCATCGTGGTGGTATCCGGTCGTGCTCAAAGGCTCACGCTTGAGGAGTTCTGGCATGAGTCTGGTGGGGCTTCCCATCGTGGTGCTCGGGCGTAATGCGGACCTGGCTTGGGCGGCGACCAGCATGACGGCGGATGTGCAGGACCTGTATTTCGAAACCACCGATACACGCAGGCCCGGGCAGTACTTGAGTAACGGTCAATGGGAAAACTTTGCGAGTCGAACGGAAAGTATTCAAGTGCGGTCGGATTTCCCGTCCAGTTTGCGCCCGCCGCTCCACCCGGTAGACATCCGGGTGCGCTCCACCCGCCATGGCCCCGTGATTACTGACAGCGAAACGGCGCTGGACGCAACCGCATCGTTGCGTTGGGTGGCCCTGGATCCCGGGGATACGACGTATGAGGCGTTGCTGAAACTGAACTACGCCCAGGATTGGGCGACGTTTCAGTCGGCCCTGGCCTTGTTCGTGTCCCCGGCGATGAATTTCCTGTATGCAGATACCAAGGGTAATATCGGCTACCTGGGGGCAGGGCGAATCCCGATTCGCCAGCAAGGCGAGGGAAGCTTGCCCGTTGCCGGCGAAACAGACGCCTATGCATGGAAGGGATACATCCCTGCAAGCGAAATGCCCCGCAGCTACAACCCGCCCAGCGGCTACCTGGTGTCGGCCAATAACCGGGTAGTAGGGCCCGAGTACCCGTATTTCATTTCCAACGACTGGGCGCCGCCGGGGCGCGCGCAACGCATTACCCAGTTGCTGGACCTGTACAAAGCAAACGGGACAGGGATAGGCATTGAATCCCATCAGAAGATTCAGCTGGATGTGCTGAGCTTGCCTGCAATCAAGATGCAGGCCGTGCTGAAAAAGGTCGAGGGCCGAACGGCGCGTCAGCAGTCGGCCCTGAAGTACATTGAACAGTGGGACGGCCAGATGGCCATGGACAGCCAGGCGGCGTCGATCTTCAATGTGTGGATGCGCCATCTTGCCACCCAGTTGTACGGCAAAAGAATCAAGGCGCCGTGGAACTCCAAGGGTCATAACACCTATTTGAACGCATTGATGGCGCGTACCACGACGGATGATTTGTACGCTTCGCTGACTGAACCTGCCAGCCCCTGGTGTGATCAGGCACAGTCGCCGCTACCGTGCGCCGATGCGCTGTCACGTTCGCTGGACGCAGCTCTGGATGAACTCGGCAAGCTGAAGGGCGATGACATGAGCAACTGGAAGTGGGGTGAGATCCAGCGTGCGTTTTATGAGCATATTCCCTTCAGCAATGTTAAACCGCTCAATGCGTTATTCGAACGCAAGGTCGGCACGCCGGGCTCGACGGACACCATCAACATCGCCTATTCGGTGTTCAAGAATTCCGAGGGCTACCTCAAATACTCCGGTGCCGGCTTCCGCCAGATCATGCAAATGGGCCCTGAGCACAGCGAGCACGTCTACATGAACTCCACAGGGCAGTCTGGAAACGTATTGAGCCCGCACTACGCCGACATGGTGGTGCCTTTCGAGCAGGGTCATTACGTGAAACTCGACGATGCCGAGCCCTCTGCCAGATAAGCCATCTGGCTTGAAATCCATGCTGCAACAACGGTAATTGACATGCTGATCAGTGAATTCGGGCGCCAGGCGCCCAACCGACTCTTTGCCGCCGTGGTACTAGGGTGCCTGGCAGGCGTGTGCTATGCCTTTCTCATACCGATTGTGCTGAGCAGCCTGCGCGGCGCAGGCGAAGGGGAGACTGTTGCGGACAGCCAACCCTTTACGCTGTTTTCCATCGAAATTGCGGATCACAGGCTGGCGGCGGTGTTCCTCGCCTTGTGCCTTTTCATTTTAGTGGCTCGCACGGCCTCACGGGTGATGTTGACGCGCATTTCGGTGGAAATGACCGTGAGCCTGCGCAGCCGGTTGTATGCGCGAATCCTCTCGGCAGACCTGCACAATCTTGAGCGTGTGGGCGCGCCACGGTTGATGGCGACAATGACCGAAGACGTCAAGCGCATCATCCTCGGCGGGCAACTGCTGCCTGACCTGCTGATGAACTGCGTGACCCTGTTGGGGATATTGGGTTTTCTCGCTTTTCTCAATGGTCCAGCGTTTGTTTTTGTGCTCCAGGCCATTCTGTTCGGCGTGGTCACCCACCAGGTGCCGGTGTTCTTGAGCACCCGCAGTTTTCGCAAATCGCGCCAGATATTCGGCAAACTCCAGGAGTCCATTACGGGGCTGGTGTATGGCGCGAAGGAGCTCAAGCTCAACTCGGCAAGCCGACGCACTTATCTGGATGAAGTCGTCATGGGCCATGAGCGGGATTTGCTGCAGTCGGACAAAGCGACCTACACCACGCTGGTTGCCGCCAATGCCTATGGCGACCTGCTGAGTTTCTTCGTGATCGGCGTGGTCGCCTTCGTATTTATCAACTATCACGCGGTGAGCACCACAGAGTTGGTCGGTATCGTGATGGCGCTGCTCTATGTATCCGGCCCCGTGGCGGTGATCATGGATGTGATCGCACCGATCGCGATGGCCAAGAGCGCGGTCGCCAGTATGGAGCGCGTGTTCGCGGAGCTGTCCGAGGACCCCTCCCAAAACGCCCTTGAGGCGGTACAACCCTGGCGCCATATTACATTCGAGGACTTGGTCTACGAGCATCCTCGCAGCTCGCGCAAGGATGGTTTCAGCGTCGGCCCGGTGGGTTTTGAAATCAGGCGCGGGCAATTGACCTTCATCGTGGGTGGCAATGGCTCTGGAAAATCCACGTTGTGCAAAATGATCTCGCTGCATTATCTACCCATGAAGGGCAGGATTCATTTTGGCGAGCACCCCGTGACCGATAGGTCTCGAGAGAGTTTTCGTCAGGAGGTCTCGGCTATCTATTCCGACTACCACCTGTTCGAGCGTCTGCTGTGTCCGTTGGACGACCGCGTCCTGGCGCAAGCGCGCATGCACCTTGTCGACCTGGGGCTGGAAGGCAAAGTCTCTATCGAGGATGGGCAGTTTTCGACCCTGGCTCTCTCTGACGGTCAACGCAAACGTCTGGCCTTGATGGTTGCGCTGATGGAGGATCGATCGCTGTATGTCTTCGATGAATGGGCGGCCGACCAGGATCCTGCCTTCAAGGAGGTTTTCTATCGCAAGATTCTTCCGTCGTTACGCGCGCGGGACAAGGCGGTCGTGATCATCAGTCACGACGACCGTTATTTCGATATCGCTGATCAGATCCTGGTGATGGAGTCCGGCAAGTTGGTTGATAGCCGCACGCCTGTAAAAGTGCCGTATCGCGAAGGGTAACAGGGCCTTTGCTGCGCCGCGATCAATGTCGGGCGCAGCAAGAGCGCCGGCCTACGTCAGGGCGGCGCTGGCTGCGGCGCAAGCGCTGAACGTTTTGCTGGCCAACGCTTCCACGGTTGGATTGGCAAGGAACTCGCCAATTGCAACTTGAGTGCCTGTGCGCCGCATCACTTCGTTGAGCAGTTGCATGGCAATGATCGAGTTGCCTCCCACTGCAAAGAAGTTGCTGGTGATATCAATCGTTTCCTCAGGGAAAAAACTGCTCCAGATCTCAATCATCAAGCGTTCGTTGGCACTGAGCTTGGTGGTGGCAGACGTCGGTGGTGTGACCGATCGCTTGGTTCGTTCCAGTCGCGTGCGGTCCAGTTTGCCGTTGAGCAGCCGCGGCAGGCTGGACACCCGGCGCAACTCGCCAGGAACGTGGGTATGCGGCAGCGCTTCGAGGCAGAAGCGGCGCAACTCGGTGGTATCCAGCGCAGTGCTGCCGACCACCAGGGCGATCAATGTCGCATCGGCGCCTTCTTCGCGGTCAAGGGTGACCAGACACTGCTCGACGTGTTCATGACGTAGCAGGGCCGCTTCCACTTCGCCCAGTTCGATACGCACACCTCGCAGCTTCACCTGATTGTCCCGACGGCCCGCCAGCTCCAGCACTCCGTCGCTCAACCAGCGCCCACAGTCACCGGTGCGGTAACGCCCTTTGATAGCGCGCACAAGGTCAGGTTTGCGCACGAAACCGTTGCCGACGGCGGGCGCGCCAAAAGCGTAGTCCTGGGGCATGTCCCACGTCTCTACCCAGATATCACCTTCGATGCCCACGGGCACAGGTTCACCTTCATTGTTCAGAACCAGCAACGTGCGTTCATGGATCGGACGACCTACCGGGATCTTGGGGCGGCGAAGGTCCATTGCTGTCACATGATGGTAGGTGGCGGCGACGACCTCGCTGGGACCATAGAGGTTCAGCAGGTCCAGCGGCGCCTGGCTGCGCCCCAGGATCTCGCTCGCCAGTGCTGGCGTCAGTGCCTCACCGACATTGGCCAGGGTGCGCAGGTGCGAAGGCCATGGGCCCGGGCTGAAACGCAGCACTTCGCTGACGAACGATGAAATGAGCTGTACGCAGTGGATACGGTCACGCTCGAGCCAGGCCATGAAATTACCCGGCGCCAGATCGGTATCGCGATTGGGCAAGCAAAGGGTCGCACCAAAACAGAGGGCGCCGAGTATTTCGCAGAAGCTGACATCGAAGCCGGCCACTGCGACTTGTGCCACCCGGGTGCCTGGCTGAATGGACAAGGCGTGGGCCTGCCATTTGAGGAAGCGGTAGAAGGCCGCGTGGCTTTGCTCGATACCCTTGGGTGTGCCGGTTGAACCGGAGGTGAATACCAGGTAGGCGGGCGCTGTGCTATCGACCTCTCTACAGCGTGGAGATTGGGGCCTATCGCCGGGTACCGTGACATCGACCAGGGCAGTGCAACGGTGCCCCAGGAGAGGGGGCTGGTCGCTATCGGTCAGCAACAGTGCCGGATTGGCCGCTGCAATCCGTGCGCCCAGGTAATCTTCGGGCGCCTGGTGGTTGAGTGCCATGGCGATCCCGCCCGCCTGCAAGGTGCCGAGCAGGGCTGCCACCTGCAAAACCGGATCTTTTATCAGCAGGCCTATACGTGGGTTGTGCCTTCCATGGGTTGCCCCGAGGATCTGGTCACGGATGCGCGCGGCCATGGCATCGAGTTGTTCATAGCTACAGGACCGAGTGCCAAGCAGCAGGGCGGTGTTCTGTGGCGTGTTGCGCACCCAATGATCAACCTGCGTATGCAGGCAGGTCGAGTTGGTTGCCTGGGAGGCGGGTTGGCCCCATACCAGGGCATTGTGGGTGTCGCTGGCCGAACGCGGGATATGTGGACTGATGAGTTCTTCCGGCGCATCGACGAGGTGTTGCAGGCATTCGGATACGCGAGCGGCAAAGCGCTCGGCACTGGCCTTGGATAACACGTCAGCGTCCATGCGGAGCAGCGCGTGCAGCGTGCCCGCACACTCGGCTGAAATCAGTTCGACGGTTTGTTCAAGCCGCGTGACGGGCAGCGCAGACAGTGAATAAGGCCCAGCCTCGATCGACGTATGGCTGTTGCGCAAACCCAGGCCTGCCCACTCGTGGGACAGGCCGGGCGGCAATGACAGATGAATGGCCGCCTTGTCCAGCACCAGTGATTGGTGAGCGTGGCCACTGCGGCGCAATGCACTCAGGATCGGACCGAGTGTCAGCGAGCGGTGATCGATTGCAGAAAAGATCGCCTGGCCGACGGCTTTCACCGCGTCGACATGGCTCATTCGCTCGTTCAGTGAGAGCCTGAGTGGCAGTGGGTTCACCTGGTAATCGACGCTGGTCGGGTCCTGGGCGTCATCGCGAACCGAGATGGGCACGGCAATGACGACATCGTTGTCTGGCGAGTAGCGCCAGAGTGTGATGGCGTACGCCGTCAGCAATACGGCGAAGGGAGTGTGCCCCCAATCGCTGGCACGCTGGTACACCGCTGTCGAAGGCACCGAAACAGATGCCTCATGGGGCGGATGTCGATAGTCCGGTATGTTGTGAAAGTCTGTAGGGAAAGTGCTCCAGGTGCAGTCACGCAGGTTGTCCACCCAGTACGTTTCGTCGCGGCTGTCCGATTCGTCGCGAGAGCGGGCCAACGCTGGGCGAACCTCCAGGGGCGATGGCTCGTGCGGCTGCGGCGTCAGGGTGTTGAGCAGGTCGTTGGCCAGGAGCGCCAATGAAGTAAAGTCCGCGACGATGTGATGCACCATGACCAGTACGCTGTACATGCCACCGGATTGTTCGCCATGGACCAACCGGAGTGCACCTTGCTCCAGGTCCATGGGCGTTTCCAGTGCGTTGGAGAGCTCATCGCGCCACTGGGCTTCGTCATGTACACCCGTCAGATGCAGCTCTGCCGGTTGCGCTTGAGGTTGCTCGAGTATCACGGCAATGTCAGCCTGTTCCGCGAACCTGCGGGCCAAGGCCCTATGGCGCAGGGGCAACGCACGGGCCGCTGCGATCAGTGTCGTTGAATGTGACGCCTTGCATCGGACCTGAAAGGCCAGCAAAAACGCGGCATCGCCGATTTCTTTGCGGCGTATCCATATAGCCTGGGAATCCGGCCCGAGCTTTTGTTCCGCATGCACAGATAAAGGCAGCGGGCTGGGCGCGGCAGGCGCCTCGGCAGGCATCGCGCGGGTGGACTGAAGGGTGGTGGCCAGATCCAGAACAGTGGCGTTGCCATAGAGCAAGCCCATGGGCAGCCTTAGGCCGGTTTGTGCGCGGATGCACGAGAGCAACCGCATGGCATGCAAGCTGGGTAAACCGAGGTCTGTCAGTGGGGTTTGCGCAACAATTGGGTTAGTTGAGGTTGCCCAGTACCCACATAGCTGGCAAAGCGCTTCGATCATGGCCTCAGGTGCCTGTCGACGGTACGCCAGCCTCAGGGCTTCAAGCGCGGTAGAGGTTGGCTCGGCAGGCTGTTCGGCAGGGCGAGTCCAGCGTGCGAGCATTTTCAGTTGCTGATGAACCAACTGATGGCGCATCTGTGCCCGGCGGACCTTGCCGCTGGTGGTGAGCTCCACGCCACCTTGGTGAACGATCACGACAGCGGCGACGGCGATACCGTGTTCTTGCGCGATGGCCTGCCGTAGCGCAAGCATGGCGATGTCGATCTGATCCGCCGGGGTATGTCGGCCGACCTCATGTACGACCACCACGCTGTCGTTGGTTTCTCGCTCCGCGGACTCGATACCGAACGCCGCCTGCATTTCCTCCGGGCTCAGCCCCAGGGCCGCGCCGAGCCCAGGTGTCAGTAGGGCATGGGCAGCGCGCACGGTCTCTTCGATATCCTGGGAGTGATGATTGCTCCCGGCGATGATCAACAGGTCTTTCTGGCGCCCGACGATAAACAGCTCACCATCGATCAGGCAGCCCAGATCGCCGGTGCGCAGAAAGCGGTGGTCGTGTGAGGTGTGATAACTCGACAGGTCATCGCGATCTTGCGGCCAGTATCCAGGGGTGATGTTCGGTCCACGGAGGCATATTTCACCAATCTGGCCGGGTAGCACGGCGGCATCGGTGTCGACCTGGGCAATGGCAATGTCGCAGACGGGAGGGCCGAGGGAAACCAGGGTCTTGGCGTCTTCATCGTGCGGCGAAACAGTCACCAGCCGATCTGTGCGCATGGCCGCCTGAGACAGGTGAACTTGGCGCGGCACGCTGTCACGACTCTTTCCGGAGCACAACAGTGTCGCTTCTGCCAGGCCATAGCAGGGCAGGAATGATTCTTGACGGAAACCGACGTTGCTGAAGGCGTCTGCAAAGGCTTTCAAGGTGGTCGCGCGCACAGGCTCGGCGCCGTTGAAGGCGACTTTCCAGGCGCTCAGATCGATGTTGCGCAGGGCTCGCGCTTCAGTGTCGCGCGCGCATAGCAGGTAGGCCGAATCAGGCGCACCGCTGGTGTGCGCGCGATAGTCGGAAACCATCTGCAGCCATCGTGATGGCTGTTCAACAAAGCCCGCCGTGGGTAGCAGGATGGATTCGGCACCGAGAAAAAGCGGCTGCAGTACCGTGCCCACCAAGCCCATGTCGTGAAACAGTGGAAGCCAGTTGGCAAAGCGACTGCGGGCGTCATGCCCGAACGCGGCGCGAATCATGCGTGCGTTGGCCAGCCAGCCCTCATGCGTGACGATCACCCCCTTGGGTTGCCCCGTGGAGCCTGAGGTGTACTGCAAGAAGGCAGCTTGGGTGGCCGGTACGCTGGCGGTGGTAAAACCTTGGCCAGGTTCTACATCGGCCATTGTCAGCAGGTTGATTTCAGGGTGGATGACGCTCGGGGTGGTCGCCGTGCTGGCGTCCATGATCCATGCCGTCGGCGAGCAATCGGCGACAATGGCATTGATCCGCTCACGGCGGCGTCCCCGGTTGACGGGCGCAGGAACTGGGATGGCACCCAGCAGGGACGTGCCCATGAACGCGCAGACGAAATCGGCCGGGCTGGAGCACGAAACGACGACGCGATCACCTGCGCGCGTTCCACATCCTTGCAGTGCGCTGGCGACATCTGCGCAGCGTTGATACAGCTGGGCATAGTCCAGCTGTGTTCGCTCCTGGCCATCCTTGTCGAGAAAGCGAAAGGCAGGCTTATTGGCATCGTGCACGGCACGCCATGTGAGGATTTCACCCAGGGTAGACAGGCCGTCAAATGTGTTGGTCTGGAAATTCATCGGGTGGTGCGTTCCCTATAGGTTCGGCATGTCGAAGAGGTCGAGGAAAATGCCGAAGGTCAAGGCCAGCAGCACCGCGTCATCTTCGATATGAGGGTTCAGGGTCCGCCCGGTCTTGCGGCTGTCATCGATCATTCGGGTGATCCACTCGACATTGAGATAACCCTGGCGCTTGAGTGTTTCCGGTGCCAGCAATTCTTCGATCCAGGGCTCGTTGAGACTGAGCAGATAGGGGCTGCCTGGCGCCCGGAACCCAAATTTTTCGCGGTTGAGGATGCGCTCTGGAACCAGGCCCTTGGCGGCCTGTTTAAGCAGGTATTTTTCTTCCAGGCCACGCAGTTTCAAGGACGGCGGTACTTTGATGAGAAAGTCGCACAGCGAGCGGTCAAGAAATGGATATCGGCCTTCAATCGAGTACGCCATGTTCATCCGGTCGCCATGATCGCCCAACAGGTGATCGCCAAGACGCGCTTTGACGTCGATGTAGGAGCGCTGGTGCAGCCGATGGCGGCCCTTGAGCTGCTCAATGTCCAGGATAGGTGCGCCCAGGCAGCCCTGTTCGCCCAATTCATGCAGTGCATCGGCGGAGAACAGGTTGCGTCGCCACTGGCTGAACTGACCGTATTGGCGTTCATAGCGAATGTCCGGCGCGCCCCACAGCCGCTGGTTGGCCACCTGCTCCTCGGGCGAGGCCATGCTTGGGTTGCTCGCGGCGAACTGGTCGAATCGATAGCCGGGATATCCGCCCAGCAGTTCATCGGCACCTTCTCCGCCCAGGACCACGGGGACTCCGCTGGCCCTGGCGGCTTCAGCGAGCGCCATGGTGCAGGTGTTGTAGGTTTCCTTGATCGGGCATTCAGAGTGCCATACGGAGTCTCTGAGCCGAGAGGCGATCTGCTCGCGGGAAAAGGCGATTTCGTGATGATCGAATTTCAAGGTCTGAGCAACCAGGCGCTGGTACTTGCGCTCGTCGATCAATGTCGAGTCGGGAAAAGTGATCGAGAAGGAAGGAATGCTTCTATCCGGTTGGAGCTCACGCATGACGGCGGCGACAATCGATGAGTCGAGCCCGCCGCTGAGGTAGACACCCACCGGCGTGTCCGCGCGCAGTCTCAGCGCCACGGCATTCTTGAACCGGTAGCTGAACTCTTCGACGGCCTCGTCTTCGGTCATGACGTTTTCGGCCACGCCATCGGCGGGGTAATTCAAGTCCCAGTAACGGGTGGCGGTCACTTTCTGATTTGTCACGCTCAGGCAATGGCCTGGCGGCAAAGCGCTGATGCCCTTGAACATCGAGCGGGGACTGGTCAGGCCTGGAAAGCAGAGAATCTGGTCAAGGCCGGCCAGGTCCACGCGACGGGGCACCGCCGGGTGGCACAGCATCGCCTTGATTTCCGAAGCGAACACCAGCACGCCATCAAAGACCCCATAGTGCACCGGAGTGATGCCGAAATGGTCGCGAACGATGTGCAGCGCCTGGGTACGTTTGTCGAAGAGCGCCAGGGAAAACTGCCCGTTGAGCTGATGCACGAATGAGGTGCCCATTTCCTCGTACAGGTGCACCACGACCTCCAAGTCTCCTTCGGTCTTGAAGCAATGGCCGCGCGCCTGGAGTTGCTGGCGCAGCTCGCGGTAGTTGAAGATTTCGCCATTGCCCACAAGGATGATGTCGCCGCTCTCATTGAACAGCGGTTGCGCGCTGCCTTGAGCGTCGATAATCGAGAGCCTGCGCATGCCCATTGCCACGGGACCGTTGATATAGGTCCCGGTGCCGTCCGGTCCACGGTGCCAAATCTTGTCAAGCATTGCTGCCAATACGTTTGCGTCTGCCGGGTGTCTTCCCGAGAGATCAATGAAACCTGCTATTCCACACATGACGATCAACCAAAGCGGGGACGACGAATCTGCGGAATGATCTCCAGATCGTCATTGAAATCCTGGGCCTCCAGAGGAGGGTTCGTGGGTATATCGATCTGATTCAAGGGTTTGTCGGGAAACTCGCAGACGGCCAGAACCAGTTTTGTGAACGCATCGGCAAAACGCGTCATGGTGCCTTCGTCAAACAGGTCCATTCGATAACCCAGCCAGCCGGTGAGGCCTTCGCCGCTCTCGGCAAACTCGAACAGCATGTCGAACTTCACCGAAGTGCTGCCTGCCGCCAATAGCTTGATATCTATCTGTGGCAATGACAGGGCAGGCTTGCGGGTGTTTTGCAGGATGAACATCACTTGGAACAGCGGGTTGCGCCCCGGTGGGCGCTCTGGCTGTAGCATTTCCACCAGCATTTCGACGGGTGTGTCTTCCTGTTCGAATGCGTCCAACGAGGAATTGCGCACGCGTTCCGTCAGTTCCTTGAACGTCGGGCTTCCACCCAGGTTTGTACGGATGACGGCGGTATTGGCGAAAAAGCCGATCAGGTCTTCCGTGCTGGGGTGGGTGCGCCCGGCGACCGGCACGCCGACGGTGATGTCTTCCTGCATTGAGTAGAGGTGCAGAAGACCTTTGAAGGCGGCGAGCAGCGCCATGAATACCGTGGCGCCCCATTGCTCGGCCAACACCTTGAGGCGTGCAGTGGTTTGGGCGTCGAAGTGTACGTAGCGGTACCCCCCGCGGTCAGTGACCGCCGAAGTCGGCGTCCGGTCAAAGGGCAAGCGTAGTGGCTCGACGCCGGCAAGGCGGTCACGCCAGAACCTGCGCAGCGTGTCCAGCCTTGCGCTCGTCATGTGTTCTTGTTGCCAGCGTACGAAGTCGGCGAATTCGATGGCCAGCGGTTTCAACCGGTGGGGACGGTTTTCCACGCGCGCTCGATAGCATTCGCTGAAGTCGGCGACGAATACCCCTGTTGACCAACCATCACTGATGATGTGGTGCATGTTCACCACCAGGTAATGCAAGTGCTCGCCAACGCGGATCAAGGTCATTCGAACCAGCGGTCCGTTCTCCAGATCAAAGGAGCGATTGGATAGGTCGGTGAGCATCTGCGTCACCCGCTCCTCCCTGTTGGGGTCGCCTTCGGCGAAGGGGGCCTGGACGACTTCTACGGCCTGGTTCGTGACCGGCAGGATCGTCTGCGCGGGGCCGTGCTCGGTATCGGTAAAGACCGTACGCAGGCTGGAATGGCGCTCGAGCACATCATTGAATGCGCCGTTGAAGTGTTCCAGCTCGATGGGGCCGGTCAGTCGTGCGCACTCCGGCATGTTGTACATCGCACTGTCAGGTGTGATGCGAAACAGAAACCACAGCCTGCGCTGAGTGTATGACTGGGGGATGAAGGCGCTGTGGTCATAGCGCGGTATGGGCGCAATGGCGGTTTTCGCCTTGGCACGCATGGCCTCAACCAGTATTTGCCGCTGATGCGGTGTGAGGTCCTGGAAACGTTGGCTCAGGGATTGTTCAGGCTGCTTGCTCATGAGGTGGTCCACCGTTCGTTGAACACATTGGCCATGCGTTGATCTTCGCCATGGCGTAAATCGATGCTGGCGATCTGTACGTTGGCGTCATCGACCACAACGTCCAGCAAGCGCTGGAACCGTTGGGCAAAGGTTTCAATGTCTACCAGGTCGAACAGGTCAGTGTCATAGGTGAAGCGTAAGGTCAGGCCGCGATCGAGTTCGAACATCTCGATCAGCAAGTCGGTCTCTGCGGTGGCGCTATCCACTGCCTGCGTCTTGATGGGGATGCCGGCGATATGGCATCCGGGCGCTGGCATGTTTTGCATGACAATCATGATTCTGAACAGCTGACTGATACCGTCATGGCGATCCAGGCGCTGGACCAACTGCTGGAAAGGTACGGCCCGGTGACGATGCGCATCGAGGAATACCTGTTGTACGGTCGCCAGCAAAGTCTTGAATGAATCATCGGGGCAGACGGGTATACGCATCACCAGCGGGCGTGAGAGTGGCCCCACGACGGATTCGAGCCATGGCTCATCGCGACCGGCATCCATCGTGCCCAGACAGATGTCTTTATCCGCGTGGTAAAGGTGCAGCAGGACGCTGAAAGCACTCATCAGCGCAGCAAAGCGGGTCGCGGAGGCCAAGGTGGCTACGGTTCCCAGGCGAGTCATGGTGGCCGGCGAGATCGTCAGGGTGTGATGCCCGCCCACAAAACTGGGTACTGCCGGCCGTGGTCGGCGCAACGCCAGTGTCGTCGGGCGTACACCGCTCAGGTGTCGGCTCCAGTATCTGAGGGCTTCGTTGAAATGGCCTTCGCGCACGTGTTGCTGTTCCAGCGCTGCATATTGGGCGAATTCGGGACGCACTGTATCGGGTAGTGCGAGCGCAGGGTCTATTGCCGCTTCATAGCATCTGCCCAGATCGTCAATCAGCAACTTCAAGGACCATTCATCTACAAGGATGTGATGGATGATCAGCAGCAGGGTGGCGCTGGCTGTCTGCTCCATAAAAATGCAGCGAACCGGCACGCGCTCTTCGAGCAGCAGTGGGCCACTGATTTCCGAGCGCATCCGGCGCTCCAGTTCGTTTGGCGCAGCGTCGCGCAAGTCGATGACTTCCAGCGCCACTGTTGGGCGTTCGAACACCTTTTGCTTAAGGCTGTCGCCTTGCTTGACGAATGTCGTCCTCAGGATAGCGTTGCGTTGTTGCAATGTTTCCACGGCCTGGCGCAGCGCCAGCAAGTCCACTGAGCCTTCGAAGCGAACAGCGGCACTCAACTGGTAAGGATGGTTCGCCGGGGATATCTGCGTGACGTAATACAGGCGCTCCTGGGTGGCCGATGCGGGTTGAAGTTGCGCAAGATCTACCGGCGGCAGGGTGTCCTGTACGGCGCCGGGCGAGCGCAATGCCTGTTCGATAGCTGTGACGAACTGCCCGGCGCCAGGGTTTTCGAAGATGGTCGCCAGTGGCAGTGAAACGTGACAGGTCCTATTGATGGCCGACATCAGAGAGATGGCCTTGAGCGAGTGGCCACCGAGCGCAAAGAAGTTGTCGTCGCGCTGGAAGGTTGCGACGCCCAGGATGGAGCACCAGATTTCTCCCACCGCATCCTGCAAGAGTGTGCGCGGGCCTGTCGCAGCAATTTCGGTATTGACGAGGGGGGTGGGCAAGGCTTTCCGATCGACCTTGCCGTTACTGCTGACGGGCAGTGCATCCAGATGCACTAATTTTGCAGGAATGGCAGCGCTGGACAGATGCGGCTTGAGGAACTCGATGAGCTGAATGTCCGCTTGCTTCAACCCGGCGCTGACGACATAGGCAACAAGCGTGTCATGTCCTTGCAGCGATACCACCTTGACCGCGACAGCGCTGACCTGCGGATGTTGGCTCAGTAACGCTTCGATTTCTCCGAGTTCGATTCGCACGCCTCGTAGTTTGACCTGCGTATCACTGCGGCCAATGAAGCAGATACGCCCATGCGCGTCCACGCGCGCCAGGTCGCCGGTGCGGTACATGCGCTGGCCGGGGTGGTCCGGCATCGGGTTTGCGATGAAGGCGTTGGCAGTTGCACCTGGATTGCCGGCATAACCCTGCGCCAGGCACGCTCCGGCGAAGTACAGCTCGCCGGCCACGCCATCCGGAACCGCTCGCAGCCATTGATCGAGGATGTAGCAATCGACGTTATTGATGGGGCGGCCCAGCTCTATTGGCGCGGGGCCAGGCTGGACCTGTGCAACCATGGTCCAGATCGTGGTTTCGGTAGGACCGTATAAATTCCACAGAGAGGCGGTGCACGCCAGGAGGCGGTCAGCGAGATCACGAGACAGGGCCTCCCCCCCACACCATGCCCGCAAGCACGAGCGGCCTTGCCAGCCACTCTCCAACAGCATGCGCCATGAGGTAGGCGTCGCTTGCATCACGGTGATGTCGAACTGTTCGATAGCCCTGGCCAGCAAATCAGCGTCACGCACCATGTTTTCTGCCGCGATCACCAGGCGTCCTCCGGACATGACGGGCAGCAGCAGTTCAAGTACCGAGATGTCGAACGACACGGTGGTGACGGCGAGCATGACATCTTCGGCACTGAAGCCTGGGTGTAATGCCATGGCGTGCAGCACGTTCTCCAGGGCGCTATGGGGGACTGAAACTGCCTTGGGCATACCTGTGGTGCCCGAAGTGAACATCAGGTATGCGATGCGTTCATCACCGCCTCGCAGGGTGTTCAGCGCTGGAGCTCCGATACTGGAAATCACCCCCGACTGATCAAGGGCTATAGTGGGGAAACCATTGGACGGTGGTTCCCAGGCGACAGCGATGCGCGCGCCACTGGCCTTGAGCATATGATGCTTGCGGGCTAAGGGAAGCATCGGGTCAATTGGCAGGAGCGTGGCTTTCAATTGCAAGATGCCGAGCATCGCTACCACCAATGCAGGTGAGCGCGGCAGGTGGATCGCCACGACATCACCGGCCTCAATGCCGGCCTGCGTCAGCGCCTGTGCGAACGAGCGGCTGCGTTGCGCCAGTTGTGCATAGGTCAGTCGGCAGTCGTCGTCAGCCCCTGACACTATCGCTATCCGGTGGGGCTGCGAGTCGGCATGGGCAAGGATAGTCTTGGCGATGCTCGTCGCTGGAGCCGTACGGGCAAGGCCACGCACAACCGTGCAGGCGCCGCTGCCGAATGAAGCACCGTCCAGCAGTTGCTGTACGGTCTGGGGGGCTTGAAGAGCGCTGGATACGAGGCGTTCCAGTTGCTCCAGGATTCGCTCGATGCCGTCAGTGGAAAAGCGGCCACTGTCAAAAGAAAACTCAAGCTTGAGTCTATGCCCGGGGGCGATCATCAGCGACAACGGGTAGTTGGTCTGCCAGTGAGTACGCCGGTCTTCGATCATCAACTCACCCTCGGAGGAGGGCTTGAGGGCAGTTGGCAGGTTCTCGAAAATCATCACCGACTCGAACAGCTCCTGCCGAGGATCTATCGAAGCGACACGCTTGATCTCTGCAAGCGAAAGGTGTCCGTGCTCATTCGCCTCTACAGAGCGCAGCGCGACTTGTGCGTAGAGGTCTTTCAGTGTTTGCGACGGTTCGACACTGACCAGCAGGGGAACGGTCGCGATCATCAAGCCCACCATCTCGGAGGCTTGTGCAAGGTCGTGCGGGCGAACCGACATTACCCAACCAAAGCAGATCTCACTTGCGTTGCTGTAGCGATGCAGGGCAACCGCCCACATTGACTGCATGAAGTGCGCCAGGGTCATTTGCCGGGTGCGTACATACGTTTCGACTGCGTGTGAGAGCTCAGGTGACAGCAAGCGCACTTGCTTGGTGATCTGTGTGGCGCCTGGGGCCGACGGCTCGGGCAACTGCATTGTGCCCGCGATGTTGTGATTGGCCAGCAGAGATGACCAATACTGGCGTGCGCGATTGCCATCCTGGTGCTCTAGCCATCTTGCGAAATCCTTGAACCGGGGCGCGTTGCGTGTCGTTTGCTCAACGGGGTGCTGGTACATCTTCATGACGTCTGACATGACGATCAGGGCAGACCAGCCATCGAGGATCAAATGGTGATAGGTCCAGACAAACTGATACTCGTGTTCGCTCAGGCGAACCAGCGTCATTCTCATCAGGGGAGCGCTGGAAAGGTTGAGACCTTGGGCCCGATCCTGCGCCAGGAAATCTGTCAGGTTGAACGCTGTTGCATCCGGTAGGCGAGCATCGATCTCGTTCCATTCAGGAGCTGCGTTGGCGGCAATGACTTGTACGGCTCGCTTGACTTTCTTCCAGCTGAAACCGGCCCGCAGGATTTCATGATGGGCAATCACACTGTTCCACGCTCGCCTCCAACGATCGGTTTCCAGCCGGGTCAGCTTGCATGAAACTTGGACGATGTACTCATTCGCCTCCTCATCCTGCAAAGAGTGGAAGAGAATGCCTTCCTGCATCGAGGTCAGATGATAGGCATCGAAGATGTTCGAATTTCGATTCACTGAGGTTGCTTCGCACTGATTTCAAGAATGAGGAGACGGGCATGACGCTCCCCTTGATCGTATGACGATGTATGGGCGAGACAGGGTCGAGATAACGCCCGACACGAGTCGTACGTCAGCAAGGTGCCGACGTAAAAAGCATCAGGTCATTAAGCTGCCAGGCTGGCCAATCGTTGCGAGAAAGGCATCGAGAGGTCGCTGGTGAGAAGTCAGGGTCACCCCGGTATTGGTCACGGGGTCCCATCGACGATATTCGATTGTACTTTGCATAATCCTCCCTGATTCGCTCATGTGCAGTGGGGTGTGGCAAAAACTCCCTGCTGCTTGGGGCCGGCACGGCGATCGAATTCCCGGTGCTTGCCGAGTTCATCCGATGCCACTTGGGTATTGGCTACCACGCGCACGCGCAACGCGTTGTGTTTGCAATAAGCAAACCAGCAGTTGCGGATGTGTGAAGTGATTTTTGATGCCGTCGCTCGGATGAACGGATAAGATCTAAGCGCAAATGAGGCGTGCATTGCAAGAAACTTCTAATGGCGTCGCTGCGCTGAACGTTAAGTGCGAAGCGAACACTACCTATTGAATTTGGTGCGATGAGTAGTGCCTGCGAAGCGACGTCACGCTATGTTTCGCTTGCGCGGCAAGGATCAACTGAAACAAACTATTCATACATCGTCACTTCATATTCACACAACACTCGCACATTCTGTTTAGTCGAATGCTTTCGAGGAGATCCCGTGTGAGTAGGCAAGGCCTTTTTAATGAGATTTGTTATCAGTTCCCGTGAAAGGTCGCTCGGATAAAAAACATTGATAAGGCGTTTCTGGCGGACAATCACGTCTGCAGGCAAGTCGGTTAGCGTGCTGTTTCTGGTCAACTATTTCAGGGAGGAAATCTAGTGTCATCGAACATATCCGAAACGATCGCCCAGGTAATTACGGCATTGCCCGATCACGTGGCGATCAGCACGCCAGACCAGGATCTCAGCTATCGCGAACTCGGACATTGGGCTGCAAGTATTCAGCAGCAAGTGGCGCAGTTGGCCACCGACACTGAGGCTGCCGTACTCATTCTGAGCGCCGATGCGATGGGGGCCGCGGTCTCGATGATCAGCTTGATGGCCAGCGCCAAAGTCATGGTGCCGTTGGATATGGACCAGTCGCCCCACCGCTTGTCTCAGATCGTTGAACAGGTTAAGCCTCAGTTGGTACTGCATGACACCGAGGCTGCCAGGGTGTTGGATGCCGTCCCCGCGCTGGCTACAGTGCCCCGCTTGAATATTCAGCGCGATCAGTTATCGATCACCTCCTGCGGACAGTTTCAAGTCACCCCGCGTGATCCCGATGCGCCTTGCTACATCTACTTCACGTCCGGCTCCACCGGTCAACCCAAAGGTATCCTGGGTCGACTCAAGGGGGTCGCTCATTTTATCGACTGGGAAGTGGACGAACTGCAGCTTGAGGAGGGCGTACGTGTCTCACAGATCACGTCGCCTTCTTTTGATGCCGTGCTTCGCGACCTGTACACGCCACTCACATTGGGTGGCACCGTCTGTGTGCCATCCTCTCGCAAGATCGTGGGTGATGGCGCCGCCTTTGCCGCTTGGCTTGGTAAGGCGCACGTAAGTGTTCTTCATTGCGTGCCGTCGGTGTTGCGCGTGTTGCTTCAGGCCATCAAGGCGAACGGCGCCCTGCGCCCTGCGTCGCTGCAGCATGTGTGTGTCGCGGGTGAAGTCCTGTTTCCCGCGGACGTGCAGGTGTTCAAGGAAACATTGGGCGACACGGTGTCGCTGATCAACCTGTATGGCCCTTCCGAAACGACCATGGTCAAGTTGTTCCATCGTGTGGACATGCACGCCGACTCACGCGTATCGGTGCCGGTGGGCAAGGCGATGCCCGGTGCTCGCGCGTTGGTGATCGACTCGCGCGACAAACCCTGCGGCGTTGGCATGGTTGGGGAGATCTACATCCGTACGCCTTACCGCAGCCTGGGGTACTTCAATCGCCCGGACCTGACCGCCGAAGTGTTTGTGCCTAACCCGTTGAGTGGTGATCCACTGGACCTGGTGTATCGCACCGGCGACTTGGGGCGCATGCTGGATTCCGGTGACATCGAGTTCGTAGGCCGGCGTGATCGCCAGGTCAAAATCAACGGCGTTCGTATTGAGCTGGCTGAAATTGAGAGCCTCATCCGTCTGGCCCCTGGTGTCACTGACGTTGCCGTGGTCGAGCGCCAGTTGCCTGAGCGTACGAGTGAGTTGGTTGCCTATATCGTGATAGCCGAAGGCGCTGATATCGAACAGGTCCGCAGCTTTGTGCTGGAACAGGGTTCAGCCGTGATGCTGCCCCATCACTTGCTGCTTATGCCGGTTCTGCCGCGTACGGTCACAGGCAAGATCGACTATGCGAACCTTCCAGCCGTCGAATTGCTGGCAAGCGATAGTGATGATGATGGTCCTCAGCCCGGGACGCCTCTGGAGATCGCGGTGGCAGAGTTGTGGCAGGAATTGCTGGAAGTGCCCGAACTACCGGGCATCGATGCGCGCTTTTTCTCCAAGGGCGGGCACTCGCTGCTGGCCATGCAGTTGCTGTCGCGGATCGAGGCGACGTTCGGGGTCAGCGTATCCATTCGCAACTTCCTTGACTCGCCCACCGTTCGTCATCTTGCTCAATTGGTCGAAACCGCGTTCCTTGAGGCCAGTGCGGACGACGACTTGTTCGCGCTAATGGACGAGGGGGCGTAAATGGAGTTGATCTCTGTATTTCCGACGACCTCGATGACCTCTGGCGCTTGGGTCTCGCGGATGCAGTCCGAAGGGCTGGCGACTGATGCCGTCCTGTTGAGGGCGGCCCAGCCCAAGGGCTGCCGTTGTGCGCGCTGTGGGATTTCCGATTTCGTGGACGGCATCGTGCTGGACGCGGCTGGAGTCTGTAGCGAGTGCCTGCGTTACGACACCTATCGGGATCGCCTGGCGGCCTATTTTCGGACACCTGCCCAATTGTCGGAAGTGTTCAGCGAAAACCGCGCCGTAAAGCGCGGGCCATACGATTGCCTCCTGCTGTACAGCGGTGGCAAGGACTCGACCTATGTGCTTTATCAGCTGCTGAAGATGGGGTTGAAAGTCCATACGTTCACCTTTGATAACGGCTTCATCTCAAAGCAGGCACTGACCAACATCAGCAACATCACGCAGAAGCTGGGTGTTGAACACACGACGCTTACCCATGCGAACATGCACGAGGTGTTCCGCGAGAGCCTCACCCGTCACAGCACGGTCTGTAAGGGCTGCTTCAAGGCATTGCTGGACCTGAGCCTGGAGTTTGCCGAGCAACAGGGGATCAATCTGATCGTCAATGGTTTGTCCAGAGGGCAGATCGTCGAGGAGCGGCTGAAAAAATTCTACGAACAGGACACGTTCGATTCGGGCACCATCGAGCAAGGGCTCAAGGATGGGCGACGGATCTACCACACTGTCGAAGCGTACAGCGGCTTGAATGGCGCCCGTTTCAAGGATGACAGTATCTTTGATCGCATCACGCTCATTGATTACTTCAGATACTCCGATGCTTCGAAGGAAGATATCTATCGCTGCCTGACCGATCACGACAGCTTGTGGAAAGAACCGGAAGATACCGGTTTCTGCTCATCCAACTGCCTGATCAATGACGTGGGCGTCTACGTGCATGGCAAAGAGAAGGGCTACTCCAATTATGAGGTGCCAACTTCATGGGAGGTACGCTTGGGCCATCTCAAGCGTGAAGCGGCGTTGGCAGAGTTGGCGCCAATCCAGAACGAGCGACCTGTGCTCGGCATTCTAAGACGTATCAACTATGAACCTCGCACCGGACACGCTGTAGCGGCTTCGGTTCTTTATTGCGTGCTGGCGCCCGGCAAGACGCTGGCGCAGGCGCAACAGGCGGTGAATGCCGTGCACACCGATGGTGTGCCTCCGCATGTCGTGGCCGTTTCGCATATTCCTCGCGACACCGATGCGAACGTTCAGGAAGATGCTTTGCGCCTGTTGGCCGCGGTCGTCAAGGAATCGAAGCCGGCAGTTGGCGATAAATCCACAGAGCCAGCCTTGGCGTCCGAATGGCTTGAGGCCCCGCCGCCTGCGGATTTATGGCTGCAACGCAAAATCGAATCCAGCCTGATCCTGGATAAGGCCGCATTCCGCCGCGTGATGTTGCAGTTGTTCATTCAGCACCCGGCACTGCGCAGCTCGCTGGTGGAAGTAGAAGGGCGCTGGCGCCGCGACTTTCCAATGCCTGCTGCCGGGTTGCCCTTGCAGTGGCTCGACCTGAGTCAAATCGCTGTGGACCGACGTGCAGCGGTAACGGCGGCGGCGATGGGCAAAGTGCTTGAAAAGGCCCGTGCTGGCTCCGGTGGCCCACTGGTGAACTTCCTGGTGCTTACCCATGATGAAAACGCAGGCAGCAGTCTTGTGATCACGACTCACGGGATGGTGGCTGATGATTGTGCGTGGGCGCTGTACCTGTCGGATTTCCAGGCGGCTTATGTCGCGGCGACAGAGGGCGCAACCGCTGTTCGTTCTGGCCCCGTTCGGCAGCGAGTTGAGACGCTGGCACCGCTTCAGGTCCCGCCTGGGGGGATAGCTTCTGCTGCGCGCCGCGCTGAGAGGGTTGGTACCGCGTGGCTGCCGTTCGCCGAGCCTGCGCAGTTGCTGGACGTCTTGCGCAAGCACGTTCCGGGGCACTGGTCATGGGCGTCGGATCAACTGGAGTGCAAGCGCGCTGACGACGGCCAGATCGTGGGGTCCCATTCAAGGTTTGTGCCGATGAGCGTATTGCCCGGCAACGTCGGCGCCGAGCAATCGGATGAGCAGGATTTTTGTGTACTGCTCTTCTCGGATGAAATACAGGGCAGCACGGCGCTGTTTCCCGATACGACCCAGGTCTACCGACCATTTTTCGTGGGGCAGGCCTCCTGGCTGACGATTCAGCCGGCTGACGGTGGCTTGAGCCTGATGTGGAGTGCCAACACAGACCGCGCAGATGACACCGCACTGATGCAGGCCTTGGCCCGTCTCGTGCAGTGATGAGTGAGCGTCGCCGGTGCCTGCGATTGCGCAGTCATCGGCCTGGGCAACGTGGTTGCGTCGATAAAATGTACAAGGAAGGCAAGGATGGAATCAGGCGTCGAGGAGGCCGCCCGCGTAGCTCGGGAACAACGCAAGCAATTGTTGGATGCCATGCTGGCGAAGGGTGCATTCAAAAGAAAGCAGCTGATCCAGCCTCGTCCCGCAGGCCAAGATAAAATCCCATTGTCATTGGCTCAGCAGCGTATCTGGTTTCTCGATCAGCTTGCATCGGATCCTGCGGTTCATAATGTGCCCAATGCAACCCGGTTCTACACCGCCCTGGATATGTCAGCGCTCGGCCTTGCGATCAACGAAGTGATCAAGCGCCATGAAGTGCTGCGCACCGTTTTTGATATGCACGATGCCCAGCTCTGCCAAGTGGTTTTACCAGCATTGATGGTCGAGCCTGTGTTGGTAGATCTGACCCAGCAGCTATCCACCGAGCCCGGTAGCGCGGTGCTGTTTGAGCGTATTGACCGGGACGTGGCCAGCCCATTCGATTTGCGCACAGGGCCGCTCATCAGGGCGCATGTCTACCATTGCGGTCATGATGATTTTGTTCTGTTGATGACTGTGCATCACATTGTGTTCGATGCGTGGTCGATTGGGCTCTTGTATAAGGAAATGCTGACGATCTACCGCGCACTGCTCGAGGGCAGGGCTCACGGGTTGCCGGCGCTGTCGCTGCAATATGGCGACTTTGCCCGCTGGCAAGCTGAACAGTTGGGCGGCCAATCCTGGTCCGGGCAGTTGGCCTATTGGCGTGATCAACTGGTGCAAATGCCTGAACCGCTTGAGTTGCCCTTCGACTTGTCCTCTTATGCCATGGCGGACAGCGCGGGTGCTGTGTTGCCGTTTGCTGTGGACGAGCGTGTGGCAACCCGCCTGAAACAGTTGGCTGCTGCCAACGACGCGACCTTGTTCATGGTGCTGGCCACTGCGTTTTATGTGGTGCTGCACCAATATTCCGGCCAGAGCGACATCTGCATCGGCGTTCCCGTGGCGGGCCGAGGGCGGTTGGAGTTGGAGCCGGTTATCGGACTGTTCACCAACATGCTGGTGATCAGGACTCAAATACCCGTCGATGAGACGTTCGCAGGGTTGTTGAAGGTCGTTAAAAAGAACTTGCTCAGGGCCTATGAGCATCAGGATGTCCCCTACGAAAAGCTCATGGAGTTAGCCAGCGCAGAGCGAGCCGTTGGCCCGCTTTTTCAGGTGGTATTCTCGATGCAGGGGACCGCGGAAAATGCGGCGCGCGCGCGTGTGTCTGAAAGTCAGGTGGCGTCGGTCAATTGGCATGGCAACCGGTATTCGAAATATCCCTTTTCCCTCTTCATGCAAGACACTGCCGAAGGGCTGGTAGGGTCTTTCGAGTACCAGACGTCGCTGTTTCATAAAGAGACGATGCACAACCTGTCGAGCAACTTCCTTCACCTGCTTGCGCAGATTGCCGAGTGTTAAGGGGTGCTGTGTCCTGTTGCTTGCATGGCGAGGTCAAGGATGGATATGGACAAAAAAGGAGTGTCGTGTGCGTTTAGGTGATTTGGATGTGCTCGCTCCCGCGCAGCGACAGCTTCAATTGACCGCCTGGAACGATACCTCGCGCCCCTATCCGCAAGGGTTGCGTCTGCATGAGGTATTCGAGCGCCAGGCCAGTCAGTTTGCCGATTCGATAATCGTGGAGCACGGCGACGTTCGGCTGACTTACGCCCAGCTCAACGGTAAGGCCAACCAATTGGCTCACCGCTTGATCGAAGACGGCTGTGGTGCCGGCAGCATGGTCGGTATCAAGCTGGAGCGCAGCCTGCAGATGATCATCGCATTGCTGGCGGTCTTGAAGAGTGGTGCGGCGTATGTCCCGCTTGACCCGGCGTATCCGAGGGCGCGTCTGGACCACCTGTTGCGCCAATCCGGCGCAGCAACGGTGATCACGTCTGCCGCGCTTGCCGACAGCGACGACACCACGCTGCAGTGGGTCATCTATGACGATGACCAGCTTGGCGGCTATAGCGAGGACAACCCTGAAGTCGTTGGCGGTGAGCTCGCCTATGTGATATTCACGTCCGGCTCTACGGGACTTCCCAAAGGGGTTGCAGGCTTGCACGGTAGCATCCTCAATCGTCTTCAATGGATGTGGGAAAAGTATCCGTACGCAGTCGATGAAGTCTGCTGCCAGAAAACGGCGCTTAATTTTACCGATTCGATCACTGAGATTTTCGGGCCGTTGCTGAGTAACGTGCCTTTGGTGCTGATCAGCGATGCGCAGTTGAAGGAGCCTTTGACTTTTTTGTCACTGGTGCAGCAGAAGGCAATTACCCGCATTGTGCTGGTGCCTTCGTTGTTGAAGGTGTTACTGGCGGTGGGCGGTGCGGTGCGCCAGCAGTTCGCCGGACTCAGGTTGTGCGTGGTCAGTGGCGAGGCGCTGGATGGACAGACGCGAAATGAGTTTCTGCGTTTGCTGCCCCATGTCCTGCTGCTCAACCTCTACGGTTCCACTGAGGTCTCGGGTGATGTGTTGTTCGCCGAGGTGAATCAGATGCAGCCAGTATCCGTGCCCGTTCCCATTGGTCGTCCGATGGCGAATGTCAGGGCTTATGTCCTCGATGTGAACATGAGCCTGTTACCGCAGGGCGCGCGGGGTGAGCTGTATGTGGCGGGGAGTAATCTTGCGCTGGGCTACTTTGCCGACCCGGCGGCGACAGCCTGGAGCTTCGTGCCTGATCCTTTCTCGACAGTGCCCGGCCAGCGACTTTTCAGAACGGGCGACATGGCGCGGCTGCGAGCCGACGGGCAAATCGAATACCTGGGGCGCCGCGACTCGCAGGTCAAGGTGCTTGGCATGCGCGTGGGGCTGGGCGAGATTGAGGAATGTCTGCGCCAGTTGAGTGGAATCAGGGATGTCGTGATCGTAGCGCGGTCAAGGGAGGATGGGCATGACCTGGCGGCTTACTACACCCTCGGCGGGCCATGGCCGGACAGTGTCAGCGTGCGACGCCACTTGCTCGACAGGCTGCCTTCGCACATGGTCCCCAGGTTTCTGAGTGAGTTGGAAACCATGCCTTTGCAAATCAACGGCAAGATAGATCGACATGCTTTGCCGGAACCCAGCCTGGCGCTCGCTACCCTCGATGATGGGGTTCGGCTGCCCCCGGTGGGTGAGACTCAGGTATGGCTCTGTGAGCTCTGGTCCAGGGCCCTGGGTCTTGACACGGTGGGAATACGTGATGACTTCTTCATGCTGGGCGGTAACTCTCTGGATGCAATGAGGCTTGTCGCAGCTATCAACACGCACTGGCGTCACGTGAATATCGGGGTTCGGGATATTCTCGAACTCAGGACTGTCGAAGGGCTGTGCGCGTCAATCGAGTCGAGGTTGGCGCTTGGTCCAGAGAATACTCAAAGTCAGGCCGACGAGGATGAAGAGATCCTCTGGGTGCTCGATGATCTTGCTCAATGAACGCTTCACTGCCCGCCGGAAAGTGTCATGACTAATTCAGTTCTTCCTGTTGATATGGGCTCAATCGAGTTTTGCGAAGGGCAATACCTCGCTGCACGCGTCCGTGCTCTGTCTGCCCTGGCTGGAAATCCCTATGGCGCGAGTGTTCGTGAATTGGGGGAGTTGTCGGGGTGTAAGGTGATGGCGACCAAAAGCCCGATGTTGAACCGGGTTTGCGGCGATGCGGTGAAGTCGCCAGATCACTTCGCTGCGCTGGCACGTTGGTTTGCAAATGATGGCAGGGAGGTCGCTGTGCCCCTTGTGTCCGCCCGCAAGCCGGGTGGTGAGGCGCGGCAGGTCGGAGAGTGCCGGCTTACGAAAATGCGCGGTTGGACTCATGCCCAGATGGCCGCATCGGTCGATGAGTTGAAAGCGATCAAGCCCGGCGTGCGGATCGAAGAGTTGGACGTAGCGAAACTGGGCTCGTTTCTTGATATCCATGCCGCGGCATTTCATACCCCACCTGAGGAGCGCGAGATGTCACTGGCCTCGTTCGTCGGGTTGTACGAGTCGGGGCGTGCCGGTTTTTTCGTGGCTCAGATCGACGGGCGAGTGGCGGGTGCGGCACTTGTCTATTTTGCCACCAACGGCATGGCCTATCTGGGGACCGCTGCCACGGCCAAAGCATTTCGTGGGCAAGGTTGTCACGCCGCTCTGATTGCAGCGAGGATCGCAGCAGCGCGTCGGTTCGGATGTCATGGTGTGGCGGCGACTGCGCTGATGAATTCGCAAAGCCGGCGCAACCTGGAGCGCTTCGGCCTAGGCTTTTCCCATGTTCAGACGCTTTACACGGCCGCGCAAGACTGAAGCGGCCTGGGCCGTCAGTCCGCGGCCAACGCATTGACTGGGTTCAACTTGGCTGCTTTTCGCGCCGGCATGAACCCGAAGACCAGGCCGGTCAGAACTGCACAGCCGAAGGCGCTGGCGCACGCCGCCAGCGACTGCACCACCGGTACCTTCAGCCACTCCAGGGCCACAACCACGCTCGTCCCGATGATCACACCGGCGGTTCCCCCTATGGAGGTAACCAGTACGGCTTCGGTCAGGAATTGGTACAGGATATCGCGCTGTCGGGCCCCCGTAGCCATGCGCACGCCGATCTCGCGCATTCGCTCGCGGATACTCATGAGCATCACGTTCATCACCCCGATACCGCCGACGATCAGGGAGACTGCCGCCACCAGCCCGAGCATCCTGGTCATGGATTGGGAGGCAGCGGCTTGAGCCTGCATGGCGTCGATCCTGTTCCACACCTGCACATCCCACACATGACGCTGTTCGGCCAGCAGCGCCTCTATGGCTTCGGCGGTCTCCCAGGATTGCCCCATGTCCCGGATCTTCACGGCTATCCAGGATGGGTTGGGGCGACCAAACAAGCGGGCGGCGGCAGCCGAGAAAGGCACGGTGACACGATCATCGAGATCCTGGCCACCGCTGGCGCCCTTGGAGGCAAAGACGCCGATGACTTGAAAGGGCACCTGATCTACCAGGATGTTCTGCCCAACAGGGTTTGAACCGTCCGCGAAAAGTGCCTTTTTGACCGTCTGGCCGATCATCGCGACTTTCTCGACACGGCGATCATCCTGCGCATCGATCATCGTGCCTTCAGCCATCTTCCAGTTCATGACTGAAGCGAAGCTCGGGGTGGCGCCACCCCCGTAGGTTACATGGTCCACATTGCCACGTCTGACGACTACCCGATCTTCGATATACGGGGCCACGGCTTCGACATTAGGCAACGACTGGATAGCCTTGGCATCCTCCAGGGTCAGTGGCGCCCCTTGAGTGCGGGTGCCGGCCGCCTTGACCGACACAAACATCGTCTGAATGCCCAGGGTTTCGAACTGTGCCATGACCTGGCGTTGCGTTCCGCTCCCCACGGCGAGCATGACGATGACGGAAGCGATGCCAATCACGATACCCAGCAAGGTCAATCCGGTGCGAAACCGGTTGGTTTGCATGACACGCCAGGCGGAGCGGGCCATTTCGCCCAGATCGGCCGGCACTCGTCTGGACCGCGTCGCGTTGAGCTGCGGGCTAGGTGCGGCCGACTCGGTTTCTAAGACGCTGGGTGGGGTATCGAATGTATGTGCGTCGCCCGAATCTGCAACGATTTGGCCGTCATGGATTTCAATGATACGACGCGCTTGTGCGGCGATGTCACGGTCATGGGTGACGAGAATAATGGTATGGCCCGCTTCGGCCAGTTCATGCAGCAGCGCCATCACTTCTGCTCCGCTGCTGCTGTCCAGCGCACCGGTCGGTTCGTCGGCGAGGATGATACGTCCGCCATTCATCAGGGCGCGGGCAATCGCGACGCGCTGCTGCTGACCCCCCGATAATTGGCTGGGGCGATGCGCCAGGTGTGCACCCATGCCCAGCCGCTGAAGCAGGTTGGTGGATTGCTCCCGACGTTTTTCGCGCAATTGCCCGGCGTACAGGGCCGGAACCTCTACGTTCTCCCTGGCTGTTTCGGTGGCCAACAAATGGTAGCCCTGAAACACGAAGCCAAAGCCGTCGCGTCGAAGCTGAGCCAGCTCGTCGGCGCTCAAGCCAAGGGTATCGCGCCCTTCAAATAAATAGTCTCCGGAGCTGGGCTTATCCAGGCAGCCGAGAATGTGCATCAGGGTGGATTTACCTGAGCCCGACGCGCCGACGATGGCGACAAATTCTCCCGGGTATATCTTCAGGGAGACGCCGCGCAGCACTTCGGCACAGGCAAGGCCCTGGCCATTTCGCTTCGGCGAGTCGCCATAGGTCTTGCGTATGTCGCGCAGCTCGATCAACGGTTGCGCGCGGTTACCAAGGTGCCCATCCATGGAGGTCATCCTTTTGCACCATTTTGGATAAGGCTGCTGGTGACAACACGCTCACCAGGCTGCAGTCCCTCGAGGACCTGAGCGAAAAAGCGATTGCGCGTCCCGATACGTACCTGGCGCGTTTCAGTGTTGCCATCGGCTTTCACCACCTGCGCCAGGAACAGATCAGCAGAGCCCTCTACCGGAAACAGCGCGGCAAGAGGTACCGACAATGCGTCCTTGGCCGAGGTCTCGACGAAGGTTACCTGCGCTGTCATCTGGGGCATGAGTTCGGCATCTGTGTTGCTGACGTCGAACAGCACGGTATACACCACCACCTTGTTCGCGGCGCTTGGGGTGCCCGTGGCAGCACCTGCCGCTGCAGCAGGCGGCGCGGGCAATACTTGGCGAACCTTGCTTTCCCAGCGGCGCTGGTCATTGCCGAGTGTGGTGAAGTAGGCGGCCATCCCGGGTTTGACTCTTCCCACATCCGCCTCGGAGACTTCGGACCACACTGTCATGGACGTCAAGTCTGCGATGCGCAGCACGTTGGGAGTCTGGTAGGTGGCGTTGAGCGTCTGTCCTTCGCGGGCATCCACCGACACAACCGTGCCAGCCATGGGGGCGTAGATGCGGGTGTAGCCCAGTCGCGCCTCATCGGCCTTGAGTGTGGCTTGAGTCTGGGTGATCTGCGCTTGCAACTGTTGAATGCGAGCGCCCGAGGAGGTAAGCGTGGCTTGCGCGTCTTGCAGTTCGTCAAGGCTTGAGGCACCGTCGCTGGCCAATGGCCGAAGGCGCGCATGCCGCTGAGTAGCCAGCCAGTACTGTGCGTTCTGATCGATCAGTTGGGCTTTCTGGGCTTTGAGCGAGGCGCGTCCCGCGTCAACCGAGGCTTGTTGGACACTCGGGTCGATCTCAACCAGCAGTTGTCCCTTGGTCACGACATCCCCGGCCTGGGCATGCAAGTGCATGATCTGTCCCGACACCTGTGCACCGACATCGACATACCGATGTGGCTGCAAGGTGCCTAAGGCAGTGACGCTGGTTTCGATGGTCGAGCGCGTCACGGCGACGGATGCTGGAGGGTTCGACGCTCGCTGATCCCAAGGGTGCCATGCCACACCGCCAACCAGCAGAAGGACAAGTACGAAACCGCATGCAAACCAGCGCGCCAAGCGTGAATGACGTGGCGTGCCGACAGAAGTTCTAGAGGACATAGTGGTGGACTGCCAATGACGGCGGCGAAGAATCACGGCCGGCTTCCTTGTTCGGATGGGACCCCCATCTTGAGGGCTGTTTTCTTAGTGGACACTCAGTATACTCGGCGCGACCTTTGAGCGCTCCCCACGAAGCTTATTGCAGGGAGTGCAAAAATCGAAAACGTCACATCGATATCATGGGTTTGGCCGTAGTATCTACATGTTGCGCACGCGCAAATTATACGTCTTTTATGGCGCTGCACATTACTTTGGCTTTTTACTTCACAGGTTTTTCTATCAGAGCAAGGAGGCGCGATGGCTGCAAGTCGATTGACCAGGAAACTGCGTGGTGTTGATGAGGATCAGACTGCTGTTGCATCGGATCTTATCGCTCTAATTCGCAGCGCAAATACTGAGGGGATCGAGAATCTCGATCTGGTGGGCATGGAATTTCCAGAGGTGGTGCTCGATGGCATCAGCCTGAAGTTTGCCGATCTGTCGTCTTCCAATCTGGAGGGTGCGCTTTTCTCTGGTGCCGTCCTCAGCGGCGCCTGGCTCGAGAAGGCAAGGCTCGCTCATGCCAATCTTTCCGGCGGACAATTTCTCGGGACCAGTTTCCAGGGCGCGGACCTGCGCGGGGCGACGCTGGAAGGCGTCTCGCTGGAAGGTGGAAACTTCATCAATGCCGTTCTTGTTGATGCACGTGCCAAGCGCGGCGAGTTCAATGTGACCAACTTCAAGGATGCCGATCTGTCCGGCGCCGATTTCAGTTTTTGCACATTGAACAATTGCAATCTAGGTGGGGCTGATCTTCGCGGTGCCAACTTTGAAGGCGCTCGATTGAGCAATACCAACGTTCAGGGAAAAACACTGGATGGGGCGATCTTTGAGAATGCCTATCTGGGGGAGTGTCTGGCGTCAGATGTGGATTTCAGAAAGGTCAATCTCAAAGGGGTCGACTTCAGTTATGCCAACCTTGCAAATGCCAACTTCTCAGGGGTAGACCTGACAGGCGCCAAGTTTATCGAAGCCTCATTGAAAGGCGCGGATCTGCGTGGTGCGATATTGACCGATGCGGACTTCACGCATGCGTCGATGAAAGGTGCATTGAAAGACGACTGAGTCTGGACCTGTCACCAGGCGGCTTAAATGCCCAGGCGCGCCGCGCTGGTGATGCCGACACCAAGGTTGGAGGCATGGCAAATGGATGAGCATAGGAAAAGCGCTTTGGACTCAGGGTTGATGGACCCGTTGTTGACACCCGACTGGATCGCAGCCTGCGAGGAACTCGACGTACAGTTGGCCGACGTTGCCGAGCCGGATCTGGCCAGGCTGGCTTTCAGGTTGATGGCTGCAATGTATTGTCGGGATCTCAAGACACTGCCTTCGTGTGCTCCGACTCAGGCATTGGTCGAGCAGTGTGCTCAGTTGGTAACACCGTTGTATCGGCCAGAACCAGATCTGGTTCGCGCTATCTACTTTCCCACGCGTCCCGGTGATGTACCGCAGTTCTATGGAATTATCGCGTTTTGCGCGTTCTGGGCGTTGATAAGCCGGTACGAAGGGCCGGTTGCCTGGTTGTCATTTCCCCTTGGCTTACTCGGTGACAAGGTGCATGGGGAAGTGTGTGAACTCATTGCCTGTGTGGAGCGCACCCGACTTCGGGCTGGAGCGCTGGCAGGGTCCAACAGGCCCGTGACGATCAGCTTCGAAGATGAGTCGGCCTCCCTGAGCATGTTTCATCTGGGGCGTCGCTGCCCTCCTGCCTGGGAGGTGCTGGCAAACGAGCCTATGGCGACGGCGTTCGGGCTCCCGCTTGTCTGTGTGCCAAGCCGCTCGGTGGCTCAGATGAAAGTGTCGCGGACGTCTTGGGGAAATGTCGTCGGGGTATTCTGACGGTGGTAGGTTGTATTGCAGCGTAGTCTGGCAAGGATGCATGAATGACGATTTCAAATCAGGATATTTTCGATGCCGAGTTGCGACTTGAGGGTGTTGTCCGGAAGACGCCGGTCCTGCGCAGCAGCAGCCTTGATCGAATGATCCATGGTAACGCCTTCATCAAGGCAGACTCGCTGCAATGGGGAGGCGCGCTCAAATATCGCGGCGTGATGAACAAGTTGTTTGCCTGCCCAGTGCCACCCGGCACTACGATAGTGGCGTATTCCTCGGGTAATCATGCTGTCTCTGTGGCGATTGCTGCTCGCCAACACGGTCTCGTAGCGATACTCGTGATGCCCCATGATGCGCCTGCAATCAAGATCGAACGGGCGAGAGAGCAGGGTGCAGAGATTGTTTTCTACGACCGAACCCATACCGATCGAGTCGCTCTGGCACAACGCTTGTGCAACGACGCCCAAGGCGTGCTGTTCCCGCCTTTCGATGATGAGGACATTATCTGTGGCCAGGCAACGGCAACGCTCGAACTGATCCGTCAGTGTCGAGAGCAGGGGAGTGAGCTGGATCACATCCTGATCCCATGCGGTGGAGGCGGGTTGCTCTCGGGAGCAGTCCTGGCCGTCCGGGCCGCTCGGTCGAATGCCAGGATATGGGCGGTTGAGCCCGAGGGGTTCGACTGCATGCGTCGATCCATGGAGGCCGGGTGCAAGATCGAAAACCGCTTGGGCGAAGGGTCAATTTGTGACGCGCTCATGGCCCGCGCACCTGCCGATATCACGCTTGAATTGGCCTTGGAAGGCCGGTGTGGATCGTTAAGACCAGATGATGAGACGGTACGCAAGGCAGTTGCCCATGCATTCTCCGAGCTTAAGCTGGTCGTTGAGCCGAGCGGTGCGATTGCGCTGGCGGCGGTCATGTCTGCTCCCGAATTGTTTACGGGAGCCTCGGTAGGTGTGGTCCTGTCGGGCGGAAATGTCGATGCGTCGGCATTCGCTGAAATCATTGCGCTTGAGGCGCATCTCTCATCAAGCTGACGTGCTCCGGATCCGTGATTGACGCCGCTGCTGGTGCGTGCTGACAACTACGCGTTGGCAAATTTCTCGTTTTTTGGCCTGTCGGCCATCCTCTTTTTGTCTGGAGTCCCCTGTGCCTGCTGAAGGTTCAAACCGCCCGCACGGTTCGCCGCTGGATATCTTGCGTGTGCTTGAAGCCGCCAATATACGGCTCACACTCACCCCTGCTGGCCAGCTCAAGGTGCAGGCGCCAAGCGATGCCATGACCGAGCCTATGCGGGAGCTGATCGTGACCAGCAAGCGGGCATTGATCGATCTGCTGAAGAGTTTCAACGGCGCAGGGACAATCCCAAGAGTGGCGGATAAGGAGCGGATGCTTCCTGCTGTTTTGTCCTTTGGTCAGGAGCGGTTGTGGTTCCTCGATCGCTACGAATCCGGCAGTGCCCAATACAATATTCCGGCGGCCGTTCGCCTGAGCGGTGAGGCATTCAGTTTGCCGATATTGCAGTGCGCGCTGGACGATCTTTTGATGCGGCACGAGTCACTCAGGACGGTATTCGTGGAGCGCGAAGGCCGGCCATATCAGGTCGTTCTGCCACAGGCTCGATCACTCATCGACATGATCGATCTAAGTGCTGTGCCAATGGTTGAGCGAGAGGCTCGGTTGATGGCACTGCTAGCACAGGAGTCGGCCAGGCTGTTTGACCTGACCAGTGGCCCCATGCTCAGAGCAGCGGTGGTTCGCATGGGCGAGCGCGAGCATGTGTTGTTGGTGACGTTGCACCACATCGCCTCGGATGCCTGGTCCATGTCGGTGCTAATCCAGGATGTACTCAGCCTTTACAACGCGCACTTGTCCGGTCTTCCGTCGCAGTTGCCTGAGTTGCCGTTGCAGTACTTGGATTATTCGGTGTGGCAGCGCCAACGGTTGCAAGGTGAATTACTTCAGGAGCAGGTGACTTATTGGCGTCGTCAGATGGCCGGTGCTCCCGCTTTGCTCGACTTGCCCACGGACCGACCCAGGCCGCCCATCCAGACGTACCAAGGGGCGAGCCTGGACTTCATGTTGTCCAAACAGACCACCGCCAGGCTGAGGGAACTGGGGAAAATCCATGGCGCAACATTGTTCATGGTGCTACAGGCAGCTTTTTGTGTGTTGATGCACCGCTACAGTAACCAGGAAGATATCAGCCTGGGAACACCGACTGCCGGTCGCAGCCGCACCGAGTTAGAGCCGCTGATCGGTTTCTTCGTCAATACGCTGGTGCTGCGTACGCGTATCGATCCCCAGGCACGCTTTCTTGACCTGCTGGCGCAAGTCAAGGAAACCGCTTTGCAGGCTTACGCCCATCAAGACTTGCCTTTCGAACAGTTGGTCAATGAACTCAAGCCCACGCGCAGCCTCAGTCATTCGCCGTTGTTTCAGGTGATGTTCATTGTGCAGAACGCGCCACGCGGCACCCTGAATATTCCCGGTTTGCATTTCGAAACGCTGGAAAGCCCTGTCCAACTAAGTAAGTACGACCTGACCTGTGCCATTGTGGAAAACGCCCACCCTCATCAATTGCTGGGGAGTCTGGAGTACAACACTGCACTGTTTGACGAGTCGACGATGCGCCGGTTGGTGCAGCACTTTGAGGTGCTCCTGGAGGACGTCGGCGAACGCCCTGAGGCGCGTATTGAAACGCTACGGTTGCTCTGTGCTCAGGAGCTGCACAAGGTGGTGGTCGAATGGAATGACACAGCGACCAGCCAGACGAATGTCGAGTCGATACATCAGTTGTTCGAGCGACAGGCGAGCCTGGTGCCCGACGCCGTTGCTGTGGTTTTCGAAGGGCAAGAGCTGACTTATGCAGAGCTAGATGCCAGGGCCAGCCGCCTTGCTGCCGGGCTGTTGGCGCTTGGGGTGCAGGCCGGCACGCGGGTGGTGTTACTGGCGGAGCGTGGGCTTGAGATGATGGTTGGGCTGTTGGGCATCTTGAAGGCCGAAGCGGCTTATGTACCGCTGGATCCTGGGTATCCCGTAGAACGCCTGGCATTCATGTGCGAAGACTCAGGTGCGAAGGTGATGTTGACCCAGGCACATCTGGTTAGTGTATTGCCCGAGAGTGCTCACTGCCTCACCCATATCCTGCAGGAAGACTGGAACGTACCCCCCGAATCTCGCTGGTCAGGGCTAAGGCACGCAGGTCGCCCGGAAGATCTGGCCTATGTGATTTACACCTCGGGCTCGACCGGTGTACCCAAAGGGGTAATGGTCGAGCACCGCAATGTCATCAACCTGCTGGGCGCCATTGGCCGGCGCATCCCCTTGGCAGCGGGAGAGGGGTGGCTGGCGGTCACCACAATTTCCTTCGACATCGCTGTACTGGAACTGTTTTTACCTTTGGTATGCGGCGCGCGCATTGTGCTGGCAAGCCGTGAAGCCGCTGCCAACCCCGGGATGCTGACGCAGCTCATGGAGGACCATGAGGTGTCGATCATGCAGGCAACACCTTCAACCTGGAAGATGCTTGCCGAGCATGGCTGGCCTGGCAGGAAAGTGCGGGTATTGTCGGGTGGCGAACCATTGCTGCCAGGATTGGCGCAGGGCTTGTTGGCTTACTCGGGAGAACTCTGGAACCTCTATGGGCCTACGGAGACCACCATATGGTCGACGTGCCAGCATCTGGTGGGCGACGTCGTGGCAGAGGTCACGCTTGGCCTGCCGCTGGACAATACCCAGGTGTACGTCCTTGACCCCTCTGGCACACCAGTCCCTGTGGGGGCCGTGGGTGAAATTCACATCGGTGGGGCAGGTGTTGCACGGGGCTATATCGGCCGTCCGGAGCTGACCGCCGAACGCTTTGTCCGGGACCCCTTCAGTGGCGGGCAGGGGCGCCTGTACAAGACCGGTGACATGGGACGATGGTTATCCGATGGTCGCCTGCAGTATCTGGGGCGCAACGATTTCCAGGTCAAGATTCGCGGCGCTCGGATCGAGCTAGGTGAAATTGATACTTGTCTGATCAGTCATCCCGAGGTGCGTGATGCGGTAGTGGTCGCCGGCAATGATGTCAGCGGCAATGCTCGTCTGGTGGCCTATGTCGTTCCCCGGGGGAAACATTCGGAACATTTGCCCGGGCTGTTACGCGAGTATTTGAGCCAGCGATTACCTAGGCACATGGTTGTCAGTGGCTTCGTTTTTCTTGATTCAATGCCGTTGACGTTCAACGGCAAGATCGACCGCAAGGCGTTGCCCAGCGCGGATCAGGCCGGTGCGGCGAGCGCCGCCTATGAGGCGCCCATCGAAACCGGCGAGTGGGTGTTGGCCTCCATTTGGCAAGAGCTGCTGACCCTGGAGAGGGTTGGTCGCAACGATCACTTCTTCGAGCTGGGCGGGCACTCGTTGATGGCGGTGTCTATGGTTGCGAAATTGCGCGCCCAAGGGCTCGACCTGGAGGTGCATTCGGTGTTTGCTGCACCGAGGTTGGCAGACATGGCCAAGGCGCTTTACGAAAAACGAGAAGCCCAGGTTCCGCCCAACCTGATTGGGCACGATGACACCCTTATCACACCGCTTATGCTGCCGCTGGCAACGTTGGTCCAGGCCGATATCGACCAGGTCGTTGCCCGGGTCCGTGGTGGACGGGCCAACGTCCAGGACATCTACGCGTTGTCGCCCTTGCAAAGCGGCATTTTGTTTCATCACTTGATGGCATCGCAGGGCGATCCTTATTTGCTGGCGCACCAGTTGGCCTTTCAGGATCGAGGGGGACTCGACCGCTACCTGGCCGGCATTTCGTCTGTCATCGAGCGCCACGATATCCTGCGTACCGGGTTTGTCTGGAAAGACTTGTCAGTACCTGTGCAGGTGGTCTGGCGCGAGGCACCGCTACACATCGAAGAGGTGCATTTGGATCCCGCACAAGGACCGATCAGCGAGCAATTGCATGCGCGTTTCGACCCTCGGTATCGGAGCATCGATGTCACGGAAGCTGGATTGCTGCGTGCGGCCATCGCTTATGATTCTGAGCACGACAGGTGGCTGCTGCTGCTGCTTCAGCACCACTTGATTGGCGACCATTCCACGCTGGAGATGTTGCACGAAGAAGTCACCCAGATCCTTGCTGGAAACGCACGTACGCTGGGAACGGCTCGCCCGTTTCGCAATTTGATCGCGCAGACCTTCCTTGAGGAAGACTCTGGGCGCCACGAGGTGTTTTTTCGCGAGCAGTTGGCCGATATCCACGAACCTGCCTTGCCGTATGGCATCGCGCAGTTGAAAACCCAGGACATTGCAGAGTTCCGTCTGGCGCTGGAGCCCGCACTTTTTGAGCGACTGAGCCTTCAGGCCCGGCGTCTTGGAGTTGGCTTGAGCAGCCTCTGCCATTTGGCGTGGGGGCTGGTCGTGGCCCGCACCAGTGGGTCTGACACAGTGGTATTTGGCACCGTATTGCTGGGGCGTTTGTCCACTCAAGAGCATTCTGAGCGCACCATGGGGCTGTTCATCAATACCTTGCCACTGCGTCTCGAGTTGCAGGATATGGCGGTGGATGCGGCTGTTCGTCAAGCCCATGCCAACCTGACTGCACTCTTGCGTCATGAGCACGCGCCGTTAGCCTTGGCTCAAAGTTGCAGTGGTATCGCTGTACCCGCACCATTGTTCAGTGCGTTGCTCAATTACCGACACGGGGCGATGGCTGCAACGGGTAACGACTCAGGCGTACCAGACGTCGAGTGGCTTGGCTCCTCTGCCGGGGCAACGTATCCATTCTGTCTGACGATCGAGGACTATGGGCAGTCGTTGGAGCTTATTGCACACGTTGCCAGCCCGATCTCGCCAGCGCGTACGTGTGAGCACATGCGCAGCGCCTTGGAGCAACTGGCCGATGCCTTGGGCCATGGCGAGCCAACGCGTATGGACCAATTGCATATCCTCCAGGATCATGAACGCGTGCAGGTACTGCAAGCGTGGAACGACACGGCTACGCAGTTCGATGCCAAGAACTTGGTGACGTTGTTCGAAGACCAGGTGCTGCGCACACC
>NZ_JBWKPE010000015.1:0-133074 GCF_059418085.1 Pseudomonas sp. GW821-FHT09C10
GAGGAGCCAGGTGACGCTCAATGGCAGCGTGAGCCCTGGCGATGTGATTACTTTCCCGACGACGACTTACACGTTAGTGAATTATCCGCCCTTGAGAATTGATCAAACCACAATGAACTTGAATGGATTTGCGATCATTGCGTTCTGGGGACAACCTGCCGGGGATTATGCAGGTAATAACCAAACTCGCGCGGCCACCGGCGGCCGTCCACCTTATACCTACAGTTCACGCAACTCTGCTGTCGCCTCGGTAACAGCGGCAGGGAAAGTGAGAGGGGTTGCCAATGGCAGTACGACAATTGATGTGAGGGATCAGGCAGGCAGCACCGTGTCGTATAACGTTACCGTCAGCAATGTGTATTACTTGCGTGAGTACTCGAGCGGTGTGAATTACGCCCAAGCTATTGCGTGGCGTAACTCGCTGCCAGGGGGCAGGGCAATGAGTTTTTACGGTGGGATTGATGAAATGGTGAAAGCCTACGGTCCGGTAACGACTTGGCCCATTCCGACAGATGGCGAGTATTGGTTGTGCCTGGAGACAGGCTGCAATGAGCCGAATAGGGCTCTATGGCGCCGAGCACGGAACGACGTCGGATGTGCGACACAAGGCACAGTTCGGTGGGCTTGGTGCTTACAGCCTTCCTGACTATCAAATTACCAACGAGTAACCGCGACGGATCTATACCGATGATAGATCTGTCGCGCGTTGGCGCTACCAGTCCGCAGCTCAAAGTCTCCAGCGTACGGCACTCTTCGCCAACCGCCCCCGCATCGCATCCACATTCGCCGCCAGCTGCACCGTCAACAACCGATACCCATCCAATGCGCTGTACACCGGTGCATCCAGTGAAGGCTGGCCGCCGCTGACAGGGCTGGGCCGCTCCAGCCGCTCCGTAACCCCCGACTTCAATGCCCGCGCCATCCCCACCAACTGCACGCGAATCTGCCGATGCTCGGCTTTCAACATTACTTGCATGCGCGCCATCGCCTGTTCGTCCCGCGGGTCCGGGCGGGTGTTGCCGAGAATCTCCAGGGTGCTGATGCACATGCGCAGGTGGCGTTGGATCGCGTCCAGTTCGGTCATGGAGATGCGCACTTCCTTGGACACCGACGGCATCAGCGAGCGCAATTGCAGCATCGCCGCATTCAGGCGGTTGAGCAGTTTCAGGTGTTCATCGTCGGTGACCGACTGGCCATTGATGATCCGGCTGTAGATCTGGGCGCAGTCACGCAGGGCGCTGGCCAGGTTGTAGCGCCAGGAATATACGGCATACAGCGGCAGGGCGAAGGAAAACGCCAGCGCCAAGGCAATGCCGATCAGGATATCCACGGTGCGCCACAGCCCGTCCGACAACGGGTTGTCACCGTGCCCCGCGACGATAAACACCGTGATCGCGGACAACAGCGCCGTGTACCCGCCCTTGCCGATGGCGTGATAGGAAAAGAACCCGCACACCACCGACATCAGCAGGTAGGTGAGCAGCGGCTGGCCGACATACGCCTCCTGCACCACCAGCAGCAGACCGACGCTGGCACCGATCAGCGTGCCATAGGCGCGCTCAACGGCTTTCTTGCCGATATTGCCGTGGTGTTGCAAACCGCCGATCACCACCAGCATGGTCACCGACGCCCATTCACCATGGGGCAGGTTGATGCCGGTGGTCAGCAGGATCGTCGCCAGCAAGCCAATGGACACGCGCACGGCGTGGATCAGCTTGGCGTGGCGATAGCGGCGGTAAGGGTCGAGCAAGGGGCGCAGCAGGCGCCGGGCGAAGAGTGGCAGGTTCATCGGTAATTAAAGTGGCCTCGGTTTTGGATATGTACACAATCCAAATGTGGGAGGGGCGGTCCCCTCCCACCTTGAGATCGGCATTGTGCTTAGAAGATATAGTCGGTGGTCAGGAAGCTTGAGTCACGGTTGCGCAGGATGTCGCTGACCAGCGCCTTGTTGCTCTCCTGGAATTTGGTCGCCACCAGGGTGCGGATCGAAAATACGCGCAGCGCGTCATGTACCGACAGCGTGCCCTCGGCCGAGTTCTTGCGCCCGTTGAACGGGAAGGTGTCCGGGCCGCGCTGGCACTGGGCGTTGATATTGATGCGGCCGACCTGGTTGGCGAAGGTGTCCACCAGGCGTCCGACTGCCACGGCGTTGGTGCCGAAAATACTCAATTGCTGGCCGAAGTCCGAGTCGAGTACGTACTCGATCACCGTCTCCAGATCACGGTAGGGCACGATGGGCACCACCGGGCCGAATTGTTCCTCGTGGTACACGCGCATCTGCGGGGTCACCGGGTACAGCACCGCCGGATAGAAGAACGAACCACGATGGGTGCCGCCATTGGCATTCACCACGTGGGCGCCATGTTGTTGGGCATCGGCCACCAGCTCGTTGAGGTAATCGACTTTGCCGACTTCCGGCAGCGGCGTCAGTGAAACCCCGTCTTCCCAGGGCATGCCGGGTTTGAGGGTCTCCAGCTTGCGGTTGAATTTCTCGATGAAGCTGTCGACCACGTCTTCATGCACAAACAGGATTTTCAGCGCGGTGCAACGCTGGCCGTTGAAGGACAGCGAACCGGTGACGGCCTCGCTGACGGCGTTGTCCAGGTCCACCTCGGGCAGCACGATGCCGGGGTTTTTCGCATCCAGGCCCAGTGCCGCACGCAGGCGGTGCGGCTTGGGGTGCAGTTTTTTCAAGTCACTGGCGGCCTTGTTGGTACCGATAAAGGCAAAGATGTCGATCTTGCCGCTGGCCATCAACGCACTGACGGTTTCGCGGCCACTTCCGTAGATCACGTTGATCACCCCGGCCGGGAAACTGTCGCGGAAGGCTTCCAGCAACGGGCGGATCAGCAGCACACCGAGTTTGGCCGGCTTGAACACCACGGTATTGCCCATGATCAGCGCCGGGATCAGCGTGGTAAACGTCTCGTTGAGCGGGTAGTTGTAGGGGCCCATGCACAGCGCCACGCCCAGGGGCACGCGGCGGATCTGCCCGAGGGTGTCCTGTTCCAACTCGAAGCGGCTGCTGCGGCGGTCGAGTTCCTTGAGGGCATTGATGGTGTCGGTGATGTAGTCGCAGGTGCGGTCGAACTCTTTCTGCGAGTCCTTGAGGTTCTTGCCGATCTCCCACATCAGCAGCGTGACCACTGCGTCGCGCTGTTCGCGCATACGTCGCAAAAACGCCTCGACGTGCTGGATACGCTCCACCACGCGCATCGTCGGCCATTCACCCTGGCCGCGGTCATAAGCGCGCACGGCGGCATCGAGGGCGGTAAGGGCGGTGTCGGCGTCCAGCAACGGCGTGCTGCCGATCACCACGCGGCGGTCGCCCAATTGCACCGGGCTCTGTACCTGGGCCAAGGGGCCGTTCCACACCTGCAACTGGCCATCCACCAGGTAGTCACGCTGTTCGATGGGCGCCGCCAGGAGGTATTGCTCGGGAATATCGGCGACGCTGGTGGGAAACAGCTGGGCGAGCAGGTTGCTGGTGGTCATGGCACTACCCCTGAAATAGTTGCAAAACATGACTAGAGAGTCACCCAACACAGGGCTTCATGGCAAGGCTTGTGCGCGTTGCACTGCACACCGGGACGTGTCGCCTGCTCTTCGAGATAGTAGACTGCGCGCCTTTCTTGAAGGAGTTCACATGAGTCAGTACCAGCCGGGCATTCTTGCCGCACCGGTGCCTTTGCAGGCACGCCATCTGTTTTTTGCCGTGGACACCCTGGCAGCCGTGCCCGCTGCGCTGGACGCGCTGGTGCAGTTGACCGATTCGGCTGCAGTGGTCGGATTTGGCGAGCCGCTGGTCAACGCGCTGGGTGCAACAGTTGATGGCTTGCGCAGCTTTCCTGCCGTGAGCGCGCCGGGCGCGCACAACCCGTCCACCCAGCAGGCACTGTGGGTGTGGCTGCATGGCGTCGATCGCGGTGAGTTGCTGCTGCGCAGTCGCGCTTTCGAGAAGGCCCTGGCCCCGGCGTTTCGCCTGGTGCAGTCGACCGAAGGCTTCCGCTACAAGACCGGCTTCGACCTCACCGACTACGAAGACGGCACCGAAAACCCCCACGATGACGCTGCCGTTGAGGCCGCCCTGACCGACAGCGGCGCCAGCTTCGCCGCGATCCAGCAATGGCAGCACGACCTCGATGGCTTCGCCGCGTTGCCCGCCCAGGAGCGCGACCACATCATCGGCCGCCGCCATGGCGACAACGAAGAGTTGGAAGACGCCCCCGAATCCGCCCACACCAAACGTACCGCCCAGGAAAGCTTCACCCCGGAAGCCTTCGTGGTGCGCCGCTCCATGCCCTGGGCCGAAAATGGCCAGGCCGGGTTGATGTTCCTCGCATTCGGCCATTCCTTCGATGCGTTCGAAGCCCAACTGCGCCGCATGAGCGGGTTGGAGGACGGGATTGTCGATGGCCTGTATCGCATCAGCACGCCGTTGACCGGTGGTTACTACTGGTGTCCGCCGACCCTCGGTGGGCGCCTGGACCTGAGTGCACTGGCAGGCTGATCGCCTTTACCTGTGGCGCGTGGCTGAACATGAAAATTCGGACAGCCACGCAATCCCCCACTGAAAAAAACCCCGGCTGCCCGTAATCTAGACACCTTTGCCACTGTGCGGATTGTTCATGTCTTCTGTTGCCGATGGGCTGCCCCTCAATAAACGCCTGCCGGCCGTGATCGCGATCTCCCTGGGGATCGGCATGGCGACCCTCGACACGGCCATCGTCAATACGGCCTTGCCGACCCTGGCCGAAGGGATTGGCACCGATTCCGCCTCGGTGATCTGGGTAGTCAATGCCTACCAGTTGGCGATTATCGCCACGGTGCTGCCGTTTGCGTCCCTCAGTGATGTGCTCGGTCACCGCCGTGTGTATCTCGGCGGGTTGCTGCTGTTTATCGTCTCGTCGCTGTTTTGTGGGCTGGCCGGCTCGCTGGTGACCCTGACCGCCGCCCGTGTGGTGCAGGGGCTGGGGGCGGCGGCGATCATGAGCGTCAATACGGCGTTGCTGCGGCATATCTACCCGTCAAAAATGCTCGGGCGTGGCCTGGGCTATAACTCGCTGGTGGTGGGGCTGGCGTTTACCCTGGGGCCCACGGCGGCGTCGGCGATTCTGTCGGTGGCGACCTGGCACTGGCTGTACCTGATCAATGTGCCGTTGGGGCTGTTGGCCCTGGGACTGGGCCTGCGTTCATTGCCGACCCTGCCGATGGCCGGGCATGCCTTCGACCGCCTCGCGGCTGCACTGTGTGCCGGGTTGTTCGCCTTGCTGGTGCTGGGGCTGGGCACGGCGGTGCATGGTGCGCAGGGGGCGTTGACCCTGGGCTTGATTGCGGTGGCGCTGCTGTGTGGCGCGTTGCTGCTGCGTCGGCAGGCCGGTCACCCGGCGCCGATGCTGGCGTTGGATCTGTTCAAGCGGCCGGTGTTTGCCTTGTCTTCCCTGACGGCGATCTGCGCCTTCAGCGCCCAGGGCCTGGCCTTTGTGTCGCTGCCCTTTCTGTTGCAGGCGGTGCTGGGGCATAGCCAGGTGGAAACCGGGTTCCTGATGACGCCGTGGCCGGCGGTCGTGGCGGTGATGGCCCTGGTCGCCGGGCGCCTGGCTGACCGTGTGTCCCTGGGCCTGCTGTGCGGTATCGGGCTGTTGATGTTGAGCGTGGGAATGGCCGCGTTGGCGACCTTGGGCCACGGCGCGTCGGCCTTTGATATTGGCTGGCGCATGGCGTTGTGCGGTGCCGGTTTCGGCTTCTTCCAGTCGCCCAACCTCAAGGCCTTGATGACCAGTGCGCCGTTGGCGCGCAGCGGCGGGGCCAGCGGCATCGTGGCGATTTCGCGGTTGCTGGGGCAGACGCTGGGGGCGTCGTTGGTGGCGCTGTGTTTCCACCTGTCCCTGGGCAATGGCCCGCTGTATGCGCTGTGGCTGGGTTGCGTGTTTGCGCTGGTGGGCGCCGTGGCCAGTGGCCTGCGTTTGCTGCCCTACGGGAAAAAGCCGTTGTAAAACCAGCGGCGGGAGGGCTACCGTGGCGACCTGAATATTTCGGGATGTTTCAGATTTATGTCCAGCCTGGCCCTCCGCACTGCCGATACCCATTCCCGCCGCGCTGCGTTGACCCTGGCCTTATGCCTGCCCAGTGATGTGTTGCTCTATCTGCTGCTGCCCATGGAGTCCCAGGCCTTTGGCATCACGCTCGCCCAGGCCGGTGTATTGCTGGCGGCCAACCGGCTGGTGCGGATTTTCGGTTACCGCCATGTGCTGAATTTCTACGCGCGCAACGGTGATCGCCTGACCTGCATGATCGCCGCCGGGGCCGCAACGCTGTGCGCCCTGGGTAATTCGGTGCTGTCGGGCTTTGCCGCGTTGTTGGGGCTGCGGCTGGTGTGGGGCCTGTGTTTCGCTGCGTTGAACCTGTCGACCCAGGTATTGGCCACCTCCGAGCCGGAGGGCGCCGCGCGCCGGGCCGGGCGTTCGCGGGCCCTGATCGCCTGGGGGCCGATGCTGGCGTTACCGTTCGGTGGCTGGCTGACGCTGTGGGTCGGGCCGCGTCCGATCTTTGTGATCCTCGCCGGCTGTTGTCTGGTGGGGCTGTGGATGGCGCGCGGCCTGCCCAGCGCCGGGCATGATTTGCACAGCACCCCCGGGCGCCGTTTCAAGTGGCCCGACAGCGTGGCGCTGTGGTCGTTTATCGAAGGCGTGGCGCTGGACGGACTGTTTATTTTCGGCCTGTCGATCCAGGCGCAGAAGCTGCTCGGCGGTAATGCGGTGCTGATCGCCGGCGGCTTGATGGCCCTGCGTTATGTCTCGGAAATGCTCCTGAGCCCCCTGGGAGGCCACGCCGCCCAGCGCTTTGGCGCGACCTCGATGTTGTTGCTGTTTTCGTTCCTGAGTGCCTTGGCCCTGACGGCGTTCGGCGGCTATTGGGTGATTGTCGGCGCGGCGGCGGTGTTGGTGCTGCGCGCGTTGCAACTGCCCCTGGTGACCACCCTGGTCGCCGAGCGCAACCCCGGTTCGCTGCGGGTGTCGGCCCTGGCGTCGAATGCGGTATGGCGTGACATCGGTGCGGGCCTCGGGCCACTGCTGGCAGGCCTGCTGTTGCCGGTGGCCTCGGCCCCCCTGGTGTTTGGCGTGGCGGGTGCGGCGATTGCGGTGAGTGCGTTGTTCTGCTGGCGCACCCGTGTTGCAGCCGGCTGACTTACGTGCGTTTCAATCCTTCCAGCCAAGCGGGATCAAATCGGGTTTGTTCGGTGTCGATCCCCAGTGCCTGCATCGTGTTCTTATGCGCGTCCATTTCACCGACCAACTGAGCCTGGGCACTGGAATTGGCGTCCAGGGCGTGCATCTGCGTCAGCCCCAGGTGATAGAAGCGCAGGATCTTCATGGCCGTCGGATCATTCGCCTGCACACGCTCGGTGACGGTGTGCATCACGTTGGTCACGCGCATCAGGGTGCGCTTGAGCTGCCAGCCATACACGGCCGGTGCCAGCCACGGCTGGGTGCGGAACGGGCCGCGCAGCAGGGCGACCGTTATCAACACCCCGGCGAATACGCCACCGACATTGAAGCGGAAGTTGTCACCGCCGGGTTCGCCGAACAGCATCACCGCCAGGCTCGACAGCAGCATGGCCAGGGCCACGAACAGCACGGCCACGATCAGCGTGCTGCGGCGCGTCTGCTGGCGGTAGGTGACGGGGTCGCAGGGTTTGAGCTCGAACATCCGGTCCAGGTCTCCAGGGCGGGTAGGGGGAAGGCATCTTCTCATGGTCGGCGGTCAGTGGTGGGGCAATCAAGTTGAACCATGATCTGGGGCAGTTTCTCTAAAGCGGTGTAGTCCCTTTGAGGTCAACCACCATGCCCGAATACAAGCAGCCACCGCCCGGTACCCCGGACCCCGATCGCACGCCCGGCGAAGAGGAGCGCGACAACGATGCCTTGCGCCCCAATGACCCGAAAGAGCGTGACGCCCAGGATGATGTGGAGCGCGTCGAAGAAGACCTGGAAAACCTCCACGACAAAGCTCGCCCGCTCTAACAGGAGACCATGATGAACAAGCGCTCGGATGGACCGCCCTCCAACGAACACGCCAGCGGCAAGGATGAGCTGGGATTTGATCCGGACTCGCCCGATGTGGCTGATCCGCAGGTTGATCCCATCGGTCCGGCCATCGCCCCGCTGGATAAAAAGGCCAAGGACGACGCGAAAAAAAAGCCGCCCTACGATCCGTTGGGCGACTTGAAGAAATGAACTGAGCCCCGCCACTGAGCGGGGCTTTTTATTTATCTGGGCGGCATCCAGGTGACGTCGGTAATGCCGTACTTCTCGGCCCATGGGCGCGTGGTTTTTTTCACCTGCTCATGGCCAACCCGGCCGATACGACTGACATGCGCTATGTCAGCGTCAACGGCTGCCCAGTGCCAGGCCTCGGCGTTGTTCATCACTTCGGCACGCACCACAAAGGACTTCGGTTGACCGTGCAGTTGGTAGTGGATGGTGTAGATTTTTGCGGTACTCATGTTGCCTCCCTGTCTTGTTATAGATGGAGAGGGAACGGTTTAAAAAGGTTCATTCAAAATGACAATCTGCATGCTTGCGCGGCATAGTGACGCATTGCTCCCGCGCCCAAGGATCGCGCCATGACCCTCCTGAACCATAGCCGCCTGTACCTGCAACGCCTGGGTTACGATGCGCCGCCACCGCCCACCCTGCAGACCCTGCGGGATTTGCAACTGCGTCATGTGTGCACCTTCGCCTTCGAAAGCCTGTCGACCCTGCTGCGCCTGCCGGTGCCGATCGACTTGCCCAGCGTCGAGCAGAAAGTCCTGTTCGATGGGCGGGGTGGGTATTGCTATGAGTTGAACCAGATGTTCCTGGCGCTGTTGCAGGAGCTGGGCTTCGAGGCCCGCGGCATTACCGGGCGGGTGGTGATGGGTGGTCCGCCGGACGCACGTACGGCGCGCACCCACCGCCTGAGCCTGGTGACCCTGGACGGCGTGCGCTACATCACCGACGTCGGCTTTGGTGGCATGGTGCCCAGCAGTCCGCTGCAGTTGGACACGCAAGCCGTGCAGGCCACGGCCCATGAGCCGTATCGCCTGACTCTCAATGAACAGGAGAGCAGCTACACCTTGTGGGCCGAGGTCGCGGGGGAGTGGCGTGGCTTGTATGTCTTCGATCTGCAAGTGCAGGCCGACATCGACTACGAAATCGGTAACTGGTACGTCTCGACCCATCCGGGATCGCCGTTCCTGGGTCAATTGAAAGTCGCACGCCTGGCAGCGGGCGAACGCCACACCTTGAACAACACCCATTATGGAATTCACTATCTGGATCGGCCGAGTGACAAGCGTGTGATCCAGAGCGCCGACGAGCTGCTGGACGTGCTGGGCACTGCCTTTGGGATTCGTGTGCCGGGTCACCCTCAGCTTGATTCAACCCTTGATGGCTTGGTAATGGCTGTACGCCAGGAGTATTGACCTAGAGCCATCGCTGAACCGTTTTACCTCCAGGTGGGGGCAAATTTTTCGAACCTTTGGTGCCAATCTGGGTTCGAAGCGTTTCCTGGATAATTTGCCCACCAGACAAGGAGATGTAAACGATGTCCAAACTATTCGGAAGCTTCCTCAAAAATTCCTCACTGCTGGCGCTGGTCGCCGCGCCGGCAGTGGTGTTCGCTGCACCGTCCACTGACCCGATTTCTACCTTTGGGATCCTGGGCAGCTACAACGACTTCAAGCTCGAAGGCGGTAGTGAAAGTGATAAGGACCACATGCCCGAAGCCGGTCTTTTCTACAACTTCGGCAACAAGCTCACCGCCGAGTCGGGCTTTATCTACCAGGCAGGTGTGGAAGCCAAGTACGGTAAAAAGAGTGATAACAAACTCAAGGAAGGCCAGGCCGACCTGGATCTCGGCTGGCGTGCCGCGCTGGATGCGCGCAACTTCGTCGATGTGATCGTGGGCGGCGGTTACAGCTGGACCCGCTATGAGCTGGACTCGAACGACTACGACATGGAACTCACCAACAAGTCGCCGTTCGCCAAGGCAGCCCTGGGCTATAACCATCAGTTCGATGACATGACGCTGCGTTTCGAAGCCGGTGCGCGTCGCACCATTGATGGTCGTACCAAGCTCAAGGTGGACGGCGTGGGCAGCGACACCGTAGACCTCAAGGACCGCACTAACCCGTATGCGGAAGTCAGCCTGCTGATGAACCAGAAGGGCGACCTGCCGGTGATGGCGGGCCTTTACTACACCCGCACCGAATACAAGCTCGACGGTGATTCCGAAGTGGCCGATAACACTCGTCTCAAGCGGGATGAGTACGGGGTCAAGGTCGGTATCGCGTTCTGACGCGGTTGCGATGTAAAACGCCCCGAACATTCGGGGCGTTTTTTTTGGGGCTGTTGCAGGTCAGCCCAGAACGCAAAAACGGCGCCCGAAGGCGCCGTTTCTGTTGGTTCACATACCGCTAAGGGATCAAACCCCCAGCACCGCGTGCTGCACCAGGGTGAGCAACGGTTGTGGGTACACGCCGAGGAAGAAGGCGAGCAGGGCGATGGCCAGCAGCATCACGCCACCGGCTTTCTGTTCCCAGTGCAACTCGGCATCCACACGGCGCAGGTTTGGCTCGATCAGGTACAGGGTGACCATCACGCGCAGGTAGTAGAACACGCCGATGGCACTGCCCAGCACCAGGGACGCAACCAGCCACCACTCGTGGGCTTCGACACCGGTCGCGACGATGTAGAACTTGCCGATAAAGCCCGCGGTCAGCGGGATACCGGCCAGGGACAGCATCATCACGGTGAGTACGGCGGTCAGGTACGGACGGCGCCAGAACAGGCCGCGGTATTCGTACAGGGCGTCGGCGTCACGGCCCTTGTAAGGCGAGGACATCAGGGTGATCACGCCGAACGCGCCGAGGCTGGTGATCACGTAGGTGACCAGGTACACGCCGATGGCTTCCACGGCCAGCCCTTTGCTCGCCACCAGGGCGATCAGCAGGTAGCCGAAGTGAGCGATGGACGAGTAACCCAGCAGACGCTTGAGGTTGTTCTGGGTCAGGGCCAGCAGGTTGCCGAACAGGATCGACGCGATGGCGATCACGGTCAGTACGTTGCTCAGCACGCCGGTGTTGGCGGCAGGCGAGATCTGGAACAGACGCACCATCACCGCAAACACAGCGACCTTGGACGCGGTCGCCAGGAACGCCGCCACCGGCGCCGGGGCGCCTTCGTATACGTCCGGGGTCCACAGGTGGAACGGCACCAGGGAGAGCTTGAACGCCAGGCCGATCAGCATCATCGCCAGGCCCAGTTGGGCAATCGGCGCGGGGCTGTTGGTGGCGGCCAGGGCGTGACCGATACCGGTGAAGCTCAGGCTGCCGGCTTCGGCGTAGAGCAGGGCCATGCCGAACAACAGGAACGCGGAACCGGCGGCCGACAGCACCATGTACTTGATGCCGGCTTCCAGGGAGCGCTTGTTGAAGAAGGCGTAGGCCACCAGGCCGTAGGTCGGGATCGACAGCAGTTCCAGGCCGATGAACAAGCCGGCCAGGTGCTGCGCGCTGACCAGCACGATACCGCCGGCCGCAGCCAGCAGGATCAGCAGGTACAGCTCTTCGCGGTTGCCCGGGTAGCCGGTGCCGCCTTCGCCGAGGTAGGCGTGGGCGAGGGTGACGCAGGCGAGGGTGGCGACGAGGATCAGCGCGATATACAGCAGCGCGAAGTCATCGACCATCATCAGCGGGGTCACCGCCAGTGGCGCGACCTTGAGTGCCGGGATAATCGACAGCAAGGCCAGGTTCAGACCGGCGCAGGACAGCAGGAACGTTTGTGAATGATTGCGGCGCCAGGCGATCGCCAGCATCACCACCACGATGGTGAGGCTGGTGATCAGCAGCGGCGCAAGCGCGATAAAGTGTTGGATCGTGAATTCCATAGCGCTCTTACCGGGCCGAAGCGAGTTGAGAGAAGGCGGTGCCGAACCACTGCTGCACGCCATGCATCGTCGCGGCAGAAGTGTCCAGGAACGGTTGCGGGTACACGCCGATGTAGATCAGCAATACCGCAAGGCCGAGCACCATGATCAGTTCGCGAGCATCCATCCCCTTGAGGACGGTGTCGGACTTGGCCGGGCCGAAGTAGGCGCGGTGGATCATGATCAGCGAGTAGACCGAACCGAATACCAGGCCGGACGTAGCAATGGCACTGATCCACGGCGTTTGCACGAAGGCACCCATCAGGATCAGGAACTCGCCGATGAAGTTACCGGTACCCGGCAAGCCCAGGGAGGCGGCGGCGAAGAACAGGCTGATCGCCGGCAGGTACGCAATGCGCGACCACACGCCGCCCATCTCACGCATGTCACGGGTGTGCAGGCGCTCGTACAACTGGCCACTCAGGATAAACAGTGCGGCGGCCGAGACACCGTGGGCCAGCATCTGGATCACGGCGCCTTGCAACGCCAGCTGGCTGCCGGAGTAGATGCCGATCAGTACGAAACCCATGTGGGAAACGGACGAGAAGGCAATCAGACGCTTGATGTCGGTTTGCGCGAATGCCAGGAACGCACCGTAGAAGATCCCGATCAGGCCGAGGGTCATGGCAATTGGTGCGAACTCGGCCGAGGCGTTCGGGAACAGCGGCAGGGCGAAACGCAGCAGGCCGTAGGCCGCTGTCTTCAGCAGGATACCGGCCAGATCCACGGAGCCGGCGGTCGGCGCCTGGGCGTGAGCGTCAGGCAGCCAGGAGTGGAACGGCACCACCGGCAGCTTCACCGCGAAGGCGATGAAGAAGCCCAGCATCAGGATGTACTCGGTGGTCAGGGACATCTTGGTTTTCAACAGGTCGGCGTAGTTGAAGGTAATCACGCCAGTCGAGTTGAAGTTGACCAGTACCAGGCCCAGGATCGCCACCAACATGATCAGGCCGGAAGCCTGGGTGAAGATGAAGAACTTGGTCGCCGCGTAGATCCGGGTTTTCTTGCCGTCCGAAGAACTGTGACCCCAGAGCGCGATGAGGAAGTACATCGGCACCAGCATCATTTCCCAGAAGAAGAAGAACATGAACAGGTCGAGGGCGAGGAACACGCCGACAACGCCGCCCAGGATCCACATCAGGTTCAAGTGGAAGAAGCCCACGTGACGCTGGATCTCTTTCCAGGAGCAGAGTACCGAGAGGATACCCAGCAGGCCGGTCAGCAGGATCATCAACAGCGACAGGCCGTCGAGGGCCAGGTGCACGTTGATGCCGAAGCGCTGGATCCACACGTGCTTGAATTCAAGCGCGAACGTCGGATCGACACCCGGTGCCGGAGCGAATGAATAGTCGCCATGGGCCCACAGCCAGAGGCCGAGTGCGAGTTCCAGGGACATGGTCAGCAACGCAATCCAGCGGGGGAGGGTGGCGCCGAAGCGTTCACCCATCCAGCAGAGCAGGCCGCCGATAAAGGGGATCAGGATTAGCCAGGGCAGAATCATGACGGGCTCGTTTCCTTTCGCAAGTTCGCAAAGTTCATATCAGACCGCTACCACAACGATGGCGCCGATCACCAGCACGGCACCGGCCGCCATGGAAGCCGCATACCAACGCAACTGGCCGGTCTCGGTACGGCTCAGGGCGGTGTGACCGCCTTTGGCCGCGCGCGGGATCAAACCGATGGTCTGGTCGAGCGGGTCTTTACGCAGTACATGACTGATGGCCAGGTAGGGCTTGACGAACAGTTTGTCGTAGAGCCAGTCGAAGCCCCAGGCGGCGAACCACCAGGCCGAGAGGAAACGGCCGATGCCACTGTTGGCCACGGCGGTCACGAAGCGACGCTTGCCGAGGAACAGCAGGGCTGCCAGCAGGATACCGGCGATGGCAATGGCGCCCGAGGCGATTTCCAGGCTGTGCTTGGCGGCGCCGCCGGCATGGCCGGCGCTTTCCGGCAGTACACCGGCCAGTGGCGGGGTGATCAGCGCGCCGATGAAGGTCGACAGGATGATCAGCACCGACAGGGGCAACCAGTGGGAGATGCCATGGCCTGCGTGGGCTTCGGTCTTGGCTTCACCGTGGAAGGTGATGAAGATCAGGCGGAAGGTGTACAGCGAGGTCATGAACGCACCCACCAGGCCTGCGTACAGCAGGTTCTGGTTACCGCTGGCAAAGGCTTCCCAGAGGATTTCGTCCTTGGAGTAGAAACCGGCGGTCACCAGCGGCAGGGCGGCCAGGGCGGCACCACCGACGATGAAGCTGGCGTAGGCCAGTGGCAGTTTCTTCCACAGGCCGCCCATCTTGAAGATGTTCTGCTCGTGGTGGCAGGCCACGATCACCGCACCGGAGGCCAGGAACAGCAGGGCCTTGAAGAAGGCGTGGGTCATCAGGTGGAAGATCGCCGCGTCCCAGGCGCCGACGCCCAGGGCCAGGAACATGTAGCCGATCTGGCTCATGGTCGAGTAGGCGAGGATCCTCTTGATGTCGGTCTGCACCAGCGCGGCGAAGCCGGCCAGTACCAGGGTCACGCCGCCGACGATGCCCACCAGGTGCAGGATGTCCGGCGCCAGGGTGAACAGGCCGTGGGTACGGGCGATCAGGTAGACACCGGCGGTCACCATGGTTGCGGCGTGGATCAGTGCCGACACCGGGGTAGGACCGGCCATCGCATCCGCCAGCCAGGTCTGCAGCGGCAGTTGCGCGGATTTACCCACGGCGCCGCCCAGCAGCATCAGGGTCGCCAGGGTGATCCAGAAGTCGCCGACCTGGAATTTCTGCGGTGCCAGCACCAGCAGTTCCTGGATGTTCAGCGTGCCCACCTGTTGGAACAGGATGAACAGGCCGATGGCCATGAACACGTCGCCGATGCGGGTGACGATAAATGCCTTGAGTGCCGCGTTACCGTTGTTGCGGTTGCTGTAGTAGAAACCGATCAACAGGTACGAGCAAAGGCCCACGCCCTCCCAGCCGAAGTACAGGAACAACAGGTTATCGCCGAGCACCAGGAACAGCATGCTGGCGATAAACAGGTTGGTGTACGAGAAGAAGCGCGAGTAGCCCGCTTCACCGCGCATGTACCAGGACGCGAACAGGTGGATCAGGAAGCCCACGCCCACCACCACGCCAAGCATGGTGATCGACAGGCCATCGACGTAGAGGGCGAAGTTGGGCTTGAAGCCCTCCACCGACATCCACTGCCACAGCACCAGGGTGTAGTGGCCGCCTTCCGGCGGTGCCACGTTGAATTGCCAGATGACGTAGGCGGCAACGATGGCCGACAGGCCAATGGAGCCCACACCGATCAGGGCCGAAAGGTTTTCCGACCAGCGTCCGCGAGAGAACGACAGCAGCAGGAAACCGATCAGGGGAAATACGAAAGTCAGAAAGATCATGTTCATCCGCGCATCTCACTGGCAGCGTCGATATCAAGCGTGTGGAAGCGACGATACAGTTGCAGCAGGATCGCCAGGCCGATACTGGCCTCGGCGGCTGCCAGGCTGATCACCAGGATGAACATGACTTGTCCATCCGGCTGGCCCCAACGTGCACCTGCAACGATGAACGCCAGTGCCGCAGCGTTCATCATGATTTCCAGGCTCATCAACACGAACAGAATGTTACGGCGAACCATCAGGCCGACCAGGCCAAGGCAGAACAGGATGCCGGCGACCGCCAGACCATGCTCCAAAGGGATAGCAGGCATCGTCATTGCTCCTTGGCTTCGTTGCGGCCCAAGTGGAAGGCGGTGATGGCTGCAGCGAGCAGCAGCATCGAAGCCAGTTCGACCACCAGCAGGTACGGGCCGAACAGGCTGATGCCCACGGCTTTTGCGTCCACGGTGGTATGGCCGATGGCCTGGCCGCTCTGGTGAGCGAACAGCACATACAGCAGTTCACCCAGCAGCAGCGCTGCGAGGACAACCGGGCCGAGCCAGATGCCGGGCTTGAGCCAGACGCGTTCCTGGGCGACCGAGGCCGGCCCGAGGTTGAGCATCATCACCACAAACACGAACAGCACCATGATGGCGCCGGCGTAGGCGATCACTTCCAGCACACCGGCGAACGGCGCGCCGAGGCTGAAGAAGGTCATGGCCACGGCGATCAGCGAAATGATCAGGTAGAGCAGGGCGTGCACGGGGTTGGTGTTGGTGATCACGCGAAGCGTGGACACAACCGCGATACCCGATGCGAAATAGAAAGCGAATTCCATCTTTCTTCCTTAAGGCAGCAAGCTCTTCACGTTGATCGGCTCGGCTTCGTTTTGTGCGGCGCCTTTCGGCTTACCGGCAACGGCCATACCTGCAACACGATAGAAGTTGTAATCAGGGTTTTTACCGGGACCAGAGATCAAAAGATCTTCTTTCTCGTACACCAGGTCCTGACGTTTGAACTCGGCCATCTCGAAATCCGGTGTGAGCTGGATCGCGGTGGTCGGGCAAGCTTCCTCGCAGAGGCCGCAGAAAATGCAGCGCGAGAAGTTGATGCGGAAGAAGTCCGGGTACCAGCGACCGTCTTCGGTTTCAGCTTTCTGCAGGGAGATGCAACCCACCGGGCACGCCACGGCGCACAGGTTGCAGGCCACGCAACGCTCTTCGCCATCGGGGTCGCGGGTCAGCACGATGCGGCCGCGATAGCGCGGCGGCAGGTACACCGCTTCTTCCGGGTATTGCAGGGTGTCGCGTTTGCGAAAGCCATGGCCGAAAACCATCACCAGGCTTCGCAACTGGGTACCGGTACCCTTAACGATGTCGCCAATATATTTGAACATGGGTCAAATCCTCACTGAACCGCGCCCGCTGGCGTGTTCAACAACACAACGGCAGCAGTCACCAGCAAATTGATCAGGGTCAGCGGCAGGCAGAAACGCCAGCTGAAATCCATCACCTGGTCGTATCGTGGACGCGGAATGGAAGCGCGCAGCAGGATAAACAGCATGATGAAGAACGCGGTCTTCAGGAAGAACCAGAAGAACGCCAGCTGCGGCAGGATGCCGAACGGACCGTGCCAGCCGCCGAAGAACAGCGTGACCAGCAGGGCCGAGATCAAGATGATGCCGATGTATTCACCGACGAAGAACATGCCCCATTTCATGCCGGCGTATTCAATGTGGTAGCCGTCGGCCAGTTCCTGTTCCGCTTCCGGTTGGTCGAACGGGTGACGGTGAGTCACGGCGACGCCGGCGATGAAGAAGGTACAGAAGCCGAAGAACTGCGGAATGATGAACCACAGGTTCTGCGCCTGGTACTCGACGATGTCGCGCATGTTGAACGAGCCGACCTGCACCACGATGCCCATCAGCGCGAGGCCCATGAACACTTCGTAGGACACGGTCTGGGCCGAGGCCCGCAAGCTGCCCAGCAGGGCGAACTTGTTGTTGCTCGACCAGCCGGCGAACAGCACCGCGTAGACCGACAGGCCGGCCATGGCGAAGAAGAACAGCAAACCGATGTTCAGGTCCGCCACGCCCCAGGTCGGGGTGATCGGGATGATCGCGAAGGCGATCAGCAAGGCGCTCATGGCCACGACCGGCGCCAGGGTGAAGATCACCTTGTCGGCAAACGGCGGGGTCCAGTCTTCCTTGAAGAACATTTTCAGCATGTCGGCGGCGATCTGGAACATACCGAACGGGCCAACGCGGTTCGGACCGTAACGGTCCTGCCACCAGCCCAGCAGGCGACGTTCGACGAAGCTGAGCAGGGCGCCCGCGACGACCACGGCCAACAGGATCACGATGGCCTTGACGACCGAGATGATCACGTCGATCACTTCAGGGGTGAACCAGGTCATTGCGCTGCCTCCTGCAGACCGTCAACGGTTTTGCCGAAGATCGCCGGCGGGATGCCGGCGAGGCCTTTAGGCAGGGCAACCAGGCCGGCACCCAGCTCTTCGTTGATACGCAGCGGCAGACGCAGGGTCTGGCCGGCCACGGTCACGCTGAGCAGGGCGCCGTCGTTGACGCCCAGGCGGTCGGCTTCGGACTTGGCCACGGACACATAGGCCTCGGGAATGCGCTCTTGTACCGGCGCGGCCTTGGAAGAGGTTTCTTCGCTGCCGAACAGGTGGAAGAACGGCACAACCTGCCAGGTGCCCTGGGCCGGGTTGAACGGACGCGGCACCGCAGCGAACCAGTTCAGCGCGTCGCCCTGGGGTTCGATCAGGCGGGTGCCCGGGTCGCCGGCGCGGATGTGACCACCGACTTCGTCCTGGAACTTGTTCCAGGCCTGTGGCGAGTTCCAGCCCGGCGACCAGGCAAACGGCACCTGCTGACGTGGCTCGACCGAACCCGAGTAACCTTCCATGGAGAAGGCGAACGCGGTGTCGTTGTCTTGCGGGGTACGCGGTTCGTGCACGCTGATGTCGGCGCGCATGGCGGTACGACCGGAATAACGCAGTGGCTCACGGGCGAGCTTCATGCCCTTGATGCGGAACGCGGCGGACGGTGCGGCGTCGACGATACGCGCCAGCTGCGGCGCGCTCGCGGCGGCTGCGGCGGTGACGTGGTCGAGCTGGGTCCAGTCGATCGGCTGGTTCAGCAGGGTCGCGCGCAGGGCATGCAGCCAGCGCCAGCCTTCGTGAACCAGGATGCTGGCGTCCATGTACTTCGGATCGAACACCTGGAAGAAGCGCTGGGCACGACCTTCCTGGCTGACCAGGGTGCCGTCGCCTTCGGCGAAGGTGGCGGCCGGCAGTACCAGGTCGGCGCGATCGCTGGTGGCGGTCTTCTGGTGGTCGGCGACGATCAGGACCTTGGCGGCGTTCAGCGCAGCGTCAACCTTGGCGGCATCGGTGCGAGTGTACAGGTCGTTTTCCAGCACCACGATCGCATCGGCAGTGCCGTCGATCACGGTTTGCAGGGCGGCATCCAGGGACTCGCCGCCGAGCATGGCCAGGCCGAGGCTGTTGGCTTCCGGCACCACCAGGCTGATGGAGCCGTTCTTGTCGCGCAGCTTCAAGGCCTTGGCGATGTTGGCGGCGGCTTCGATCAAGGCCTTGGAACCCAACGAGGTACCGGCAATGATCAATGGACGCTTGGCTGCCAGCAGGGCGTCGGCAATACGCTGGGCCAGTTCGGCGGCTTCAGTGTCGAGGCCTTCGACTGCCGGCGCGCTGGCGTCGAGGGCGTGGGCCACGGCGAAACCGATGCGGGCCAGGTCGTCCGGTGCGGCGTGGACGCATTCTTCGGCGATGTCGTCGAGCTTGGTTTCCGCCAGGCTGGCGATAAACAGCGGGTTCAGCGCGTGCTGGCCGATGTTTTTCACCGCAGCGTCGAGCCAAGGCTGGACGCGCATGGCGTCGGCCATGTCTTCGGCCTTGCCTTTGACCGACTGACGCAGGGACAGCGCGATACGCGCGGCGGTCTGGGTCAGGTCTTCACCGAGCACGAAGATGGCATCGTGGTCTTCGATGTCGCGCATGTTCGGCACCGGCAGCGGGCTGTCGTTCAGCACCTGCAGGACCAGGCGGATGCGCTCAAGCTCACCGGCTTCGATACCGGAGTAGAAGTGCTCGGCACCCACCAGCTCGCGCAACGCGTAGTTGCTTTCGAGGCTGGCGCGGGGCGAGCCGATACCGACGATGTTACGGCCGCGCAGCAGGTCGGCGGCTTTGTCCAGCGCCGCGTCCAGGCTCAGCTTGGCGCCATCGGCCAGCAGTGGCTGGCGTGGACGGTCTTCGCGGTTGACGTAGCCATAGCCGAAGCGGCCACGGTCGCACAGGAAGTACTGGTTGACCGAACCGTTGAAGCGGTTTTCGATCCGACGCAGTTCGCCGTAGCGCTCGCCTGGGGAGATGTTGCAACCGCTCGAGCAGCCATGGCAGATGCTTGGCGAAAACTGCATGTCCCACTTGCGGTTGTAGCGCTCGGAGTGGGTCTTGTCGGTGAACACACCGGTCGGGCAGACCTCGGTGAGGTTGCCGGAGAACTCGCTTTCGAGCACGCCGTCTTCAACGCGACCGAAGTACACGTTGTCGTGGGCGCCGAATACGCCGAGGTCGGTGCCGCCGGCGTAATCTTTATAGAAGCGTACGCAGCGGTAGCAGGCGATGCAGCGGTTCATTTCGTGGGAAATGAACGGGCCCAGTTGCTGGTTCTGGTGGGTACGCTTGGTGAAGCGATAACGGCGCTCGTTGTGGCCGGTCATCACCGTCATGTCTTGCAGGTGGCAGTGACCGCCTTCCTCACAGACCGGGCAGTCGTGGGGGTGGTTGGTCATCAGCCATTCGACAACGCTGGCGCGGAACGCCTTGGATTCTTCATCGTCGATGGAGATCCAGGTGTTGTCGGTGGCTGGGGTCATGCAGGACATGACGATACGACCACGGGTGTCGTTTTCGTCGGTGTACTGCTTGACCGCACACTGGCGACAGGCACCGACGCTACCAAGCGCGGGGTGCCAGCAGAAATACGGGATATCGAGGCCGAGTGACAGACACGCCTGTAACAGGTTGTCCGCCCCATCGACTTCGAGCGCTTTGCCGTCTACGTGGATAGTGGCCATGGTTCAAAGTTCTTCGTTGGCCCGTTGTCAGCGGGCGTGGCTAATGGAATCTTGTTATTCATGTGCATCTACACAGCCTTCACGGCGTCAGCACATGAGCAGGCGAAGGGCACGGACCCTTCGCCTGTTTAAGCGTTACGCGCCGACTACGATCGGCCTTGCCAGAGGCGGGACGGCGGCGCTGGTGGGCGCGATGCCGGCTTCGAACTCCGAGCGGAAGTATTTGATTGCGCTGCCCAATGGCTCCACGGCGCCCGGTGCGTGAGCACAGAAGGTCTTGCCTGGGCCGAGGAAACCGACCAGGCCCAGCAGGGTTTCGATATCACCCTCGCGGCCTTCGCCGTTTTCCAGGGCCATCAGCAGCTTCACGCTCCACGGCAGGCCGTCGCGGCATGGGGTGCAGAAGCCGCAGGATTCACGGGCAAAGAACTGCTCCATGTTGCGCAGCAGCGAGACCATGTTCACGGTGTTGTCCACCGCCATCGCCAGGCCGGTACCCATCCGGGTGCCCACCTTGCCGATGCCGCCGGCATACATCTGTGCGTCGAGGTGCTCGGGGAGCAGGAAGCCGGTGCCGGCGCCGCCTGGCTGCCAGGCCTTGAGGGTGTAGCCGTCGCGCATGCCGCCGGCGTAGTCCTCGAACAACTCGCGTGCGGTCACGCCGAACGGCAGCTCCCACAGGCCAGGGTTCTTGACCTTGCCGGAGAAGCCCATGAGCTTGGTGCCCATGTCTTCGCTGCCTTCGCGGGCCAACGATTTGTACCAGTCCACGCCGTCGGCGATGATCGCCGGCACGTTGCACAGGGTCTCGACGTTGTTCACGCAGGTCGGCTTGCCCCACACGCCCACGGCGGCAGGGAAGGGCGGCTTGGAGCGCGGGTTGGCGCGGCGGCCTTCGAGGGAGTTGATCAGTGCGGTTTCTTCACCGCAGATGTAACGCCCGGCGCCGGTGTGCACGAACAGTTCGAAGTCAAAGCCCGAACCGAGGATGTTCTTGCCCAGCAGGCCTGCGGCCTTGGCTTCTGCCACGGCACGGTTGAGGTGCTTGGCGGCGGTGGTGTATTCGCCGCGCAGGAAGATGTAGCCACGGTAGGTTTTCAGCGCGCGGGCGCTGATCAGCATGCCTTCGATCAGCAGATGGGGCAGTTGCTCCATCAGCATGCGGTCTTTCCAGGTGTTGGGTTCCATTTCATCCGCGTTGCACAGCAGGTAGCGGATGTTGATGGATTCGTCTTTGGGCATCAGGCCCCACTTCACGCCCGTGGGGAAGCCTGCACCGCCGCGACCCTTGAGGCCGGCGTCCTTCACGGTCTGGACGATGTCGTCCTGGGCCATGTCGGCGAAGGCCTTGCGCGCAGCGGCGTAGCCATTCTTGGCCTGGTACTCGTCGAGCCATACCGGCTCGCCGTCGTCACGCAGGCGCCAGGTCAGCGGGTGGGTTTCGGCCGAACGCTTGATCAGGTTGGCCGGGCCGAAGGAAGTCAGGGTCATGGGTAGCCCTCGAGCAATTGGGTCACGCCAGCGGGCTGCACGTCACCGAATGTGTCGTCGTCGATCATCAACGCCGGCGCCTTGTCGCAGTTGCCCAGGCAGCACACCGGCAGCAGCGTGAAGCGGCCGTCCGGGGTGGTCTGGCCGAGGCCGATGCCCAGCTTGGCCTGGATCTCGCTGACCACTGATTCGTGGCCACCGATGTAGCAGACCATGCTGTCGCACACGCGAATGATGTGGCGGCCGACCGGCTGGCGGAAGATCTGGCTGTAGAACGTCGCCACGCCTTCAACGTCGCTGGCGGGGATGCCGAGGATCTCGCCGATGGCGTAGAGGGCGCCGTCCGGCACCCAGCCACGTTCCTTCTGGACGATCTTCAAGGCTTCGATCGACGCCGCGCGCGGGTCTTCGTAGTGATGCAGCTCGTGCTCGATGGCCGAGCGCTCGGTTTCACTCAAGGTGAAACGGTCTGTCTGGATAAGCGTGCTGTTCATGCTTAGCGGTCCACGTCGGCCATAACGAAATCGATACTACCCAGGTACGCAATCAAGTCCGCGACCATCTCGCCTTTGATCACCGAAGGGATCTGCTGCAAGTGGGCGAAGCTTGGGGTACGAATCCGGGTGCGGTAGCTCATGGTGCCGCCATCGCTCGTCAGGTAATAACTGTTGATACCCTTGGTCGCTTCGATCATCTGGAAGGATTCGTTGGCCGGCATTACCGGGCCCCACGAAACCTGCAGGAAGTGCGTGATCAGGGTTTCGATGTGCTGCAGCGTGCGCTCTTTCGGCGGCGGCGTGGTCAGCGGGTGATCCGCCTTGTACGGGCCGGCCGGCATGTTGCGCATGCACTGCTCGATGATCTTCAGGCTCTGGCGCATTTCTTCGACACGCACGATGCAACGGTCGTAGGCATCGCCATTGGCCGCCAGCGGGACTTCGAACTCGAAGTTCTCGTAGCCGGAATAGGGACGCGCTTTACGCAGGTCGAAGTCGCAACCGGTCGAACGCAGGCCGGCACCGGTCACACCCCATTCCAGGGCCTCTTTGGTGTTGTACTGGGCGACGCCGATGGTACGGCCCTTGAGGATGCTGTTGTCCAACGCAGCCTTCTGGTACTCGTCCAGGCGCTTGGGCATCCAGTCGATGAATTCCTTGACCAGGCGTTCCCAGCCATTCGGCAGGTCGTGGGCGACGCCGCCGATGCGGTACCAGGCCGGGTGCAGGCGGAAACCGGTGATGGCTTCGATGACCTTGTAGGCGCGCTGACGGTCGGTGAAGGTGAAGAACACCGGGGTCATGGCGCCGACGTCCTGGATATAGGTACCCAGGAACAGCAGGTGGCTGGTGATCCGGAAGAACTCGGCCATCATGATGCGGATGGTGTCGACGCGGTCCGGGACCTTGATGCCGGCCAGCTTCTCGACCGAGAGCACGTACGGCAGGTTGTTCATCACGCCGCCGAGGTAGTCGATACGGTCGGTGTACGGGATGAAGCTGTGCCACGACTGACGCTCGGCCATCTTCTCGGCACCACGGTGGTGGTAGCCGATGTCCGGTACGCAGTCGACGATTTCTTCGCCGTCCAGTTGCAGGATGATGCGGAAGGCACCGTGGGCCGAAGGGTGGTTCGGGCCCAGGTTGAGGAACATGTAGTCCTCGTTGGTGCCGGAGCGCTTCATGCCCCAGTCTTCCGGACGGAAGCGCGCGGCCTCTTCTTCAAGCTGCTGCTTGGCGAGGTTGAGGCTGAACGGGTCGAATTCGGTGGCGCGGGCAGGGAAGTCCTTGCGCAGCGGGTGACCTTCCCACGTTGGCGGCATCATGATGCGCGTCAGGTGCGGGTGGCCCGGGAAGTCGATACCGAACATGTCCCAGACTTCGCGCTCGTACCAGCTGGCGTTCGGCCAGATACCGGTCACGGTCGGCACGCTCAGGTCGCTCTCGGACAGTGCGACCTTGATCATCACGTCGCTGTTACGTTCGATCGACAGCAGGTGATAGAACACAGTGAAATCGGCGCCGCTCGGCAGGCCCTGGCGCTTGGTGCGCAGGCGCTCGTCCACGCCATGCAGGTCATAGAGCATGACGTACGGCTTGGGCAGGTTGCGCAGGAAGGTCAGGACTTCGACGAGCCTGGCGCGCGCGACCCACAGCACCGGCATGCCGGTGCGTGTGGCCTGGGCGGTGAAGGCGTCAGGGCCAAAACGGTTATTGAGTTCGACGACCACATCCTGGTCGTCTGCCTTATAAGGCGGGATGTACAGAGCACTGCCTGTAGTCATGGTTTTTTATCGCTTTCGGTCAACGTAAAGAATGAAGCCAGGTTTTCGTTCTATAAAAGAAGCGGTGCTGGATCAGACTTCGTCGGGGCTGCGCAGGTTGGTGACTGCGATTCGCTGTTCGCGGCGCTGTTCCTTTTGCGACGGCATCTCGGCGCGGTACACGCCTTGATCGCCGACGACCCAGGAAAGCGGGCGACGCTCCTTGCCAATCGATTCCTGCAACAGCATCAAGCCTTGCAGGAATGCTTCGGGGCGGGGCGGGCAGCCAGGCACGTAGACGTCCACGGGCAGGAACTTGTCCACCCCCTGAACCACGGAGTAGATGTCGTACATGCCACCGGAGTTGGCGCACGAACCCATGGAGATAACCCACTTTGGCTCGAGCATTTGCTCGTAGAGACGCTGAATGATCGGCGCCATCTTGATAAAGCAGGTACCGGCGATAACCATGAAATCCGCCTGGCGCGGTGATGCCCGGATAACTTCGGCGCCAAAGCGCGCGATGTCGTGGGGCGCCGTGAAGGCGGTGGTCATTTCCACGTAGCAGCACGAAAGGCCGAAGTTGTACGGCCACAGGGAGTTCTTACGTCCCCAGTTGACCGCGCCACTCAGCACGTCTTCGAGCTTGCCCATGTAGATGTTCTTGTGGACTTGGTCTTCTAACGGATCGGAAACGGTTTCCCGTTCGCCGATGGGGTACTGCTCGTTAGGAGCATCCGGGTCGATCCTGGTGAGATTGTATTGCATCGCCAAAGCCTCATTGTTTCAGCTTCGCTTGCCGCTTACGACGAGCTTCCGGAGCCCAGTCAAGGGCGCCCACTCGAAATAGGTAGACAAGGCCTGCCAACAGAATTGCTATGAAAACGAGGGCTTCGACGAATCCGGTCCAGCCGCTTTCGCGGACGGACACAGACCAGGCAAAGAGAAAGAGGGCTTCGATGTCGAAGATCACGAAGAGCATCGCGACCAGATAGAATTTGGCTGAGAGCCGCAAGCGGGCGCCACCTGTAGGCAGCATGCCGGATTCGAACGGTTCATTCTTGCTGCGGCCCCAGGCTTTTGACCCGAGGAGGCTGGACACACCGAGCATGAAGGCGCAAAGGCCGACAACACCGAGGAGGAAAATGGCAAAGCCCCAGTTGTGGGCCATGAGTCCTGTCGCTTCGGTCATGCTGGAAATCCTTAACAGAGAGCAAAGGTCTCTGAGCTCGAAAAAGTAACGATGCAGTGACGATATGTCGCACTGCAATCAATCGCGGTGATTTTATGGCTAAACACCGGGCAAGTAAAATTCCTAGGGCGAAATTATTCGATGGAATAAGCACATAGTGCACCTTCTTGGGGCTGTAGCCCTTGCGGGGCGGGCATTAGCGGGCATTTGATCAAATGTGTTTTGTTTAACCTGTAACGAAGTTTTTAGGTTCTAAATGATAATGAATATTGTTTGCGTGGGGTTTAAGCGATTGTTTCTCATACAGCGGAGTAAGTTGCCGTTACTTGCCTGATTAGCGCGAGTTGTTGGAGCGCATCTTTTAACTGATTTATCTGCTGCGAATACCGCTCTGGATCAAGGTTTTGTACAAAATCTTCAGGTTGCGAGGGTTCCTCATGTGGGAGGGGGTTGCCTCCTCCCACATTTGGCTTTGGTGAATCAGCGTGATGTGTACCGGCAAAAAAAAACGCCCCGAACCAGTCGGGGCGTGATTATCGTGCGGCACGGCGGTTAGCTCTTTAACGGGTCCGCCGTGGCCGTGTACTCACATCGATCAGTGGAACTGCTCTTCTTCGGTCGAACCGGTCAGCGCGGTCACGGACGAGGTGCCGCCCTGGATCACGGTGGTCATGTCGTCGAAGTAGCCGGTGCCCACTTCCTGCTGGTGGGCCACAAAGGTGTAGCCCTTGGCGGCGTCAGCGAATTCCTGTTCCTGCAGCTTCACGTAGGCGGTCATGTCGTTGCGGGCGTAGTCGTGCGCCAGGTTGAACATGCTGTGCCACATGTTGTGAATGCCGGCCAGGGTGATGAACTGGTGCTTGTAGCCCATGGCGGACAGTTCGCGCTGGAACTTGGCGATGGTCGCGTCGTCCAGGTTCTTTTTCCAGTTGAAGGAAGGCGAGCAGTTGTAGGACAGCAACTGGTCCGGGTATTCCTTCTTGATTGCTTCGGCAAAGCGACGCGCTTCGTCCAGGTCCGGCTTGGCGGTTTCGCACCAGATCAGGTCGGCGTACGGCGCGTAGGCCAGGCCGCGGGCGATGGCCTGGTCGAGACCGGCGCGCACTTTGTAGAAACCTTCTTGGGTACGTTCGCCGGTTACGAACGGCTGGTCGTACGGGTCGCAGTCCGAGGTCAGCAGGTCTGCAGCGTTGGCGTCGGTACGGGCCAGGATGATGGTCGGCGTGCCGGCAACGTCAGCCGCCAGGCGGGCAGCGGTCAGCTTCTGTACGGCTTCCTGGGTCGGTACCAGTACCTTGCCGCCCATGTGGCCGCATTTCTTCACCGAAGCCAGTTGGTCTTCGAAGTGCACGCCGGCCGCGCCAGCCTCGATCATGCTCTTCATCAGCTCATAGGCGTTCAGTACGCCGCCGAAACCGGCTTCGGCGTCGGCCACGATGGGCGCGAAGTAGTCGATGTAGCCTTCATCACCCGGGCCTTTACCGGCTTTCCACTGGATCTGGTCGGCACGACGGAACGAGTTGTTGATGCGCTTGACCACGGTCGGCACGGAGTCCACCGGGTACAGCGATTGGTCGGGGTACATGGATTCAGCGGAGTTGTTGTCCGCTGCCACTTGCCAGCCGGACAGGTAGATCGCCTGGATACCGGCTTTCACCTGTTGGACTGCCTGGCCGCCAGTGAGGGCGCCCATGCAGTTGACGAAATCTTTCTCGGGGCGGAAGGACGGCTTGGCACCTTGGGTGACCAGCTTCCACAGCTTCTCGGCGCCGAGTTTTGCAAAGGTGTGCTCAGGTTGAACCGAGCCACGCAGGCGGACGACGTCAGCAGCGGAATAAGCGCGGGTTACGCCTTTCCAGCGTGGGTTTTCAGCCCAGTCTTTCTCGAGGGCTGCAATTTGCTGTTCGCGTGTCAGTGCCATGGGGGAAAACCTCGTCGCATAGGTCTAGGTGGAAAATTCCATTTGCCAGCCACGTAGTGAATGCGTGGTTATGGCTGCTCGCTGACCAGAAGCTCAGGTGTTCAAGTCAAGTTCGGCGGGGCAGGCGACGGGATGAACGATGGCTCAAGGGGGAGTTGAGCAGGTAAGGGCGAACTGCGAACGGTCTTCGGGCATCGTGGGCCTTTGTACGATTCATCAGTGTGTAGCCGGGTTACCTGGTTAGCTTCCGTCCCTCGGGACAACTTCGTTCCAGTCGCAACCTCGTCAAACACACCTTGTGGGCGGTACAGACACGAATCGGCTCGGGTGGGTAGCTTGGAGCGGCGATCCGAAGGCCCTTGCCAGGGCCCCTGATTAGCGGGAGCGAGGCCATCATGCCCATGCTTTTTTGGATCGTCAAATGTTTTGTAGTGCTTTTTTTCAGGCACTACATCTTTAGTCTAATACGACTCATCAGTCAGTTTTTGGTGCTTCAGTTCAGGGTGTCGACCTTGACCCGCAGCGTCAGGTCATCGCGGCCCTGGGTAGAGTAGCTGCGGGTTGTGAAGGATTTGTCGGCCTGGGTCTCGCGGTTGATGCCGGCCAGGGGGATCCATTCGCCAAGGCGCCCGCTGACGGTTGTGTCGGTGCTTTGCACATTCACTACATCGGGACGTTCCTGGCTCATGCGGTCACGGTTGGTACTGATCGCCAGGTGCACGGTCTCGCCGGTGACGCTGGCGGTGACGTAGAAGCCCTGGGTGACGTTGCGGTACTGGGTCTGGTTCTGCGGACGGCCGTAGGCGTCGGGTTGGGTCGTGGTCAGTGGCACGCTCTGGCCGACCTGGATCAGCGCGGGCACGCCTTCGCTGGCCTGGATCTGCTGGATGCCGCCGTCGCGGCTGGCCGTGCCGTAGCTGATGATGCGGGTCTGGCTGTCGCCGCTGTTCTGCTGGTTGTTTTCATTGGTATCGACGGTGATCAGCAGGCGCTTGGCTGGTGTATCCAGCTGGGCGAGCAGCGTGCGCAGGTCCTGGATCTTGCCGGGGGAAGCGTTAACGATAAGCTGGTTGCCGTAGGCGCTGACGGTGCCGTCCTTGCCGATGAAGTTCTGCGCCACGGGGAGCAGGTCGGTGCTGGTGCGGTTGCTCAGGTTGACGACTTCGGTGTCGGCCATTGCCGAGCAGCTGGCGGTGAGGAGGAGGGCGGTGAGCAGGGTGCGTAGGGACATGTCCGTTATCTCTGCGAGTCGGTTAGGCTTGATAGTGCCAGTTTGTCGGCCTGGGGTGTAGTGAGCGGGCTTGCCTGTGGTGAGCGGGCTTGCCCCGCGCCGGGCTGCGTAGCAGCCCCTATAAAAAACGCCGCGTTCTTACGGAAAGAATGCGGCGTTTGGTTTGGGGCTGCTGCGCAGCCCAGCGCGGGGCAAGCCCGCTCACCACAGGCAAGCAGGCTCACCACAGGCAAGCCCTTACAGCAGGGATCAGGCCCCGCGCACCATATCGACATGGGGAATCCCGACTTCCAGGAATTCCTCGCTGACGATCTTGAAGCCCAGTCGCTCATAGAACGGCGCCGCATACACCTGCGCACTCAGGAACTGCTTGGTCTGGCCACGTTGCTCGGCCACGCCGATCACGGCTTCCATCAGCTTGTCGCCGACCTTCAGCCCGCGCCAGTCCTTGAGCACCGACACCCGGCCGATCTCGCCGCTGGGCAGCAGGCGCGCGGTGCCGATCGGAAAGTCGCCTTCGAATGCAAGGAAATGCACTGCGTCTGCGTCGTCCGCATCCCACTCAAGCTCAGGTGGAACCGATTGTTCAGCGATAAATACCGCTTCACGAATGCGCCGAATCTCGGCGATATCCTTATGCCAGTCCGCGACACCTACGTGAATCCTATTCATCGGCAAACCCCAGGCTTCCTTGCTTGACCAGCTCGCACAGCAGGTCACGGGCGTCTTCGTCCAACAGCCATTCGCCAAGGTTTTCGGCGTGCAGGGCATCGGCGGCGCAGACCAGTTTCAGCAGTTCGCGCAGTTTGCCCGGCAGGTAACGGCTCTGGCCGCTGGCGAACAGCAGGACGTCATCGTCGACTTCCGACCAGGCCATGCGCGCGCTTGGGTTGCGCACCAGGATCGCGCCGTCCTGCAGGCTGTTGATGAAGTCGTCTTCGCCCAGTTCTTCGCCCGCCACCAGTTCCGGGTAGCGCGGCTCGGTCATGAATTGGCCGAACCAGGTCAGCAGCATGCGCTCGTCGCTCATGTGCTCGGCCAGCAGGCTCTTGAGGCGGTCGAGGGCGTCGCTCTGGATCTGGTGCGGGTCGCTGACCGGCTGCGCGTCGGCGTCGGTGTAGCGCTCTTCGTCGGTCAGGTACTGGGCGAGGAAGTCGGTGAAGTGGGTCAGCACTTCGGCGGCGCTTGGGGCGCGAAAGCCCACCGAGTACGTCATGCAGTCATCTTCGGCGATGCCGAAATGCGCCAGGCGTGGCGGCAGGTAGAGCATGTCGCCCGGTTCCAGCACCCATTCGGCGCTTTCTTCGAATTCGGCGAGGATGCGCAGGTCGGCGTGTTGCAGCAGCGGGCTTTCGGAGCTGCACATCTGGCCGATCTTCCAGTTGCGCTTGCCCTGGGCTTGCAGCAGGAATACGTCGTAGTTGTCGAAGTGCGGGCCTACGCTGCCACCGGGTGCGGCAAAGCTGATCATCACGTCGTCGATGCGCCAGCTTGGCAGGAAGCGGAACTGCTCCAGCAACTCGGCCACTTCCGGCACGAACTGGTCGACCGCCTGTACCAGCAGGGTCCACTCACGCTCAGGCAGGGTGCTGAAGGCGTCTTCGGCGAACGGGCCGCGGCGCAGTTCCCACGGGCGTTCGCCGTGTTCGATCACCAGGCGCGATTCGACTTCTTCTTCCAGGGCCAGGCCGGCGAGTTCGTCGGCGTCGATCGGGCTTTCGAAGTCAGGGATCGCCTGGCGGATCAGCAGCGGTTTTTTCTGCCAGTAGTCGCGCAGGAATTCCCGTGCCGTAATGCCGCCCAGAAGTTGAAGAGGGATATCAGGATTCATGTGTAACCTATTGAAAAAAAGCACTTTTCAGACTGAAATAAAAACGCCCGGCGCGGCCGGGCGTCTCAAGGGGGCTTGCGCGGATCAGATGCGCTTGGCTTGCTCTACAGCGTTGCCGATGTAGTTGGCCGGGGTGAGCAGTTTCAGCTCGGCCTTGGCCGCGGCTGGCATGTCCAGGCCGTCGATGAAAGTTTGCAGTGCTTCAGGGCTGATGCCCTTGCCACGGGTCAACTCTTTCAGCTTCTCGTAAGGGTTTTCGATGTTGTAGCGGCGCATCACGGTCTGGATCGGCTCGGCCAGCACTTCCCAGCACGCGTCCAGGTCAGCGGCGATTTTCTGCGCGTTGAGCTCCAGTTTGCTGATGCCTTTGAGGCTGGCTTCGTACGCGATCACGCTGTGGGCAAAGCCCACGCCGAGGTTGCGCAGTACGGTGGAGTCGGTCAGGTCGCGCTGCCAGCGGGAGATCGGCAATTTGCTGGCCAGGTGCTGGAACAGGGCGTTGGCGATGCCGAGGTTGCCTTCGGAGTTTTCGAAGTCGATCGGGTTGACCTTGTGCGGCATGGTCGACGAACCGATTTCACCGGCAATGGTGCGCTGCTTGAAGTAGCCCAGGGAGATGTAGCCCCAGATATCGCGATCGAAGTCGATCAGGATGGTGTTGAAGCGCGCAATGGCGTCGAACAGCTCGGCAATATAGTCGTGGGGTTCGATCTGCGTGGTGTACGGGTTGAAGCCCAGGCCCAGCTCGTCTTCGATGAAGGCGCGGGCGTTGGCTTCCCAGTCGATCTCAGGGTAGGCCGACAGGTGGGCGTTGTAGTTGCCGACAGCGCCGTTGATCTTGCCCAGCAGTGGGACTGCTGCGACTTGAGCGATCTGACGCTCCAGGCGGTACACCACGTTGGCGAGTTCCTTGCCCAGGGTAGTCGGCGACGCCGGCTGGCCGTGGGTGCGCGACAGCATCGGCACGTCGGCGAAACGGATGGCCAGCTCGCGGATGGCTTCGGCGGTCTGGCGCATCAGCGGCAGCATCACGTCATCACGGCCTTCGCGCAACATCAGGGCGTGGGACAGGTTGTTGATGTCCTCGCTGGTGCAGGCAAAGTGGATGAATTCGCTGACCTGGGCCAGTTCCGGCAGCTTGGCCGCCTGCTCCTTGAGCAGGTATTCGATGGCCTTGACGTCGTGGTTGGTGGTGCGCTCGATCTCTTTCACACGCTCGGCGTGCTCCAGGGAGAAATTGTCCGCCAGGGCGTCGAGTACAGCGTTGGCTTCGGCGGAGAACGCCGGCACTTCGCTGATGGCGGGGTGAGCGGCCAAGCGCTGGAGCCAGCGCACTTCAACCAGTACACGAGCACGGATCAGGCCGTATTCGCTGAAAATAGGGCGCAGGGCCTGGGTTTTGCCGGCGTAGCGGCCGTCAACAGGGGAAACCGCAGTGAGCGAAGAGAGCTGCATGGGGTGTTCTCGGACAGTCGGGCAACGAAATGGGGCGCGTATCATACATGAAAAAATCCGCCGGTCCGTTGCCAACTGACCGGCGTATTACGCGTAACGGCTTGAAAGTAGCCTGTCGGTGCGACTTATTCGTTGCGCATCAACGGGTAAAGCTCTTTGAGCAATTTGCGTCGGCTGATCACCAGCTGCCAGCGATGACCGCCCAATTGCCGCCACAACCGCGCCGAACGAATACCGGCCAGCAGCAGGGCGCGGATTTTCGAGGCGTTGTTCGGTTGCTGCAGGTTGCGCATGTCGCCGTGCACCTGAATCCGTTGGCGCAAGGTGCTCAAGGTGTCCTGGTACAGCGCACCGCAGGCGGCAATCACGTTTTCGTGGGCCGGGCCGAAGTGCTCTACCTGGGATTGGATCTGCGGCAGGCGCTTGCCGATGACTTCCAGCATGTCTTCACGCTTGGCCAGTTGGCGCTCCAGGCCGAGCATCGACAGGGCGTAGCGCAGCGGCTCGCGCTGCAAGGTGCTCGGGTCGCGCTCCAGGGCGCCGATCAGCGCGCGGTAACCTTCGCGCAGCGCCAGGTCGTCGCCGCCATACACTTCCAGCGTGTCCTTGGGGTCGCGGATCAGCAGGCTGCCGAGCATGCAGGTCAGGCCTGCCTCGGTGACCTGGCCGGTCTTGGCGATCTTGTCCACGAGCACGGCGGAGAGAAATACCCCGCCGAGTGCTGTCAATTGCTCCTGGGTCGGGCTCATGCCGGGTTGCTCCAGGCTTCGGCGACTTCAATCACGCCGCCGCCCAGGCAGATTTCGCCGTCATAGAACACCACGGACTGGCCAGGGGTGACCGCACGTTGCGGGTCATCAAAGGTGGCGCGGTAGCCCGTCGCGGTTTTTTCCAGGGTGCAGGGCTGGTCGCTCTGGCGATAGCGTACCTTGGCCGTCAGGCGGCGCGGGGCGCTCAGGTCGATCGGGTTGACCCAATAGATCTCCGAGGCCAGCAGTGCGCCCGAGAACAGCAGCGGGTGTTCATTGCCCTGGCCGACGATCAGCACGTTGTGTTCCAGGTCCTTGACCAGCACGTACCACGGCTCTTCGCCGGCATCCTTCAAGCCGCCGATGCCCAGGCCCTGGCGCTGGCCGATGGTGTGGTACATCAGGCCGTGGTGACGGCCGATCACTTCACCCTCGGTGGTCTTGATCTCGCCTGGTTGCGCCGGCAGGTACTGCTTGAGGAAGTCGCTGAAGCGGCGCTCGCCGATAAAGCAGATCCCGGTGGAGTCCTTCTTCTTAGCGGTCGCCAGGCCGTGTTGCTCGGCGATCCTGCGAACTTCGGGTTTTTCCAGCTCGCCCACCGGGAACAGGGTCTTGGCGATCTGTTCACCGCCGACGGCGTGCAGGAAGTAGCTCTGGTCCTTGTTCGGGTCCAGGCCCTTGAGCAGTTCGGTGCGGCCATCGATGTCGCGGCGACGCACGTAGTGGCCAGTGGCAATCAGGTCGGCGCCAAGGATCATGGCGTAGTCGAGGAACGCCTTGAACTTGATTTCGCGGTTGCACAGGATGTCCGGGTTCGGCGTGCGACCGGCCTTGTATTCGGCCAGGAAGTGCTCGAACACGTTGTCCCAGTACTCGGCGGCGAAGTTGGCGGTGTGCAGCTTGATACCGATCTTGTCGCACACGGCCTGGGCGTCCGCCAGGTCGTCCATGGCGGTGCAATATTCCGTTCCATCGTCTTCTTCCCAGTTCTTCATGAACAGGCCTTCCACCTCATAACCCTGCTCCATGAGCAGAACGGCGGAAACGGAAGAATCCACGCCGCCGGACATGCCGACGATGACGCGCTTCTTTTGTGTGTCAGAAGGGGCTGGATCACGCATAGGGTTTCAACGGGTGTCTTGAAAAAGGACGCGATTCTAACAGGCCTGGGCCCGCAAGGCTAAAGAGAAGGGCGGATCAATTCCAGGCTGTGACGCTGGCCGGCCAGATAATCATCGATACAGCGGATGATCAGCTCGCTACGCCAGGCGTCGCGCACGGCCATCAGCTCGTCACGGCTCAGCCAGCGGGCGCGCAGGATGCCTTCGTCCAGTTGATAGTCCGTATGGTGTTTCAGTGCCTTGGCAATAAAGCAGACGCGTTGATAGGTAACCCCGTTGCTGGGTGCGGTGTACAGGTAGATGCCGACGATGCCGGTGGCTTCCACGTCCCAGCCGGTTTCCTCGAGGGTTTCGCGCACGGCGGCCTCGGTCAGGGTTTCATGCGGGTCGAGATGGCCGGCGGGCTGGTTGAGCACGGCGCGGCCGCCCTTGAGTTCTTCGACCATCAGGAATTTGCCGTTGTCTTCGACGATGGTGGCGACGGTGATGTGGGGTTGCCAGGTCATGGGGGGCTCGATTCAAGATATGACGCGGTGTTTGGGCAGAATTGCGGCCAGTGTGGGAGGGGCAAGCACTCTCCCACATTGAATCCGGTTTCTTCTGTTGAGCGGTAGAAACAGAAACCCCGGCGCAGGGCCGGGGCTTCTTTGCATCCTTACAACCTTACTTCAACTTGGCAATCGCCGCGTTGAGGGTGTTGCTTGGGCGCATGGCCTTGCTGGTCAGCTCCGGGTTCGGCGCGTAGTAGCCGCCGATGTCCACTGGCTTGCCCTGTACGGCATTGAGCTCGGCAACGATGGTTGCTTCGTTCGCGGCCAGGGTCTTGGCCAGTTCGCCGAATTGACCTTGCAGTGCAGTGTCTTCGGTCTGGGCGGCCAGGGCCTGGGCCCAGTACAGCGCCAGGTAGAAGTGGCTGCCGCGGTTGTCGATGTTGCCGACTTTGCGCGATGGCGACTTGTTGTTGTCGAGGAACTGGCCGGTGGCCTGGTCCAGGGTCTTGGACAGTACCAGGGCTTTAGGGTTGTTGTACGTCACACCCAAATGCTCGAGGGAGGCGGCCAGGGCCAGGAACTCGCCCAGGGAGTCCCAGCGCAGGAAGTTCTCTTCCAGCAGCTGTTGCACGTGCTTCGGTGCCGAACCGCCGGCGCCGGTTTCGAACAGGCCGCCGCCGTTCATCAGCGGCACGATGGACAGCATCTTGGCGCTGGTGCCCAGCTCCATGATCGGGAACAGGTCGGTCAGGTAGTCACGCAGCACGTTGCCGGTCACCGAGATGGTGTCCAGGCCCTTGCGGGTACGTTCCAGGGTGAACTTCATCGCGTCGACCGGCGACATGATGCGGATGTCCAGGCCTTCGGTGTTGTGGTCTTTCAGGTAGGCCTGGACTTTCTCGACCACGACGCCGTCGTGTGCACGCTTGGGGTCCAGCCAGAAGATGGCCGGGGTGTTGCTGGCGCGGGCACGGTTGACGGCCAGCTTGACCCAGTCCTGGATCGGTGCGTCTTGGGTCTGGCACATGCGGAAGATGTCGCCGGCCTCGACTTTCTGTTCCATCAGCAGGTTGCCCTTGCTGTCGGTGACGCGGACGACGCCGTCAGCCTTGATCTGGAAGGTCTTGTCGTGGGAGCCGTACTCTTCGGCTTTTTTCGCCATCAGGCCAACGTTCGGCACGCTGCCCATGGTGGTAGGGTCGAAGGCGCCGTTGGCCTTGCACTCTTCGATCACCGCCTGGTAGATGGTGGCGTAGCAGCGATCCGGGATCACGGCCTTGGTGTCGTGCAGCTGGCCGTCGGTGCCCCACATCTTGCCGGAGTCACGGATCATGGCCGGCATCGAGGCGTCGACGATGACGTCGCTCGGCACGTGCAGGTTGGTGATGCCTTTGTCGGAGTTGACCATCGCCAGGGAAGGGCGAGCGGCGTAGACCGCCTGGATGTCAGCTTCGATCTGCGCCTGCTGCTCGGCCGGCAGGGCCTTGATGCGGGCGTACAGGTCGCCGATGCCGTTGTTCAGGTTGAAGCCGATCTGTGCCAGCACGTCTGCGTGCTTGGCCAGGGCGTCTTTATAGAACTCGGCAACGATCTGGCCGAACATGATCGGGTCGGAGACCTTCATCATGGTGGCTTTCAGGTGGACCGACAGCAGCACGCCTTGTTTCTTGGCGTCTTCGATTTCAGCGGCGATGAAGCTGCGCAGGGCTTTCTTGCTCAGTACCGCGCTGTCGATGATTTCGCCGGCCTTGACGGTGGTCTTTTCTTTCAGGACGGTGGTGGTGCCGTCTTGAGCGACCAGCTCGATTTTGACAGCGTCAGCTGCTTCGATCTGTACGGATTTTTCGCTGCCGTAGAAGTCGCCGTTGCTCATGTGGGCAACGTGGGACTTGGAGTCCGCAGCCCAGGCGCCCATCTTGTGCGGGTGCTTGCGAGCGTAGTTCTTGACCGACAGCGGCGCGCGGCGGTCGGAGTTGCCTTCGCGCAGGACCGGGTTCACGGCGCTGCCCTTGACCTTGTCGTAACGTGCACGGGTTTCTTTTTCCGCGTCGGTGGTTACGGTTTCCGGGTAGTCCGGCAAGGCGTAGCCCTGGGCCTGCAGTTCCTTGATCGCCGCCTGCAGTTGCGGGGTCGAGGCACTGATGTTAGGCAGCTTGATGATGTTGGCTTCAGGGGTAACGGCCAGGTCGCCCAGTTCGGCGAGGTGGTCCGGTACGGCCTTGGTGCCCAGTTGCTCGGGGAAGCTTGCGAGGATGCGCCCTGCGAGGGAGATGTCGCGGGTTTCCACGGCAATATCAGCGGAAGCGGTGAAGGCCTCTACGATAGGCAGCAGTGAATAGGTGGCGAGGGCTGGGGCTTCGTCGGTGAAGGTGTAGATGATCTTCGAGCGGGTGGGCATATTCGGATTAACTCTCTTCTTTGCTGAAAGCGTGCGCAGAAACTCGAGATGCGCCGGGTGGAGCGCGTTCGTTCAAAGTCATCCATGAGCGAAAGGTCGAGGTTTCTTCGCGGTGATGTTGGGTTGCATCAGTCGAGCGTCAAGCGGGTGGACTATTGTATTAGTCCTGCTTTGTAGCGGAGGGCCCTGTTCCAGAGCGGTCTGCCATCGTGACTCTTTGGTCAGCGGCGGCATTATACATAGGTCGCTATGCTTACGCCGAGCCTTCATACAAAAGGTGTGTCGTCCATTGGTCTAAAGGTCGCAGGTACCGGGTTACGCCTAAAGTCGCACGAAGTGCTCAAGATTGGCGCTTTTCCCTTTGCTTTCAGGCTTGTAGGCGACAATTTATGCTGTTTTCGATGCAAATGAGCATGGCGCGAGGTTTCAGTCGCCATTTATCTGGAGTAGGCTCGAACGCAGCCAGATGTTCAATCCATAGATGGAGTTCAGCATGGGATACAAGAAGATTCAGGTTCCGGCAGTCGGCGACAAAATCACCGTCAATGCAGACCATTCTCTCAATGTTCCTGACCAACCGATCATCCCGTATATCGAAGGTGACGGTATTGGCGTCGACATCAGCCCGGTGATGATCAAGGTGGTCGACGCAGCTGTTGAAAAGGCCTACGGCGGCAAGCGCAAGATCTCCTGGATGGAGGTGTACGCCGGCGAGAAAGCGACCCAGGTCTACGACCAGGATACCTGGCTGCCCCAGGAAACCCTGGATGCGGTCAAGGATTACGTGGTGTCCATCAAGGGGCCGCTGACCACTCCGGTAGGGGGCGGCATTCGTTCGCTGAACGTGGCCCTGCGCCAGCAACTCGACCTCTACGTCTGCCTGCGCCCGGTGCGCTGGTTCGAAGGTGTGCCCAGCCCGGTCAAGAAACCAGGCGACGTGGACATGACCATCTTCCGCGAAAACTCCGAAGACATTTACGCCGGGATCGAGTGGAAGGCCGGCTCGCCGGAAGCGACCAAGGTCATCAAGTTCCTCAAGGAGGAAATGGGCGTCACCAAGATTCGTTTCGACCAGGATTGCGGCATTGGGATCAAGCCGGTATCGCTGGAAGGCACCAAGCGCCTGGCGCGCAAGGCCCTGCAATATGTAGTGGATAACGATCGCGACTCGCTGACCATCGTGCACAAGGGCAACATCATGAAGTTCACCGAAGGCGCCTTCAAGGAATGGGCCTACGAAGTGGCGGCTGAAGAGTTCGGTGCGACCCTGCTGGACGGCGGCCCGTGGATGCAGTTCAAGAACCCGAAGACCGGCAAGAATGTGGTGGTCAAGGATGCCATCGCCGATGCCATGCTCCAGCAGATCCTGTTGCGTCCGGCCGAGTATGACGTGATCGCGACCCTCAACCTGAACGGCGACTACCTGTCCGACGCCCTGGCGGCAGAGGTGGGCGGTATCGGGATTGCGCCGGGTGCCAACCTGTCCGACACCGTGGCCATGTTCGAGGCCACCCACGGCACTGCGCCCAAGTATGCGGGCAAGGACCAGGTCAACCCGGGCTCATTGATCCTGTCGGCGGAAATGATGCTGCGTCATATGGGCTGGACCGAAGCGGCCGACCTGATCATCAAGGGCACCAACGGCGCTATCTCGGCCAAGACCGTGACCTATGACTTCGAGCGCCTGATGGACGGTGCGAAGCTGGTGTCGTCGTCGGGCTTTGGGGATGCGCTGATTTCGCATATGTAAAAGCCTGGTACAAAAAACCGGCCAACCCAAGTCGATCGGGTGGCCGGTTTTTTTATCACATGTCACTCGCTTCGCGGGGTGTCAGGCCGTTTGTTTCTTTTCTTTATGAGCGGTTGATGGCGTGTTTTTTTCATGCGTTTCGGCTTTCGCTGCCTCTTTCACTGCATCGATATTCACGGCGTGCAGCCCTTTCGGTCCTTGAATGATTTCAAAGCTCACAGCTTGGCCAGCCTTCAGCGTTTTGTACCCATCCATGATAATCGCTGAGTAGTGCGCAAAAAGGTCCTCGGTTTTACCTTCTTCATTAACAAAGCCATATCCCTTGGCATTGTTGAACCACTTGACCTTGCCACTGATCTTGACGCCAGACATACCCATATCCCTCTGCACCAGACTCCATCACTGGAGTATCATCCAGTTTATCCGTCCTAACCCGAATAAATAAGGTTGACTGCGCGGACCTTTTTTACCCACTGTGGGTTCTATTGGTTGTAACACCGATTTGCCGATAGTCAAGGCGACTGAACGGTCAGAGTTGAAATTCTGACAGGTCGCCCCCACCACTGTATTTGAACCACTGACGAACCTTTCTTTCCATGCATGCAATCAGCCAGATTCGACTAACATTCAATCAGGATCGACCGGATCACGAACACGATGACGACGGTTCTGCAGGCATTGCTGTTCAGGAGGCCAAGCCTGCTTTACAGGCGCCGCCGATGTACAAGGTGGTTTTGTTCAACGATGACTACACACCGATGGATTTCGTGGTCGAAGTGCTCGAGGTGTTTTTTAACCTGAACCGCGAGTTGGCGACCAAGGTAATGCTGGCCGTTCACACAGAAGGACGGGCAGTATGTGGAGTGTTTACCCGTGACATCGCCGAGACAAAGGCCATGCAGGTCAACCAGTACGCCAGGGAAAGCCAGCATCCGCTACTCTGTGAAATCGAGAAGGACGGTTAACGCCGACCACTTGGGTATGAGGTGAAGCTATGTTAAACCGCGAGCTCGAAGTCACCCTCAATCTTGCCTTCAAGGAGGCTCGTTCGAAGCGTCATGAATTCATGACCGTCGAACACCTGCTGCTGGCACTTTTGGATAACGAAGCTGCCGCCACGGTTCTGCGTGCGTGCGGCGCCAATCTCGACAAGCTCAAGCATGACCTGCAGGAGTTTATCGACTCCACCACGCCACTGATCCCCGTGCATGACGAGGACCGTGAGACCCAGCCAACCCTGGGCTTCCAGCGGGTATTGCAACGTGCTGTTTTCCACGTACAGAGCTCCGGTAAGCGTGAAGTCACAGGCGCCAATGTGCTTGTGGCGATCTTCAGCGAACAGGAAAGCCAGGCAGTGTTCCTGCTCAAGCAGCAGAGCGTTGCCCGTATCGATGTCGTCAACTACATCGCCCACGGTATCTCCAAGGTGCCTGGGCACGGCGATCATTCCGAGGGTGAGCAGGATATGCAGGACGACGAGGGCGGTGAGTCTTCTTCTTCAAGCAACCCGCTGGATGCCTATGCCAGCAACCTCAACGAGCTGGCGCGCCAGGGGCGGATCGATCCGCTGGTGGGGCGTGAGCTTGAGGTCGAGCGTGTAGCGCAGATCCTGGCGCGCCGTCGCAAGAACAATCCGTTGCTGGTGGGTGAGGCGGGCGTGGGCAAGACCGCGATTGCCGAAGGCCTGGCCAAGCGCATCGTCGACAATCAGGTGCCGGACCTGCTGGCCAACAGTGTCGTCTACTCCCTTGACCTGGGCGCGTTGCTCGCCGGGACCAAGTACCGTGGCGATTTCGAGAAGCGCTTCAAGGCGCTGCTCGGCGAGCTGAAAAAACGCCCGCAGGCGATCCTGTTCATCGACGAGATCCACACCATCATTGGTGCGGGTGCGGCCTCCGGTGGGGTCATGGACGCTTCCAACCTGCTCAAGCCGCTGCTGTCGTCGGGTGATATCCGCTGCATCGGTTCGACCACCTTCCAGGAATTCCGCGGCATCTTCGAGAAAGACCGTGCCCTGGCGCGTCGCTTCCAGAAAGTCGACGTGTCCGAGCCGTCGGTCGAAGATACCATCGGCATCCTGCGCGGGCTCAAGGGGCGGTTTGAGGCGCACCACGGCATCGAGTACACCGATGAGGCGCTGCGTGCGGCGGCCGAGTTGGCGTCGCGCTACATCAATGACCGGCACATGCCGGACAAGGCCATCGATGTGATCGATGAGGCCGGGGCCTACCAACGCCTGCAGCCGGTCGAGAAGCGTGTGAAGCGCATCGACGTGCCTCAGGTCGAGGACATTGTCGCGAAGATCGCGCGAATTCCGCCAAAACACGTCAACAGTTCCGACAAGGAGCTGCTGCGTAACCTTGAGCGCGACCTCAAGCTCACCGTGTTCGGCCAGGACGCGGCAATCGATGCGCTGTCCACCGCGATCAAGCTGTCGCGTGCGGGCCTCAAGTCGCCGGACAAGCCTGTCGGTTCGTTCCTGTTCGCCGGTCCTACCGGTGTCGGCAAGACCGAAGCGGCGCGGCAATTGGCCAAGGCCATGGGGATCGAGCTGGTGCGCTTCGACATGTCCGAATACATGGAACGTCACACCGTGTCGCGCCTGATCGGTGCGCCTCCGGGCTATGTCGGTTTCGACCAGGGCGGCCTGTTGACCGAAGCGATTACCAAGCAGCCCCATTGCGTACTGCTGCTCGATGAAATCGAGAAGGCCCACCCGGAAGTCTTCAACCTGCTGCTGCAGGTGATGGACCACGGGACCCTGACCGACAACAACGGGCGCAAGGCGGACTTCCGCAATGTCATCCTGATCATGACCACCAACGCCGGTGCCGAGACGGCCGCGCGGGCTTCGATCGGCTTTACCCACCAGGATCACTCGTCCGATGCGATGGAAGTGATCAAGAAGAGCTTCACGCCGGAGTTCCGCAACCGCCTGGACACCATTATCCAGTTTGGTCGCCTCAGCCATGAGGTCATCAAGAGTGTGGTGGACAAGTTCCTCACCGAGCTTCAGGCGCAGTTGGAAGACAAGCGCGTGCAACTGGATGTCACGGAAGCGGCGCGCAGCTGGATCGCCGAAGGTGGCTACGATGCGGCAATGGGCGCTCGCCCGATGGCGCGTCTGATCCAGGACAAGATCAAGCGGCCGCTGGCTGAAGAGATCCTGTTTGGCGAGCTTTCCGACCATGGTGGCGTGGTGCATATCGACCTGAAGGATGGCGAGCTGACCTTCGAGTTCGAAACCACGGCTGAAATGGCCTGATCGTTCTGTAACAACGCAAAAGGCGCCGAAAGGCGCCTTTTTGCTGTCTTGAAATGCAATTCTCAGAATGGGGCTTGCCCCCTCCCGCAGGATCCCTCGATGTTTGAGAAATCCCATGCACACAAAAACGCCCGGCATAACCGGGCGTCTTGTATTGACTTGCTTAGCGAGCGCGGTAAGTGATACGCCCTTTGCTCAAGTCATAGGGCGTCAGCTCGACGCGCACTTTGTCACCGGTAAGAATACGAATGTAGTTCTTGCGCATCTTGCCGGAGATATGCGCGGTTACGACGTGCCCATTTTCCAACTCCACACGAAACATGGTGTTGGGCAGGGTGTCGACGACAGTGCCTTCCATTTCGAAGCTGTCTTCTTTCGACATGCAGTAAAGCCCTCGGTATCCAGTGAATGGCCCGGTGCAACTGCGCCAGGCAAAAGCGGCGTGCATTGTGCCCGAAAAAGGGTGTTTAAGCCAAGGGGTTCTAGTTAAGCGTGACCCATCTTTGATTAATCAGCAGTTCTATGGGGCGATATTGGGTCTTGTAGTTCATCTTTTTGCAGTTCTTGATCCAGTATCCGAGGTACACCGCCTCGAGTTCCAGGCGCAGTGCTTCACCGATTTGCCAGAGGATCGCGAAACGCCCGAGGCTGCGCCGCTCTTCGGCCGGCTCGTAGAAGGTGTAGACCGCTGACAGGCCGTTAGGCAGCAAATCGGTCACGGCGACGGCCACCAGGCGGCCGTCCGCGCGAAATTCGTAAAAGCGCGAGAACGGCAGGTCACGCACCAGGAAGGTGGAAAACTGGTCGCGGCTGGGTGGGAACATATCGCCGTCGGCGTGGCGCTGCTCGATATAGCGCTGGTACAGGTCAAAATACTCTTCGGTGAATCGTGGCTTGGCAGCTGCCACCGTCAGGTCGGCATTGCGCTTGAGGATGCGCTTCTGATTGCGGTCCGGCAGAAACTGCGCCACAGGGATGCGTGCCGGCACGCAGGCATTGCAGTTCTGGCAGTGGGGCCGGTACAGATGATCGCCGCTGCGTCGAAAACCCATTTCCGAGAGATCGGCATACACGTGCACATCCATCGGCTGGCTGGGGTCGAGGAACAGGGTGGTGGCCTGCTCGTCGGGCAGATAGCTGCAAGAGTGGGGTTGAGTGGCATAAAACTTCAAACGCGCCAACTCGGTCATGATCAACCCTCGGATTAGCTTTGAAATAAGTGTAAGCCAGGAGCGCGCAAGTCGCCTAAGAAACCCACGGTCCTGCGTTGGGTTGGTCCAGATGGTCACGCAGGAAACCTGCAAAGTCGCTGCGGGATATGGCGCGGGCACCCAGGCTGTGCAGGTGGTCGTTGGGCATCTGGCAGTCGATCAGTACAAAGCCCCAGGCCTGCAATTGCCGGGTCAATGTAGCAAAGCCGAATTTCGAGGCGTTGTCGGCACGGCTGAACATCGACTCGCCGAAGAACAGCTGGCCCATCGCCAAGCCATACAGGCCGCCGACCAGCTCGCCGTTGTCCCATACCTCTACCGAATGGGCGTAACCGCGCTGGTGCAGCGCCAGGTAGGCGCTCTGTATGCCTTCGGTGATCCAGGTGCCATCGGCATACGCGCGCGGCGCGGCGCACGCCTGGATGACGGCGGCAAAGTCCTGGTCGAAGGTCACGGTATAGCGCTGCTGGCGCAATAGTTTGCCCAGGCTGCGGGAGACATGCAGCTCGTCGGGGAATATCACGGTGCGCGGGTCCGGCGACCACCAGAGGATCGGCTGGCCCTCCGAGAACCAGGGAAAGCAACCGTGGCGGTAGGCTTGCACCAGTCGCTCGGCCGACAGGTCGCCGCCGGCGGCGAGCAGGCCATTGGGTTCGCGCATGGCCTTGGCCAGCGGGGGAAATGTCAGTGAGTCGCGTTGTAACCAGGTCAGCATGGCATCCAGGCTTGCGGAAGGGGAGGGGAGTGGCAGGCGGATCGCGTGCCCCAAGGGGTGTGATTATTGTCGACGCAGCGCTGTGGGGCCAGCCCGAATCGGCTGTTGGCGTGCATAAGCGTGAGCGGGTGTTTCTGCAACTCTCTGCGTGAGGCGTGGTCGTAATCGGGTCTGGCCCATGCAGGCCATTTGCCAAGCTTGCCTGGATTGGTAAAAACAGCTCATAAGCCTTTGTCAGCAAAGACAATGCATGCTCAAATTGAACATGTTGTGACACACAATTGGCTATGCTGCCTGAAGAAAGCCAAGTGGCGTGGCAACCGCAACACAAACCCGTACAATGCGGCCATTGTGGCGTTATCGCCATTTCATCCAGCAATCGCCCAGTGTTAAAAGTAGATTCCACGACGTTCGTTCATTTTTCAGCTGCTCGGATTGGGCAGTATTTGCAGTTATTCAACAGATGGACGCGCTAACAGGCGCAGGAAAAGACCCGTTTTGAAGAAATCCGCCGCAACACCTAAAGCAGCCGTCGTGCCGGCCTGGCGCCAGCACCTGCACTATCGACTCAAGGAAGGCGCGCTGATCGCTATCGGCGCGCTGTGCCTGTTCCTGATGATGGCCTTGCTCACCTATGGCAAGGACGATCCGGGCTGGAGCCATAACAGCAAGATCGAAGACGTGCAGAACTTCGGTGGGCCTGCCGGTTCCTACAGCGCCGATATCCTGTTCATGGTGCTGGGTTACTTCGCTTACATTTTCCCTTTGCTGCTGGCAATCAAGACCTGGCAGATCTTCCGCCAGCGTCATGAGCCGTGGCAGTGGAGCGGCTGGCTGTTTTCGTGGCGCCTGATCGGCCTGGTATTCCTGGTGCTGTCCGGTGCCGCCCTGGCGCATATTCATTTCCACGCACCCACCGGCCTGCCGGCGGGTGCGGGTGGGGCGCTGGGCGAGAGCCTCGGCGACCTGGCACGCAAGACCCTGAATATCCAGGGCAGCACCCTGATGTTTATCGCGCTGTTCCTGTTCGGTCTCACGGTGTTCACCGACCTCTCGTGGTTCAAGGTTATGGACGTGACCGGCAAGATCACCCTCGACTTGCTGGAGCTGTTCCAGGGCGCTGCCAACCGCTGGTGGGCCGCCCGGGTCGAACGCAAGCGCATGGTGGCCCAGTTGCGCGAGGTGGATACCCGCGTCAACGAAGTGGTGGCCCCAAGCACACCGGACCGCCGTGAGCAGGCCAAGGTCAAGGAACGCCTGATCGAACGCGAGCAGGCCCTGAGCAAGCACATGTCGGACCGCGAGAAGCAGGTACCGCCGGTGATCGCCCCGGCGCCGCCCAAGCCGGCCGAGCCCAGCCACCGCGTGCAGAAAGAGAAACAGGCGCCGTTGTTTGTCGACAGCGCCGTGGAAGGCACCTTGCCGCCGATCTCGATCCTCGACCCGGCCGAAAAGAAACAGCTCAACTATTCTCCTGAGTCCCTGGCGGCCGTCGGCCATCTGCTGGAAATCAAGCTCAAGGAGTTCGGCGTCGAGGTGTCGGTGGACTCGATCCACCCCGGCCCGGTGATTACCCGTTACGAAATCCAGCCGGCTGCCGGCGTCAAGGTCAGTCGCATTTCCAACCTGGCCAAGGACCTGGCGCGCTCCCTGGCCGTGACCAGCGTGCGCGTGGTGGAAGTGATCCCCGGCAAGACCACCGTGGGTATCGAGATTCCCAACGAAGATCGCCAGATCGTGCGCTTCTCCGAAGTGCTGTCGACGCCCGAATACGACAACTTCAAGTCGCCGGTCACCCTGGCCCTGGGCCACGACATCGGCGGCAAGCCGGTGATCACCGACCTCGCCAAAATGCCTCACCTGCTGGTGGCCGGTACCACCGGTTCGGGTAAATCGGTGGGCGTGAACGCGATGATCCTGTCGATCCTGTTCAAGTCCGGCCCGGAAGACGCCAAGCTGATCATGATCGACCCGAAGATGCTCGAGCTGTCGATCTACGAAGGCATTCCGCACCTGCTCTGCCCGGTGGTCACCGACATGAAGGACGCCGCCAACGCCCTGCGCTGGAGCGTGGCCGAGATGGAGCGCCGCTACAAACTGATGGCGAAGATGGGCGTGCGTAACCTGTCGGGCTTCAACGCCAAGGTCAAGGAAGCCCAGGACGCCGGCACGCCGCTGACCGACCCGCTGTACAAGCGCGAAAGTATCCACGACGAGGCTCCGCTGCTGGGCAAGCTGCCGACCATCGTGGTGGTGGTCGACGAGTTCGCCGACATGATGATGATCGTCGGCAAGAAGGTCGAAGAACTGATCGCCCGTATCGCCCAGAAGGCCCGTGCCGCCGGTATCCACTTGATCCTTGCCACCCAGCGTCCGTCGGTGGACGTGATCACCGGCCTGATCAAGGCCAACATCCCGACCCGCATGGCGTTCCAGGTGTCGAGCAAGATCGACTCACGGACCATCATCGACCAGGGCGGTGCCGAGCAACTGCTGGGCCACGGTGACATGCTCTATATGCCGCCGGGTACCAGCCTGCCGATACGGGTCCACGGCGCCTTCGTCTCCGACGATGAAGTGCACCGCGTGGTGGAAGCCTGGAAGCTGCGTGGCGCCCCCGAATACAACGACGACATCCTTGCCGGTGTCGAAGAGGCCGGCAGCGGCTTCGACGGCGGCAGCAGCGGTGGCGACGACGATGCCGAAACCGACGCGCTGTATGACGAAGCCGTGGCCTTCGTGCTGGAAAGCCGCCGCGCCTCGATTTCTGCTGTGCAGCGCAAGCTGAAGATCGGCTATAACCGCGCTGCGCGCATGATCGAAGCCATGGAAAACGCTGGCGTCGTCACTGCAATGAACACCAACGGCTCGCGCGAAGTCATCGCCCCCGGGCAGATGCGCGACTGATTCCGTGCCGCGTGGCACCACGCGGCGCGCCCTTACGACTCAATGAGGACTCCCATGCGTCTTATCCGCATGCTGTTGTTGCCGGCACTGGCCCTGACCGCTGTTTCGGCCCACGCTGACCCGGCCTCCGTCGCCAGCCTGAAAAACCTGTTGGACAAATCCCAGACCCTGACCGCGCGCTTCTCCCAGCTCACCCTGGATGCCGGCGGCACCCAGTTGCAGGAAACCGCCGGCGAGATGGCCGTGCAGCGCCCTGGGCTGTTCTACTGGCACACCGAAGGCAAGGCCGAGCAGACCATCGTCTCGGACGGCCAGAAAGTCACCCTGTGGGACCCGGACCTGGAGCAGGCCACCATCAAGAAGCTCGACCCGCGCCTGAACCAGACGCCGGCGCTGCTGCTGTCGGGCGATGTGTCGAAAATCAACGACAGCTTCGACATCACCTCCAAGCAGACCAGCAACGTGATCGAGTTCACCCTCAAGCCGAAATCCAAGGACACGTTGTTTGACACGCTGTCCCTGTCGTTCGGCAACGGCGTGATCAACAACATGCGCCTGGTCGACAGCGTCGGCCAGCGCACCGACATCCTGTTCTCCGGGGTCAAGGCCAACCAGCCGGTACCGGCGTCCAAGTTCAAGTTCGACATCCCCAAGGGTGCCGACGTGATCCAGGAATAAACTGCCCAGAGGTTTCAAACGCTGCCCATGGATCTGTTTCGAAGTGACCCGATTGCCCAGCCTTTGGCCGCGCGCCTGCGCTCGACCAACCTGGATGAGTACGTCGGTCAGGAACACCTGCTCGCTCGTGGCAAGCCTTTGCGCGAAGCCCTGGAGCAGGGTGCGCTGCACTCGATGATTTTCTGGGGGCCGCCGGGCGTGGGTAAGACCACCCTGGCGCGGCTGCTGGCAAAAGTCTCGGATGCTCACTTCGAAACGGTCTCGGCCGTTCTGGCCGGGGTCAAGGAGATCCGCCAGGCCGTCGAGGTGGCCAAGCAGCAGGCCGGGCAGTACGGCAAGCGCACCATCCTGTTTGTCGACGAAGTGCATCGCTTCAACAAGTCTCAGCAGGATGCGTTTTTGCCCTACGTCGAGGATGGCACGCTGATTTTTATCGGTGCCACCACCGAAAACCCTTCGTTTGAATTGAACAATGCGTTGCTCTCGCGGGCGCGGGTCTATGTGCTCAAGAGCCTCGACGAAGCCGCGATGCAAAAGCTGTTGCACCGTGCCCTGAGCGAAGACAAGGGCTTGGGCAAGCGTCAGCTGAGCCTCAGCGATGAAGGCTTCAAGATCCTGCTAAGCGCCGCCGATGGTGATGGCCGGCGCTTTCTCAACCTGCTGGAGAACGCCTCCGACCTGGCCGAAGACGGCAGCGAGATTGGCGTCGACCTGTTGCAAAGCCTGCTCGGCGATACGCGTCGACGTTTCGACAAGGGCGGCGAAGCCTTCTACGACCAGATTTCGGCGCTGCACAAGTCCGTGCGTGGCTCCAACCCGGACGGCGCACTGTATTGGTTTGCGCGCATGATCGACGGCGGCTGCGACCCGCTGTACCTGGCGCGCCGCGTGGTGCGCATGGCCAGTGAAGACATCGGCAACGCCGACCCGCGCGCCCTGAGCCTGTGCCTGGCCGCCTGGGAAGTGCAGGAGCGCCTCGGCAGCCCGGAAGGCGAGCTGGCGGTGGCCCAGGCCATCACGTACCTGGCCTGCGCGCCGAAAAGCAACGCGGTGTACATGGGCTTCAAGTCCGCCCTGCGTGCCGCCGCCGAACACGGCTCCCTCGAAGTGCCGCTGCACCTGCGTAATGCGCCGACCAAGTTGATGAAACAACTGGGCTACGGTGATGAGTACCGCTATGCCCATGATGAGCCGGACGCCTATGCCGCCGGCGAAGACTATTTCCCCGATGAGCTTGAGCCGCAGCCGTTCTACCAGCCGGTGCCCCGTGGCCTGGAGCTGAAGATCGGTGAAAAGCTCAATCACCTCGCCCAACTCGACCGCCTCAGCCCCAAACAGCGGAGAAAGTAGTGTTCAAGACGATTCTTGCCGTGTCCGCAGCCGGCATCGCTGGTACATTATTGCGTTTCGCCACTGGTACTTGGGTGAGCGCCCATTGGCCGAAGCATTTTTATGCGGCGACCCTGGCGGTCAACCTGGTGGGTTGCCTGATTATCGGGTTGTTGTACGGCTGGTTCCTGTTGCGCCCGGAAGTACCGATTGAAATTCGCGCCGGCTTGATTGTCGGCTTTGTAGGCGGTCTGACGACCTTTTCATCCTTTTCACTGGATACGCTGCGCCTGCTGGAAAGCGGGCAGGCCCTGGTCGCCTTCGGGTACCTGGGCATCAGCGTGTTCGGCGGGCTGCTCGCCACCTGGGCCGGCCTGTCCTTGACCAAACTTTGATAAACGAGAGACCGACATGCTCGATTCCAAACTGTTACGTAGCAACCTTCAGGACGTAGCGGACCGCCTGGCATCCCGTGGCTTTGCCTTGGATGTTGCGCGCATCGAAGCGCTGGAAGAACAGCGCAAGACCGTCCAGACCCGCACCGAAGCACTGCAGGCTGAGCGGAATGCGCGTTCCAAATCCATCGGTCAGGCCAAGCAACGTGGCGAAGACATCGCGCCGTTGATGGCGGACGTCGAGCGCATGGGCACCGAGCTGTCCGACGGCAAGGTCGAGCTGGAAGGCATTCAGTCCGAGCTGGACTCGATCCTGCTGGGCATTCCCAACCTGCCGCACGAGTCCGTGCCGATTGGAGACGACGAAGACGGCAACGTCGAAGTGCGTCGCTGGGGCACGCCAACGGCCTTTGATTTCGAGATCAAGGACCACGTCGCCCTGGGCGAATTGACCGGTGGCCTGGATTTCGAAACCGCCGCCAAAATGTCCGGTGCGCGCTTTGCCCTGCTGCGCGGCCCGATCGCACGCATGCACCGTGCCCTGGCGCAGTTCATGATCAACCTGCACACCGGCGAGCACGGTTACGAAGAGGCTTACACCCCGTACCTGGTGCAGGCGCCGGCGCTGATGGGCACCAGCCAGCTGCCGAAGTTCGAGGAAGACCTGTTCAAGATCAGCCGCGATGGCGAAGCCGATCTGTACCTGATCCCGACCGCCGAAGTGTCGCTGACCAATATCGTTGCGGGCGAGATCCTCGATGCCAAGCAACTGCCGCTCAAGTTCGTCGCCCACAGCCCGTGCTTCCGCAGTGAAGCCGGTGCGTCGGGGCGTGACACCCGCGGCATGATCCGCCAGCACCAGTTCGACAAGGTCGAGATGGTGCAAGTGGTCGAGCCGTCGACCTCCATGGAAGCCCTGGAAGGCCTGACCGCCAACGCCGAACGCGTCCTGCAGCTGCTGGAGCTGCCGTACCGCGTGCTGGCGCTGTGCACCGGCGACATGGGCTTCAGCGCCGTGAAGACCTACGACCTCGAAGTGTGGGTACCCAGCCAGGACAAATACCGCGAGATTTCATCGTGCTCCAACTGCGGTGATTTCCAGGCCCGGCGCATGCAGGCGCGTTTCCGTAACCCGGAAACCGGCAAGCCGGAGTTGGTGCACACCCTCAACGGTTCGGGCCTGGCTGTAGGTCGTACCCTGGTGGCCGTACTGGAAAACTACCAGCAGGCTGACGGTTCGATCCGCGTACCTGAAGTGCTCAAGCCTTACATGGCGGGCGTCGAGGTCATCCGCTAAATGGAATTTCTGCCGCTGTTTCATAACCTGCGCGGCAGTCGTGTGCTGGTCGTCGGTGGGGGGGAGATTGCCTTGCGCAAATCCCGCCTGCTGGCTGACGCCGGCGCCGTGCTGCGGGTGGTTGCTCCCCAGATCGAAGACCAGTTGCGCGAGTTGGTGCAGGGCAGTGGCGGGGAAATGATTCTGCGCGGTTATCAGGAGGCCGACCTGGAAGGCTGCACCCTGATTATCGCGGCGACCGACGACGAGCCACTGAACGCGCAAGTGTCCAGTGACGCCAAGCGTCGTTGCGTACCGGTCAATGTGGTGGACGCGCCGGCCTTGTGCAGCGTGATCTTCCCGGCGATTGTCGACCGTTCGCCCTTGGTGATCGCGGTGTCCAGCGGCGGCGATGCGCCGGTGCTGGCGCGCTTGATCCGCGCCAAGCTGGAAACCTGGATTCCGTCCACCTACGGCCAGTTGGCCGGGCTGGCGGCGCGGTTTCGTGCCCAGGTCAAAGGTTTGTACCCGGATGTGCAGCAGCGTCGGGCGTTCTGGGAAGAAGTGTTCCAAGGGCCGATTGCCGACCGTCAGTTGGCCGGGCAGGGCGATGAGGCTGAGCGTCTGCTGATCGAAAAGGTCAACGGCGCGCCGCCTTATGCGCCGGGCGAGGTGTATCTGGTAGGGGCTGGCCCGGGCGACCCGGACCTGCTGACCTTCCGTGCGCTGCGCCTGATGCAGCAAGCCGACGTGGTGCTGTACGACCGTTTGGTGGCGCCGGCGATTCTGGAACTGTGCCGTCGTGATGCCGAGCGCATCTACGTCGGCAAGCGCCGCGCCGACCACGCCGTGCCGCAAGACCAGATCAACCAGCAACTGGTGGACCTGGCCAGGCAAGGCAAGCGCGTGCTGCGCCTCAAGGGTGGCGATCCGTTCATCTTTGGCCGTGGCGGTGAAGAAATCGAGGAACTGGCGGCCCATGGCATCCCGTTCCAAGTGGTGCCGGGGATCACCGCAGCCAGTGGTTGCGCGGCGTACGCCGGGATACCGCTGACCCATCGCGACTACGCACAGTCGGTACGCTTTATCACCGGGCACTTGAAGAACGGGACGTCGGACCTGCCCTGGAGTGACCTGGTAGGGCCGTCGCAGACCCTGGTGTTCTACATGGGCTTGATTGGCTTGCCGATCATCTGTGAGCAACTGATCAAGCATGGGCGTGCCGCGGATACCCCGGCGGCGTTGATCCAGCAGGGCACCACGTCCAACCAGCGCGTGTTTACCGGCACCCTGGCGGACTTGCCGCGCATGGTGGCGGAGCATGAAGTGCATGCGCCGACACTGGTGATCGTCGGTGAGGTGGTGGTGCTGCGCGAGAAGCTGAAGTGGTTTGAAGGCGCCCAGTCTCAGGTTTGACAACACTCTTGCGACAAGCCCGTTCACCAAGACGGGCTTGCCAGCCGTACTCAGCTCAAGACACCCTGACCTGTCAGCCGCGCTCGATCATGCCCGGCATCAAACGCCTGCAACGGCCCCTTCGGCACAATCGCCGTCGGGTTGATGGTGCGGTGGCTCCCATAGTAATGCCCCTTGATGTGTGCGAAATCCACCGTCTCGGCCACGCCCGGCCACTGATACATCTCCCTCAGCCAATTCGAAAGGTTCGAATAATCGGCAATCCGTCGCAGATTGCATTTGAAGTGGCTGTAATACACCGCATCAAAACGAATCAGCGTGGTGAACAAGCGCACATCCGCCTCGGTCAGGTACTCGCCGGCCAGGTAGCGATGGTCCCCCAGATGCTGCTCCAGGTGATCCAGTTCGGCAAACACATCATCAAACGCGCTTTCATAGGCTTTTTGTGAGGTGGCAAAGCCTGCGCGGTACACGCCATTGTTCACGGCCGGGTAGATCCGCTCGTTGAGCCCATCGATGGTCGCGCGCAGCGGCTCGGGGTAGAAGTCCAGGGTGTTGCCGGTCAGGCCGTTGAACGCGCTGTTGAACATGCGGATGATCTCCGCCGATTCATTGCTGACGATGCGGTTGAGCTGCTTGTCCCACAGCACCGGCACGGTGACGCGGCCGGTGTAGTCGGCGGTGTCGGCGGTATAGCGCTGGTGCATGAATTCGAAACCATCGAGCTTATCGCCGGTGGAGCCGTGGGCCTTGTCGAAGGTCCAGCCGTTTTCCAGCATCAGCCAGCTGACCACGGACACGTCGATCATGCTTTCCAGGCCCTTGAGCTTGCGCAGGATCAGGGTGCGATGGGCCCAGGGGCAAGCCAGGGACACATAGAGGTGATAACGACCGGCCTCGGCCTTGAATCCGCCTTCGCCGCTGGGCCCAGGCTGGCCATCGGCGGTCACCCAGTGGCGGCGCTGGGCCTGTTCGCGCTGGAAAGCGCCATCTGCGCTACTTTCGTACCACTGGTCTTTCCAGTGTCCTTCGATCAGCAAACCCATGACTGGCTCCTTGGCTAATAAGCGTTGGAGCCCAGTCTAAAGGGATGAGTTCGAACTAAAAGCGCAAAGACCGGGCGTGAATGATCGATTAAATCGATTTGTCCCGTGCATCCCAGTATTGCCGGGCCAATGCGAACGCCTGTTCCCGTGGGTGGCCGAGGCCGCGCAAGGCCAGGGCCATGGTGGCGATCAGCGCCAGTTGCGGGTAGCTGTCCTCTACGTCGCCGCGCCACACGGCCTTCAAGTGTTCAGGCTCCAGGGTTGCCGGCTTGACGTGGCGCTGGTCGGAGAGGGCAGGCCATTCTTCATCCCAGCTTTCGCCACCGGTGGTGCCATAGAGGTGGCTGATCGTGTCGGGGTTGATCTCGACTTCGCCGCCGTCGCCCTTGACCACGATCACATGGTCGCCAAGCAGGCCGCTGGCATCGCGGTGCACGCCCTGGTAACCGGGGTGGAAAATGCTTTGCAGGCCGCAGCGCGCATTCAGCGGGTTGAGCAGGCGCGCCAGGGAGTGGATCGGCGAGCGCAGGCCCAGGGTGTTGCGCAGGTCGATCATGCGTTGCAGTTGCGGCGCCCAGTCGCCCAGCGGGATAAACGCCAGGTTGCCTTGTTCAAACGCCGTCCCGACCTGCTGCCAATTGCGGCACAGCGGGATGTGCAGGGTTTCGAGCAATTGTTCGGTGTACAGCCGGCCCGCCGTGTGTGCGCCGCCGCCGTGCATGAGGATGCGCACGCCATGTTGCGCCAGGCACTTGGCCGCCAGCAGGAACCACGGCAGGTGGCGCTTCTTGCCGGCGTAGGTCGGCCAGTCGACATCCACATTCAGTGCGGGGGCGTCCAGGCGTTCACGCACGGCTTGGGTAAAACCGGCGAGTTCTTCCGGGCTTTCTTCCTTGTGGCGCAGCAGCATCAGGAAGGCGCCGAGCTGGGTGTCTTCGACTTTTTCGTCGAGCAGCATGCCCATGGCTTCGCGGGCCTCTTCGCGGGTGAGGTTGCGCGCGCCGCGCTTGCCTTTGCCCAGGATGCGCACGAACTGCGCAAACGGATGCTCGGCAGGGGTTTCAAGGGTCAGTGGGGCAAAGTCGGTCATAAGCAATTCGTCGGCCGGGGCAGGCCCGCCAGCTTGGCGGCGAGTTTGGCGGGAGTGCCGTTGAACAGTGTGTTGAGGTGCAGGCTGTTGCCCTTTTCAGGGCCCAGCTTCAAGGCGGTGTACTTGATCAGCGGGCGCGTGGCGGGGGACAGCTGGAATTCGGCATAGAACTGGCGCAGCAGCTCGAGGATCTGCCAATGGTCCGGGGTCAGCTCCAGGGCCTCGGCGGCAGCCAGGGCCTCGGCCACCTCAGGGGACCATTCGTTAAGGTCGACGAGGTAGCCGTCCTTGTCCAGCTCGAGGGTGCGCGCGCCTACGGTCAGGGTGTTCATAGCCAGGTGTTGACCTTGCTGTAGTCGAGCGACAGCTGCACGAAACCCGGGTAGTCCACGCTGTCGGCCCAGTCCGGCAGCGGCAGGTTGCGCGCCTGCATGTCTTCCGCCAGCACGAACACCTTCACGCCCTTGGTGCGCAGGGCCGGGTTGTGCAACCCGTAGGCGCCATCGCCGCAGAGCAGGATCGCATCCTCGGCGCCGCAGATACGCAGGCAACTGGCGAGGCGGCTATCGGTAAAAGGAGAGTGAGATACCACATGTAAAGTCGACATCAGAGGGTTATCACCTGGTCGTAACGGTCAATCAGCCTGGAGATCGCTTCGCTGTCCAGCGACTGGGCATTGGCCGGCTGCGTCAGCCCGCGCTCCCCCAGGCTATGGTGGCAGGCGAACACGTCATCGATGCCGAACAGGCCCAAGGCCTGCAGGTTAGCGCTGAGGTCCTTTTGCTGCACGGCCTTGGCGTCCTGGTGCGGCGCCAGTTGGAACACGCCGTCATCCATGAACAGCACGCCGATCGGCAGATCAAACGCGCCCCCGGCCAGCACGATATCCAGCGCTTCGCGCGCGCTCGGCCCGGACCAGGGCGCCTGGCGGCTGATCACTAGCAAGGATTTGGACATGTCACGGCCCTCCAAAACAGATCAGGCGGTCGGCGGCCTGGGCGGCGTCGTGCAATTGACCCAGGCCCGACAACGCCCAGGGCGCATCCAGGTTGGTCGCGCTGCGTTGATAGCGCGTGGCTTCCTCGGCATTCAGCACGCCACGACGCAAGGCGGCAGCGATGCACACCACGCCATCGAGTTGATGCGCATTGACCAACTCGTGCCATTGGCGGGCAATGTCCTGCTCATCCTGGGGTGCCACGAGGGTGTTGGAGGCGTTGTAGACGCCGTCCTGATAGAAAAACAGCCGCACAATCTCATGCCCGCCGGCCAACGCTGCCTGTGCAAACAGCAGGGCGCGGCGCGAGGAGGGCGCGTGGGCGGCGGAAAACACTGCAATCGCAAACTTCATGGAACACTCTGCAAGCAAACGTGGGGCAATGATAAAGCCGCCGCCACGAAAAAGCCCGCCATGATCAAAACGGTCACCCTCGATGATCGTTCTGACGATTGCCGGTAGGCGCCAGGCTGCCTAGTCTGTGGCAATCCGAAACCCAAATGGAATCTCCATGTCAGGTCCCTTGGCGTCCCTCAAAGTGCTGGATTTTTCCACCTTGCTGCCCGGCCCGTTTGCTTCCTTGATGCTGGCGGACATGGGCGCCGAGGTACTGCGCATCGAATCTCCCACGCGCATGGACCTGCTGCGGGTGCTGCCGCCCCATGACCGGGGGACTTCGGCCAGCCATGCCTATCTCAATCGCAACAAACGCAGCCTGGCGCTGGATTTGAAGCAGGCCCCGGCGCTGGAGATCGTGCGCGAACTGGTCAAGGACTACGACATTGTCCTCGAACAATTCCGCCCCGGCGTGATGGAGCGCCTGGGCCTGGGGTACGAGGCGCTGAAGGCGATCAACCCGCGGCTGATTTATGTGTCGATCACCGGTTACGGCCAGACCGGGCCCTATAAGGACCGCGCCGGGCATGACATCAACTACCTGGCGTTGGCCGGGGTCGCCAGTTACACCGGACGCCGGGACAGCGGGCCACTGCCCTTGGGCGTGCAGTTGGCGGACGTGGGCGGCGGTTCGCTGCATGCGGTAGTGGGGCTGCTGGCGGCCGTTATCGCCCGTCAGCAAAGTGGGGTCGGGCAATACCTGGATGTGAGCATGACCGATTGCTCGTTCAGCCTGAATGCCATGGCCGGCGCGGGTTACCTGGCGTGTGGGGTGGAGCCTGAGCGAGAGGCCCATGTGCTCAATGGCGGCAGTTTCTATGACTATTACCGCTCGCGGGATGGGCGCTGGATGGCGGTGGGCAGTCTGGAACCGGCTTTCATGCAGCAATTGTGTGAAGCGTTGGGCCGCCCGGAGTTGGCCGCGCAGGGCTTGAAGCCTGAGCAGCAGCCGGCGCTTAAGCAGGCCTTGCAGGTGGAGTTCGAGAAGCGCAGTTTCGAGCAGTTGTGCGAGCTGTTTGCCGGGGCGGATGCCTGCGTGGAGCCGGTGCTGACGCTCAGCGAAGCCGTGGCCCATCCGCAACTGAAGGCGCGGGCGCTGGTCAGCCAGGTGCCCAGGGGCGACGGCTCGAGCCAGGCGCAGATGGCCTGCCCGTTGAAGTTTTCGGAAGGGTTGCCAGCGCCCCGGCACATTGGCGTCGCCGTGGGCGCGCACAGCGATGAAGTGTTGGCGGAGCTGGGCTTGAGCCCGCAGCGCATCAGCGAGCTGCGCAGCTCCAAGGTGATTATGTAGTGGCTGGGCGGACGCTATCGGGAGCAAGCCCCCTCCCACAGGTTGATCGTATTCACAGGCCTGAATGTGGGAGGGGGCTTGCTCCCGATGAGGCCTTTATTCCACCCTGGTTTCGCCGGTAAACACCAAGGTCTGCCGACACCGCCTGCACAGATACCTCCGCCCCTGAGCCACCATGCCATGGCGTTGCGATGAAAACGGGAAGTCGCTGTCGGCACACGGGCACCGGTAGATATAACGGGTCACCTGGCGACGCTTCACGGCATAGGTGTGGCAACGGTCGGGCGGCAGTTCGTAGACCCCACGCATGATCAGTTGCCATTCCTCGCCATGGGGCTGGATGCGCTCGCCAAACAATTGGTGGGCAATCAGGTGTGCCACCTCATGGGCCACGGTCTGTTTCAGGAAGTGTTGGCTGTTTTCTCGGTACAACTGTGGGTTGAAGCGCAGCAGGTTCTCGTGCAAATGCGCGACACCGGCCTTCTGGCCCCGCAGCTTGAGGCTGACCTGGGGGCGTTTGAAGCTTCGTTTGAAAAAGGATTCGGCTTGCAGGAAACAATCTTCGACGCGGGTATTGAGTTGCTCGGGCATGCTGTACATATCTCCAGAGACGTCCAGTATGCCGCAAAACCGAGTGTTTCCGAATCTGTCAGGCGCCGAATGGTCATCCATCACGTACAAAGCCACCTTGCGGTGGCCTTGCCTTTGCCATTGAACGGGTCAGTTCGTGTAGATCGGCCCCACGCCCAGGCCCCAGACAATCACGGTAAACGCCATGATCGCCACCAGCACCACCAGCCCTACGGCCAGTATGGAACTGGAAAACAGGAAGCCTTCATCCGGGTCGATGCTCATGAAGGTCGGTACGCCGACATACAGCAGGTACACCGTGTAGCAGATCGCCGCAGTGCCCACCACCATGCCCAGCCACATATGCGGGTAGAGCGCCGCCAGCCCGCCGATGAACAGAGGTGTCGCGGTATAGGTGGCAAACGCCACGCACCGCGCCATGCTGGGGTTGGCGTCGTAGGTGCGAGCCATCCAGTGAATGAACGCGCCCATGACCGCGACGCCGCCGAGCATGGCCGCGTAGGACATGAGAGTCATCCACAGCGCACTTTCCTGGGTCAGCATGACCGGGGAGCGGTTGCCGATGACCCAGCCGACCTGGGTGGTGCCGATAAAAGCCGATACGGCGGGGATCGCCGCGAGAATCAAGGTGTGAGTGAGGTACATGTGGCCGATGCTTTCTTCTTTATCGCCACGAATTTCCCGCCATTCCTGGTCGGGATGGGTAAACAGCCCCACGACGTGATGGATCATGCCAGTCACTCCTGTCGTTATTACCATCGCCCCCCATCGGAGCGCCCACGGGCCAAATGGCCACAAAGGTCTGGATATATGTGTGCGACCTCAAGTCGCAGTATAGGAAGGGATGACCGGAATAACCGTAAGGCCTTTAGAGCAAATTGCGCTGTAAACAGGGGGCATAATCGCGGCGGGGTCTTTTACTGTTAGCCCTTTAGCTGTTTTTTTTGCGTAAAATACCCGGCTTTTCGTCACACACCTCCAGCGGATCCAAGCGCCATGGGCACTCTTACGGTCAACCAGAACAAACTGCAAAAACGCCTGCGCCGCCTGGCCGGTGAGGCAGTCGCCGATTTCAACATGATCGAGGACGGCGACAAGGTCATGGTCTGCCTCTCCGGCGGCAAAGACAGCTACACCATGCTCGACGTGCTGCTGCACCTGCAAAAGGTCGCGCCGATCAAGTTCGAGATCGTTGCCGTCAACATGGACCAGAAACAACCGGGCTTCCCCGAGCACGTGCTGCCGGCCTACCTCAAGGCGCTGGGCGTCGAGTACCACATCGTTGAAAAAGACACCTATTCGGTGGTCAAGGAACTGATCCCTGAAGGCAAGACCACCTGCTCGCTATGCTCGCGCCTGCGCCGTGGCACGCTCTACACCTTTGCCGATGAGATCGGGGCGACCAAGATGGCCCTGGGTCATCACCGCGACGATATCGTCGAGACCTTCTTCCTCAATATGTTCTTCAACGGCTCGCTCAAGGCCATGCCGCCCAAGCTGCGTGCCGATGACGGGCGCAACGTGGTGATCCGCCCGCTGGCGTATTGCAACGAGAAGGACATCCAGGCCTATTCCGACTTCAAGCAATTCCCGATCATCCCGTGCAACCTGTGCGGCTCCCAGGAAAACCTGCAGCGCCAGGTGGTCAAGGACATGCTGGTGGATTGGGAGCGCAAGACCCCCGGGCGTACCGAAAGTATCTTCCGCAGCCTGCAGAACGTGCAGCCGTCGCAATTGGCCGACCGCAACCTGTTCGACTTCACCAGCCTGAAAATCGATGAGACTGCCGCGCCGCGTTTCGTCAATGTTGTGAACCTCTGAGCTCATTCAACGCTCTGACACACGGCGCTCGCGGGCGCCGTTTTCAATTCCATTGCCAGCATTCAACAGCAGGAGAGGGCATGCGCGATTACAAGTGGCTGCACGAATATTGTCTGAACCGCTTCGGTTCAGCGGCCGAGCTGGACGCCCACCTGCCGGTGCCCAAGACCCCGGCGCAATTGCGCAAGATCAGTGATGATCGCTACCTGTCGACCTTGGCGCTGCGCGTGTTTCGCGCCGGCTTGAAACACAGCGTGGTGGATGCCAAGTGGCTGGCCTTCGAGCAGGTGTTCTTCGGCTTCGACCCGGAAAAAGTCGTGCTGATGGGTGCCGAGCACCTGGAGCGGCTGATGCAGGACACGCGCATCATTCGTCACCTGGGCAAGCTCAAGAGTGTGCCGCGCAATGCGCAGATGATCCTGGACATCGAGCAGGAAAAAGGCAGCTTCGGCGCATTTATCGCCGACTGGCCGGTGACCGACATCGTCGGGTTATGGAAATACCTGAGCAAGCACGGTCATCAGCTGGGCGGGCTGTCGGCCCCGCGCTTTTTGCGGATGGTGGGCAAGGATACTTTTGTGCCGAGCGATGACGTGGTGGCGGCATTGAATGCGCAGAAGATTGTCGACAAGGCACCCACCAGCCTGCGCGACCTGGCCACGGTGCAGGCTGCGTTCAACCAGTGGCATGCCGAGAGTGGGCGGCCGATGTGCCAGTTGTCGATGATGCTGGCCTATACGGTGAATCACTGACGGGGTTCTAGGGTGTGGCCAGCCGGCGGTTCAACTGGTGCCGCCAGCGCACATACAGCAGCGCCGTGCAAAACACCGCCAGGCTGGCCAGCATCTCCAGCACCCCGAACCACTGCCGGTTCGGGTCATACGCCGCCAGCGCGCCCTTGATGAAATACAGGTTCACCGCAAAGCACATCCACGAATGCCCGCGCGCGCTGCCGATGATCATCCCCGGCGCCAGCACCAGCAGCGGCACCAGTTCGATCAGCAGGATCACCCACGGGCGTGCCCCGTGCAGGTCGGCGACGAACAGGTAGTACCCGCACAACAAACCCACCAGGGCGAAAAACGCCAGCAGGCTTAACGCGCGTGCCGCCTTGACCCGTGGCTCCAGCCACGCTTGCGGCGGTAGGACCTTAGGCTTCCTGGCCACGGCCGTTCTCCAGCAGCGTGGCGGTCTTGGCCAGGCGCAGGCCCAGGGCCCGGCACAGGGTAATTTCATGCGGGTCGAGCAGGCGCTTGCCATCCGGCCCCGCATGGTGGCTGGCGCCGTACGGTGTGCCGCCGCCCTGGGTGTCGAGCAGTGCCTGTTCGCTGTAGGGCAGGCCAGTGATCAGCATGCCGTGGTGCAGCAGCGGCAACAGCATCGACATCAGCGTGGTTTCCTGGCCGCCATGCAGGCTGGCGGTGGAGGTGAACACCCCGGCCGGCTTGCCGACCAGCGCACCGGTGAGCCACAGGTTGCTGGTGCCATCGAGGAAGTACTTGAGCGGCGCGGCCATGTTGCCGAAGCGCGTCGGGCTGCCCAGGGCCAGGCCCGAGCAGTTTTTCAAGTCATCGAGGCTGGCGTACAGCGCGCCTTCGTCCGGGATGCTCGGCGCCACGGCTTCGCATTCGGTGGAGATCGCCGGTACGGTGCGCAGCCGCGCTTCCATGCCGCCTTGCTCGATGCCCCGGGCAATCTGCCGAGCCATTTCGCTCACCGAGCCATTGCGGCTGTAATACAACACCAGCACATACGGCGCAGTCACGGCAGGATCTCCAGTACGTTCTCTGGCGGACGGCCAATGATGGCTTTATCGGCGGTTTCCAGGATCGGGCGTTCCATCAGCTTGGGGTGTTCGGCGATCGCGGCGATCAACTGCGCTTCACTGAGGCTGGCATCGGCCAGGTTGAGGGCCTTGTATTCGTCTTCGCCGGTGCGCAGCAGTTGGCGGGCACTGATGCCCAGCTTGGCCAGCAGTGTCTTCAATTGTGCGGTATTCAGCGGAGTTTCCAGGTAACGCACCACGGTGGGGGCGAGGCCTCGGGCTTCCAGCAGTTCGAGCGCACCGCGGGATTTCGAGCAGCGCGGGTTGTGATAAAGCGTCAGATCGGTCATGTGCGGGTCGCATCTTGCGTAAGGTGGCGGGTATTCTACCTGCGCGGCGTCCTGTCCTTAAACCGTAAGAGGCGATAGGTCGCAGCCAACGTTCATTTTTGCGAAGGAATACCCCATGACAAGGCGACTGATCGGTGCATTGGCGATCATCACAACCCTGCTGCTCAGCGGCTGCGGCAATGACTACGGCGTTGACCAATACGGCCAGAAGGTCGCGGCCGAGCGCCTGGATAAACAGTGGCTGGTGGTCAACTACTGGGCGGAATGGTGTGGCCCGTGCCGTACGGAAATCCCTGAGCTCAACGCCCTGGCGGAACAGTTGAAGGGGCAGGGCGTGGGGGTGTTCGGGGTCAACTTCGACAATGTGCAGGGTGCAGAGCTGAAGGAAGCCAGCGACAAACTGGGGATTAAGTTCACCGTGCTGGCACAGAACCCGGATGGGATCTTCGAGATTCCGCGCAGCGAAGCGTTGCCGGTGACCTATATCATCGATGACAAGGGCAAGGTGCGCGAGCAGTTGATGGGTGAGCAGACGGCGGAAGGGGTGCTGGCCAAGCTCAAGGCTTTGCGCGGCTAGAGTATTGTCCTCGATCAAATGTGGGAGGGGGCTTGCCCCCGATAGCAGTGTGTCAGTCAATACATCAGTGACTGTTACACCGTCATCGGGGGCAAGCCCCCTCCCACATTTAAATCTCACCAACCTGTAGATCGGTGGAATCAGCCCTCTTCGAGCCACAGGCGAATCGGCTTGCCTTCGGCCGGCCAGAAGCGGGTCTGCTCGATCGGCGAGATGTCCCAGCGCTGTACGCCTTGCAGGGCCTGGAAGAAGCGCTGTTCCTGCTCCATCAGGGCCTCGGCGCAGAGCTTGCGGGTGCTGCCAAGCTTGCCGAAGCTGAGCTTGTCGCCCTCAAGGGTGTACGGCGCGAACCAGTGGTTGCAACCGCCGTTGCCGTAGGCACGCCCATCGGCGCCGAGGGTGACGGTCAGGTGTGCGTAATCCATCAACGGCCGCTCACCAATCCACTCCACCACGTAGCTGTGATCCTGCTTGAGCTTGGCCGCGTCACCGGCGCAGCCACTCAGGGCCGCACCGACGGCGGCGAGCAGAAGCAGGCCTTTCATTGCCCGGCCTTCTGGCATTTCGGGCAACGGTGCTTGTCGCCTTCGCTGGACCAGCCCAACTCGGCAATGCGTGCATTGGCGGCCGGTTGCAGCGGCTCCTTGGTCAGCTTGGTTTCCACCGCGAATTCAAACTCCAGCACGGTGTCGCAGCTGTCGCAGTTGACCTTCCAGGTGTGAATCTCCAGCTCGCCGAACTTCGGCCCGCGGGCCATGGCGACCCACTGGCCGGCAGGGCGGATGGAGTAGCGCGCGTCACCTTCGACGGTAAGACGCATGGACAAGGTTTTACTGCCGCGCAGGGTGACGATCAGCACGTCGTCGTGCTTGATCGAGCCACCGTTGCCGGTGACCTGGTAACGGCCCGGCACCAGGGCACGGCATTCGATCAGGGTGTGTTGCGGGCTCAGCAAGCTGAAGCGGAAATCGTGTTCGGCCATGGATCCTCCAAATAGGCGCGGCATCCTATCACGGGTGCCTGCTGATCATGAGCCTGGTATGTGACCGCTGATCATCCTTCGACTAGGTTCTGCGCCCGGCCATCGGCCCATGCCGCAATATTGGCCAATGTGGTGCCGGCAATCGCCGCCAGGGCTTCGCGGGTGAGGAACGCCTGGTGTGCGGTGACGATCACGTTGGGGAAGGTCAGCAGGCGCGCGAGCACATCGTCCTGCAAGGGCAGGTCGGAGCGGTCCTCGAAAAACAGCTGGGCTTCCTCCTCGTACACATCCAGCCCCAGGTAGCCGAGCTGGCCGTCCTTGAGTGCTTCGATCAGCGCCGGCGTGTCGACCAGGCCACCGCGACCGGTGTTGATCAGCATGGCGCCGGGTTGCATCCGCGCCAGGGAGTGCGCATTGATCAGGTGCTTGCTGTCGGCGGTCAGCGGGCAGTGCAGGCTGATGATCTGCGCCTGGGCCAAAAGCTCAGGCAGGCTCACATAGTCAGCGCCGAGGGCCTGGACCTGCGGGTTGGGGAACGGGTCGTAGGCGAGCAGCCGGCAACCGAAGCCCGCCATGATCCTGGCGAACGTGGCGCCGATCTGGCCGGTGCCGACCACGCCGACAGTCTTGCCCACCAGGTCGAAGCCGGTGAGGCCATGCAGGCTGAAATCGCCGTCGCGGGTGCGGTTGTAGGCGCGATGCAGGCGGCGGTTGAGGGCGAGGATCAGGGCCACCGCGTGTTCGGCGATCGCATGGGGCGAATAGGCCGGGACGCGCACGATGGTCAGGCCCAGGCGTTTGGCGGCAGGCAGGTCCACATGGTTGTAGCCGGCCGAACGCAACGCGATCAACCGCGTGCCGCCCTTGGCCAGGTGTTCCAGCACTGGGGCGCTGAGGTCATCGTTGATAAAGGCGCAGACCACTTCGTGGTGTTCGGCCAGGGCAACGGTGTCGAGGTTGAGCCGGGCGGGTTGGAATTGCAGTTCCAGGCCGCGCGGCAAGGGTTCGCCGAGGAAACTGTCGCGGTCGTAGGTCTGGCTGCTGAAAAGAATCACGCGCATCAAAGGCTTCCTTTTTGATGAATTCAGGCGCTGACCCGTGCTTCACTGGCCAGCCGTGCAATGGCCATGTCCAGTTCATCCAGCGCGGTCATGGCCTTGGCGTCGTCCTGCTTGAGCAGGGTTTCGGCGCGCTGGCAGGCGGCGCGCAGTTGCGGCACGCCACAGTAGCGGGTGGCGCCGTGCAGGCGGTGGACACGTTCGATGAGGGCCAGGTTGTCCTTGGCCTCGCGGGCGACGTGAATGGCCTGGCGGTCGGCTTCCAGGGAGGCCAGCAGCATGGCCAGCATGTCGGCCGCCAGATCGGTCTTGCCGGCGGCCAGGCGCAGGCCTTCCTCGTGGTCCAGCACCGGCAATTGCACCCCGGGGCCCAGGCCTTCGACGGCGCGCTCCGGCACCTGGTTGCGCAGGGCCAGGCCGGTCCATTTCAGCACCACCTGGGCCAGTTGCCGTTCGCTGATGGGTTTGGTCAGGTAGTCGTCCATACCGCTTTGCAGCAGGGCGCGCTTTTCGTTGGCCATGGCGTGGGCGGTGAGGGCGACCACCGGCAAGGGCGTGCCATGGCGCTCGCTTTCCCACTGGCGGATCGCCTCGGTGCTCTGGCGTCCGTCCATGCCCGGCATCTGCACGTCCATCAGCACCAGGTCGAAGGTGTCCTGTTTCACCGCGTCGACCGCTGCGTAGCCGCTTTCCACTGCACGGACCTGCGCGCCCATGTCTTCCAGCAGGGTTTGCACCAACAGCAGGTTTGCCGGGTTATCGTCGACACACAGCACACGCGGCGCACGGCTGGACAACGGCTCGCCCGGTTCACTGCGTGACGGCCGCGGGCTGATCAGGTCGGACAGGGCACGGCGCAGCTTGCGGGTACACGCCGGCTTGGCCTGCAACTGGCTGTTGGGGTTGGGGACCGACTCGTTGAACAGCATCTGTTCGGTGGTGGGGCACAGCACCAGCACTTTGCAACCCAGGTGTTCGAGGTCCCACAGGTGCTGGTTGAGGCGCTCGGGCGGAATATCGTTGGCGGTCACGCCGAGTACCGCGAGGTCGATAGCCTGCTCGGTCTGGTGAGCGCTGGTGATGCCGTTGGTCAGGCTTTCCAGGGTATTGAACGGCGTCACTTCCAGGCCACAGTCTTCCAACTGGTGCTGCAGGGCCTGGCGCGCCAGGTCGTGGTTTTCCAGCACCGCCACGCGATGGCCCAGCAACGGCGCGCAGGGCAGGTCTTCGACGTCGTCGCGGGTCTTGGGCAGGTTCAGGCTGATCCAGAACTCAGAGCCTTCGCCCGGCGTGCTGTCGACGCCGATTTCACCGCCCATTTGTTCGATCAGGCGCTTGGAAATCACCAGGCCCAGCCCCGTACCGCCGGGCTGGCGCGACAGTGAATTGTCGGCCTGGCTGAACGCCTGGAACAACGCCCGCACGTCCTGGCTGGACAGGCCGATGCCGGTGTCCTGCACGCTGATGCGCAGTTGCACGCTGTCTTCCTGCTCGTCCTCGATCATCGCCCGGGCCACGATGGTGCCTTCGCGGGTGAACTTGATCGCATTGCTGATCAGGTTGGTGAGGATCTGCTTGAGCCGCAGCGGGTCGCCCACCAGCGCCAGCGGCGTGTCGCGGTAGACCAGGCTGACCAGTTCCAGCTGCTTGGCATGGGCGGCGGGGGCGAGGATGGTGAGGGTGTCTTGCAGCAAATCCCGCAGGTTGAAGGGGATGCTGTCTAGCACCAGCTTGCCGGCCTCGATCTTCGAGAAATCGAGGATCTCGTTGATGATGCCCAGCAGGTTGTCGGCGGATTTTTCGATGGTGCCCAGGTAGTCCAGCTGGCGCGGGGTCAGCTCGCTTTTTTGCAGCAGGTGAGTAAAACCGAGTATGCCGTTGAGCGGCGTGCGGATTTCATGGCTCATGTTCGCCAGGAACTCGGACTTGATGCGGCTGGCCTCCAGGGCCTCCTTGCGCGCCAGGTCCAGCTCGATGTTCTGGATCTCGATGGTTTCCAGGTTCTGGCGCACGTCTTCGGTGGCCTGGTCGATGCTGTGCTGCAGTTCTTCCCGGGCATTTTGCAGGGTTTCGGCCATGCGGTTGATGCCCGATGCGAGCTGATCCAGCTCCTGGCTGCCCAAGGGTGGCAAGCGGGTTTCCAGGTTGCCGTCCTTGAGCTGGGCCACCGCTTGCTTGATCAGGCCAATCGGCGCGTTGATCGTACGGCTGATGCGCAAGGCCAGGGCCGCGGTGCAGATCAGGCCGATGGCAATCAGCAGCAGGCTGGCGAACAGGCTGCGATAGCCGCGCAGCAACATGCCGTTGTGGGACAGCTCCACCTCGACCCAACCAAGCAGGCGATCGGCTTCATCGGGGATCAAATCGCCCGCCAGGTTGCGATGGCGACCAAACACCGGCAGCAGGTAGCGCGTGGCGTCGTTGCCGGTGCGCTGCAGCAGGTGGGAGCTGTTGCCCACCGGCGGCTGGTTGAGCATGGTCGGGCCGGCGTGGGCCAGGGGCGTGCGGTCCGGCGCGAGGAACGCCACGGTGCGCACGTCCGTCTGTTCCAGGGATTGGGTGGCGATACGCTCCAGCAGGTCGGTATTCCTGCTGCCCATGGCCGGAGCCACCAGGGGCGCCAGCTGCTCGGCGATCATTTCGCCGCGTTGCAGCAACTGGGCCTGCAACTCCGAGAGCTGCATCCAGGTGAAGTACCCTCCCAACAACAAGGCCATCAGGCTGGTCGGTAATAAGGTCAGCAACAGTACGCGGCCTTTTATCCCCATTCTTTTAAGCACGCCACTCTCCTGCTACCACACTGATATCAATCTTCCGCGCCGGCATCCGGCCCGCGCCACCTGCGCAGTGTAGCCATTTGCGCGGCCTGGAATCTTGCAAATTAATGACAGAGGGCAATCTTCGGGCCGTTGGACGCCGTGTGGCGATTGCCTGCGGCGGGGTTATCTTGAATAATCAGTGATTGAGAATGACTTGCAGACGCTAATGAATCCCGCGGCAGTTGGCCTACCCCGTATCCTCACAATTGAAGATGACCCCGTGCTGGGTGCCTATGTGCACGAGCATTTGGGGCGCTGTGGTTTCCAGGTCACCTGGTGCCAGAACGGTCAGCAGGGCCTGGAGATGGCGCGCGACCAGGCATTTGACGTGGTGTTGATGGATATTCTGCTGCCGGGCCTGGATGGCTTGTCGATCCTCACCCATCTGCGCCGGAGCCATTCGATTCCGGTGATCCTGATGTCGGCCCTGGGCGCTGAAACCGATCGCGTCAGCGGTTTTCGCCTGGGGGCCGATGATTACCTGCCCAAACCCTTCAGCATGGTTGAGCTGCGCGTGCGTATCGAAGCCATCCTGCGGCGGGTGGCCCTGGATCGGCGCCCGTTGCCGACCCTTGCGCCAGTGCGCGAGGATACCCGCACCCTGCGTTTCGACGATGAGCTGTGCGATGTTTTTCATCAAGGCCACTGGGCGGGCCTGACCCGCAGCGAATATCGCCTGCTGGAAACCCTGCATCGCAACGCTGAAGAAGTCCTCAGCAAAGCCTTCCTCTACCAGCACGTGTTGCAACGGGGTTATGCGCCCCATGATCGCAGCCTCGACATGCATATCAGCCAGATCCGCCGCAAGCTCAAGGCCATCGGCTACACCGAGCGTGAGGTGCGCACGGTGTGGGGCAAGGGCTATGTGTTGAGCGGTCACGACGATGGGCTTTGAGGCATCGCTGAAACGGCTGCCGGGCAGGCACTCGTTATTCTGGAAACTTGCCTGCCTGCTGATCGCCTTCTGTTTGCTGATGATCTGGCTCAGTTGGTCCTGGGGCCGGTACATGGAGCAAAAGAACGCCTACCTGTCCGATGAGGCCAGGAGCACCTTGAGTGGTTATGCAGTCGGCGCCGAGCAGGCCTGGAACCAGGGCGGCAATGCCGGCGTCGATGCGTGGCTGCAGGCAATGGGCAAGCGCGAAAGCACGTGGATCGGGGTAATCGGCAATGACTTGCAGTCGTTGAGCAGCTATCCGCTGACTGACACGGAAAGCCAGCGCCTGACCTTCCTACGGGGCCTGGACTGGCCGGTCAGCCGCCACGTCAAGGGGTTGCCGTGGTTGAAGATCCCGTTTGCGGTGGATCCGGGCGCCGGTTCGCTGGTGATTGAACTGCCGCAGCGCTTTATGCCGGGACGCTACCAACTGTTCTGGCGGGTGCTGACCAACGGCGTGATTCCCGGTCTATTTACCTTGTTGCTGTGCATCGGCCTCTATCGGCTGCTGATCATGCCCCTCAATCAACTGCGCGAGCAGGCCAACGCATGGCGTGCCGATCAATTGAATACGCGGATGTCCCACGACGCCACCAGCCGCCAGGACGAATTGGGCGAGCTGGGGCGCGCGTTTGATCATATGTCCGAGCGCTTGCAGGGTACGGTGATGCTGCAACAGCAGCTGTTAAGGGACATGTCCCATGAACTGCGCACGCCCTTGAGCCGTTTGCGGGTGGCCTGTGACAGTGAGCAGGATCTTGCGCGCCTGCGTGAGCGGCTGGGTCGGGAGATCGACGCCATGCAGCGCCTGGTGGAAGACAGCCTGCAACTGGCCTGGCTGGATACCGAGCGGGCGCCGCTGCCCAAAGAAGATATTCAGGTGCAGGCGCTGTGGGACATGCTGCGCGAGAACGCGTGCTTTGAAAGCGGTTGGCCGGCATCGCGGCTGCCCTGCCTTCTGGGCGCCGACAGTTGGGTGAGGGGCAACCTGAATGCCCTGGCCCAGGCCCTGGAGAATATCCTGCGCAACGCCATACGCCATTCCCCGGCGGAGGGGGTCGTGTGCCTGGATGGCTGCCGCGAGGGGGAGTATTGGCACCTTTGGTTGGAAGACCAGGGCGGGGGAATCGATGAGCAGGATCTGGAGCGAATCTTTGCGCCGTTTACGCGGCTGGACGGTTCGAGGCCCGGTGATGGTGGCTTCGGGCTGGGCCTGAGCATCGCGCGTAATGCCGTGCAACGCCAGGACGGCAGCCTGTGGGCGGAAAATACCGGCCAGGGCTTGCGTGTGCACCTGCGGTTGCCGGCGCGATAGGTCTCAGCCTCGGCGCTGCCTGCGCTTTTTCCATTGGTGCGCGACCCACCAGCGCCAATACCCCATGGTCAGGCAGTAGGCCAATGCGCCCAGCACCAGCCCCAACACCACCGAACCCAGCAGGAAGGGTTGCCACAGCGTGCTCAACTGGCCGCTGATCCACTCCCAGGTCAGGTCGTCGGGCAGGCTGCGCGGTGGCACATTCATCAGCCAGGCGCCGGTCATGTAGGTGCAGATGAACACCACCGGCATGGTGATCGGGTTGGTCAGCCATACCAGGCTGATGGCGATGGGCATATTGCCGCGCACGGTGATCGCCAGCACTGCCGCCAGCAGCATCTGCAACGGGATCGGGATAAACGCCGCGAACAAACCTACGGCCATGGCGCGTGCCACGGAGTGTCGATTCAGGTGCCAGAGGTTCGGGTCGTGCAGCAACGTGCCAAGAAACTGTAATGACTTGTGTTCCCTGATACTGGTGGGGTCGGGCATGTACCGTTTGAATAAGCGCCGAGGCATAGGGGGTCCAGGTCAGTTCGAGGGGCAAGTATGCCCGCATTCTATAAACAGAAAATTCAGACTTTGTGACAAAACATCATAGGACACGCTGGGCCCTCGTCTAAGACTGAGTGGATCACTTGAAAAGGAGTGTTCATGAAGACAGGGATGTTCGCGCTCGCGTTGGGGTTGCTTGCCTTGCGCTTTCTACCGGCGCTGCCGCCGACGGGATGGCTGATAGCCATGTTGGTGCTGGCATTGATGCTATTGCCTTTTCGTACGTCGCCACTGGCGTTTTTCCTGTTGGGCTTGAGCTGGGCCTGCATCAGTGCGCAGTGGGCGCTGGATGATCGACTACGGCCGGTGCTGGATGGCCAGACGCGATGGCTGGAAGGCCGTGTAACCGGGTTACCGCAGCAGACAGAGACGGGCGTGCGTTTTGAGCTGGCCGACAGCCAGGCGCGCAACGCCCGGTTGCCCAAGCGCATCCGGGTGTTTTGGCACGGCGGGCCGCCGGTACGCAGTGGCGAGCGCTGGCGTCTGGCCGTGACGCTGAAACGGCCTGCCGGGCTGCTCAATTTTCATGGTTTCGATCAGGAGGCCTGGCTGCTGGCCCAGCGCATTGGCGCCACCGGCTCGGTGAAGGATGGTGAGCGCCTGGCGCCGGCGCGTCATGCCTGGCGTGACACTGTTCGCCAACGCCTGATGGCGGTGGACGCCCACGGCCGCGAGGCGGGCCTGGCGGCTTTGGTGCTGGGGGATGGCTCCGGGCTGGCGGCCGAAGACTGGCAGGTGTTGCAGGACACTGGCACGGTGCACCTGCTGGTGATTTCCGGCCAGCACATTGGCTTGCTGGCGGGGTTGATCTACGGGTTGGTCGCGCTACTTGCACGCTACGGCTGCTGGCCCGGTACCTGGCCGTGGCTGCCGTGGGCGTGCGGCCTGGCGTTTGCCGCTGCACTGGGGTACGGCCTGCTGGCAGGGTTTGGCGTGCCGGTGCAACGGGCCTGCGTCATGGTGGGGCTGGTGTTGTTGTGGCGCCTGCGCTTTCGTCATCTGGGCTTCTGGTGGCCGTTGTTGCTGGCACTCAATGGCGTGCTGATCCTGGAGCCACTGGCCAGCCTGCAACCGGGATTCTGGCTGTCCTTCATGGCTGTCGCGGTGCTGGTCCTGGGATTTGGTGGGCGGTTGGGGCCGTGGAGCGTCTGGCAGGCGTGGACACGTCCCCAGTGCTTGATTGCCGTTGGTCTGTTTCCTGTGTTGCTGGTGCTCGGCTTGCCCGTCAGCGTCAGTGCGCCGCTGGCCAACCTGGTTGCCGTGCCGTGGATCAGCCTGGTGGTGTTGCCCCTGGCCTTGCTGGGGAGCGCATTGTTGCCGCTGCCGTATGCGGGTGAGGGCTTGTTGTGGCTGGCGGGTGGGGCGATTGACGGGTTGTTCCGGGGCTTGGCATGGCTCGCTGGGCAAATGCCTGCCTGGATACCGGCCGAGGTGCCCCTGGGTTACTGGCTGATCAGCCTGGTCGGCGCGGTGCTGTTACTGCTGCCCAAAGGCGTGCCGTTTCGGCCACTGGGCTGGCCGCTGCTGTTGTTGGCCGTGTTTCCACCCCGCGAGCTCGTGCCCCATGGGCGGGTGGAGGTGGTGCAGCTGGATGTCGGGCAAGGTCAGGCCTTGATCCTGCGTACCCGCCATCACACGTTGCTCTACGATGCCGGCCCGCGTTCGGGGACGGTTGATCTCGGTGCCCGCGTGGTAGTGCCTGCGTTGAAAAAACTCGGCGTCGGGACGCTGGATATGATGCTGCTGAGCCACGCCGACGCCGATCATGCCGGTGGGGCGTCGGCTGTTGCCCGAGGGTTGCCGATCCGGCGTGTCGTGGGCGGTGAAACCGAGGGGTTGCCCGGGTTTCTTGCCACCCAGCCCTGTGTCAGCGGCGAACGGTGGGAGTGGGACGGTGTGGCATTCGAGCTGTGGCAGTGGCCTGATGCGATTGATGGCAACCCCAAGTCCTGTGTTCTGCAGGTCCAGGCCAATGGTGAGCGGCTGCTGCTCACGGGGGATATTGATCGGGCTGCCGAGCGAGCATTTCTCGCGTCTTCGCTGGCCGTGCGCACCGATTGGCTGCAGTCGCCTCACCATGGCAGCCGCAGTTCGTCGTCGTGGCCTTTTCTACAGCAGCTGGCGCCCACGTCGGTGCTAATTTCCCGTGGGCGTGGCAATGCGTTCGGCCATCCTCACCCGCAGGTGGTGGAGCGCTACCAGCGACTGGGCAGCCAGATATACGACAGTGCCGAGCATGGCGCGGTGCGTGTGCAATTAGGGGCTTTCCAGCCACCGACTGTTGCGCGTAGTCAACGCCGTTTTTGGCGCGAAACGTTACCCTGAGCCGGCCATGCCAAAGGCCGGCGCCTGGGACAGACGGGTCCAAGGCCGACGAACCCCGCCGCCGAACCTATATGGTAAAGTGGCGCACTTTTTCGAGGGGACATTCACTGTGTGGGAATTGGTCAAATCTGGCGGCTGGATGATGTTGCCCATCATCCTGAGCTCCATCGCCGCACTCGGCATCGTTGCCGAACGTTTGTGGACCCTGCGCGCCAGTCGCGTCACCCCCGAGCATCTGCTGGGGCAGGTCTGGAGCTGGATCAAGAACAAGCAGCTGGACAAGGACAAACTCAAGGAACTGCGCGCCAACTCGCCGCTGGGTGAAATCCTCGCCGCCGGCCTGGCCAACTCCAAGCATGGTCGCGAGATCATGAAAGAGTGCATCGAAGAGGCCGCCGCCCGGGTCATCCATGAACTGGAGCGCTATATCAACGCCCTCGGCACCATCGCAGCCATGGCGCCGTTGCTCGGCTTGCTGGGGACGGTACTGGGCATGATCGATATTTTCAGCTCGTTCATGGGCTCGGGCATGACCACCAACGCGGCCGTGCTGGCCGGCGGTATCTCCAAGGCCCTGATTACCACGGCGGCGGGCCTGATGGTCGGTATTCCTTCGGTGTTCTTCCACCGTTTCCTGCAGCGGCGCATCGATGAACTGGTGGTCGGTATGGAGCAGGAAGCCATCAAGCTGGTGGAAGTGGTGCAGGGCGACCGTGATGTGGACCTGGTTGGGGGCAAAGCGTGAAATTTCGCCGCAAGCAACGGGAAAATGTCGACATCAACCTCGCGTCGTTGATCGACGTGGTGTTTATCCTGCTGCTGTTTTTTGTCGTCACCACCACCTTCACCCGGCAGACCGAACTGCGTGTCGACCTGCCGGAAGCCGTGAGTGGTTCGCCGGCCGAAGACCAGGAAGTCAAGCAACTGGACATCGCCATCAGCGCCGACGGGGCGTTTTCGGTGAATAACCAGGTGCTGGAGAAAAACGACCTCGCCAGCCTCATGGCGGCCTTGGAGAAAGAATCCGGCGGCGATACCAAGATGCCGTTGTCCATCAGTGCCGATGGCAAGACCCAGCACCAGGCCGTGATCACGGCGATGGACGCCGCCGGCAAGCTCGGTTTCAGCCATCTGCGCATGAGCACTGTCGAGGCGGCGAGCCAACCCTGATGGCCATGTCCGATCGTTTGCTTAAGGCCTGGTACGAGGGCCATCCGGCGCTCGCGTTGTTGCGTCCGCTGGAATCGTTGTATCGCCGGGTGGTGCAGCGCAAGCGCGCGCGGTTCCTGGCGGGAGAGGGCGAGATCTATCAATCGCCGGTGCCGGTGGTGGTGGTCGGTAATATCACTGTGGGCGGCACCGGCAAGACGCCGTTGATCCTGTGGTTGATCGAACACTGCCGACGCAGTGGCCTGCGGGTGGGTGTGGTCAGTCGCGGCTATGGCGCCAAGCCACCGCAGTTGCCCTGGCGCGTCGAGGCCAGCCACAGCGCCACGGTGGCGGGTGACGAGCCTTTGCTGATCGTGCAGCGCTGCGGCGTGCCGCTGATGATCGATCCCGACCGCAGTCGTGCGGTGCAGGCCTTGCTTGCCAGCGAGACCCTCGACCTGATCCTCTCCGACGACGGCCTGCAACACTACCGCCTGGCCCGTGACCTGGAACTGGTGCTGATCGACGCCGCCCGGGGCCTGGGCAATCGCCGTTGCCTGCCGGCCGGGCCATTGCGCGAGCCGGTTGAGCGCTTGCACAGTGTGGATGCGCTGCTCTACAACGGTGCCGGCTCGGATCGCGACGATGGCTTTGGGTTTCGCCTGCAACCTACCGCACTGGTCAACCTGCACAGCGGCGAGCGCCAGTCGCTGGCGTACTTTCCTGAGGGGCAGCAGGTACATGCGGTCGCCGGTATCGGTAATCCACAACGTTTCTTCAACACCCTTGAAACGCTACACTGGCAGCCGATTTCCCATGTTTTTGCCGACCACGCGCCCTACAGCGCCGAGGTCTTGAATTTTACCCCGTCATTGCCACTGGTCATGACCGAGAAGGACGCGGTGAAGTGCCGCGCCTTTGCCCAGCCCGACTGGTGGTACCTTGCGGTGGATGCGGTGCCGTCGCCGGCGTTCGTCGCCTGGTTCGACACGCAGCTGATGCGCCTGCTGCCCGCCCGTCTTTTGCCTTAAACGCTGCTATCCAGGAAACACTCATGGACACCAAACTACTCGACATCCTCGCTTGCCCGATCTGCAAAGGCCCGCTCAAGCTCAGCGCCGATAAAACCGAGCTGATCAGCAAGGGCGCCGGCCTGGCGTACCCGATCCGTGATGGCATCCCGGTGATGCTGGAAAGCGAAGCCCGCACCCTGACCACCGACGAGCGCCTGGATAAATGACCACCGCCTTTACCGTTGTCATTCCTTCCCGCTACGCCTCGACACGCCTGCCGGGCAAGCCGCTGCAACTGATCGGCAGCAAGCCGATGATCCAGCTGGTGTGGGAGCAGGCCTGCAAAAGCAGCGCTGAGCGTGTCGTGGTGGCCACTGATGACCCGCGCATTATCGAGGCCTGCAAAGGGTTCGGCGCCGAAGCGGTGCTGACCCGTGAAGATCACAACTCCGGCACCGATCGCCTGGCCGAAGTGGCCACGCAGTTGGGCCTGGCGCCCGACGCCATCGTCGTCAATGTGCAAGGTGACGAGCCGTTGATCCCGCCGGGCGTGATCGACCAGGTGGCCGCCAACCTGGCCGCCCATGGTGAAGCGCGTATGGCGACCCTGGCCGAGCCGATTGAAGACATCGACACCCTGTTCAACCCGAACGTGGTCAAGGTGGTCAGTGATGTCAACGGCCTGGCGCTGACTTTCAGCCGTTCGACCTTGCCCTGGGCGCGTGACGCCTTCGCCAGGAACCCTGACCTGTTGCCGGAAGGGGTGCCGTACCGTCGCCATATCGGCATCTACGCCTACCGTGCCGGTTTTCTGCATGACTTCGTCAGCTGGGGGCCGTGCTGGTTGGAAAATACCGAATCCCTGGAGCAACTCCGAGCCCTTTGGCACGGCGTACGCATCCACGTGGGCGATGCTCTGGAAGCACCGCCTGCGGGTGTCGATACCCCGGAAGACCTTGAGCGCGTCCGTCGCCTGCTGGGGGCCTGATGGAGGTTCTGTTTGTCTGCCTGGGCAATATCTGCCGCTCGCCCACCGCCGAGGGCGTACTGCGCCATAAATTGCGCGAAGCCGGGTTGGCGGGGCAGGTCGAGGTAGCGTCCGCCGGCACTGGCGACTGGCATATCGGCAACCCACCGGACCAACGCAGCCAGCGTGCGGCGTTGGTGCGCGGTTATGACTTGTCGGACCAGCGTGCCCAGCAGGTCTCCCGCGCCGATTTTGCGCGCTATGACCTGATCCTGGCGATGGACAACAGCAACCTGCGCAATCTAAAGGCCATGCAGCCCGGCCAGGGCAAGGCGGAGCTGGACCTGTTTCTGCGCCGCTACGACGCTGAAGTGGACGAGGTGCCAGATCCCTACTACGAAGGCGAACAAGGCTTCGAACGGGTCCTGGACCTGATCGAGCAGGCGTGTGATTTATTGGTGATCGAATTGAAGGGGCGGTTATGACCTTGCAAGTGCTGGCGCAGGTGTCGCTCAAGCCATTCAACAGCTTTGGCATTGATGTGCGTGCCCAACTCTTCGCCGAAGCTCACAGCGACGCCGATGTGCGCGAGGCGCTGGCCTATGCGTCGACCCAGGCGTTGCCCTTGCTGGTGATCGGCGGTGGCAGCAACTTGCTGCTGACCCAGGACATCCCTGCTTTGGTGTTGCGCATGGCCACCCAGGGCATTCGGGTGCTGCAGGATGATGGTGTGCAGGTGGTGGTCGAAGCCGAAGCAGGCGAGGCCTGGCACCCGTTTGTACTGTGGACCCTGGAACAGGGCTTCTGCGGCCTGGAAAACCTCAGCCTGATCCCCGGCACCGTCGGTGCTGCCCCCATGCAGAACATCGGCGCCTACGGCGTGGAGATCAAGGACGTCTTTGCCGGCTTGACCGCCCTCGATCGCCAGACCGGCGAGTTGCGCGATTTCAGCCTGGAAGAATGCAACTTTGCCTACCGCGACAGCCTGTTCAAGCATGAAACCGGGCGCTGGCTGATCCTGCGGGTACGCTTTGCCCTGAGTCGCGCCAGCCACCTCAAGCTCGACTACGGCCCAGTGCAGCAGCGCCTGGCAGGGCAGGGGATCACCGAGGCGACACCGAGCGATGTCAGTCGCGCGATTTGCAGTATCCGTAGCGAAAAATTGCCCGACCCGGCAGTGCTGGGCAATGCCGGCAGCTTCTTCAAGAACCCGCTGGTGTCCAAGGCTCTGGCTGAAGAGTTACAGGCGCAGTATCCGGACCTGGTGGCTTACCCGCAGGCGGATGGGCAGATGAAGCTGGCCGCTGGCTGGCTGATCGACAAGGCCGGCTGGAAGGGCTTTCGTGACGGCGATGCCGGCGTGCATGCCCTGCAGGCGCTGGTGTTGGTCAACTATGGCGGCGCCACAGGGCACGATATTGCCAACCTGGCCCAGCGTATCCAGCGGGATATCGCCCAGCGTTTCAAGGTCGAGCTGGAAATGGAACCTAACCAGTACTAATGCCGTGAAAACAAAAATGCCCCGCATCTGTCGATACGGGGCATTTTTTATGCAGCGAGTAAATCAGTCGTCGCGGCTCATGATGCCGAAGATCTGCAACAGGCTGATAAACAGGTTGTAGATCGACACATACAGGCTGACGGTCGCCATGATGTAGTTGCGCTCACCGCCGTGGATGATGGCGCTGGTCTGGAACAGGATGCACACGGAGGAGAACAGCACAAAACCCGCGCTGATCGCCAGTTGCAGGCCGCTGATCTGGAAGAACATGCCCGCCACCACCGCCGCCAGCAACACGAAGAAGCCTGCGGTGATGAAACCACCCAGGAAGCTCATGTCCTTGCGGGTGATCAGCACGTAGGCCGACAGACCACCAAACACCAGGGCGGTCATGGCAAACGCCGAGCTGACCACTTCCGCACCACCGGCCATGCCGAGGTAACGGTTGAGGATCGGGCCGAGGATAAAGCCCATGAAGCCGGTCAAGGCAAACGCCGACACCAGGCCCCAGGCCGAGTCACGCAGCTTGTTGGTCAGGAAGAACAGGCCATAGAAACCGATCAGTACGACAAAGATATTCGGGTAGCCGACGTGCATCTGCTGGGCCACGAACGCCATTAAGCCGCTGAATGCGAGGGTAAGGGCGAGCAGTCCATAGGTGTTGCGCAACACGCGGCTGACTTCAAGCTGCTCAGCCTGCGCGTTACCATTCACTGCGTAATTCTGTTCGCGCATGGCGACACTCCTTCGGTTTTGAAACGTTCAGTCGCAAAGATCATAACAGACGCTCTGTAACAAGCGATGGCGAGAGTTTGACAGTGTGTTTCATTCGGGTATTATGGCGCCCGCTGAGACAGGATGGGCTATCCTAATCCTGTGATGCACAAGGGAAATTGGCAGAGTGGTTGAATGCACCGGTCTTGAAAACCGGCGAACGTTAATAGCGTTCCCAGGGTTCGAATCCCTGGTTTCCCGCCAAGATTCAAACAAAAGCCCCGCGATTGCGGGGCTTTTGCGTTTCTGGGGTTTGGCGATCTTCTGCTTACTGTGCCCTGTAGCAGACTCGTGCAGCCAATACTGATGATGCCGATGCAGCCCGGGACTGGAATCACGGAACTGAAACCACTTCAACGGGGACATTGAATTTGTGTTTTTTCCAGTCAGCTTTTGCTCGTCATCTTTTTGTTTTTTTACTACTATCGTTCATCTGCGCACTCAAGGAAGAGAGGCTGAGCGCCTTGAGGCTGGTAGAAAAATTACACTCGATCATTGAATGAGTTATTACTTTTACCCAGAACCTAACGACTCAGCCATCCGTAATTACCTCTTGGTGGAACCGATGGATAAAATGTGTGGCATCGTTGTAGTGGTAGGGCTTGCCCTCTCTGGATGCGCTACGAAAACTCCAGAAAAACCTGATGTGACTCCACCTCCTGCCGTCGTCCAGGAAGCACCGCCTGAAGTCGCACCTTCGACACCAGAAAAATGGACTGTGCGATATGAGGCTGCACCTGCGAACGCCAGTGCTGACGCCCCGAAAGCAGCTTCTCCGGATGCGGCTCAGTCAGAATCAGAAACAAACTTGAACCAAAATCGCGCTGAGCAATGCCGTAAAGAATTGGATGTTTTAAAGGTCTACAACAAAGCGTCTTACGATAAATACGAGGCGCAATACCAGGCCATTGCTGCCAAGACTGCCAAATACATGGAAATTAAAGACTCATTGGGTCCCGATTTAAACTACATGGTTATGCCGGCTTATCAATTTCAAATTCGTGAGTTCTGCTTCCGAGTTAAGACCCGTCTGTCGGAGCTTGTGCTTCGCCAAGCCCGATAATATTCCGCGTCCGGGGACGTCTTTTGCCCGCTAGAGAAACGCTGAAAAAGACTTCCATCTCTGGTGAAACAAGCGCTGCATTGTCCGAAAGATGACGAGGGTCCCAGGCGTGGTTTCCCGCCAGGACTTAAACGAAAGCCCCGCCTTAGCGGGGCTTTCGTGTTTCCGGCCCCAATGTCGCGAACGTTGTGAACCCGTTGGCATTAACCCCTATGCACAGGGAACGATGTTAATAGGCCATGTTCCAACCTGCCGTGCCAAGCCTGCCCAGTGGGGGCACGGCTCAATCGGCTCCGCGTAAACCGCGGTGCGCGCTACCCCATTACAAGGACGCAAGATTTATGCAGTCATCCCCTTCCCAAGCGCCTTCCGCCACCGGCGAACTGATCGCCAGTTTCCGTCACGGCAAGGGTTTTCTGATTTTCAGTTTGATATTTGGCGTTGTGTTGTTAGGTCTCGCCGGGTTTGTGTTGTATCTGGGCACGATCCTGCCACCGGGCAATGAGGGGCCGGTCAGCCTCCAGACGTCCCGTGGCATGGCCTTCAGCTTCAGCAGCCCCCATACCTTGATTTACGCCACCAGCGCTTTGCTGGCGGTTCTCGGGCTGGGTGTATTTGCCGCTTACGCCTGGCACAGGAAACTGCGTGCGCCGCTTTACGACGTGTATGAACATGGTATCGAGCGCATCATCAATGATCAGCGTGAATACACCGCCTTTGCCGAGATTGATGACTTGTATCTGTTTGGCTCCGGGCAAACTGTGCTGACCGGCATGATCACCAACGTGGCCTACCGTCGTAATGCCACGGAGCCGTTTCATCGAGTGATCGAGAGCCTCAAGGGCTTTCACGATTTCCAGCAGTTGGTCCGTGAGCTGCACGTACGTGCACGTCTGCCGGGGGTGCTGGCGACGCTGGGGGCGGGCGGGGCGGTCAGGTTCAATTGCATCAGCTCCGGGCAGGTGTGGAGCAAGCGCGTCAGCGGCAACTTCCTCAAAATCACCACGACGCCGATTGTGGTGAGCCAGGATTTCCTCGAATACCAGGGGCGCAAGGTGCCGATGTCGTCGTTGCGTACCGTCGACCTCAACGCCTGGACCGAAAAGGTGGTGATCAAGGACGAGAGCGGCAAACCCGTGTTGTCGACCATCGCCACCGGCATCCTGAGCCATGACCTGTTCCTCAATACCCTCGATGCCGTTTTTGCGGCTGAAGAACAAAAACGCGAGCTGGCGTGAGCCGGCAGCGTCAAAGATGAGTATTAAACGATGATATATCGCGGCGCAGGCTGGCTGATGCTGTTCACACCGGTGGCCATGGTGTTGTTGCTGATGGGGGTGTGGCCCGACCCCAGCGTCAAACCCGGCAATACCTCACTGATGCAACTGTTGATGGGGGTGGGGATTGGCTCGGCCATCAACACCGTGCTGGGCTTTGTCCTGAATCGGCAGGTGCATGAAGATGGCGTGCGCCATCACTTCTTTTTCATGCCCATGCAGTGGCCGGCGCTGGCGATCATGATTGTCTGCGCGGTGATTGCCCTGCTCAAGTAAGGCTGCCCGTAGGCGGGCGTCCAACTAACGGTTTGAGGGGAATGCGAAGGTTCCTGGCTTTTCGCCCATTATTGAACGCTGTAACCCCTGGAGCCTGCTGGATGAACCGTCAAGACCCACCTCACCGCGTCGCCACGCTTCCTGGAGCGCCAAGCACTGGAAACCCTGTCGCGCACCCACCCACCTGGTATTACGGCCCTGATCTACCGAGCGTTGGCGGCAGTGGTCGGGGGATCCTGGGGTTCTACATTGCGCTACTGATGCTGTTGCCGGGCTACGGGCTGGTGATGTCGCTCCTGGCTGGGCTCGGAGCGCTGCAGGGCGCGCCGGCCAGCGCTGAATCGAGTTTTACGACGTCAACGCTCATCCTGTTCATGCTCGGTACCGCAGTGCTCATCGGTGCGATGTTTGCCTGGATGGCCTCTACGCCTCATGTGGAGGCCTTTACGTTCGATGAAAACCAGCAACTGCTTAGCCTCACGGTTATCCGTCGTGGCCGCGGGCCCTACGAAGTGCGCGTGCCATTCAGCAACATCATTTACGTCTGCCCCTATGTCCTCGCCCGGTTTGATCGCTATGGGCATTTCCACCTCGTGGGTCAGGGACCCAAGGACAAGGTTTTCGAATATCAGTTGGGTGAGGGTATCTCTCTGGACGAAATGGCGTTCCACGCTGAATGGTTGCGGGGAATGATAGGGGCGCGGATGCACGAGCTGGTGAATCTGGATAAATGAAACATTCGCGTTAATACCAGACGCGTAGTGTCGGGCCGTCCGCGCTTGAAACCCGCGCGAACGCTACTGCGGCAGCAATGGCATTTAAGTTGATGGGCCCAAATACAGGGCGAAAACTGCCCCAGCCACACTCGCAGCTGATCTTAAAGGCAGTGACCCATGGCTCAGCAGAAAAGCTGAGCCACCGATAGCAGGCAAATCACCTGGACAAAAATCTGAGCTCGAATGGGATGTTTCATCTGTGCGACCCTCCTGTACAGCTGCGGGGGAGAAGTGCCGTACGCGATGTAGATCCTCCCTGGATCGCCAACAACACTCGCAACTGTTCCATTGAGTATAGGCCCTGAAACGAATCTTTCACGATTGGGCCGATTCAGCGCCCGGCATGCTCTGCTTACAACTATCTGCCCAGCCCATCGCACTTTTTTTCATTTCTCCAATCTATCTTTGTCCCAGCCCTGCCGATTTCCCGCGCGGGCAAAAGAACCAGATCGGGTGCCGATGGCTCGCACGTTACTTTTATTCAAGACTCGACAAGTGCGTCGGCCACTGTGGCTGGCCGTGGTGTTAATGCTCTGCGCCAGTGGCTGTACCCAGCAGCAGGGACGCGACATCGCCAAGCAGTTCAGTAACGGCAAACCCGATGAATTCTTCCAGACCAGTGTCGATCGCATGGCAACCCTGGGCATGCGCGACAACTTGCAAAGCCTGTATTTGCTCATGAACAAGCTCTACCTGCGCAACCCCAACCAGTGGCGCCAGTCGGGTTATCCGGATGCGGTGAGCGCTGCGCGGGAGATCCGCCTGGCCATTGAGCAGCGCCGCTCATTGCCTGCCCTCGGGGAGCGTCGCGACCTGGCGGCGCTGAGTTACTCGTTGAGCCCCGAGTTTCAGGGTGATCGGGTCGGGGCGTTTATCTATGCCATCAGCAGCATGATCGTGACCGCCCACGGTGGGCGTACCGAGTTCTACATTACCGACTCGATCAACCCGCAGTTCGTCAGCAACGCCGCGCGCAATATCGAGAAGGCCACCTGGTTGCTCAGCAAGCGCCAGGATGCAAATGGCGTCCTGCTCCTGTTTTCCAACGAGATCTCGGAGGAGGGCAGCAACCTGAGTTTCGCCGTCGAGTTCGGCAAGATTGTTGCGCGCCTTGACCTGTTGACCCAGATGCTCGACGAGCGCTACCGCCGTATTGGGCTTAACTATGCACAAAGCCTGTTGCTGATGAATTTCCTGCCCGTGCAGTAATGCATTTCGTCGGCAGTGAGTTAAGCCGTACCACCGATGGCCGATGCAATGATGACGCCTGTGACTTGAGGAGAGTGTTATCAAACATCTAACGGTTGAAGAGTTGGACGCCATTACGGAGATTGAAACCACGTCCAACATTTTGCGACTCACCACGCGTTTGACTGGAATGCGGTTTTCCGCCATTTCCAAGATGACCGAGAGTCACTGGGTGGCCTGTGCCGTGCACGATGAGTTGCATTTCGGGCTGGAGGTGGGCGACGAGTTGCGGGTCGAAGCCACCCTATGTAACCAGGCACGCGCCAATCGCAAGTCGATCATCATCGAGCACGCCAGCAAGGATCCGGTGTTCTGGGAGCATCCGTTGCCCAAGGCCCATGGGTTTGAGAGTTATATCTCGTTGCCCATTGTGTTTTCGGATGGCACCGTCTTCGGCACTTTGTGCGCCCTGGATGTGTTGCCCAAGCAGCTTGAGAACCCACAGATGTTCGAAATCCTGAGCATATTTACGCGGCTTATCGGCACCACCTTGGAGTTGCAACGCAGCCGGGCATGAGCCGAGCTTATTTTGCCCGCGGCAAGCCTTTTAAGCGTTGAATGTGGCCTTGGGGAGTGCTGTTTCTCTTTCTGCTGTAGGAATTTGCCTATCTTGCATCCCGATGCTTGAAACACCTGTCTGTGCACAATAGCCTCGGATTTTTCTGAAAAAACGAGGCCCTACCTTGGGTAAGCGAAAAACGGCTTGGCCGACGGACCGCGAAATACGCCTGCGCTTTATCCTCTTCGCTGTGATCGACGCTGCCAGCGTTCAGGGTGTTCCCTCCGAGTTGTTGCTCCCCGCGCATAAACTGCTGCGGGACTCGCCGACAGAAGCGCAGTTGCTCACCGCCCTGGATGAAATTCTTGCCGCTGATGAAATGCATGGGTTCAGGTTGCCACCGGGGTCCGAGGCCGATGAATTGATGCAGTCGCTGGAGAAGCCCGACGGCTAGGGGCATCCGTTAGATCGTTTATTTCCTTAAGATTGGACGAGATTCCTCAATCGAATATCCATGACGTCCATTCACGCCAGGGAACGGATGCAAGTAACGCAATAGCGTCCGATTCATTGTCATCGCACCTGTTGCAGCTGTCTTGTTCGACCAAGCGTCCCCGGGAGCATCCATTCCTGCTGCTCTGCCGGCGTCTTGCGCAGCCCTCCGGCCTCTCTAGAATCGGCGCCAGAACCTAGCCATTTCCTGTCGATTACGGAGTTTCGAACATGATGAATGCAATGCAGATGCCGATGAACACCTCCATGCCAATGATGCCGATGATGGGCATGCCAATGATGATGGCAACCATGAAATGCGAAATGGCCGCTGACGCCATGATGTGCACCATGAAGCCGGCAGCCGGCATGGACATGGCCCAGTTCAAGACCAATGCCGAAATGATGGCGATGATGATGAACTGCGGCATGCCAATGATGATGCAGTGCGCCAACCTGTCGATGATGTGCATGTCGGCTGACGCCATGGCCATGATGACCGGCATGAACATGATGCCGATGATGGGCATGCCCATGCCGATGATGAAGTGCGTCATGGAATGCACCATGATGGCCGACGGCATGATGTGCAAAATGATGCCGATGCCGGGCATGAGCATGGACATGATGAACAACTGCTGCATGCTCATGAACAAAATGATGAACGACTGCGCCATGCCCATGATGATGAGCTGCAACGGCATGCCGATGATGTGCTGCACCTGCTGACAGGTCCCGCGCGATGAAAAAACGCCCCGATAAGTCGGGGCGTTTTTTTTGCCGTGATTAATCCAGCCGCTCGGGGTAGGTGATCACCAGGAACGCCACGGCTTCGCTGTCCGCCGGGTTGCGGTAGCGGTGGGGCTGGTCGGCGTAGAACAGGATTGAATCGCCGGTGGACAGCAGGTAGCGCTCGTCATTGACGCTGACTTCCAGTACGCCTTGGGCCACCACCAGGTTTTCCTGGATGCCCGGGCCGTGGCCCTGGGACACTTCCTCGCCGAGTGCCCGCAGGCGAATCTCGTAGAATTCGGACTGGCGTGCCGTATCGTAGGGAAACAATGCGCGGCTGATAAACGCGCCATCGGCACTCACCAGGCGCTTGCTCTGCTGCGCGGGCAACACTTCCACCCCTTCGAACGCGCGATCTTCCAGGAACGCCGCCACCGACACCTTCAAGCCCTTGGCAATTTTGCACAACACCTTGATCGACGGCACGCTGCGCCCGGATTCGATCTGCGCCAGCATTGCCCGGCTCACGCCGCAGGCGCGTGCCAGGGCGTCCAGTGACAAGTGCCGTTTGCTGCGCAGGCGTTGCAGGTTATGCGCCACGCACAAGCTGATCACATCGTCATCGGTGCTGGGCTTGGGCAGCGGTTCGGGCGGTTCGGGAATCACATGCAGGAAATTCATAGGCCTACGCCCGGCGTGTATCGCTGGGCGTTGCGGCGTGGGTGGTAAACACCGCCAACCCTGCGCGCGCCGCGTACATCGCCCACATCAACTCGGCCGCTGCACGTGCCTGGCGGCGTTTGCGGTGGAGGGTAAAGTCGATGACGGTGGCGGATGCAGGCATGGGAGGCGATCTCGTAGGTGACTCGATGGCTCCACAGTAATGGGTACTGGTTATTTCTTTAAATACTGAGTTTGCATGTATTAATTCGATTTTGGACTTAAAAAATAAATCCGGTCCGACGCTGTTGTGGGAAGCGTCTGGTCCGTTATTAAGGCGTGACTTGGCGGGCATCGTTGTCTTCCCATCACTGTTCGCGTGACGGCCCAGCCTTTCACGCCCCCGAATTCCAAGGATCCGCCCATGCTGCTGCGCCCACCTCCGTTCCTGTTCGCCGCCCTGACCTTTAGCTCGCTGGTGCACGCCGAAGACCTGCAATTGGCACCGGTCGAAGTCACCACGCCCGAGGCCGGCGCTGGCGAAGTGGCCCAGGCGCAGCTCAAGAGCGTGCCCGGCGCCACCAATTACATCGACATGAGCAGCGTGCAGCAGGGGCGGGTGAGCACCAACGAAGACGTGTTCAAGTATCAGCCGGGTGTGTATGCCAAGGCGGCGAATAACGAAGGGGTGAAGCTGTCCATTCGCGGTTCGGGCCTGAACCGCAGCCCAGGCGCCCATGCTTCAGGGCTGTACGAAATGTTCGATGGCTTGCCGCTGACCGGCCCCGGCGGCACCCCATATGAACTCAAGGACCCATTGTGGCAAAGCCGCGTCGAGGTATTGCGCGGCGCCAACGGTTTTGATCAAGGCGCGTTGGCCCTGGGCGGCGCGGTCAACTACGTGACCCATACCGGCTACGATGCGCCCAAGCTGCAAGTGCGCTACGAAGCCGGCAGCCGTGGCTATGCCCAGCGCGAGATCAGTTCGGGCCAGGTGCTGGGGGATGCCGACTACTACATCAGCCTCACCGACTCGGAATCCGACGGCTACCAGCGCCAGAGCGCCGCCACCGGCAAGGGCGTGGCCGCCAACTTCGGCTACCGCTTCAACCCGGACCTGGAAACCCGTTTCTATTTCCGCTACCGCGAAACCACCAACGACACCCCCGGCAAACTCACCCGCGCCCAGATCAGCCACGACCCGCGCGCCGCCAACAGTCTCAACGCTGCCCGCGATTCCAAGCGCCTGCAACCGGGTTCCACCTGGATCGCCAACAAGACCACCTTGCAGTTGGACGACAATTCGCGCCTGGAAGTCGGGCTGGCCTATCACGATTACCCGATGGACCTGCGCGAAGGCACCAACCGTCTCAAGGTGGCCTACACCGATATCAGCAGCACCCTGAATTACATCCGCCAGGACACGCTGTTCGGCCACGACAGCAAAACCACCCTCGGCCTGCGCACCACCCAGGCGATGCCCAACAACGGCGCATCGGAATACGTGCGCACGCCGGCCGGCAACACCGCAACCTACGCCCCCGGCACCAAGACCCGCGACTACAGCTACCTGGGCTCCGACACCGTGCTGCATATCGGTAACGACCTGGAACTGGCCCAGGACCTGTGGCTGACCACCGGCCTGGCCGCGATCTACACCCGCCGTGAGACCCAGGTCACCTATCCCGAAGGCCAGGCACCGCTCAGCCAGCATGACTGGGACTACGCACCGCGCATCGGCCTGCGCTATGACTTCACCCCGCAATTGCAGGTGTACGGCAACTTGAGCCGCTCGGTCGAGCCGCCGCATGCGTGGTCGATGATCTGGGGTTCCAACAAATACTTTCCAGCGGGAAGCGGCCCGGCCACTGGATTACAGCGCGAAGGCGTCAGCCTGAAAAACCAGACTGCCACCACCCTGGAAATCGGTGGCCGTGGCGAAGCATGGCTCGGCCAGTGGGACCTGGCGCTGTACCGCTCCGAAGTGCGCCACGAACTGCTTACCGTGGAAACCCAGGCCCAGACCTCGACCAGCAATGCCATCGTCGCCGAATCCAACGCCAGCCCCACGGTGCACCAGGGCGTGGAACTGGGCCTGCTCAGCCCGCTGTGGGACGGTGGCCGCAGCGGTAAGCTCGACCTGCGCCAGGCCTATACCTTCAGCGACTTCCACTACCGCGACGACGACCGTTTCGGCGGCAACCGCTTGCCGGGCATCCCCCAGCACTACTATCAGGCGCAACTGCGCTACAGCCACCCGACGGGCTTCTACACCAGCCTCAATACCGAGCATTCCTCGCGGGTGGCGGTGGATTACGCCAATTCCTATTACGCCGCGTCCTACACCCTTCTGGGCGCGACCTTCGGCTACGACGCACCCAAGCAGGACTGGCAAGCCTGGGTCGACCTGCGCAACCTTACCAACCGTCGCTACGCCAACACCGTCACGCCGGGCTACGACGACAAGGGCCTGGATGTCGCACGCTCAACCCCGGCCGACGGCCGCGGAATCTACACCGGTGTCTCATGGAGCTGGCGCTAAGAGGACACACAGTTACCTGCTGCATGGAGATCAAACTGTGGGAGGGGGCTTGCCCCCGATAGCGGTGTATCAGCGACAGATAAGCTGACTGACCCACCCTCTATCGGGAGCAAGCCCCCTCCCACAGTTGATTCATGGTGCTTTCAGCGCTTGTGCGCCCCTTGCCCCACTATCGTTTTACTGGCATTGTTTGCGCAATTGGTAACTCTTCCCATTTGAGACTCTTTTGCGCATGCATGACATTCCGGCCGCGCTGGGCGATTCAGTGCGTCAGCAGACCCTTACGGCGATGTACTGCGAGCACCACGGCTGGTTGCAGGGCTGGCTGCGCAGAAAACTGGGATGTTCCCAGCACGCCGCCGACCTGGCCCACGATGCCTTCATCCGTGTGCTGATGCTGGCCGAGCCGCAAAATATCCAGGAACCCCGGGCCTTCCTGGCCACCACGGCGGGGCGTTTGCTGATCGATGGCGCCCGGCGTCGACGCATTGAAAAAGCCTACATGGAAGCCCTGGTGATCCAGAGCGAGGATGCCGGCATGCCCGACCCGGCCGCGATCCATGTGGCCCTGCAAGCCCTGGAACGCATCGCCGAAATGCTTGCCGGCTTGCCCGCCAAGTCTCGCGAAGCCTTCCTGTTGAGTCGCCTCGACGGGCTGACCTACAGCGAAATCGCCACGCGCCTGGAGGTGTCCCCCAGTACCGTCAAAAACTACATCTCCAGCGCCCTGGTGCACTGCTACCACAGCTTGCACGCGGCAGACCCGCTGGCATGAACTCCGAACAGATCATCCAGCAAGCCGCGAATTGGCTGACCCGCCTGCACGACGAAGAGGTCAGCGACGCCGAGCGCCACGCCTTCAACGCCTGGTGCCAGGCCGACCCTCGTCACGCCGTCGCCATCGAGCGCATGCGCTCACTGTGGGACAGCCTCGATACCTTGCCTGCACAACCCGCACGCCTGGCCCTGAACCGCGCGTTTGCCCCGCGTCGCGCGCGCGGTGCCCAGGCGATGGGCGTGCTCGGCGTATTACTCTGCGGCTGGCTGGGCCTTACGCACCTGCCGGTGTGGATGGCCGACCAGCGCACCGGCGTGGGTGAGCGGCGCCAGATCGCCCTTGAAGACGGCAGCCAGTTGCAACTCAACAGCAACTCGGCGGTGGACGTGAAATTCGACGGCCACCAACGGGTGATCGAACTGCTGCAAGGCGAACTCTGGGTCGACGTGGCCAAGGATGCGCAACGGCCCTTCGTGGTGCGCACCGACCAAGGCACGGCGACGGCACTGGGCACGCGTTATTTGGTCAAGCGCGCGCCAGACGGCACGACGGTGGTGACGGTGATCGAGTCCACCGTGGCGGTCAAAGGGGACAGCAGCGAAGGGGTCAAGGTCACTGCCGGCCAGCGTTCGATCCTCGACCATGGTCGCGCCCAACCGCCCCGGGCCACCGACGACACCGACCCGGACGCCTGGACCCGTGGCCTGCTCAAGGTCAACGACCAACCCTTGAGCGAAGTGCTGCAAACCCTGGCCAGCTACCGCCACGGCCTGCTGCGCTTCGACCCCCAGGCCCTGCAGAACCTGCGGGTGACGGGGGTGTTCAAGCTGGATGACACGGCGGCGGCGCTGTCGACGTTGGCGGATAACCTGCCGATCCAGGTGGAGTACTTCACCGACTTGCTGGTGGTGGTCAAGCCGCGCTAGCGTTCGTTCTGGCGCAGGCGCTTGTACAGGGTGTTGCGGCTCACGCCCAGCTCCCGCGCCAGGTGGGAAATATTCCCGCCGGCGGCCTTCAAGCGCTGGGTCAGGTCGATGCTGGCATCCAGGTGTTCACTGGCGGGCAGTGGCGCCGTCAGGTTCAAATCGACAAAAAAATCGTCCGGCAGATGCTCCGGACGGATCGGCTGTTCCTCGGCCATCGCCAGCGCCACCTGCAACACGCTGCTCACCTGACGCAGGTTGCCGGGCCACGGGTGCTGTTCGAACAGCGCCAGCACCTCGGCGCTGAGCCCGGCCCACTGGCTTGGCTCCCGGTATTGCTGCCACAGTTGCTGGAACAGCGCCCGTTTGTCGCTGCGCTCGCGTAATGGCGGCAATTCAAGGGTCAGGCCGCCGATGCGGTAGTACAAGTCCTCGCGAAAGCGCCCGGCCTGGACCTGCTCGCGCAAGGCTCGGTTAGTGGCCGAGATGATGCGCAAATCCACCGGGAACAACTCGCTGCTGCCCACCGGTTGCACGCAACGCTCCTGCAATACCCGCAACAGGCGCGCTTGCGTCGGCAGCGGCATATCGCCGATTTCATCGAGGAACAGCGTGCCCTTGTCGGCCTTGCGGATCAGGCCGATGCTGCCTTTCTGGTTGGCGCCGGTGAACGCGCCTTTTTCGTAGCCGAACAGTTCCGATTCCACCAGCTCGGCGGGAATCGCCGCACAGTTCACCGCGATAAACGCCTGCTGGCTGCGGGAACTGGCCTGGTGCAGGGCCTTGACGAAGACTTCCTTGCCCACCCCGGTTTCCCCGTGGATCAGCAGCGGGATGTCCTTCTCCAGTAGGCGCTCGGCCTGGCGCACGGCTTTTTCCACGCGCACATCACCAAAGTGCAAGGTCTTCAGGCCAATCGCGGCGGGCTTTGGCGCAACGGGCTCGCTGAACACGCGGGCCTGCACCGGCATCTGCTTCGGCCGCTTCAGCAGGCACTGGAAGCGATTGCGTCCCGCCGCCTGCAGCGAAAAGGGCAGGCCCTCCGGCTGATTGAGCAACTCCAGCAGCGACACCTTGAACAAACTGTCGATCATCACCCGCGACAAACTGATGCCCAGCAGGTTGTCTGCCCGGCGGTTGGCCGAAAGCACCTGGCCGCTCTCATCAAAGATCAGCAGGCCCGCCCATTGGCTGTCGAGGTTGCTCAGGCCGGTGTTGAAGGTCAGCTGGAAGTGTTCGCCGCGAAACAGGTTGAGGATCAGCCGGTTTTCCACGGTCTGGCTCATCATCTTGACCATGCCCAGGGTGTGGGAGGGCGGCAGGTAGCTGTCACTGGAGACATCCAGCACCGCGATGATTTCGCGCTGGGCATCGAAGATCGGCGCTGCCGAGCCGGTCATGAAGCGGTTGGCCTTGAGGAAGTGTTCGTCATGTTCGATATGCACCGCCTGGGCGCAGGCCAGTGCAGTGCCGATGGCATTGGTGCCGCTGGAACGCTCCATCCAGCTGGCCCCGGCGCTGAACCCCCGGGCCAGCTTGGGCTCGATAAAGCGCTGGGTGCCCCAACTGGTCAATACCTGGCCCTGGTTGTCGGCCAGCATGATCAGGCAGTTGGAATTGCTCAGGATGTTTTCGTAGTAGGGCAGGACTTCCTGGTGCGTGGTCTGCACCAGGGAATGCTGGCTTTCCAGCAATTGGCTGATGCCCTCGGCGGGCAGTTGATCGAAGCTGGGCGTGCTCTGGTGGTCCAGGCCGAAGGCGCGGCAACGGCGCCAGGATTCCTGGATAAGGGTGTCGTGAGCCAGGGGTTCGGCCATGGGGCGACCTTCTTTTTATTGTTTTGGGGTCTTGCACAATCAACGGATGCAACGAAGTCAATCGGGTTCAAAGAGTGTTGTTCATAACTGTTCATTGTCAACCCCCGGATTGTTCAGTTGTTCAGCCAGACCTGTTCATTTCTGTTCGCTCCTGAACATCCCGTTTCACCCATTTCCTTGCGGATCAAGCACCTGCCGTTTTTGGCATGAAACTCGCTCTGACGACTGGCCAGATTCATTCCAATAATAAAAAGGTCGTGTCATGTCATTGACCCTGGAACATGTCTCCCGCGTCGTCGAAGGCCAAACCTGGATCGACGACGCCAACCTGCGCTTCGAAGCCGGCTCCTTCAACGTCCTGCTGGGCCGCACCCTGTCCGGCAAGACCAGCCTGATGCGCCTGATGGCGGGCCTGGACAAGCCCGACAGCGGGCGCATCCTGATGAACGGCGTGGATGTCACCCACAAACCGGTGCGCCTGCGCAACGTGTCGATGGTGTATCAGCAGTTCATCAACTACCCGACCATGACCGTGTTCGAAAACATCGCCTCGCCGTTGCGCCAGGCCGGTGTGTCTAACGAGCTGATCCAGAGCAAGGTGCTGGAAACCGCGCGGATGCTGCGCATCGAGAAATTCCTGCAACGTCACCCGCTGGAGTTGTCCGGTGGCCAGCAGCAACGCACGGCCATGGCCCGCGCGTTGGTGAAAGATGCCGAACTGATCCTGTTCGACGAGCCGCTGGTGAACCTGGACTACAAACTGCGCGAAGAGCTGCGTCAGGAAATGCGCGAGCTGTTCAAGGCGCGGCACACCATTGCCATCTACGCCACCACCGAGCCCAACGAGGCCCTGGCCCTGGGTGGCACTACCACCATTCTTCACGAAGGCCGGGTGATCCAGAGCGGCAAGGCCGCCGAGGTGTATCACCAGCCACAGACCGTGTTGGCCGCCGAGCTGTTTTCCGAGCCGCCGATCAACCTGATGCCGGGGCGTATCAGCGGTAACGAGGTGAGCTTCGCCAATTTCGTGCACTTCCCGCTGAACGTCGACCTGCGTCCCATCGGCGAAGGCGAATTCCGCTTTGGTGTGCGCCCCAGCCATATCAGCCTGGTGCCGAGCAACGACGACGACCTCGAGCTGGCGGTGACCGTGGAAGTCGCCGAAATCAGCGGTTCGGAAACCTTCCTGCATGTGCGCAGCGAGCACTTCCTGCTGGTGCTGCACCTGCCGGGGGTGCATGAGTACGACGTCGACGCGCCGATCCGCGTGTACATCCCCACCCATAAACTGTTTGTGTTCGATGGCCAGGGCCGTTTGGTCCAGGCCCCCGGGCGCCGCGTCGCGAGGGTTGCCTGATGGCCGAGATCCATTTGCAGAACCTGGCGCACAGCTACAGTCCCACGCCTAGCGGCCCTGAGGACTACGCCATCCGGGCAATGAATCACGTGTGGGAGCAGGGCGGTGCCTACGCCTTGCTCGGGCCGTCGGGCTGCGGCAAGTCGACGTTGCTCAACATCATCTCCGGCCTGCTCAGCCCGTCCGAAGGGCAGGTGCTGTTCGATACCCGAGTGGTCAATGACCTCACCCCGGAAAAACGCAACATCGCCCAGGTGTTCCAGTTCCCGGTGGTGTACGACACCATGACCGTGTTCGATAACCTGGCCTTTCCCCTGCGAAACCAGGGCATGGCCGAGGCGAAAATTCACAGCAAAGTGCAGGAAATTGCCGAAGTCCTCGACCTGCAAAACCTGCTGAGCAAAAAAGCCCGCAACCTCACCGCCGATGAAAAACAGAAAGTCTCCATGGGCCGTGGCCTGGTGCGGGATGACGTGTCGGCCATCCTCTTTGACGAACCGCTGACGGTGATCGACCCGCACCTCAAGTGGAAGCTGCGGCGCAAGCTCAAGCAGATCCATGAGCAGTTCAATATCACCATGGTCTACGTCACCCATGACCAGCTTGAGGCCTCGACCTTCGCCGACAAGATCGCGGTGATGTACGGCGGGCAGATCGTGCAGTTCGGCACGCCCCGTGAGTTGTTCGAGCGGCCCAGCCACACCTTTGTCGGCTATTTCATCGGTAGCCCTGGGATGAATCTGATCGAAGTGCAGGCCGAGGCCGGCGGTGTGCGCTTTGCCAGCACGGTTCTGCCGTTGTCCGAGGCTTTGCAGCAACGCATTGCCGGCAGCGACTACAAGACGCTGCAGGTGGGGATCCGCCCGGAATTCATTCACGTGTGGGACGAGTACAACCCTGACGCCCTGCAAGCCGATGTCACTCACCTCGAAGACCTCGGCACCTACAAGATCATGACCCTCAACCTTGACGGCGCCACCCTCAAGGTGCGCCTGGCCGAAGACAAACCGGTGCCCGAGGGCAGGGCGTCCATCAGCTTTCCCGCGCAGTGGCTGATGGTGTATGCCGACGACTACCTGCTGGAGGTGCAGCCATGAACAAGGTGCAGAACAACAAGGCCTGGTGGCTGGTGTTACCGGTGTTCCTGCTGGTGGCATTCAGTGCGGTGATCCCGATGATGACGGTGGTCAACTATTCGGTGCAGGACATCTTCGACCAGTCCAGCCGCTACTTTGTCGGCGCCGACTGGTACAAGCAGGTGCTGCTCGACCCGCGCCTGCATGACTCGCTGCTGCGCCAGTTCATCTATTCGGCCTGCGTGCTGCTGATCGAAATTCCCCTGGGCATCGCCATCGCCCTGACCATGCCGACCAAGGGCCGCTGGTCGTCGCTGGTGCTGATCATCCTCGCCATTCCGCTGCTGATTCCGTGGAACGTGGTGGGCACCATCTGGCAGATCTTCGGCCGCGCCGATATCGGCCTGCTGGGCTACAGCCTCAACGCCCTGGGCATCAGCTACAACTACGCGGCCAACACCATGGACGCCTGGGTCACCGTGCTGGTGATGGACGTGTGGCACTGGACCTCACTGGTGGCGCTGCTGTGCTACTCCGGGTTGCGGGCGATCCCGGATGTGTACTACCAGGCCGCACGTATCGATCGGGCCTCGGCGTGGGCGGTGTTCCGGCATATCCAGTTGCCGAAGATGAAAAGCGTGCTGCTGATCGCGGTGATGCTGCGCTTCATGGACAGTTTCATGATCTACACCGAGCCCTTCGTCCTCACGGGCGGCGGGCCGGGTAATGCCACGACGTTCCTCAGTCAGACGCTGACCCAGATGGCCGTAGGCCAATTCGACCTGGGCCCGGCGGCGGCGTTTTCCCTGGTGTACTTCCTGATCATCCTGTTGGTGTCCTGGCTGTTCTACACCGCCATGACCCACTCCGACGCCAACCGCTGAGGCCGCCAACATGAGCAAGCGCAAGGTTATTCCGCTGCTGATCTACATCCTGTTCCTGCTGGTGCCGATCTACTGGCTGCTGAACATGTCCTTCAAGAGCAACACCGAAATCCTCGGCGGGCTGACCCTGTTTCCGCAGGATTTCACCCTGGCCAACTACAAGGTGATCTTCACCGACCCGAGCTGGTACACCGGTTACCTCAACTCGCTGTACTACGTGAGCCTGAATACGGTGATTTCCCTGAGCGTGGCGTTGCCGGCAGCCTATGCCTTCTCGCGCTACCGCTTCCTGGGTGACAAGCACCTGTTCTTCTGGTTGCTGACCAACCGCATGGCGCCACCGGCGGTGTTCCTGCTGCCGTTTTTCCAGCTGTATTCGTCCATCGGCCTGTTCGACACGCACATCGCCGTGGCCTTGGCCCACTGCCTGTTCAACGTACCGCTGGCGGTGTGGATCCTGGAGGGCTTCATGTCGGGGGTGCCGAAGGAAATCGACGAAACCGCCTACATCGACGGCTATAGTTTTCCCAAGTTCTTCGTGAAGATTTTTATCCCGTTGATCGGCTCCGGCATCGGTGTGACCGCGTTTTTCTGCTTCATGTTTTCCTGGGTCGAGCTGCTGCTGGCGCGCACCCTGACCTCGGTCAACGCCAAGCCCATCGCCGCAGTGATGACCCGTACGGTGTCGGCCTCGGGTATCGATTGGGGCGTGCTGGCAGCGGCGGGGGTGTTGACCATCCTGCCCGGCATGCTGGTGATCTGGTTTGTTCGCAACCACGTGGCCAAGGGCTTTGCCCTGGGCCGGGTCTGAGGAGTCGATGATGGAATGGATGGCCTGGACCACCCCCACTGCACTGTTCTTTGGCGGCATTGCCCTGATTCTGGCGGGCATGACCACCTGGGAGCTGCGCTCGCCGAGCATCCCGCGGCGCGGCGTCCTGCCGATCAGCACCACCCGTGGTGATCGCTTGTTTATCGGTCTTCTCGGCAGCGCCTACCTGCATTTGCTGGTGATCGGCGTTACCGACTGGAGCATCTGGGTAGCGTCCGCGCTCTCCCTGGTATGGCTGTTGAGTGTGATGCGTTGGGGCTAGTGCCCTTATGAATAAACAACCAGGAGGTCTCTATGTTGAATAAGAACAATAAGCTGCGACATAGCATTTCATTGGCCGCCGTACTGGCCCTCAGCGGTTTGAGCGCTTCGGCCTGGGCTGATGCGTATGAAGATGCGGCGAAGAAATGGATCGGCAGCGAGTTCAAGCCGTCGACTCTCACGGCCGACCAGCAGCTTGAGGAGTTGAAGTGGTTTATCAAGGCCGCCGAACCGTTCCGCGGGATGAAAATCAACGTGGTGTCGGAAACCCTCACCACCCACGAGTACGAATCCAAGGTGCTGGCCAAGGCCTTCAGCGAAATCACCGGCATCAAGCTGACCCACGACCTGCTGCAGGAAGGCGACGTGGTGGAGAAACTGCAAACCCAGATGCAGTCCGACAAGAATATCTATGACGGCTGGGTCAACGATTCCGATTTGATCGGTACGCACTTTCGCTATGGCAAGACCGAATCCATCACCGACCTGATGGCCAACGAAGGCAAGGCCTTCACCTCGCCCACCCTGGATATCAAGGACTTTATCGGCATTTCCTTCACCACCGCTCCGGACGGCAAGATCTACCAGCTGCCCGACCAGCAATTCGCCAACCTCTACTGGTTCCGCGCCGACTGGTTCGAGCGGCCGGAGCTGAAAGCCAAGTTCAAGGAAAAATACGGCTATGACCTCGGCGTGCCGGTGAACTGGTCGGCCTATGAAGACATCGCCAAATTCTTCAGCGAAGACGTCAAGGAAATCGACGGCAAGCGTATCTATGGGCACATGGATTACGGCAAGAAAGACCCGTCCCTGGGCTGGCGCTTCACCGACGCCTGGTTCTCCATGGCCGGTGGTGGCGACAAGGGCCTGCCCAACGGTTTGCCGGTGGACGAGTGGGGCATCCGCGTGGAGGACTGCCACCCGGTAGGCTCCAGCGTCACCCGTGGCGGCGACACCAACGGCCCGGCGGCGGTATTCGCCACGCAGAAATACGTAGACTGGATGAAAGCCTACGCCCCCCCGGAAGCGGCGGGCATGACCTTCTCCGAATCCGGCCCGGTGCCGTCCCAGGGCAACATCGCCCAGCAGATCTTCTGGTACACCGCGTTTACCGCCGACATGACCAAGCCGGGCCTGCCGGTGGTGAATGCCGACGGCACGCCGAAATGGCGCATGGCGCCGTCGCCGGTCGGGCCGTATTGGGAAAAGGGCATGAAGAAGGGGTACCAGGACGTAGGTTCCTGGACCTTCCTCAAGTCGACGCCGGAGAAGCAGAAACTCGCGGCCTGGCTCTACGCGCAGTTCGTGACCTCGAAAACCGTGTCCCTGAAGAAAACCATCGTCGGCTTGACGCCGATTCGTGAGTCCGACATCAACTCCCAGGCCATGACCGACATGGCGCCAAAACTCGGTGGCCTGGTGGAGTTCTACCGCAGCCCGGCACGGGTCGAGTGGACCCCGACCGGCACCAACGTGCCGGACTACCCACGCCTGGCGCAACTGTGGTGGAGCAACATCGCCGCCGCCGCCAGCGGCGAGAAAACCCCGCAACAGGCCCTCGACAACCTGGCCAAGGAGCAGGACGCGATCATGACGCGCCTGGAGCGCTCCAAGGTGCAACCGGTGTGCGGCCCGAAAATGAACCCCGAGCGTGACGCGCAATACTGGTTCGACCAGCCGGGCGCGCCGAAACCGAAACTGGCCAATGAGAAACCGAAAGGCGAGACCGTGGCCTATGGCGACCTGCTCAAGCAGTGGGAGGCAGCGCGTAAGTAAACGTGTCCGGGCGTGAACCACAAGACGGCACCCAGGTGCCGTTTTGTTTTGGTGCAAACATGAAGGCGCAGCTCTGTGACGCGCGGTGGTCAGGCAATCCTGAGTATGGGCAGCTTACTTTCGTGGCGGCCTTCGGGCCGACCATGTCGTTGGAGTTGACCGAGTACATATCCGTTGCTGCGGTAACGGCGGCTTAGAGTTCCGCCCGTACAGCACCAACACTCGGCACCTCGCCTAGGCTCGGTGTGCCCACGCTCCAAAGCCTGCGTTCGGCCAGCGTGTTTGACGGGGCGATTTGAGATCAAACGCCAAAGCGAGGCGGCCTTAGAGCCGACCGGAGTTGGGTCTGGTGTACTCGGTAAAAAATGTGGGAGGGGGCTTGCCCCCGATTGCAGTGGGTCAGTACCAAATCCATCAACTGACACTCCCTCATCGGGGGCAAGCCCCCTCCCACATTTGGATCTCCATCCAGCAGGCAGACCTCAGCCTTCGTTCGGGCATACCGAGCCTAGGCGAGGTACCGAGTGGTGGGGCAAGAGCCCATTGGTTACTTTGGGGCTTTTCCAAAGTGACCCGCCGTAAGGGCGGAACCGTAGGCAGCCGTGACCGCAGCAACGGATATGTACTCGGTCAAACCCAACGACATGGTCGGCCCGAAGGCCGCCACGGAACCAACCGCCCTCACCACAAAGAGATTTTTCAGCCTGAAAGACAGACTCGCTAGCCAGCGCTTGCGACAAACCCCTGTTCGGTAAACCACCGCTGATCCTTCAGGAACAAGGACCCAGAATTGCCCGGCCTGTCACCCTGCGGTCATAAACCAGACGGAAGGCACTCAAGTCACCTCAAGTTGCGAGTTACAGCGCAGATAACAACTATGTCACTTACATCCGCAACAACGTTCAAGGATCGAACTCATGCCCCAGCGCCAATCCAGCCGCCTGCCTCTCCCCGTTTATCCACGTTTTCGCTGGTTCGCTTTGATCCCGGTCGTGCCCGCCGTGTTGTGGATACTTGTGCAATCAACCTCGCCGGCCAATCTGCTGGCTTGCACGGTACTGGTGCTGATCGGCCTCGGTGCCTGTGCCTGGAGCGCGAGTTCGCAGCGCAACGCAATGCAGCAAGCGCTTGCACAGGCGGAACAGTCAGATGCGCACGCGGCGCACGACGGCATGGCCTCTCGTGCCCAGCTCGACGAGGTATTGCTGGGCGCCATGCCCATCTGGGCCAAGCAGGTGGAAAGCTCGCGCCATCAGACCGAAGAAGCGATCGTGAGCCTGGCCAACCGTTTCACCGGGATCGCCGCACGCTTGCAGGAGACGGTACAAGCCTCGCAGCACGCGGCCGGCGAACTGGACGGGCAGGCCGCCGACGGTGCGCTTGAGGTGCTGGCACGCAGTGACAGCGAGCTGAGCCAGGTGATCAATTCGCTCAAGGCCACCCAAACCAGCCGTGACCAGACCCTGGCCCAGGTCCGCAGCCTGACCGCCTACACCGGCGAACTGCGGACCATGGCCGCCGATGTGGCGGCGATCGCCGCGCAAACCAACCTGCTGGCCCTCAACGCCGCCATCGAGGCGGCGCGTGCCGGTGAGGCCGGGCGCGGTTTTGCGGTGGTGGCCGACGCGGTGCGCAGCCTGTCGAGCAAATCCAGTGAAACCGGCCAGCAGATGTCGGCCAAGGTCGACATCATCAACAACGCCATTACGCAATTGGTCCAGGCCGCGTCCAGCAGTGCCGACCAGGACAGCCATTCGGTGGCCGAGTCCGAAAACAGTATTCAAGTGGTGCTCGAACGCTTCCAGAACATCACCGGGCGCCTGGCCGAGTCCGCCGACCTGCTCAAGCAGGAAAGCTACGGCATCCGGGATGAGATGACCGAAGTGCTGGTCAACCTGCAATTCCAGGACCGGGTCAGCCAGATCCTCAGCCACGTGCGCGACAACATGCACGCTCTGCATGAGCACCTCCTGCAGGCCAGCCAGGCCCCGGACCAGCCGGTGGCCGTCGACGCCCGCCAATGGCTGGCGCGCATGGAAGCCACCTATGCCACCGACGAGCAACGGCGCCTCCATCATGGAGAGGCGGCCGTGCAGCAGAATTCTCAAGACATCACCTTCTTTTAGGAGTACATCATGGCGAAGAGTGTATTAGTGGTCGACGACTCCAGCAGCGTGCGGCAAGTGGTCGGCATAGCCTTGAAAAGCGCCGGTTACGACGTCATCGAGGCCAGCGACGGCAAGGATGCCCTGGGCAAGCTGACCGGGCAGAAAGTGCACCTGATCATCAGCGACGTGAACATGCCCAACATGGACGGCATCACCTTCGTCAAGGAGGTCAAGAAGCTGGCCAACTACAAGTTCACCCCGATCATCATGCTCACCACCGAGTCCCAGGAATCGAAGAAGGCCGAGGGCCAGGCCGCCGGCGCCAAGGCTTGGGTGGTCAAGCCGTTCCAGCCTGCGCAGATGTTGGCAGCTGTGTCTAAACTGATTCTGCCTTGACCCCGGCGCCAGGGAGGCTCCCATGCCGATTACCACTGAAACACTCGACGACACGGCCCACGTGCGCATTGACGGCGAGCTTACGATCTACACCGTAGCGGAGCTGGCGGCGGCGCTGCTGCCGCAGATGGGCGCGGCACCTCGCCTGGAGCTGGATCTGTCTGAGGTCACGGAAATGGATGGCGCCGGCTTGCAGTTGCTCGCGGTCATCCGGCGTGAGGCCGGTAATGCCGGCATAGCCTTGAGCGTGACCGGCCAGAGCCAGGCGGTCACGCAGACGCTTCAACTGTGTCGCAGCGCGGCCTCATAGCCAGCGCTTCCCAGGTTTTTTGATCGACAAGGAAAGTCACGGTGAGCATCAATCTCGATCAGGCACAACAGACATTCATCGTTGAGGCACGCGAGCTGTTGCAGGCCATGGAGCAATCCCTGCTGCAATTGGAAAGCGAGCCCGGCGACCAGGATGCCATCGGCGCGATTTTCCGCGCCGCGCACACCATCAAGGGTTCGGCGGGCCTTTTCGGCCTGGCGTCGATCGTCGGGTTCACGCATATCGTCGAAGACGTGCTTGACCGCCTGCGCGAAGGCAGTGTGGCGGTGGACGCCGCCTTGATCGCGCTGCTGCTCAAGTGCGGCGACCACATACTCGAACTGGTCGAAGTGGTCGCTGACCGCGGTGAAACGCCGACCCCTGCCGCTCTGGAGCGCGGTGAGGCATTGCGCGAGGCGCTGAGTGCCTATCAGCCGATGCGAACCGCCGTTGCCAGCGTCGAAACCGCCGAGGTGACCGACGACGTGGCGGTCGAAGTGCTTTGGCATATTTCCCTGCGCTTCGGCACGGATGTGTTCCGTAATGGCATGGACCCGCTGTCATTTCTGCGCTACCTCGAGACCTTGGGGCAGTTGATACAGGTCGACACCCTGACCGACAGCATCCCGCCCATGGACAGCTGGGACCCGGAAAGCTGCTACCTGGGTTTCGAGATCGACCTGCGCTCGACCGCCAGCCACGCCAGCCTCAACGAGGTGTTCGATTTCGTGCGTGACGACTGTGACGTGCACATCAGTGCCGTCGATGAAGCGCCCGACAGCACAGCGGCCATCGCTGGCGAGTTGGTCACGCCGGTCGAGCCCGGCCTTGTGACCGCCGCACCCCAGCGTCCGGCAGCCAGCGAGGCGAAAACCCGCGACGGCAATTACGTGCGCGTCAACGCTGACAAGCTCGACGAGTTGATCAATCTGGTTGGCGAACTGGTCATCGCCAGCGCCGGCGCGAACCTGCTGGCCCGGTCCTGTAACAACGACCCGTTGCACGAGGCCTCCTCGACAGTCTCGGGGCTGGTGGAAGAGATCCTCGATGGCGCCCTGCATTTGCGCATGATCCCCATCGGCGACACGTTCAACCGCTTTCGCCGCGTGGTGCGCGATATCAGCCAGGAGCTGGGCAAGGACATCGAACTGAGCATCAGCGGCGCGGAAACCGAACTGGACAAGACCGTGGTCGAGAAGATCGGCGACCCGCTGATGCACCTGTTGCGCAACGCCATGGACCACGGCATCGAAAGCGCCGATGCGCGGCGTGCGGCCGGCAAGTCGGCCAAGGGCCATCTGAGCCTCAATGCCTACCACGACTCGGGGAGCATCGTCATCGAGATCGCCGACGACGGCGCCGGCCTCAACCGCGATCGCATCCTGCAAAAGGCCCAGGAGCGCGGGCTGGTGGCCAGCGGTGCGGTGCTCACCGACCAGGAGATCTACAACCTGATCTTCGAGGCCGGGTTCTCCACCGCCGAGGCGGTGACCAACCTGTCCGGGCGCGGTGTCGGCATGGACGTGGTCAAGCGCAATATCACCTTGCTGCGCGGCACCGTCGATCTCGACAGCCGCCCCGGCCAGGGCACCGTGGTGCGCATTCGCTTGCCGCTGACCCTGGCGATCATCAATGGGTTCCTGGTCGGCATCGACCAATCCACCTACGTGATTCCCCTGGACATGGTCCAGGAGTGTATCGAGCTGGATGAGCAGCAGCGCCAGTCCAGTCGCGACACGGGCTATCTGGACCTGCGTGGCGAGGTGTTGCCGTTGGTGCACCTGCGCGACCACTTCAGCCACGAAGGCCCCGCAACCCGGCGCCAGAATGTGGTGGTGGTGCGTTACGCCGAGCATAAGGCCGGGCTGGTGGTGGATGACCTGCTCGGCGAGTTCCAGACCGTGATCAAACCCCTGGGCAAGCTGTTCGGTGCACTGCGTGGCATCAGCGGCTCGACCATATTGGGCAGCGGCGCGGTGGCCCTGATCCTGGACGTACCGGTACTGCTCAACCAAATCGTACAACTGGAGGCCCGCACGGCCCAGGCATCTCAGTCGCCACCGGCCGTCGCTCGCTGACGCATTTGCAATTCCATGGAGGTTCCCCGATGAAATGGTTCTACGATCTTAAAATTTCCACCAAGTTGATCTGTTCATTCCTGGTGGTCCTGGCACTCACTGGAGCCATGGGCGGCTTCGCCATCCTCCAGCTTGGTGCGGTCAACCAGGCCGCCCAGGACATCAAGGGCAACTGGATGCCCTCCATGCGTGCAGCGGCAGGCATGCGTTTTTTTGCCGCCAACTATCGCTTGAAAGAGAACCGCCACATCGGCACCGAGATTGCCGAGGAAAAGGCCCAGGCCGAACGCGAGGCCGCCGACGCGCGTCAACAGTTCGAAACCCGCATGGTCAACTACGAGCAGTTGCTGTCGAACGATGAAGATCGGCAACTCCTGGCCAGTGTGAAAAGCGCTTGGGACGCCTACCTGGCATCCAGCAAGCTGTTGCTTGAGTTTTCCCGCCAGAACCAGGAAGCCCAGGCGCGTGGTTTGCTCAGGGGAGAGTCCAAGGGGCATTTCGATGAGGTGACCGCCCGCCTGCAGAAAATGGTCGAACTCAATGATGCCGGCGCAACGGCCGCAGGTGACAAGGGTTCCGCGCTGTATGAAAGCGCGCGGGTGTCGATCATCGCGGTACTGGTCGCCGCCCTGTTGATCGGCCTGGGCCTGGCGATGTTCATCGCGCGGATCATTTCCCGCCCGTTGCGCCAGGCCGCGAGCGCCGCCGAGCAATTGGCCGAAGGCAACCTCAACGCGCACATCGAGCCGGGCGGGAAAGATGAAACCGGCATGGTGCTCAACGCCATGCGCAACATGGTCGGCAAGCTCGCCCATATCATCGGCGAAGTGCGTAACGCCGCCGATAACCTGGCCAGCGCCTCCGAGGAGGTCAGCGCCACCGCGCAATCGATGAGCCAGGCCACCAGTGAACAGGCCGCCAGCGTCGAGGAAACCAGTGCGTCGGTCGAGCAGATGAGCGCCAGCATCAACCAGAACACCGAAAACGCCAAGGTCACCGATGGCATGGCCAGCAAGGCCGCCAAGGAAGCCACCGAGGGCGGCGAATCGGTACAGCAGACCGTGGTGGCGATGAAGAAAATCGCCCAGCGCATCAGCATCATCGATGACATCGCCTACCAGACCAATCTGCTCGCGCTCAACGCCGCCATCGAGGCCGCTCGGGCCGGCGAGCACGGCAAGGGATTCGCCGTGGTGGCCGCCGAAGTGCGCAAGTTGGCCGAACGCAGCCAGGTTGCCGCCCAGGAAATCGGTGAACTGTCCTCCAGCAGCGTGGACATGGCCGAGAAGGCCGGCAAGTTGCTCGACGAAATGGTGCCCTCCATCAACAAGACGTCCGACCTTGTGCAGGAAATCAGCGCCGCGTCCGAGGAACAGGCCGCCGGTGTCGCGCAGATCAACACCGCGATGACCCAGCTCAACCAGGTGACCCAGCAAAATGCCTCGAGCAGCGAGGAACTGGCGGCCACGGCGGAAGAAATGAGCAGCCAGGCCGAGCAACTGCAACAGGCCATGAGCTTTTTCGTGCTGGATTCAGCGCCCAAGGTTGCGGTTCAAAGCAACAGCGTGGACAGCCCGGGCAGCAAGCCCAACCGTCAGGCGCCACAGCCGAAATCACCGGCGCAGCGCAAGGCGTTCGCCTACACCATGGCCAGTGCCCCGGACGAAGCGGATTTCACCCGCTTCTGATCCCACGATCAATACGGGCCTACTAGGGAGAGTGACATGGGTGCAGCAATGACGACTCGGCAGACCGCAGCAGCGGTCGATGAGGATGCGCAGTATCTGACCTTCATGCTCGGCGGCGAAATGTTCGCCATCGGCATCCTGGGGATCAAGGAAATTATCGAATACGGCAGCCTGACCGTGGTGCCGATGATGCCCGCTTTCGTACGCGGAGTGATCAACCTGCGCGGCGCGGTGGTGCCGGTGGTCGACCTGTCGGCGCGCTTTGGCCGGGCCAACTCGGCGATCACCCGGCGCTCCTGCGTGATCATCATCGAGGCGAGTGCCGAAGATGGCCAGGCCCAGGACATCGGGCTGCTGGTCGATACGGTGTCTGCGGTGCGGGAGATCCCGGCGACGCAGATCGAGCCGCCACCCAACTTCGGCGCACGAATTCGCGCCGATTTCATCAGCGGCATGGCCAAGGTCGACGGCAAGTTCGTGATCGTGCTGGAGGTGGACAAGGTGCTGTCCATCGATGAGATGTCCAGCCTCGCCGAGGCCGGCCAGGCGCCGGCCCTCGACCTCGACCCACGTTGAGACCCGACCATGGCAGACACCGTGTCCATCGACGACCATGAATTCGGTCAGTTCCAGACCTGGCTGTACCGCGCGGCCGGCATCAACCTGTCGCCGACCAAGAAAGCCCTGGTGGCCGGGCGCCTGTTCAAGCGCCTCAAGCACTATGAGCTGCACAGCTATGGTGAGTATTTCAAGCTGATCATGAATGACCAGCGCAAGGGCGAACTGCAGGTTGCGCTGGATTTGCTGACCACCAACGAAACCTATTTTTTTCGCGAGCCCAAGCACTTCGACTTCCTGCGTCAGCACGTGCTGCCCCGGGCCGCGCCGGGCAAGGTGTTTCGCGTGTGGAGCGCGGCCAGCTCCTCCGGTGAAGAACCCTACAGCCTGGCGATGACCCTGGCCGAAAGCCTCGGCAGCACGCCCTGGGAAGTGGTCGGCTCGGACATCAGCTCCCAAGTGCTGGCCAAGGCGCGCACCGGCCATTACTCCATGGAACGCACCGAGACGTTGCCCCAACCGCTGCTGGCCAAGTACTGCCTCAAGGGCATTGGTCGCCAGGAGGGCACCTTGCTGATCGAAAAAGCCTTGCGCAGCCGCGTCAATTTTGTCCAGGTCAACCTTAACGAAGCGCTGCCGGCCCTGGGTGAGTTCGAGGTGATTTTCCTGCGCAACGTGATGATTTATTTCGACCAGCAGACCAAGAGCCAGGTGGTCGCGCGCCTGCTGCCGCTGCTCAAGCCGGGCGGTTACCTGATCATCAGTCACTCGGAAAGCCTCCACGGTGTCAATGACACCTTGAAGCTGGTGGCGCCGTCGATTTACCGCAAGCCATGAAAAAGCCCGTCGGTACGGCCGAAGTGGTATTGGCGCCTGGCCAGGTCAGCTTTGCGACGCGGCCGACGCGCCTGCGCACCTTGCTCGGCTCCTGCGTGGCGATCACCTTTTGGCACCCGCAACGGCTGATCGGCGGCATGTGTCACTTCATGCTGCCGGGGCGCGTGCGCGACCATCAGCCCCTGGACGGCCGATATGCCGACGAAGCCCTGGAACTGTTGCTGCGCCACGCCGAGATCAATGGCACCCATGCACAGGATTACGAGGTCAAGTTGTTCGGCGGCGGCAAGATGTTTCCCCAGCTGCGCCGCCTGCCGACGCAGGACGTGGCCAGCCTGAATATTCGCGCGGCGCTGGCCCTGGCCGAGCGCTATCACCTGCACCTGACGGCCCAGGACATGGGCAGTACCGGTTACCGCACGATCATGTTCGACCTGTGGAACGGCAACGTCTGGGTCCGGCACCAACCAATGGGAACAATTCAACAAGATGCCTACCAAAAAAATCAGTGTGCTGCTGGTCGATGATTCGGCCGTGGTGCGCCAGGTACTGCTGGCGATTCTCAGCGATACGCCGGATATCCACGTCATGGGCGCCGCCTCCGACCCGATTTTCGCCATGGACAAACTCGCCCGGGAATGGCCGGATGTGATCGTGCTGGACGTGGAAATGCCGCGCATGGACGGCATCACCTTTCTCAAGAAAATCATGAGCGAACGGCCGACGCCGGTGGTGATCTGTTCCTCGCTGACCCAGAAAGGCGCGGAAACCTCCCTGCAGGCGCTGTCGGCGGGCGCGGTGGAAATCATCACCAAGCCGACTACCGGGTTGAAGAGTTTCCTGATCGAGTCGGCGGCCGAGCTGGTGGCCGCGATCCGCGCCGCAGCGAACTCCAACGTCAGGAACCTGGGCAAGCGCAGCGCCAGCCCGGCGCCGGCACTGGCCCCGGCCAGCAAGCTCACCGCGGATGCGATCCTGCCTGCCGCCAATGGCCATGCCATGGCACAGACCACCGAGCGTATCGTTGCCATCGGCACGTCCACCGGCGGTACCCAAGCGTTGGAGGCGGTTCTGACGGCACTGCCGAGGGTGTGCCCAGGCATGGTGATCGTGCAGCACATGCCGGAAAAATTCACCGCCTCGTTTGCCGAGCGCCTCAACAGCGTATGCGAGATCGAGGTGCGCGAAGCGCGCAACAACGACCGCATCCTACCGGGCCTGGCCCTGATCGCGCCGGGTGGCAAGCACCTGATGGTGACCCGCAGCGGCGCCTATTATCACGCTCAGGTCATTGATGGGCCCTTGGTCAACCGGCACCGGCCATCCGTGGATGTGCTGTTTCGCTCGGTGGCCAAGTTCGCCGGCAGGAACGCCACCGGCATCATCATGACCGGCATGGGCGACGACGGCGCGCGCGGGCTCAAGGAGATGCTCGAGGCCGGAGCCGCCACGGTGGCCCAGGACGAGGCAAGCTGCGTGGTGTTCGGCATGCCCAAGGAGGCCATCAAGCTGAATGCCGCCCAGCGCATCATGGCGCTGGAGGATATCCATCAGGCGATCTTGTATAAGTGAAATCGAGCGCTGGACTGTGTTCACTGTCCTTTGCTCTGCGCCAGAATCCGCGCCGTATCCCGCGCCGGCGGCAGCCCGAAGACACGCGCATAGTCGCGGCTGAACTGGGTCGCGCTTTCATACCCCACTTCGAACGCGGCCTTGGTCACGCTGCTCGCACTGGCCAGCATCAACGTGCGCGCCTTTAACAGGCGCACGCGTTTCTGGTACTGCAACGGGCTCAAGTTGGTCACCGCCTTGAAGTGCCGGTGAAATGCCGAAACACTCATCGCCACCTTCTGTGCCAAGGCCTCCACCCGGATCGGTTCGGCGTAGTCCCGGCGTATCCACTGGATCGCCTGGCTGACCCGCGCCATGGCGGTATCCGGCGCGGCGATTTCCCGCAGCATCCAACCATGGGCGCCTTGCAGCACGTGGTAGAGGATTTCCCGCTCATACACCGGCGCCAAGGCCGCGATGGCCACCGGGTCGCCCATCAGGCGCAGCATGCGCACCCAGGCGTCCATCAACGCAGGCGTCACCGCCGCCACTGAAAACCCCGCGTCCTGTTCGCCGCGACCGCTTGGCGCGGGCAGGTCATTGAGCAAGGTGGTGAGCACCGCCGGGTCCAGGGTCAGGCTGACTGCCAGGTACGGTTCGCCCGTACTTGTCGGGTTGACCACGCCCACGGCGGGCAACTCGATGGACATCACAAAATACGTCGCCGGGTCGTAGTGCAACGTGCGGTCGCCCACGGTCAGGGATTTGCTGCCCTGCAGGATCAGGTTGATCATCGGGTCATACACCGCCGCGAGCATATGCTCTGGAATCTCGCCCTGGACCATCGCCACCCGCGGGATACCGGTCTCGGTGCGGCGGTTTTCGGCCTTGGCGGCCAGGGCGCGCAGTTCGATCAATTGAGTATTCATGCTGGCCATGCTGTGCCTTCCTGCAGACCTTGCGCAAGCAAAAAGCAGAAACAGGCAGGATTGGAGTAGGAACGGCTGCGTCACGGGGTAGGGCGATGGCTATTGTGGTGGCTCAGCTTTTCAACAGTGGAGCAAGCCATGAGCGTTATCGTGATTACCGGAGGCAGCCGTGGCATCGGCGCCAGTACCGCCGAACTGTGTGGCCGCCAAGGTCACGGCGTGATCCTCACTTACAACCGCAACCCCGAGGCGGCACGTGCGGTGGTCCGGCGCATCGAGTCGGCAGGCGGCAAGGCGGCGGCGCTGCAACTGGACGTCAGCGCTACCGGTACATTCGCAGCGTTCCGTGATGCCGTGGTGCAGACCCTGCGTACCACCTGGGGTACGAACACCCTGGGCGGGCTGGTCAACAATGCCGGCTATGGCCTGTTCAACCCGCTTGAAAGCGTGACCGAAGCGCAATTCGACGGCCTGTTCAACGTCCATCTCAAGGGCCCGTTCTTCCTCACCCAGATCCTGCTGCCGCTGCTGGAAGAACACGCCGGCATCGTCAACCTCACCAGCGCTACCACCCGCGTCGCTACCGCCGGTGTGGCGCCATATGCGGCATTCAAGGGTGGCCTCGACGTACTCACCCGCTACATGGCCAAGGAATTCGGTGAGCGCCGTATCCGTGCCAACGCGGTGTCACCCGGCGCCATCCGCACCGAACTGGGCGGTGGCTTGAACGATGAGTTCGAAGCGCTGCTGGCCGGGCAAACCGCCCTGGGCCGTGTAGGCGAACCGGAAGACGTGGCACGGGTTATCGCGATGCTGCTGTCGGAAGACGGCCGTTGGATCAATGCCCAGACGATTGAGGTCGCGGGCGGCTACATCATTTGAATCGCGAGGCTAACGCATGCTTGATCATCTCTTTCTTTCAGTCAGTGACATCCCGCGTTCCGTGGGTTTCTACACCGCCGCGCTGACGCCCCTGGGCATCACCGCTCGCCATGACTTCGATGGCAAGGACGGGCCTGCCGGTCACCCGGATCTCAAAGGGTTCGGTGCCCATGGCCGCATGTTTTTCTGGCTGCGCGAAGGTGTGGTCGAAGGCCGTGCGGTGCATGTGGGGTTCGTCGCCAACAGCCGTGCCGAGGTGGAGGCCGCCTACGCCGCCGCCCTGGCCCATGGCGCCCGCGATAACGGTGCACCCGGCGCCCGCTTGCACTACGACCCCAATTACTACGCCGCCAACGTACTGGACCCGGACGGGTACAGCCTCGAATTCGTCTACAAGAACTGGCAGCACAGCCTATGAATACCTTGATGATCTACGGCGCCACCGGCTATACCGGACGCATGGCCGCCGAACACGCCAAAGCCCTGGGCCTGGCCCTGGTGATCGCCGGGCGCAATGCCGAGCGGCTGGCGCCACTCGCCGCCCAACTCGAGGTGCAATACCGCGTTTTTACCGCGCAGGCCCCCACCGCTGAAGCCCTGGACGGTATCGATGTGCTGCTCAATGTCGCCGGGCCCTTCGCCCACACGGCGGGCACCTTGATGCAGGCCTGCATCAAGGCCGGGGTCGACTACCTGGATATCACCGCCGAGATCAACGTCTATCGCTTGGCCGAGCAACTCGGCAGCGACGCCGCCGCAGCCGGCGTCATGTTGCTGCCCGGTGTCGGCTGGGACGTCGTGCCCACCGACTGTCTGGCCATGCATGTCGCCCAGCGCGTGCGGCAGCCCCAATCGTTGCGCATCGCCCTGCAAGTGCCGGGCTCGATGTCTCGAGGCTCGGCGCTGAGTGTGGGCGAAATCATCGGCGCTGGCGTTATGGCAAGGGTCGACGGCCAACTGATCGCGACCCCGGACGCACAGCCCCAGCTATTGGACTTCGGCGATGGCCCGGTGCTGTGCGTGCCGCTGTCCTTCGGCGACCTGGTGACCGCCTGGCATTCCACCGCGATCGCGGATATCGCGATGTTCGTGCACATCAGTGGCGACGCCTTCCCCGAAGGTGACCTGTCACAACTGCCCGACGGCCCCACGCAGGTCGAGCGTGACGCCCATCGCGCCCGCGCCATCGCCGAAGTGACCGGCGCGGATGGCAGCGTGGCGCGCTCGGTGATCGAGACCGTCAATGGCTACAGCTACACGCCTCTCGCCGCTGTGGAAGCCGCGCGGCGGGTGCTTGGCGGTGAGCGCCGCAGCGGCTTTGAAAGCCCTGCACATCTGTTTGGCGTGGGCTTTGCCCAGACGATTGCAGGCACCCGCATCGTCGACTTTTAACCTCCAGGCAGTGCCGGTGGGGGGCTAGACCTTGAACCTGGCCGCGTCCTTGATCGGCGGCAGGCCAAACAGTCGTGCGTATTCGCGGCTGAACTGCGAGGCGCTTTCATAGCCCACCTGGAACGCGATAGACGCTGCATCCAGGCTGTCGAACAGCAGCAACCAGCGCGCCCGCAACAGGCGCAAGCGCTTCTGGTACTGAATCGGCGTCATCGCGGTCGTGGCCTTGAAGTGCCGATAGAACGCCGCGACGCTCATGTCGGTCATGGCCGCCAGCGGTTCCACGCGAAAGGGTTCGGTGTAGTGCTCTCGAATCCACGCGGTGGCTCGCCGGATCTGCGCCAGGCGCCCGTCGGGGCGGGCCATTTGCACCAGGGTTGAGCGCAGTGGGCTCTGCAATACGCGAAACACAATCTCCCGTTCGATCAGGGGGGCCAGCACAGCCGCTTCGCTGGGCCGATCCATCAGGCGCAGCATGCGCAGCCAGGCATCCAGCAATTCGTCGGTGGCCTGCATCGCCGCGAACCGTTGCGCGCCCAGACTTTCTTCGGGGGGGACTTCATCCGCCAGCACGGCCGCGATCACCGCAGGCTCCAGGGTCAGGCTGAGTGCCAGGTAGGGCAGGCCGGGTGCGCCGGCGTGGACCTGGCCGGTCGCGGGTACCTCCACCGGCACCACAAAATAGCTGGACGGTCCGTACGTCGAGACCTGATCGCCAATCGAGAGGGTTTTCGAGCCTTGCAGCACCAGGTGCACCATCGGCGGGTACAACTGATCGGCACAGGCTTCGGCCTGGACCATCGCTACGCGCGGCAGGCCGGTATCGGTCCAGGTGTTTTCTGCGCGCATTACCAGACGGCGCAGTTCATTCAGGTTGTCGTTCATGGCGCTGACCATGAGCCCTGGCAGAAGGTAAAGCAAGCCACGTGCGAAGAATAGGCAAGCATGGAAGAGAAACCGGCAACCGCCGTTTCAGGCCTTGCCCGAATACTGGGGGTCAGCACTATCACTCAACCTGGGAAAACAGCTATGACACTCAATGGAAAAATCGCAGTCGTGACTGGCGCCTCCAAAGGCATTGGTGCTGGCATCGCCAAGGCCCTGGCAGCAGCAGGGGCGACGGTGGTGGTCAATTACGCCAACAGCAAACCTGACGCCGATGCGGTGGTCGCCCATATCCACGCCCACGGTGGCACTGCGTTCGGCGTGCGAGCCGACATGAGCCAGGCTGCCGATGTGACACGCCTGTTCGACACGGTGCGCAGCGAATACGGCAGGCTCGACATTCTGGTCAACAACGCGGGCGTGGCGGTGTTCCAGATGATTGAAGACCTGACCGAAGAGGCCTTTCACAAGCAGTTCAACCTCAATGTACTGGGCTACTTGCTGGCGGTACGTGAGGCGGTCAAGTTGCTGGGGCAGGGCGGCAGTATCATCAATATCAGCTCGATCCTTAGTACCGATCCGTACCTTGCCTCCAGCGTCTATTCGGCCACCAAGGGGGCGGTGGATACCCTGACGTTTGCCCTGGCCCGTGAGTTGGGACCGCGCGGTATTCGCGTCAATTCGATCCTGCCGGGCCATACCCATACGCCTGCCACCGATGGCAACTTCGCCGGCGAATTTGGTCAGTCGCTGATTGCCGGCACGCCGCTGGGGCGTTTCGGCGAGCCCGAGGACATTGCACCGCTGGCCGTATTCCTGGCCTCCGAGGCGGCGCATTGGGTCACAGGTGAGTCGATCCGTGCCTCGGGCGGCGTACGTGGCGTGGGCTACTGACGACCACTGATCCGCACCCGCACAACCCCGATTGAATTTTCCCCATGCCCGCAGGCTCTGCACTTTAGACGCGTGTGCTGTTGAGCGCGCTTGCGGGGCCTCCTTGTCGGGAGGCTTGGTTGGATCGGACTTTGCGGAAACTGCCATCATGACGCTTCTCACAGCGCTGTCGGGCCGGCCGGCCTCCATCACCCAACCGGGTCAGTACCAGTGGTTGTACCAACACCTGTATGGCGAAACCCCTGGCGCTGAAGAGGTTGCGCGGGAGTTTCTACGCACGCACTTGGCGCAGGTGCGCGACGCGCCCAGTGAGTTGCCGCAGATGCCCGAACAACTACCGGCCTGGATCGAACAGCGCTGCGCCGACGTGGCCCAGGCCTATGCCGATTACCTGGAGCAACGCCAGCAAGGCCGGCCACGTCGTTATTTCCAGAACAAGGCCCATGCGCTGTATTTCCTGCAGCGTGTGGCGCCGACCAAACAGGTCGACGGTGCCTGGCTCAACGGGTTGCTGCGCTACTGGCAGGACCCGCGCTTCGACGGCCTGCTCACCACTTACCTGGAAGAGTTGGGTCACGGCGAAGCGGCGCAGAACCATGTGGTGATCTACCGCAAATTACTCAGCGAGCATGATGCCGACAGCGACGCCGGCCTGGACGACGATCATTACCTGCAAGGCGCCCTGCAACTGGCGCTGGGCCTGTGCGCCAACGACTTCCTGCCGGAGATCATCGGTTTCAACCTCGGCTATGAGCAGTTGCCGTTGCACCTGCTGATCACCGCGTATGAGCTGAGCGAACTGGGCATCGACCCGTATTACTTCACCCTCCATGTCACCATCGACAACGCCAGCAGTGGACATGCCTGCAAGGCGGCGCAGTCGGTGTTGAACCTGCTGCCGCTGGGGGAGGGCAGGGAGGACTTCTATCGCCGCGTGGCCGAGGGGTATCGCCTGAATGACCTCGGCCCGGGGACCAGCGCCGTTATCCACGACTTCAACCTGAATGACGAAGTGGTTGCCATGCTTGAACGCAAGCGCACGTTCGGCCAGCACATGCATTCGGATTACTGCCGCTTCGAAGGCAAGACCGTCAACCAATGGCTGGCGCGGCCGGGGCAGATCGGCGCCTTTCTGCAGGCCCTGGAAGACAAAGGCTGGATCAAGCGCAACCAGGATCCGGCCGAGAGCCGCTTCTGGCAGTTGATCGAAGGTGCGGGCGCGGCGATGTTCGGCGTGTTCAGCGGCTATGAGAAACAGCTGCTGCGCGACTGGATCGCGGGTGACTGGATCAGCGCTCAACGTGTGGCGCCCGTGCGGCCCGGGCGCGGCAGCCGCTTCTCCCGCGAGCAGCATCGCCCGTCCGACCCGGACACCCAGGCGCTGGTGGATTCGCTGTGGAACCTGCCCGATGAACAGCAGCTCAATGCGCTGATCCCGTGGCTGTCGGCGCGGCGTCACTGCACGCCCGCCGGGTTGTATGCCACTCGCCGCTTCATCCAACTGCGTGCGCGCCTGCGTTAAGGAAATCACCCATGTCCGCACAACAACTCGCCGACCGCGCCCTGCTGAACCTGGGCCGGGGGTTGAAGGAAAATGGCTACCGCTTCATCACGCCAACGCCCTTGACCCATGAACGGTTTTTCCAGCGCCAGGGGGCGCCGCTGGCGAAGGACCTGCGGGATGTCTTCGGCTGGTCGCTGCCGTTTGACCGCGAGCTGTTGCCGGAGGCGTTTCGAGAGGAGCTGCAGCAGGCCGATGTGGTCGAAAAACACCAGGCGCTGTGGCGCAGTGCGGTGCGTTGGTCGAGCCTGGACGACCTGCTGTTTGCCCACTCGGCGTACCCCACCACGCAAGCGGACGCGGTGTTTTTCGGGCCTGACAGCTATCGGTTTGCCCAACTGATCGAAGCCCATATGCAACAGCGCTTCGAGCCGATCAAGCGCGCCGTGGACATCGGCTGCGGCGCCGGCGTAGGCGCATTGGTGGTCGCCCGGGCGCGGCCTGACGCCGAGGTGCTGGCGGTGGACATCAACCCGCGCGCCTTGCGCCTGACGGCGGTAAATGCCGAATTGGCCGGGCTGGCGAACGTCACGGCGTACCACAGCAATGTGCTGGGCAGCGTCGAAGGAACATTCGACCTGATCGTCGCCAACCCGCCCTACATGAATGACGACCGCCAGCGTGCCTACCGGCATGGCGGCGGGGCACTGGGCGAGCAACTGTCGGTGCGCATCGCCGGCGAGGCCGTTGGGCGCCTGGCCCTGGGCGGCAGCCTGGTGCTCTACACCGGCGTGGCGATTGTCGCCGGGGAGGATCCGTTCCTGGCCGCCGTCAAGCCGTTGCTGGGCAGCGATGCCTTTGGGTGGACCTACCGTGAACTCGACCCCGATGTGTTCGGCGAAGAGCTGGAAAAGCCCGGCTATGAGCGTGTGGAGCGGATCGCCGTGGTGGCGCTCACCGTCACCCGTTTGCGCTGACGATTAGGTTCAGGCCGCAGCTTGTGGCTGCAGGTGCAACTCGCCGTCCACCTCCTTGACCAACCCACTGGCGAGGAACAGCGGCGCCAGGCGCTTGTGCAGCTGCGGCTCGACAAATTCCTTCACCGTCTCCAGCGCCAGCGCGCCACTCGAAGGCAGCTCAGCCTTGGTGAAGGACAACCAGGCCTTTTTCAGCGCCATCAACACATCACTGCCCGCCGTGGAGGCAAAGCGGCGCTGGGTCGGTTTGCCGTCGAAGCTGAACGTGTGCTGGAACGCGTAACCGGTTTCGTCACCGCCGCTGGCGGTGCAACGAATGCAGGTGCACGGACCGTCGCCGAAAGCGCTGCGCAGGTAGCTGTTGAAGTCCACCACGGGTTTGAGTGACAGGCGCTTATCCACCTCGAACAGGTCCCCGGTCATTTTTTCGTCAGTGTTCAACGTGCAGTTCCTCGCAGTGTGCGGCAGTTTTTCAAAGCGCGGCACAATACCAGCCGCGCGCTGTTTTAGGGGTATTTGCATAACAATAGACCCAGATATTCTTTTGCTGTCTAAAAAGCCGCGGCTACGCTCCATCACCTTCTCGAAAACGCGGCAGATTCCCCATGACGTTCAAGCGTTCCTCCCTGACCCTCCTGGCCGCGTCCCTCGCCGCCGCCAGCGCCTTGCTCAGCCCCGGTGCCCAGGCCGAAGGCAAGATCAGCATCGCCCAGCAATTCGGCATCGGCTACCTGATCCTCGATGTGGTGCGCGACCAGCACCTGATCGAAAAACACGGCAAGGCCCAGGGCCTGGACATCCAGGTGGAATGGAACAGCATTTCCGGCGCCACTGCCATGAACGAATCGCTGCTGGCCGGCGCCCTGGATGTGGTGTCCGCCGGTGTACCGCCGATGCTCACCCTGTGGGACCGTACCAAGGGCAAGCAGAACGTCAAGGCCATCGCCTCCTTGGGCTCGATGCCCAACTACCTGCTGAGCAACAACCCCAAGGTCAAGACCCTCAAGGACTTCACCGAGAACGACCGCATCGCCGTGCCCGCCGCCGGGGTGGGTTTCCAGTCGCGCACCTTGCAGATCGAAACCGCCAGGCAGTTCGGCGATGCCCACTACAAGAAATTCGATGACATCTCCATCAGCCTGGCCCACCCCGACGCCACCGCCGCGTTGATTGCCGGTGGTTCGGAGATCAACGCGCACTTCTCCAGCCCGCCGTTCCAGTACCAGGAACTGCTGAGCCCCAACGTGCACAAGGTGCTCAGTTCCTACGACATCCTTGGCGGTCCGGCGACGTTCAACGTGCTGTACACCACGCAGAAATTCCACGACGAAAACCCCAAGACCTACCAGGCGTTCTACGCCGCGCTGGCCGAAGCCGAGCAGATCATCAAGGCCGACAAGCCCGCAGCGGCCAAGGCGTATATCCGTGTAGAACAGTCAAAGCTGCCGTTGGACCTGGTGGAAAAAATAGTCCAGGACCCGGAAATCGACTTCACCATCGTGCCGCAGCGTACCTTCATCTACGCCGAGAAACTGCAGGAACTGGGTGTACTGAAAAACAAGGCGGCGAGCTGGAAGGACTACTTCTTCGAAGAGGCCCATAGCGGTAACGGCAGCTGACCTGTAAACCGCCCCTCTCACATTTGGATCTCCACAATGCCTATACCGCATTCAAGCTGCGCTTGATCCAGTCATACAAGTCATTCCCCTCGCTCGACAACTCACTGTTGGCTCGCCGGCACAGGTAGTACTGGCGGCCATCATTGACCTCCAGATCAAACAGCTTCACCAGCTCGCCACTGGCCACATGGGGCGCTACCAGCGGCGCGCGCAGCAACGCGCAGCCCAGGCCGGTGAGGGTGGCGGTGAGTGCCAGCTGGCCGTCTTCCAGCAGCAAGCCATTCAGCGCCGTGGTATCGACCTCGGCGGCCTCGAACCATTGGCCCCAGGTGCCGCGTTCTTCATCATGCAGCAACGGCAGTTCGCTCAAGGCCTGGGGCGTATCGATGGGGCCGTGTTGGGCGAGAAAGCTGCGGCTGCAATAGGGGGTCACCGCGCCGGAGATCAGCGGTTCGCTGTGATAGCCAGGCCAGTGCCCGGTGCCGAAGCGAATCGACAGGTCGGCAGCATCGCTGGGGTAGCTGCGGTGGTTGGCGTAGGTCACGTTGATGTCCAGCGCCGGGTGGTCTTTGAGAAAGTTCTCCAGGCGCGGGATAAACAGGTTGATGCCAAACAGCGGGATCAGGCTGATGGTCACCTGGCGGGTGGCGCTTTTCTCGCGCACATGTTCGGTGGCGCTGCGCAGCACGGCAAAGGCCGAGCGGATGGCACGGTAATACTCGCGCCCTTCATCGGTGAGCACCAGGTTGCGGCCCTGGCGCAGGGTCAGCGGCTGCTGCAGGAAGTCTTCCAGCAGGTGCAGTTGATGGCTGATGGCAGAGGCGGAAACGTCCAGCTCGCGCGCGGCGGCATTCACCCCGCCATGGCGCGCAAACGCTTCGAACGTCCGCACGGCACGCAGGGGAGGGTCATTGGCTAACTGTTCTGATTTATTCATGTGTTGAATTAAATACCAAGTTTTAGTCTAAATAAAGAGCCATAAGTGCCGTATTTACGGCATAAATAGCCTGTTTTTGCTTTGGCATAACCCTATAACTTTCTGATATTTGATAAAAACAGAATAGATGCTTAGTGTGCCGCCCTTGTACGCACTGAGGTCGACGGTCTTCATGGATGGTTTTATCCAACAACTGCTCAACGGCTTGATGACGGGCAGTCTCTACGCGCTGGTAGCCCTGGGGTACACCATGGTCTACGGCATCCTGCGCATCATCAACTTCGCCCACGGCGATGTGCTGATGATCGGTGCGCTCGTGGGCTTGTCGATGATTCGCCTGTTGCAGGCGACCTGGCCGGCGTTGCCACCGCTGCTGGTGTTGCTGACGGCCACCTTGGTCGCCATGGCATTTTGTGCGGTGCTGGCGGTGGTGATCGAGCGCGTCGCTTATCGCCGGTTGCGTCACGCGCCGCGCCTGGCGCCGTTGATCAGCGGCATCGGGGTGTCGCTGCTTTTGCAAACCATCGCGATGCTGGTCTGGACCCGTAACCCGCAAATGTTCCCGCAACTGCTGCCGCTGGAACCCATCGAAGTACTGCCCGGCGTCTCCGCGCACCCCGCTGTCACCAACGCCACGGCCCTCACCACCATCGCCATTGCGCTGTCAGTGATGGTCGCGCTGCTGGTGCTGGTCGAGCGCACGCGCTTTGGCCGGGCCATGCGTGCCGTGGCGGAAAACCCCCAGGTCGCGAGCCTGATGGGCATCAACCCGAATCGGGTCATCGTGCTCACCTTCGCCATCGGCGGCGCCCTGGCGGCATTGGCCGGGGTAATGATGGCCAGCAACTACGGCAGCGCGCATTTCTACATGGGCTTTCTGCCGGGGATCAAAGCCTTCACCGCCGCGGTGCTGGGCGGTATCGGCAACCTCAAGGGCGCCATGCTCGGCGGCCTGTTGCTGGGGCTGATCGAAGCCCTGGGCACCGGCTACCTGGGCGCCGCCACCAACGGGGTGTTCGGCAGCAATTATCAGGATGTGTTTGCCTTTATCGTGCTGATCGCGGTGCTGGTGTTCCGTCCTTCGGGGCTGTTGGGCGAACGTCTGGCGATCCGCGCATGATCAACCCACTCACTTCCAATCAACGCGCCAGCCTGGGCCTGCTGCTGTTTGCCGTGGCCCTGGTGCTGGCACCGTGGATCGTCGGCCACGCCGGTGGCAACACCTGGGTGCGGACCCTGGATTTTGCCCTGCTGTACATCATGCTCGCCCTTGGCCTGAACATCGTGGTCGGTTATGCGGGGCTGCTGGACATGGGTTTCATCGCGTTCTACGCGGTGGGCGCCTACCTGGCCGCGTTGCTGTCGTCGCCCCATCTGCTGCAACAGTTTCCAGCCCTGGCGGCGTTGCTGCCGGCGGGCATGCACACCTCGATCTGGTTGATCCTGCCCCTGGGCGCCTTGCTCGCGGCGGGGTGCGGCATGGTGTTGGGTGCGCCGACCTTGCGCCTGCGCGGCGACTACCTGGCCATCGTCACCCTGGGCTTTGGCGAGATCATCCGTATCCTGCTGCGCAACCTCGACCGCCCGGTGAATATCACCAATGGCCCCAAAGGCATCGCCCAGGTCGATCCAGTGAACCTGCTCGGCGTGAACCTGGGCCGTACCCAGGAACTGTTCGGCCTGCGCCTGCCGTCGGTGTACCTCTATTACTACCTGTTCGCCGCGCTGGTGGTGCTGATTCTGTTTGCCTGCATTCGCCTGGAGCGCTCGCGCATCGGCCGTGCCTGGGTGGCCATCCGCGAGGACGAAGAAGCGGCCCAAGCCATGGGCGTGAACACCGTGCGCCTCAAATTGCTGGCGTTTGCGATTGGCGCCGCGTTCGGCGGGGTGAGCGGCGCGCTGTTCGCCTCGTTCCAGGGCTTCGTCTCGCCGGAATCGTTCACCCTCAACGAGTCCATTGCAGTGCTGGCGATGGTGGTGCTCGGCGGCATGGGCCATATCCCGGGGGTGATCCTCGGCTGCGTACTGCTGGCCGCGTTGCCTGAAGCGTTGCGCGCGAGCATGGGCCCGTTGCAACAGGCATTGTTCGGCCAAGTGCTGGTGGACCCGGAAATCATCCGCCAACTGTTCTACGGCCTCGCGTTGATCTTGGCGATGCTCTATCGACCCGCCGGGCTGTGGCCCAAAGGAGTGGCACGATGAACGCACCTCTGTTGCAGATTGACCGGGTCAACAAACACTTCGGGGGCGTGGCGGCGTTGACCGATGTGAGCCTGAGTATCCAGCCCGGCGAAATCTACGGGCTGATCGGCCCCAACGGCGCGGGCAAGACCACCTTCTTCAATGTCATGACCGGCCTCTATACCCCGGATTCCGGGCGCTTCCAGCTCGATGGCCGGGAGTACCGGCCGACCAGCGTGCATCAGGTGGCCGAAGCCGGCATTGCCCGCACGTTTCAGAATATCCGCTTGTTCAATGCCATGAGCGCCCTGGAAAACGTCATGGTCGGGCGCCATGTGCGCACCCGCAATGGCCTGTGGGCCGCCTTGAGCCGGCATCGCCGTGCTCGCGACGAGGAAGCCCAAACCCGTGCCCACGCCCATCGCCTGCTGGCGTATGTCGGGCTGGCGGGGTTCGCCCATTATCGCGCCGACAGCTTGAGCTACGGTCATCAGCGCCGCCTGGAAATCGCCCGCGCATTGGCCACCGAACCGCGCCTGCTGGCCCTGGATGAGCCGGCGGCGGGTATGAATGCCAGTGAAAAAGTGCAGTTGCGCGGCCTGCTGGAAAAGATCCGCGACGACGGCCATACCCTGCTGTTGATCGAGCACGACGTGAAGCTGGTGATGGGCGTATGCGACCGCATCAGCGTGCTCGATTACGGTCAAGTCATCGCCGTAGGGCCACCCGTCGAAGTGCGCCAGCACCCGGCAGTGATCCAGGCCTACCTGGGAGCCAGTGCCCATGTCTGAAGCCTTGTTGAACGTCGACGGTTTGCAGGTGCGCTACGGCGCCATCGAGGCGGTCAAATCCCTGGATTTGCACATTGCCGAGGGTGAGCGCGTCACGCTGATCGGTGCCAACGGTGCGGGCAAGACCTCCAGCCTCAAGGCGCTGATGGGTCTGCTGCCGGCCAGTCAGGGTGCAATCCGCTTTGCCGGGCGCTCGATCCTCGGCCAGGCGCCGGACCAGTTGCTGCGCCAGGGCATCGCCATGGTCCCGGAAGGGCGCGGAATTTTTGCGCGCATGAGCGTGCTGGAGAACCTCCAGTCCGGTGCGTTTTTGCGCCGTGACAACGAGCAGGTGCAGCGCGAAATGCGCCAGCTGTTCGAACACTTTCCGCGCCTGGAAGAGCGCCTGCAGCAGTCCGCCGGCCTGCTCTCGGGCGGTGAGCAACAGATGCTCGCCCTGGCCCGTGCGCTGCTGTCACGCCCGCGTTTGCTGATCCTCGATGAGCCGTCCATGGGCCTGGCGCCGATAATGGTGGAAAAAATCTTCCAGGTGATCGACGACGTGTGTCGCCAGGGCATGACCCTGCTGTTGGTGGAACAGAACGCACGGCTGGCCCTGCAAGTGACCGACCGCGCCTATGTGATGGACACCGGCCGCATCAGCCTCAGCGGGCCCTCCGCAGATTTGCTTGAACACCCCGAGGTGCGCAGCGCCTACCTCGGTGAATAACGGCTCGATGAAAAAACACCCATGACGCTACCGGACGCCCGGCGTGTTCCGACCCGCCCGAAAAGAAACAGGAACGACTGATGAAGACTTTCAACAAAACCGCACTGATTGGCCTGGCCCTGAGCAGCCTGGCGAGCGCCATGGCCCAGGCCGACCAGACCGTGCTGATCGGCCTGGCCGGTCCCTTGACCGGGCCCTCGGCCCGGATTGGTAAAGACCTGGAAAATGGCGCGCAACTGGCCATCGATCAGGCTAACGCCAAGCACCCGACAATCAATGGTGAGGCGGTGACCTTCAAGCTGGTGTCCGAAGACGACCAGTCCGACCCGCGCACCGCCGTGACCGTTGCCCAACGCTTGGTGGATGAGGGCGTGGTCGGCGTGGTCGGCCACTGGAACACCGGCACCAGCATCCCGGCTGCGCGGGTCTACCACGACGCCGGTATCGCCCAGGTGGCGCCGGTCGCTACCGGGCATGCCTACACCCAGCAGGGCTTCGACACCAGCTTTCGCATCATGGGCCACGACGACGATGGCGGCCAGGTGGCCGGCCGCTATGCGTTGAACACCTTGAAAGCCCAGCGTATTGCCGTGATCGACGACCGCACCGCATTCGGCCAGGGCCTGGCGGACCAGTTCGTCAAATCCATCGAGGCCGGTGGTGCCAAGGTGGTTGCCCGCGAATACGTGGACGACAAGACCATCGACTTCAGTGCCGTGCTGACCAATATTCGCAGCCAGAACCCTGACCTGATCTTCTTCGGCGGCGTCGACGCCCAGGCTGCACCGCTGGCCCGGCGTATCAAGCAGTTGGGGATCAAGGCACCGCTGATGGGCGCCGGTGGGTTTGTCAGCCAGACTTTCCTGCAGCTGGCGCAGAACGAAGGCGAGGGCGTGATTGCCTTGGAGCCGGGCCTGGCGATTGCGCAGATGCCGGGTGGCAAGGCGTTCGAACAGGCCTATAAAGAACGCTACAAAACCGCGATCGAACTGCATGCACCGTTTGCCTATGACGGCGTTGGTGTGTTGGTGGCGGCCATCGAGAAGGCCGGATCCACCGACCCACAGAAGTACCTGCCGGTGCTGCGCGCCATCAGCTATCCGGGCGTGACTGGCACGATTGCGTTCGATGCCGAGGGCAACTTGAAGCAACCGTCGTTCACCGTTTACCAGGTCAAGGCCAATCAATGGCAGCCGGTGAGTGTGGCGGGCGGCCAATAAACCCACCCCCTCTGCAGGTGCGAGCTGGCTCGCTCCTGCAAGGGTCAATGGAGAGATGCAATGAGCAAACTGGAAGGTGAACTGGGCATCCTTGCCCGGCGCCGGATCGAGGCGGAAATCATCAAGCCCATCTACGAGATCCTCAAGCGCGAGCAGGGCAAGGACTTTGCCGCCGCCGTGATCGGCGAAGCCGTGGGCAATGCGGCGATCCAGGCCGGCAAGCATTTTGCCGCACTGGAAGAGCAGGGCGCCGACCTTAAGAGCTTTGTGGAGTTGCAAGTGCTGTGGGAGAAGGATGACGCGCTCAAGGTCGAGATCATCGCCAGCGATGCCGAGCACTATGACTACGACGTCAAGCGCTGCCGCTACGCCGAGATGTACCACGAGATGGGCCTGGGCGAGATCGGCCACTTGCTGTCGTGCAACCGCGACGAGCTGTTTATCGTCGGCTACAACCCGAACATCGAACTGACCCGCACCCAGACCATCATGGGCGGCGCGCACCACTGCGACTTCCGTTATCGGGCCAAACCCCATGAGTAACCTGGCACGGGTCAACGGCGAACGCCTGTGGGCTTCGTTGATGGAGATGGCGCAGATCGGTGCCACCGAAAAGGGCGGTGTGTCACGCCTGGCATTGACCGACGAGGACCGGCGTGGCCGCGATCTGTTCGTGCACTGGTGCACTGCGGCCGGTTGCACGGTACGGGTGGACGCCATGGGCAATATATTTGCGCGTCGCGCCGGGCGCCATGACCACCTGGCGCCGGTGATGACCGGCTCCCACGGCGATTCCCAACCCTTCGGCGGCAAGTACGACGGCATCTATGGCGTACTCGCCGGAGTGGAAGTGCTGCGCACCCTGAACGACCTGGGGATTGAAACCGACCGGCCCATCGAAGTGGTCAACTGGACCAACGAAGAGGGCTCGCGCTTTGCCCCGGCGATGATTTCCTCCGGCGTCTACGCTGGCGTGTTCGACCTGGAATACGGGTTGTCCCGTGTGGACAAGGCCGGCGTGACCATCGGCCAGGCCTTGCAGCAGATTGGCTATGCCGGCCCCCACCCGGTGGGTGGCCAGGCGGTGCATGCCGCCTTTGAACTGCATATCGAACAAGGCCCGATCCTCGAAGCCCAGGGCATCACCATTGGCGTGGTCACCGGTGCCCAGGGCCAGCGTTGGTACGAAGTCGAATTGAGCGGGCGCAGCGCCCATGCCGGCACCACCCCGATGGACCATCGCCTGGATGCGCTGCTCGGTTTTGCCCGTGTGGTCGAGGCCGTGAATGGGCTGGGCCTGGAGCAGGGCGCGGAAGGACGGGCCACGGTGGGCATGGCGAATATCTTTCCCAACTCGCGCAACGTGGTGCCGGGACGGGTGTTTTTCAGCGTGGAATTCCGGCACCCGGACGAGGCCGTGCTGGCACGCCAGGACCAGCAATTGCGCGACGCCGTGGCGCACATCGCCGAAGGCATCGGCTTGCAGCACAGCGTTAAGCAGATCTTCCAGTACGCACCGATTGCCTTCGACAGCGATTGTGTAGAGGTGGTACGCGCGTCCGCCGAGGCGTTGGGCTACAGCCATCGGCCGATGATCTCCGGCGCCGGGCACGACGCCTGCTACCTGAACCAGGTGGCGCCGACCGCGATGATCTTCGTACCGTGCGTGGACGGGCTGAGCCATAACGAAGCGGAGGAGATCTCCCCCGAGTGGTCGACGGCAGGGGCGGATGTGTTGCTCCAGGCCATCCTGGCCAAGGCTGGGATCTAACGGTACATACAGGTCTGATGTGGGGGGGCAAACTCCCTCTAGACGCGCTACGTCGAAGAGGTAGGGGGCCTCCCCACAGTGATTCTTCATCGTCGGTGAGGTCAGCGGAAGAACTCACCGGGCGTGGCATCGAACTGCTGCCGAAACGCGTTGATGAACGCCGACGTGGACTCATAGCCACAGTTCAACGCCACATCCGTCACCCGCTCGCCTTGCTCCAGGGCGGGCAGGGCGCTCAATAACCTTAAACGCTGGCGCCAGGCCCGAAATGTCAGGCCGGTGTCCTTCAAAAACAGGCGGCTCAGCGTCTTTTCGCTGACCCCCAGTTTCTCGCTCCAGTGTCCCAGGGTAGTTTGCTGTTCCGGGCGCAGGCTCAAGCTGCGGTAGATCTGTCGCAACCTTGGGTCATGGGGCAATGGCAGCATCAAGTCGACCTTGGGCGCTGCGGCGAGTTGGTCGAGTACTACCTGGACCAGGCGCCCATCCGGCCCGTCCTCGGCATATTCCACCGGCAACTCGCTGAAGCTGCGGATCAACTCGCGCAGCAGGCTGCTCACCTCCAGCACCTGGCAGCGTTCGGCGGCCCAGGCGGTGACGCTGCAATCGAGGTACAGGCTGCGCATCTCGGTGTGGGGCGAGCTGTACACCCGATGCGGCATGCCCGCGGGGATCCACACCGCCCGCTGGGGCGGCGCGACGAAGCGGCCGGCGCTGGTCTGGATCTCCAGCACCCCGGAAATGGCGTAGGACAATTGCACCCACGGGTGGCTGTGCCGGCGGGTCAGGGCGCGGTTGGGCAGCGATTCGGTGCGCCCATACACCGGCCGTGGCAGGCTGGAAAGCCCAGGCACACTGCGGCGTACGGTATTGGCGTGTCCTTTAGGCGGCATTTACTGGCTCATTGGCGTTAGTCGGTAACAAGCCGTTACGTTAGAGTCGCCATGACGCTCTTGGCAACCCCCGGAAGATTCGCTTATGACTCGCCCCCGTTTTCTGCCCGACAACTTCACCCTGACCTTGATCGCCACGGTGATCCTCGCCTCCCTGCTGCCCGCCAGCGGACAGACCGCCGTGGCCTTCGGCTGGGTCACCAACCTGGCCATCGCGCTGTTGTTCTTTTTGCACGGCGCCAAGCTGTCGCGCCAGGCCATCGTCGCCGGCGCGGGCCATTGGCGTCTGCACCTGCTGGTGTTCAGCCTGACTTTTGTACTGTTCCCGCTGCTGGGCCTTGCGCTCAAGCCGGTGTTGTCGCCGCTGATCGGCAAGGACCTGTACATGGGCATGCTCTACCTCTGCGCCTTGCCGGCCACGGTGCAGTCGGCGATTGCCTTTACTTCGCTGGCACGGGGCAATATCCCGGCGGCGATCTGCAGCGCGGCGGCCTCCAGCCTGTTCGGCATCTTCCTCACGCCGTTGCTGGTGACGCTGTTGCTCAATGTGCACGGCGAGGGCAGCTCCACCGTCGATGCGATCCTGAAAATCAGCGTGCAACTGCTGCTGCCGTTTATCGCCGGGCAGATCGCCCGCCGCTGGATCGGCGCATGGGTGGGGCGCAATAAAGCCTGGCTGAAGTTCGTCGACCAGGGTTCGATCCTGCTGGTGGTGTACGGCGCGTTCAGCGAAGCGGTCAACGAAGGCATCTGGCACCAGATCCCGCTGTGGGAGCTGGGCGGCCTGGTGGTGGCCTGCTGCGTGTTGCTGGCCTTGGTGCTGGTGGCATCCACTCTGTTGGGCAAGGCCTTTGGCTTTAATCAGGAAGATCGCATCACCATCCTGTTCTGCGGCTCGAAGAAGAGCCTGGCCACGGGTGTGCCGATGGCCCAGGTGCTGTTCGCCGGGGCGAGCATGGGCGTGCTGATTTTGCCCTTGATGCTGTTTCACCAGATCCAGTTGATGGTCTGTGCGGCGTTGGCGCAGCGTTATGCCAAGCGGCCGGAGAGCATTCCGGAGTTGATGGCGCAGGTGGATCCTTAACCGTTTGTTGCGCTAAGACGAATAACCTCAAGTTAGTGCCTTTGCTGACGACTTACTTCCTAATAGCCCAGGAAGGAGTATCAGCATGCGTATCAACGGTTTTTCGGCAGCTACCTGTCTCCTTTGCCTTTGGGCAAGCACCTGCGGCGCGGCCCAGCCGGCGGGTCAAGGCACCATCAGTTTCACGGGCAGCATTGTCGAACCCTTGTGTGCGACAAATGCGCACAGCGGTGCCCGGATGGACGTGACAGGTTGCCCGAGCGCCAGCCGTGGCAATCGGTTCGATGTCCGCAGTATGGCGCCGGTCGCCAGCGTCAACGGGGCCAGTCTGCGGCTGGTGGCGGACAGCGGCAGCGGGCGTTATTACGACCAGACGTACCTGTTGGTGGACAGCCTCGGCAAGCCGATCCAGTCAGGCAACTACGTGGTCACCATGACGGCACCGTGACAAAACTGAGGGTATTTTGAGGGGGATGAACGTCAACAGACGGCCGATAAACCTATAGAATGCCGGGCGGCGGCGCTTGTCCTGGGTGGCCGCTTGATCATCGCCAGAGTACCTCGCCCTTCAATGAGCATTTCAGCCGCAACCCCCCAAGCCAACTGGCAACCGGTCATCGCCCTGGCGCTGGCCGCGTTTGTGTTCAATACCACTGAATTCGTCCCCGTCGGGCTGCTCAGCGCTATTGGCGCCAGCTTCGATATGCCCGTGTCCAGCGTCGGCCTGATGCTCACCATCTATGCCTGGATCGTGTCCCTGACCTCGCTGCCGGTGATGCTGCTGACCCGCAACGTCGAGCGACGCAAGCTGCTGATCGTGCTGTTCTGCCTGTTTATCGCCAGCCATATCCTTTCCAGCGTGGCCACCAGTTTCGGCCTGTTGATGGTCAGTCGCGTCGGCATTGCCTTGTCCCATGCGCTGTTCTGGTCGATCACCGCGTCCCTGGCGGTACGCCTGGCGCCGGAAGGCAAGCAGGTGCAAGCCCTCGGCCTGCTCGCCACCGGTACGTCCCTGGCGATGGTGCTGGGTATTCCCCTGGGGCGTCTGCTCGGCGAAGCCATGGGTTGGCGCACCACGTTCCTGGTGATCGGCGCGTTCGCCGCCGCCCTGGTGTTCTGGCTGGCGCGCACCTTGCCGTTGCTGCCGAGCCAGAACTCCGGCTCCCTGCGCAGCCTGCCACTGCTGTTCAAGCGTCCGGCGCTGGTGGCGTTGTATGTGCTCACCGCCATGACCGTGACCGCGCAATTCACCGCCTACAGCTACATCGAACCTTTCGTCGAAGGCGTGGCCGGCATGAGCGGCAGCGCGGTGACCCTGATCCTGCTGGTGTTCGGCGGCGCGGGCATCATCGGCTCGCTGCTGTTCAGCCTGGTGCACCGCCTCAACCCCCACCTGTTTGTGGTCGGCGCGGTGTTTATCCTGGCCGCGTGCCTGGCGCTGATGCTGCCCTTGAGCGGCGCCGAGTCGTACCTGGTGATCCTCAGTGTGTTCTGGGGCATGGCGATCATGGGCTTCGGCCTGGCCATGCAGTCCAAGGTGCTGGTGCTGGCCCCGGACGCCACCGACGTGGCCATGGCAATGTTCTCCGGTATCTACAACATCGGCATTGGCGGTGGCGCCCTGATGGGCAGCTGGGTCGGCAGCCACATCGGCTTCGCCTGGGTCGGCGTGGCGGGCGGGTTGCTGGCGGCGCTGGCGTTGATCGGGTATTGCCTGGCGATTCGCAAGTTTGGGACCGGAGTTGTGCAGGACTGACGTGCGAAGTGCCGCAGATTAAATAGAACCAGACAAGTCTTACAGGGCCCCTCAATGCCCATTGCTACCGTCGCCCAGGACCGCCCACAGCCTGTGGTGACGGCGCTTGAACAGCAATGGAGTCGACTGTGCAAAAACGTTTGACCGCAGAGTTTCTGGGTACCTTCTGGCTGACCTTCGGGGGATGTGGCAGTGCCATTCTAGCGGCCGCATTTCCTGGGTTGGGCATCGGTTTCGCAGGGGTTTCCCTGGCATTCGGGCTCACCGTGCTGACCATGGCCTATGCCGTGGGTGGCATCTCCGGGGGGCATTTCAATCCGGCCGTGACCATCGGCCTGTGGGTGGGGCGCCGCCTGTGCGGTGGTGATGTGCTGCCCTACATCGCGGCGCAGGTCATTGGCGCGCTGGCTGCGGCTGCGGCGCTGTACGTGATTGCCAACGGCCAGCCCGGTTTCGACATGGGGGGCTTTGCCGCCAACGGCTACGGCGCGCTGAGTCCGGGCCTGTTCGATATGAAGGCGGCGTTGCTGGCCGAAGTCATCGCCACGTTCTTCTTTGTGCTGATCATCATGCGCGTCACCGCACCAGGCGCGGCCGCCGGCTTTGCGCCGATTGCCATCGGCCTGGCACTGACCCTGATTCACCTGATCCTGATCCCGGTGACCAACACCTCGGTCAACCCTGCGCGCAGTACCGGGCCGGCGTTGTTTGCCGGCGGTGAGTACATTGCGCAGCTGTGGTTGTTCTGGCTGGCGCCGATAGTGGGTGGGGTGCTGGGGGCCTGGGTGGCGCGTGGCCTGACGGTGAATGCGCCACAGGGCTGACGTCGGGATCAGGCCACCGGAATCAGCGGGTCAGCCGCCGCCAGGGCGGTGGCCCGTTCGGCGGCTGGCGGGTAGATCCACACCGTGTTGATCTGCTGCTTGAGCTCCTTGGCTTCCTGGCCCACCAGCTTGAGTTGACGATCCCAGCCCTCGGTGTACACCGCGCCCCAGGCCCCGAGGTCGAGGCAGGTGACGTATTTGGGCTGGCTGTAGGTCATCGGGGCCACGCCGATCAGGTCGGCGGCGACGTTGTTGCCGGCGTAGCGGCCCAGGGCGATGGCGTGCTGGCAGGACATGCCGGCGAAGTGACCGAGGTCGTCGGTGGCGGCGTAGGCCACATCACCGGCGGCAAAGACATCGGCCTGGCCCTTCACCTTGAGGTTGCCGTCCACATGCAGGCGGCCCTGGGGGTCATGGCTGCCGCTGAACTGTTCGGTCAGCGGGTTGGCGCGAAAGCCGATGGTCCAGATCACGGTGCTGGACTCGATGCGCTGCCCATCGGCCAGGGTCACGCCGCCGGCATCCACCGCGGCCACGGAGGTGTTCAATCGCCATTCGAGGCCCAGGTGTTGGCTGGCTTCGACGATGGACGGGCGAATGCCATCGCCCATGGATGCCCCGATCTGCGGGCCACGGTCCACCACGATCACACGGATAGTGGCGTCGTCACCCAGTGCTGCGCGCAGGCGTGCCGGCATTTCGGTGGCGGTCTCGATCCCGGTAAACCCGCCGCCGGCCACCACCACGGTGTTGCGTGCCGGGCTGTCGGGCAGGTTTTTCAAACCCTTGATATGGGCTTCGAGGCGCGTGGCGTCTTCGATCTGGTCTACATCGAACACGTGCTGGAGGCCTTCCATCTGCGGGCGATTGAGACGACTGCCGGCGGCCAGCACCAGGCGGTCGTACTTGACGGTGGTGGGGATGCCTGCCGTGTTGCGGTAGGTCACCTGCTTGCCGTGTTCATCGATGCGGTCGGCGGCGCCCTCGATGAAGTCCACGCCGACTGCCGCAAACAATGGGCCCAGCGGTGCCTGCATGGCATGCACGTCGGCCTCGTAGAAACGTGGGCGAATACGTAGCGCCGGCTGTGGGGCCAGGACGCTGATCTGCACGTCATGGCGATCATGTTTATCCAGCAGGCGCGCGGCGCTCAAGGCGCTCCAGACACCGCCGAACCCGGCGCCGATGATAAGGATGTGCTGCTTCATGGGGATGCTCCAGGGACCAGGTCGATACGATTGCTCAAGGCGCAATGCGTTACCGGCCTACTCTAAGAGCGCCGCGGTTTGGCGGGTAGGACAGAAAACCCTGAATAACTGCCAAGCGGCCTGCCGTCAGCGGGAAAAGCGCGCGCGGTAGTCGCGAGGGGAAATCGCAAGGTGGCGATGGAAGGTGTAGCGCATGCGTTCTTCATCGCCAAAGCCACACAGGTGCGCCACCTGGTCGATGTTGCGCTGGGAGTCTTCCAGCAGGCGCCGTGCCGCCTCCACGCGAAACAACTCGATGGCCTTGGCCGGGGTGCGCCCGGTTTTTTGCTTGTAGACCCGGGCGAAGTTGCGCGGGCTCATGCGGCTTTGTTCCGCCAGGCGCTCCACCGTAAGCTCGCGGTCGCTGAGGTTGTCGGCGATCCACAGGTGCAACGCATCGAAACCGGCAGTGTCGTCGGTCTGGGCTTGCAGCAGTTGGCTGAACTGGGCCTGGCCGCCGGGCCTTTTGAGAAACACCACCAGTTCCCGCGCCACTTGCAGGGCGACGTGACGCCCGCAATCGGCCTCTACCAACGCCAGCGCAAGGTCGATGCCGGCACTCACGCCTGCCGACGTCCACACATTGCCTTGCTGGACAAAGATCGCGTCCATGTCCACATCGATGCTGGGGAACCCGCGCTTGAGCATGTCGCACATCGCCCAGTGCGTGGCAGCACGCCGGCCCTGGAGCAAGCCGGCCTGGGCCAGCAGGAAGGTGCCGCTGCACACCGAGGCCGTGCGACGGGCCCGAGTGGAGGCGTGACGCAGCCAGTCCACCAGGTCGGTGTTGGCGGCCAGCGCCTGTTGAATGGCGGGGGCGCCGGGTACGATCAAGGTGTCCAGGGCGGCGGGGTCAAATTGCGCCAATGGCAGGGTGTCGACGCTCAATCCTTCGGCCGTTGGCATCAAGCCGCCCGCCAGGCTGGCGGTGTGCACCACATAGCCCGGCAGGCCACGCTCGACCATGGCCTTGGTGGCAGCCCAGAACACGGTCTGGGCACCGGTCAGGTCGAGCAGGCCCATTTGCGGGTAGGCCAGGAACACCAAGGTGCGCGACTGGCCGAGCGGCTGGACGGGGTTCATAGCGCCGACAACACCGCCTCGAGTTTTTCCTGGTCCCGTGCAAACTGTCGAATCCCTTCCGCGAGTTTCTCAGTGGCCATCGCATCTTCGTTCGAGGCCCAGCGGAACTGCGCTTCGTTCATTGGCTGGCGTGCTTCACCTTCGGTCACCGGCACCAATTTGCGCGCCAGCGTGCCCTGGTCTTCGTCGAGCTTCTGCAGCAGCTCCGGGCTGATGGTCAGGCGATCGCACCCGGCCAGCTGTTCGATCTGGCTGAGGGTGCGGAAGCTTGCGCCCATCACCACGGTGTTGATCTGGTTGGCCTTGTAGTAGTTGTAGATGCGCGTCACCGATTGCACGCCCGGGTCATCAGCGCCGGTGTAGTCCAGGCCGGTGTTCTTGCGGTACCAGTCGTAGATGCGGCCCACGAACGGTGAGATCAGGAACACCCCGGCATCGGCGCAGGCCTGGGCCTGGGCGAACGAGAACAGGAGGGTGAGGTTGGTCTGGATGCCGGCTTTTTCCAGGCGTTCGGCCGTGCGGATGCCTTCCCAGGTGGAGGCGAGCTTGATCAGCACGCGGTCGCGGCTGATACCGGCCTTGTCGTACAGGGCGATCAACTGGTTGGCCTTGGCCCACAGCGCGTCTTCATCGAAGGACAGGCGCGCGTCGACTTCGGTGGAAATACGCCCGGGAATGACCTTCAAAATGCCGGCACCCACTGACACCGCGAAGTGGTCGCAGGCCAGGCCGACGTCGCCCTTGGCCAGGTTGACGGCATTGCGCAGCAGCTCGGCGTATTCCGGGATCGCGGCGGCCTTGAGCAGCAGCGATGGGTTGGTGGTGGCGTCCACCGGACGCAGGCGGCTGATGGCTTCCAGGTCGCCGGTGTCGCAGACCACGGTGGTGAATTGCTTGAGTTGTTCGAGCTTGGACGTCATGAGCGGCAATCTCCAAAAAAGGTTATTGGTTGAGGGCCTGTGCGGTGTCCAGGTCGGTGATCAGGATGTCCAGGTAGCCGCCCTTGAGCGCGCCACGAATGGCCTGGACCTTGTTCAGCCCGCCGGCCAGGCCGAGCACGCGGTGGATACTGCGCAGCTTGGGCAGCGCCACCGAGACCACGAATTCTTCATCCTCCTCCAGCACCGGCTTGCCCTGGGCATCGAAGTAACGCAGGCAGATATCGCCGACGGCACCGCGCTCGGCCAGCAGGCGCAGCATTTCCTCGGTGTAGTAGTTGCCACTGTTGCGCAGCAACTGCGAGGGTTCCAGGTCGCCGATGCCGACGATCGCCAGGGTGATGCTGTCAAAGCGTTGCAGCACTTCCTTGACCTCTTCCATCTGCACGATGCGCTGCTTACTCTCCACCGATTGCTCGATGCTTTGCGACGGCAGCAGGAACGCCGGGCAGTTGAGCAGGGTGGCCAGGCGTTGGGTGAGCAGGGTGGCTTCAAACGCGCCTTTGTTGCCGACGCCGCCCAACAGTTGTACCACTTCCTGGGCGCCTTGTTTGCCCGGCTGGGCATGCAGGTGGCCGACCATGGCGCGAATGGTGCTGCTCCACGACGAAATGCCGATATGGTCCTGGGGCGACAGGCTGGTCTCCAGGTAGTGGGCAGCCGCCGAGCCGATGGCTTGCTTGATGCTTTCATCGTTGCCGGGCTCGGTGGCTTCCACCACGATCACCTGGCGCACGTCGTAGCGGCGTTGCAATTGGTTTTCCAGCTCCAGGTGCAGGCCTTGCAGGCGCATCACGCTGATCTTCACCACGCCTTCCTGCAGCGCCCGGCGCAGGGCGCGGCTGATAAAGGATTGGGACAGGTCCAGCTGTGCGGAAATCTCGGACTGCTTGAGCCCGTCTTCGTAATAGAGGCTCGCGATCTTGGTGATCAGGCGCTGTTCTTCGATCTGGCTCATGAAGGCCTCGGTGATGACATCAATGCGGGTGAGGATACCAAACCCTTACGACATGATCAGGCCGCCGTCGATATTGATCGCCTGGCCGGTCAGGTAGGCCGCGTCATCCGAGGCCAGGAACGCCACCAGGCCGGCGACATCCGAGGGCTTGCCGGCCCGGCGCAGGGGGATGTTCCTCACCCATTCGGCCATCAGTTCACCCTTGCCGTAGCGTTTTTCGTCGGTGCTGAGGATCTCGCCCCACACGCGGTCGTTGTAGTCCCACATCTCGCTTTCGATGATGCCGGGGCAGAACGCGTTCACGGTGATGTTATGCCGCGCCAGTTCCAGCGCCAGGCTCTGGGTAATGCCGATCACGCCCATTTTGCTCGCAGCATAGTGCGGCGTGTAGATAAACCCCTGGCGGCCCTGGCCGGACGAGGTGTTGATCAAGCGCCCGCTGCCTTGCTTGACCATGTACTTGGCCGCCTCGCGGCAACCCAGCCACACGCCGGTGGTGTTGACCTGCAGCACCTTGTCGAAATCGGCGCGGGGCATCTTGTCGTAGTGGTCGATGGTGATGATGCCGGCGTTCTGCACCGACACGTCGATGCTGCCGAAGCGTGCGTGACCCTCGCGGTAGAGGGTTTCGATGTCTTCTTCGCGGGTCACGTCGATGCCCAGGGCCAGGGTGTCGACCTTGTATTCCCGGGCCAGTTGGTCGGCGGTGAATGTCACGCGCTCCAGGTCGTTGGAGGCCAGCACCAGGTTGGCACCTTCCTGGGCGAAGCGCTCGGCAATGCCGGCACCGATGCCACGGCAGGCGCCGGTGATCACGATGGTTTTACCGCTGAAACGTTGCGACATGACAAAACTCCTTACCAGCAGACAAAACCACCATCGACCAGCAGGTCGACACCGGTGCAGAAAGACGAGGCCTGGCTGACCAGGAAAATCGCCGGGCCGACCATTTCGTCCACGCTGGCCATGCGGCCCATGGGCGTGGTCTGTTCAAAGATCTTCACCTGGTCGGCGACTTCCGGGCGAGAGTTCATCGGCGTGGCGGTGTAGCCGGGGCTGATGCAGTTGACCCGAAGGCCTTTGTCGGCCCATTCCATCGCCAGGCTTTTACTCAGGTGGATCACCCCGGCCTTGGAGGTGTTGTAGTGCGCCTGCAACAGGCCGCGGTTGACGATGCTGCCGGACATGGAGGCGATATTGACGATAGCGCCCTTGCCACGCGGCAACATCACTGCGGCCTGGGCCTGGCAACTGAGGAAGATGCCGGTGAGGTTGATGTCCAGGGTGGTTTGCCAGCGTTGCAGCTCCAGGTCTTCGGCGGCCTGGGCATTGGCGATGCCGGCGCAGTTGACGGCCACGCTGAGTGGGCCGAGCTCATCCTCGGTGCGCGCGACCGCTGCATCCAGGGCGGCCCGCTCGGTGACCGTGCCGCTGAGGGCCAGGGCGCGCCGGCCCAGGGCCTGGATGCGTTCTACCGTGCTGGCGATGCCGGGGCTGCCCGGAAGATCAAAGCAGGCTACATCGGCACCGGCTTCAGCGAGCCCGACGGCGATAGCCTGGCCAATGCCGCTGCCGGCGCCGGTGACAAAGGCCACTTGGCCTTGAAGACTAAAAAGCTGCATGACTAACTCCAATTTTTGAAATCACAGTAGACCCCTTGTGGGAGGGGGCTTGCTCCCGATAGCGCTGGTTCAGTTACAGATGCATCTACTGAAACTCCCTCATCGGGGGCAAGCCCCCTCCCACAGTTGGATCTGTGTAGGTCTTTGGTTATGCGGTAGCCATTTCCATCACCGAAACCGGGATGGCCTCGCCGCGCTCCAGAGTCCCCGTCTAACAAGTTGCCTGGATAACTCCAATCTTGAAATTCCAGTAGATCTCCTGTGGGAGGGGGCTTGCTCCCGATAGCGGTGGTTCAGTGACAGATGCATCTGCTGACACTCCCTC
>NZ_JBWKPE010000015.1:133171-192552 GCF_059418085.1 Pseudomonas sp. GW821-FHT09C10
TCCCGATAGCGGTGGTTCAGTGACAGATGCATCTGCTGACACTCCCTCATCGGGGGCAAGCCCCCTCCCACAGTTGATCTCCATTGTCTGTGAGGACCGGGTTCCTAGGCGGTAGCCATTTCCATCACCGACACCGGCGTGGCCTCACCGCGCTCCAGAATCCCCATCTGCCGTCCCCGGCTCATCACCATCACCCGGTGGGACAAGCCCAGCACTTCATCCAGGTCGGAACTGACCACAATCACCGCCATGCCCTTGGCCGCCAGGTCCGCGATCACTTCATAAATCGCCGCCCGCGCACCCACGTCGATGCCGCGTGTGGGCTCATCGAGGATGAACACCTTGGGGTTGCGCGCCAGCCACTTGGCGATGATCACTTTCTGCTGGTTACCGCCGGACAAGCTGGAGATCCGCGACTGCGGCGCACCTTTCACACCGAGTCGCGCCACCGCCGTGCGCGCGAATTCGCGCAGCGGGGCAGGGAACACCCAGCCGCGTTTATCCAGCAGGTCGGTGTTGCCGTAGATCAGGTTGTCTTCGATACGGTGTTCCACCACCACGCCTTGCTGCTTGCGGTCTTCGGGCACCAGCACCACGCCGGCCTGGATCGCCTCGAAGGGCGAGCGCAACTGGCGGACCTCGCCATCCAGCACCATATGGCCCCGGATATCCTGGGCCGCGCCGGCAATGGTACGCACCAGCTCGGTTCGCCCGGCGCCGACCACCCCGGCAATGCCGAATACCTCGCCGGCACGCACGCTGAAGTCGATGCCGTGCAAGGCAAACTCACGGCAGGTCAAATCCTTGACCTGCAACATCACCTGCTCCTGGGGCGCCTGCAACGCAGGGAAGATCCGCTCCAGGCTGCGCCCGACCATCTGCTCCACCAACTCCCGCACCGGCACCTGGGCCGTAGCATGCAGGGCGATCTGGCGACCGTCGCGCAGCACCAGCACGCGGTCGGCGATGCGTGCGATTTCTTCCAGGCGGTGGCTGATATAGATAAACGACACACCCTCGGCCTTCAGCCGTTCCACCTGCTTGAACAGCAGCTCGGTTTCTTCGCCACCCAATGCAGCGGTGGGTTCATCGAGGATCAACAGGCTGGCCTTCAGCGTCAGCGCCTTGGCGATTTCCACCAGTTGCTGGGCCGCCACGCTCAGGCCTTCGACCTTGCGCGAGGCCGGCACCTTGAGGCCCAGGCGTTCGAGTTGGATCTGCGCCTGGGCCTCCATGTACTCGCGGTCCACCCGCCCACGGCGCATGGGCAGGCGGCCGACGAAGATGTTCTCGGCAATCGACAGTTGCGGCAGCAGGCGGATTTCCTGGTGGATCAGGCCGATCCCGGCACCCAGCGCGGCCCCCGGTGAAGCGGGGGCGTAGGGCGCGCCGAGCCAGGTCATGCTGCCCCCGGCTTCGGGTTGCACCAGCCCGGCGATGATCGACGACAAGGTCGACTTGCCCGCGCCGTTCTCACCGAGCAGGGCCAATACCTCGCCGGGGCGAATGTCCACGTTGACCTGCGACAACACCTGCACCGGCCCGTAAGCCTTGCTGATATTGCGCAGGCACAGCACCGCGTCGGATCGAGCGGTGTCAACGGCTGCTGCTTGCATGACGACCTCCAAGGCTTACGGGTGCTGTTGCAGGAACGGCGCGACGTTTTCTTTAGTGGTCAGCACGGTGGGCAACAACTGCTCCTTGGGCAGGGTCTTGCCGGCTTTGAGGTCGATGGCCGAGGCCACGGCCAGGCGCCCCATTTTCTGCGTCTGCTGGGTCATGGTCGCGTTCAGCACACCGCTTTGCACGGCCTTGAGCCCGGCCACGTCGCCGTCGAAACCGACCACGACCACCTTATGATCGAGGTTGCCGACTTTCACCGCCTGGGCAGCGCCCAAGGCCATGGCATCGGCGCGGCCGAAGAACACGGTGATGTTCGGGTCACGCTGGAGCAGGTCCTGGGCTACCGCGAAGCCTTTGTCCTGGGCCCATTCGGCCGGTTGCTGGGCGACGACCTTGAGGTCCGGGAAGGCTTTCAGGCCCTCTTCAAAACCTTTGGCGCGATCATTCTCGGGGGTGGTGCCGATCTGGCCTTGCAGGATCGCGATGCGGCCCTTGCCCTCGGTGATCTTGCCCACGTACTCGGCCAGGGTCTTGGCGCCGGCCACGCTGTCGCTGGCGATAAAGGTGTCGCCCGGTGCGTCGGGGGCGTTGCGGTCCACGGCGATCACCGGGATGCCCGCAGCCTTGGCGGCTTTCACCGGCACACCGGCGGCGGTGGCGCCGGCCGGGATGTAGATCAGCACGTCGATCTGGCGGGTGATCAGGTCTTCGATCTGGCTGACCTGGGTGGAGGAGTTGCCCTGGGCGTCCACGGTGATCACCTTGACCCCCTTGGCTTTGCCCTCGGCTTCCACCGATTGCTTGATCTGGTTGAAGAAGTCGGCCTGCAGGTTGGCCACGGCCAGGCCGATGGTCAAATCCTTGGCCCAGGTGGTGCCGGCAGCGGTGAGGGTGGCGGCGGCGAGAGCGGTGGCCAACAGCAATTTCTTGGGGCTGAACATGTCGGTGACTCCTGGTTTTATTGTTGGAGGGTGTCAACTGTCGAACAGGTTTAACGGGCAGTGCTGGAGCGGCGTCGCAGGGTGTCGATGGTGACGGCGAGGGCGATGACCACGCCGATCACCACTTGTTGAATAAAGGGCGAGACGCCGAGCAGGTTGAGGCCATTGCGCAACACGCCAATGATCAGCACGCCCACCAGAGTGCCGCCGATGCTGCCGACGCCGCCACTGAGGCTGGCGCCGCCAATCACCACGGCGGCGATGGCGTCCAGCTCCAGGCTCAGCCCGGCGCTCGGTTGCGAAGAGTCCAGGCGCGCGGCCAGGGTCACCGCGGCGATGCCGGCCAGCGCCCCGCTGATGGCGTACACCCACAAGGTAATCGCCCGCACCTTGATGCCCGACAACCGCGCCACTTCCGGGCTGCCGCCCATGGCGTAGAGGTTGCGGCCACCGGCACGAAAACGCAGGAACACCCAGGCCACCACCAGCATCACCAGGAACAGGCCCACGGTGGCCGAGAGGAAACCAAAGTGGCGCACCGTCGCCAGGCTGGTGAACCAGTCCGGGTAGCCGACGATCTGCCGGCCTTCGGTGAGGATATTCGCCAGGCCACGGGCCACCGACATCATGGTCAGCGTGGCAATAAAGGGTGGCAGCTTGGCGTAGGTGATCAACGCGCCGGACACCAGCCCGGCGAGCATACCGCTGGCAATCGAGATCGGAATCGCAAAGCCCAACGGCACCGCCTGATCCTGATACAGCCAGCCGAGCATCATCATCGAGAAGGCCAGCACCGAGCCGACCGACAGGTCGATGCCGCCGATCACGATCACCGCCGTCATGCCGATCGCCAGGATGCCCAGCACCGTGACCTGATCGAGGATGTTCAGGCCATTGCGCAACGAGAAGAAGAATTCGGAACTGAAGGAGAAGACCAGCACCAGCAGCACCAGCCCGATCAGCGGGCCGCCGATATTGCTGGGCAGCAGTTTGACGATACGCGGGCGGGGTGGCGGCTTGAGTTCGGCCGGGTGCTGGACAATAGCTTTGGCGTCCACAGTGTTCTCCTGAGTTATTTTTTTTGGAGTGCTTCAGGCGTCTTGAATATTTATGCGTGCCTGACTGTTAATTCAGATTCCAGTGACACCGTGTCAAAGTCAAGCGCTTAATTTTTCTTGCCTGCCGCTGAAACGGTGTTTTTGCCCGGCGCAAAGCCACGGGCTAGATGAGCCGGTGTGGGATTTTGGCCGTTTGTCCGAGGGCTGTTTCCGAGTTTTATTTGGTTTTTCGGCGGTTCGCTCACTTGACCTGCCGGAGGATCGGCGTCTAAATAGAAATATATTGTCACTGCTGAATAAATATTCAAAGACAGCCTTGGACACTTTCACCCCGCGTGGTCAGCCTCAAAGGAGCCGCTGCATGAATGCCTTCCAGTACGACGCCCACCAGATCAAGGAACAGGCCCGCCTGATCCGTCGCCATGTGATCCGCCTGAATGCCGACTCACCGGCGGGCGGGCACACCGGGGCGGACCTTTCCGAGACCGACATCCTCGCCACCCTGTATTTCCGCATCCTCAACACCGGCCCGGAACGCACCGAAGACCCCGAGCGCGATATTTATATCCAGAGCAAGGGCCACGGCGTCGGCGGTTTGTACTGCTGCCTGGCGCAGGCGGGGTACATCCCCACTGAGTGGCTGCCCACCTACCAGCACTTCAACTCGCACCTGCCCGGCCACCCGGTACGCCAGAAAACCCCCGGCATCGAACTGAACACCGGCGCCCTCGGCCACGGTTTGCCGGTGGCGGTCGGGCTGGCCTTGGCGGCGAAGATGTCCGGCAGCAAAAAACGCATCTACGTGCTCACCGGCGACGGCGAACTGGCCGAAGGCTCGAACTGGGAAGCGGCGATGGCGGCGGCCAAGTACGGCCTGGATAACCTGTTTGTGATCGTCGACAAGAACAAGCTGCAGCTTGCCGGTTTGACCGCCGAGATCATGCCGCTGGACCCACTGGACGTGAAATGGGCGGCCTTCGGCTTCCGCGTCAGCGAGTGCGACGGTAACGACGTCGGCCAATTGATCGAAGCCCTGGAAAGCATGCAGACCAAGACCGGCGCGCCCCAGGTGCTGATCGCCCACACCATCAAAGGCAAGGGCGTGTCGTTTATCGAAGCCCGCCCCGAATGGCACCACCGCGTGCCCAAGGGTGATGAAATCAACGCAGCACTGGAGGAGTTGAACCATGGCGAGTGAACATTTGGCGAGCGTCATGGTGGAAGCGTTTATCGCTGCCGTCGAGGCCGGGCTGGACGTAGTGCCAGTGGTCAGCGACTCCACCTCCACGGCCAAGATCGGCCCGTTTGCCCAGCGCTTTCCCGAGCGGCTGATCAATGTGGGCATTGCCGAGCAATCCCTGGTCAGCGTCGCGGCGGGCCTGGCCCTGGGCGGCAAGATCGCCGCCACCTGCAATGCGGCGCCGTTCCTGATCTCGCGGGCCAATGAGCAGATCAAGGTGGACGTCTGCTACAACCAGGCCAACGTGAAGATGTTCGGCCTGAATGCCGGCACCAGTTATGGCCCGCTCGCCAGCACCCACCACAGCCTCGACGATATTTCGGTGATGCGCGGGTTTGGCAATGTGCAGATCTTCGCCCCGGCCGATGCCGTCGAGTGCCGCCAGATCATCGATTACGCGCTGCGCTACCACGGCCCGGTGTATATCCGCCTCGACGGCAAAGCCTTGCCCGATGTGCACGGCGCCGACTATCAGTTTGTGCCCGGTCGGGTGGATATCCTGCGCCAGGGCGCCGATGTGAGCATCGTGGCCCTGGGCTCGGTGGTGCATGAAGCGGTGGAGGCGGCGGCATTGCTGGCGGAGCAGGGCATCCAGGCCCAGGTAATCAACCTGTCGTCGATCCGGCCCTTGCAGCGTGATGGATTGCTCAGCGCCTTGAGTGGCACCCGCGCGGTCATCAGTGTGGAAGAACACAATATCAATGGCGGCGTCGGCAGCCTGGTCGCCGAAGTGCTGGCCGAAGCCGGGTTGGGCATTGCCCTGGTCCGCCTGGGTATCGGCGATGGCGAGTACGCCGCCGCCGGTGCCCGCGAACCGACCCGCGCCTTGCATAACATCGACGCGGCTGGGATTGTGGCGGCTGCCACTCGGTTGCGGTGAAACCCATGAATAACAACACCCCGCTGATCCTGGCGATAGATGAAGGCACCAGCAACGCCAAGGCGGTGCTGGTCAACGAACTTGGCCAGGTGGTTGCGCGCGGTTCGCGGCCCTTGAGCATCCGCCATCCCCAGGCCGGGTTTTCCGAGCAGGACCCGCTGCTGATCTGGCAAAACACGTTGGCGGCGATTGAAGAATGCCTGGCCCAGGTGGATCGTCCGATCACTGCGTTGGCCATCAGCAACCAGCGTGAATCGGTGGTGGCTTGGGATAGGCATACCGGTGAGCCATTGTCGCCGTGCATCAGTTGGCAGTGCCGACGCTCTACGGCGTTGTGCACGCACCTGCATGAGCAGGGCCATGAAGCGCTGATCCTGGAAAGGACCGGGCTGGCGTTGGACCCGATGTTCTCGGCGGGCAAATTTCGCTGGATTCTCGAGCACCTTGAGGATGGCCACGCCCGCGCCGCTGCCGGGGAGATCTGCCTGGGCACGGTCGACAGCTGGCTGTTGTGGCAACTCAGCGGCGGCCAGGTGTTCGCCACCGACTATTCCAACGCCGCACGTACCCAACTGTTCAACCTGCACACCTGCGCCTGGGATCCTGAGCTGTTGGCGTTGTTCGGCATTCCGGCTGCGGCCCTGGCGCCGATCCGGCCGAGCGCCGGTTTCTTCGCCGAAACCGTCGCGGTGGGCGGCTTGCCCGCCGGTATCCCGGTGATGTCGATGATCGGCGATTCCCATGCGGCGCTGTACGGGCAGGGCGGTTTCGCGCCGGGGCTGGTCAAGGCCACCCTCGGCACCGGTTCGTCCTTGATGACGCCCATGAGTGGCCCAATTGCCTCCACCCATGGCCTGTCGACCACCCTGGCCTGGCATGACGGCAGCCAACCCACCTTCGGCATGGAAGGCAATATCGTCCATACCGGCGCTGCCGTGCAGTGGGCGTCGAAGCTGGTGGCGGGAGAATCCCTGGATGCGCTGACCGAACAGGCCGCGCAATTGCCGGATAACGGCGGCGTGTATTTTGTCCCGGCGCTGTCCGGCCTCGGCGCACCGCACTGGAAGGCCGACGCCCGTGGACTCATCTGCGGGTTGAGCGAAGCCACGTCCGGCGCGCATATCCTGCGCGCGGCGCTGGAATCCATCGGCTATCAGATTCGCGATGTGTTCGAGGCCATGCAGCAAGACATCGGCAGCCCGCTCAAGGAACTGTGGGTGGATGGCGGCGCCACGCGCAACCGCTGGCTGATGCAGTTCCTCGCCAACCTGCTGCAACGCCCGGTGGTTCGCAGCCTGTCGCCGGAGGTGTCGGCATTGGGCGCCGCGCACCTGGCGGGTCGGGCGTTGGGGGTGTGGGCGAGTGATGCGGCGCTGGGGCAGTTGGAACGCCAGCGCGAGCGCTTTGAGCCGCAGGAGGATCCGGCGATGGCGGAGCGTTACTCAGAGTGGAAAAAGGCTCTAGCCCGCACACTCCTCTAACCGCATATGCAAACCAAATGTGGGAGGGGCTTGCCGCCGATGAGCATAGGGATCTACATAACGTTGACTCAACACTGAACGTCCGGGGCTGTTGTGGTGACCGGGCTTGTCGAATCGTCGCACCGCCCGCGTTGGGCTGCGTAGCAGCCCCAAAACCAGCCTCTACAGAGTGTCTGATACACCGCATTCTTCTTTACTGGGGCTGCTACACAGCCCAGCGCGGGACAAGCCCGCTCACCACAGGGATATTTGTCAGAGTCTGAAAAGTTGTGTAGATACCCATGCCCATCGAGGGCAAGTCGAATCGTCGCACCGCCCCTCCCACATTGAGATCACACCCGCCTTCAAGGCCGCCAGGTCTGCACATCCTTGGCATCCACCGCCTTGGGCAACAACCCCGCCTTGAAGAACGCATCGGCAATCTTCTGCTGCTCACCCAACTGCTCAATCGTCACCGGCTGCACCTGATAACTGCGGTGCGCATTCGCCGCTTCCACCGTGGCTGCATCCAGGTTGCCCCATAGCGGGCCGAGCACTTTTGCCGCGTCCTGCGGGTTGGTTTTTACCCAGTGGCCGGCGTTTTCCAGCTGCGCGTACACCACCTTCAATACCTCCGGGTGCGCCTTGGCGTAGGGCGTGCCGGTCAGGTAATAGCGCTTGTAGCTGGCCAGCCCGGCACCGTCCGCCAGGGTGCGCGTCGGCAGTTGGCGCTGCACGCTGGTGAGGAAGGGTTCCCAGGTGACCCAGGCGTCCACCTTGTTGTTCTCGAACGCCGCGCGGCCATCGGCCGGCGACAGGTAAGCCGGCTCGATATCCGAGAACGCCAGGCCGGCCTTGGCCAGCGCGGCAATCAACAGATAGTGGGTACCGGCGGCCTTGGTTACCGCGATCTTCTTGCCCTTCAAGTCCGCCAACTGTTGGATCGGCGAGTCCTTGCGTACCACGATGGCCTGGGCCGAAGGCGAGGGCGCTTCCTGGGCGAAGTAGGTGAGTTTGGCCTGGGCGGCCTGGGCGAAGATCGGCACGGTGTCGGCCACGTCGGCGCTGATGTCCACATTGCCGACGTTCAGCGCTTCCAGCAGCGGCAGGCCGCTGGGGAACTCATGCCAGCTCACCTCGATGTTGTCGGCCTTGAGGGCTTTCTCCAGGGTGCCCTGGGTTTTCAGCAGGGTGATCAGCGTGGAGGATTTCTGGTAACCGATGCGCACGGTTTCCTGGGCGTGCGCACTGACGGCAACGGAAAAGGCCAGCAATCCTAATACAGCGGCGAGGGGACGACGAAGGGACATGGTGGGCTCGATCTTCAGCGAAATAGATCCAAGCTTAATGATCTGAAAACCATTCGATAAATACTCTTTCGATCTGAGCTTAGGGCGCTTTCAGCCGCTTCCTGCCCATCAGGCATAACCATAGAATTATATGGTTCTTTCATAAAAGTCAGTCATTAATATAATCAAAATGGAATTTTTGTCGCTTTCGGCCTTTCTCTGGAGCGGGCTGACCCATTCAATAGGGATACTTCGCATGGCTGCTTTTGATCACCTGACCCGTCGCCGCCTCCTGGGCCTGGCCGGCCTGACCCTGGCCAGCCTGTCGCTGCCGCGCCTGGGCTTTGCCGCCGACGCACATGCCGGCCACAACATCGCCCAGGAGCCCGCCGGCACCGGTGAGTTCATCCGCCTCGACGCGCCGCGTAAACTCAAGCTGGCGGTGAACCTCAACGCGGTGTGCCTGGCGCCTGTGGTGATCGCCCATGGGCAAGGCTTCTTCAGCAAGCACAACCTGGACGTGGAGTTGGTCAACTTCGGCAACTCCACCGAGGTCTTGCTGGAAGCCATCGCCACCGGCAAGGCCGACGCAGGCGTGGGCATGGCGTTGCGTTGGCTCAAGGCCCTGGAGCAGGGCTTTGACGTGAAGCTCACCGCCGGCACCCATGGCGGTTGCCTGCGGTTGCTCAGTGCCGCCAACGGCGGTGTGAGCAAGCTGGAAGACCTCAAGGGCAAGGCCATTGGCGTGACCGACATGGCCAGCCCGGACCGCAACTTCTTTTCGATCCTGCTGAAAAAACACGGCGTCGACCCGGTGCGCGATGTGGAGTGGCGCCTGTACCCGGCCGACCTGCTCGGCACGGCGCTGGAGCGTGGCGAAGTGCAGGCGGTGAGCGGCAGTGACCCGTTCATGTACCGCCTGATCAAGTCCGGCGTGGCGCGTGAGTTGTCCACCAACCTGGTGGAGGAATACGCCAACCTCAGTTGCTGCGTGGTCGGCGTCACCGGCAAATTGGTGCGTGAAGACAAGCGCGTGGTCGCGGCGCTGACCCAGGCGATCCTTGAGGCCCATGACTATTCCGTGCAGCACCCGGAGGAAGTTGCCAAAGGCTTCCAGGCCTACGCTCTGAACACCTCCACCGAAGAAGTCCAGGCGATCCTCCACGACCACACCCACGGCCACCACGCGGTCGGCGCGGCGCTGACCCAGGAGATCACCACCTACGTCACCGACCTGAAAACCGTGGAAGTGATCAGCAAAGGCACCGACCCGATCGCGTTTGCCCAGGAGATCACCGCCGATGTCTTCAACTGACGCAACCGTCCTCAACCCGCCTGTGGCGCTCAAGCTCGGGTGGCAAGGCGCGGCGGTGGTGACGGCCTGGGTGGCCGTCGCGCTGCTGATCAGTTACTGGCCCAACGCGGTGCGCAATTGGCCGTTGACTCAGGGCCTGGCCAACCTCTGTGTGGGCGTGGCGGCGTTGTTTATTGTGCTAAGCCTGCTGGGGCGCAGGCTGTCGACACTCGCGCTGCGCTTGCGCACGGCCGCGCCCTGGCTGATCGCCTTGCCGGTGCTGCTGGGCCTCTGGGAATTGCTCACCGCCAAGCTTGCGCTGTTGCCGGTGCCATTCTTCGCGCCGCCCCAAGCCTTGCTCGCGGTGTACATCGAAGACTACGCACGCCTGGCCGACAGCCTGCTGCATTCGGCGCTGCTGCTGGGCTCGGGGGTGGCGCTGGGCGCGGCCACCGGGTTTGTCGCCGGTGTTGCCATTGGCTGGTCCACGCGTATCGGCTACTGGCTGCACCCGGTGCTGCGCATCCTCGGCCCGGTGCCGTCGACGGCGTTGTTGCCGCTGTGTTTTTTCCTGTTTCCGAGCAGTTGGAGTGCGAGTGTGTTTTTGATCGCCCTGGCCACCTGGTTTCCGGTCACGGTGCTCACCTGGTCCGGCGTGGCCAGCGTCGATAAAGCCTATTACGACGTGGCGCGCACCCTTGGCGCCCGGCCGGGTTTTCTGATTTTCAAGGTGGCGATTCCCGCCGCGCTGCCCCACGTCTTCGTCGGCCTGTTCATGGGCCTGGGCGCCTCATTTTCCACCTTGGTGGTGGCGGAAATGATGGGGGTCAAATCCGGCATCGGCTGGTACCTGCAATGGGCCCAGGGCTGGGCGGCCTACGCGAACATGTACGCCGCACTGCTGATCATGGCGCTGGCCTGTTCGGGGTTGATCACCGGGTTGTTCCTGGTGCGTGATCGGTTGCTGGCCTGGCAGAAAGGAGCGATGAAATGGTAGCCCTGGCACACGCGGTATCGGCTTCGGAAGGATTGGCGCTGCGCATAGAAAACCTCAGCCATGGTTTTGCGCTGGACGGCCGGCATTTGCCGGTGTTGGAGCGGGTGTCCCTGGACGTGGCGCCGGGAGAATTTGTGGCATTGCTCGGGCCTTCGGGTTGCGGCAAGTCCACCTTGCTGCGCCTGGTGGCGGGGCTGGAGCCGGCGGACTCCGGACGGCTGTTGGCCGATGGCGAACCCATCACCGGCCCGGACCCAAGCCGCGTGGTGGTGTTCCAGGACCCCACCCTGTACCCGTGGCGCCGCGTATGGGACAACGTCGCCCTCGGCCTCGAAGCCCAAGGCCTGCTCAAGACTCATTCGGCCAGGGTCGATGAGGCCCTGCATAAGGTCGGCCTTGGCCCGTTCGCCCGCGCCTATCCACGGCAATTGTCCGGCGGCATGGCCCAGCGGGTGGCGTTGGCCCGTGCCCTGGTCAACCAGCCGCGGTTGCTGATCCTCGACGAACCCCTGGGCAAACTCGACTCCCTGACCCGCATCACCATGCAAAAAGAGCTGATCGACCTGTGGCAGCGCCAGGGCTACACGGCCCTGCTGGTGACCCACGATGTGGAAGAAGCCTTGCTGCTGGCCAACCGGGTGATTGTGTTCAGCGACCGCCCGGCGAAGATCCAGGCACAGTTGAGCATTGATAGGCCGTATCCACGGCACCGGGACGATCCTTACCTGGTGGACCTGCGGCGGCAGATACTAGGCCTGCTGGGGTTGGGCGAAAACTGGTAGTCAGTGGGCGTCTTTCAGCGCAATGGCCTGGGTGGTCGTACTTGACACACCGGCACGGTCCGCCAGGTAACGCGCGGGCGGCTGGCCTACCGCCTTGCGGAACATGGTGATGAAGCCGCTGGCGTTTTCATAACCCAGGTCCAGGGCCACCCGTTGCACACTTTCACCCTTGGCCAGCCGTTGCAGGGACAGGATCACATGCAACTGCCGGCGCCAGCGGCCGAAACTCAAGCCCAGTTCCTCCAGCAACAGGCGCGTCATGCTGCGCTCGCTCATGCCGATGCGCACCGCCCACTGGCCGAGGGTGGCTTTATCGGTCGGGTCGGCCAGCAGGCTGTTGGCCAGGCGGCGCAAGCGTGCGTCCTGGGGCATGGGCAGGTGCAGGGCTTCGACCGGGGCGGCGGCCAGTTCATCCAGCAAGGTGCTGATCAAGCGGCCTTGGGCGCCGGCCTCGTCATAGAATTGCGGGAAGCTGACGGCCTTGCTGATCAGCTCGTGCAGCAACCCGGACACGGCCAGGGTGCAGCATTGCGGCGGCAGGGCGTGGGCGGCGTCGGGGTCGATCAACAGGCAATACACCTCGGCCTCGCCAGAGCCACGCGCCGCATGGGGCGTACCGCCGGGAATCCACAGTGCGCACTGGGGCGGCACGATCCAGATCCCCGCTTCGATTTCACAGTGGATGACCCCGCGCAGGGTGTACATCAACTGGCCCTTGCGGTGGGCGTGCTGGGCATGTTCCCAGGTGTCCGACGTGCTGGTGGCGCCCACGGCCACCACGGCGCGGGGGAACAGGTCGGCGTCCTTGGCCATCAACGGGTCGAGCAGATCAAGACGGTGGTGCTTCATGGCGGAGATCGCAGGTTGGCCGGATTGCGAAACAGTCTGGCTATTCTGTGCAATGCCGTCCAGGGGTTCGAGCTTTATATTGAGATCCACTCTCATTAAGGAGCTTTGCCATGCGACTCGACAGTACAACGTTCCCTGTGGTGAAAATCGTCTTCGATGCGCCGAACCAAGGCGGGCCGGAAGACGCCTTCCGGGTCTTCGAAGACCTGTTGGCACGCCAGCAATCCTTCCTGCTGCTGCACGAAAAAGCCGTGGACGAAACCCATCACGAACATTCCCATGAACAGCGCAAGCAAGCCTCGATCTGGATGAAGAAGCATCGACAGGCGCTGCGCACGTTCGTCAAGGGCATGATCCAGGTCGAGCCCAGCGCGGCCAAACGCCTGGCACTCAAGCCGTTTGCGCAGATGTTCGGCAAGGCCTGGGGCTATCCGTTGTTGGTGGTGGAATCCAAGGACCAGGCCTGGGCGCTGGCGCGGGATGTGCTGGATGAGCGAGTGTCGGATGTGGCGCATTTTTGAACGGACGCGACCCGACTCTCTCTCTGTGGTGAGCGGGCTTGCCCCGCGCCGGGCTGCGCAGCGGCCCCAAAACCAGGCGCTTAGGCGTGCCTGATACACCGCATTCGTCTTCATCAGGGGCGCTTCGCACCCCAACGCGGGCAAGCCCGCTCGCCACAGGGGCAGGTCTTTCTCGCCGGTCGGGGGCTGGCCAAGCTGCGTTATCACCTTTCATTGCAGCTGTTGCTGATCCTGGTTTATCTGGTGGTGGCCGAGCGGGTGGTAGAGATTGTGTGGGGCTTCCGCGCCCATTGAAGTATCCTCCGCACCCCTCTTTCCACCGATTCAAAGACAGATGACAGGACAAGACATGCAGGCGCTGCTGGAGTCGATCCTCGACGAAGTGCGCCCCCTGATCGGCCTCGGCAAAGTCGCCGACTACATTCCCGCGCTGGCCGATGTACCGGCCAACCAACTGGGCATCGCGGTGTACGGCAATGACGGCTCGGCCTACCGCGCCGGTGACGCCGATACGCTGTTCTCGGTGCAGAGCATTTCCAAGGTGTTCAGCCTGGTGCAGGCCATCGACCATGGCGGTGAAACCATCTGGGAACGCCTGGGCCACGAGCCTTCGGGGCAACCGTTCAACTCGTTGGTGCAACTGGAATTCGAACGCGGCCGCCCGCGTAACCCCTTCATCAATGCCGGCGCGCTGGTGATCTGCGACATCAACCAATCACGCTTTGCCGTGCCGATTCTGTCGATGCGCGACTTCGTGCGGCGCCTGTCGGGCAACCCGCAGATCCTGGTCAACAGCGTCGTCGCCGACTCCGAAGCCCAGCACGGCGCACGTAACGCCGCCATGGCCTACCTGATGAAGTCCTTCGGCAACTTCCACAACGATGTGGATGCGGTGCTGCACAGCTACTTCAACTACTGCGCCCTGCAGATGAGCTGCCTGGACCTGGCCAAGGCGTTCAGCTTCCTCGCCAACGAGGGCACCAGTGCCCACAGCGGCGAACAGATCCTTACCGCGCGGCAGACCAAGCAAGTCAACTCGATCATGGCCACCAGCGGACTGTATGACGAGGCGGGCAACTTTGCCTACCGTGTGGGCTTGCCGGGCAAGAGCGGTGTGGGCGGCGGCATTGTCGCGGTGGTGCCGGGGCAGTTTACGGTGTGCGTGTGGTCGCCGGAATTGAACGCGGCGGGCAACTCGCTGGCGGGGATCAAGGCGTTGGAGTTGTTGAGTGAGCGGATTGGGTGGTCGGTGTTTTGAGTGCGAAACCACTTGGAGGGTTGGACATCCCACAGCAGGACATGGGACACACATTGAGGTAAAGTCGAGCCAGCGTTCGACGCCTGAGGTGATCTATGCTCGTTGCCATTGATCAGTCCTTGTCCTGAGCCGGAGACCAACATGTCACGTAAAAAAGTTAAGCCCCCAATTACTGAGGCACAAATTCTTGCCCAGGAATCAAGTATTCCCTCCATTGCGGCCAAAGCATTCAGGGATGCCTACGAGGTTGCCCTTTCTAAAGGAGAATCCGTGCTTGTGGTGCGTGCTGGTCAATTGGTTAAAGTTTCCAATACGGAAACGTTAGTTATCCGCCCTGTGGAAACCTACGGCACACTCAAGGCTGGTACGCGCTTGAAAACCAGAAAGTCCTTGTTGGACCGTCGGTCTGCTCAGGCGCAGATTCAGGCTTGAGTACGACCCCTCGCGTCCGTATGTTCGCCGGGCCGAACGGGAGCGGAAAGAGCACATTCAACTCGAAGGTTCCGGCCCACTTGCTGGTCAATTACATCAATCCCGATGCGATTGAGCTAGGCATTCGTGAAACGGGTGTTTTTGACTTTACTGTCTTCGGGCTATACCGCTCCGCCGAGTGCGTGATCGCGTTCTTGCGCAGTCATTCACTGCTTTCAAAATTTCCCGACTCCCTCGCCAAACTGGACGACCTGGCCGTCAAGGGTGAGCGGATCATTTTTGCTTCGCGCAACATCGACTCTTATATCGCTTCTGCTCTTGCCGATTTTATTCGGGTGTCTCTGATTGAAGAACGCGTAAGTTTTACATTCGAGACAGTCATGTCGGACGGCAGCAAAATTGAACTGCTAAGGCAGGCGAAAGCTGCCGGTTATAGGGTATACGTTTATTACGTTGCTACCGCGGATGCTGATATTAACGTTGCCCGGGTTGCCTACCGGGCCTCTATAGGTGGTCATGATGTACCACCGGACAAGATTCGATCTCGTTATAAGCGCTCTCTGGAAAACTTGTCTGAGGCGATACTTTTATCCAATCGAGCCTATATCTTTGATAATTCGCAAGACGGCGAGCCCAGTTTTGCGCAACTTGCCGAGATTACAGAAGGCGAGGATATCGATATTGTTGCGGACACCCAGCCTGCGTGGTTTCAGCAATACGTCATCGATAAGTTGACGTAGCCGCTTCACAAACAAGTCCACTACAACAAGGCGATGCTGGTGAGTAGGGCGAAGGTGCGGTCTTGCAGTAGGGACGACGAGCCCAAACGGTAACTTTCTGTTCCGGGTCTTTCGGGAGGGCGCCGAAAATAGCGCAGGCGCCCCATGTCTTTTATGTCAGGCTGCCGGGTGAGTTTCGTCCAGCACCTTGTCCACCAACAGTTGCACACCTTCCAGCATTCGGCAGATGCCCAACGCCACATTGCGTTGGGCGCCGTCGATTTCAAAGGCCAGGTGCGTGGCGATATCGGTGATGGAGGATAGATCCTGGGAGGCGTTGACCAGCAGGGTTTCCGTGCCGAGGTCAGGGCGCACGGTGAAGAGTTTTTCTGGGGGATTGGGGCGGTCTTTAATCATGGTGAAGCTCCTTTGTAAATGGGGCTGCCACGATTCGCGGTCAATCGAAGAGGGTGGCAGCTGTACGCGGGTTGACCGACCGGCCCAAAGAACAAAACCGGCATACCCTAAGGTATCCCGCGTACAGCTGCCGCGACACGATACATCAGACATAAAAAAACGCCTAAGCTCGGGGTTGGCGCAGTTGCTCTTTGAAGTCGGACGGTCAAATCCGGTCGCTGAATTGGCAGCGACGGCACGGAGGTTAGTCAGCGAAGTTCCGAGCGACAACCTGAAACAGTCGTGGGATAAGTCCTAGGGACCTCATGGCCGGACGCTACATCCTGTGGCGAGGGAGGTTCCACTACCTCTTCGACGTAGCGCTGTCGTGAAGCAAACTGGGACCTCTGTGGTGAGCGGGCTTGTCCCGCGTTGGGGGGCGAAGCGCCCCTGATGAAGATGAATGCGGTGTATCAGGCACTCCTCTGAGCCTGGTTTTGGGGCTGCTGCGCAGCCCAGCGCGGGACAAGCCCGCTCGCCACAAACGCCTATTCAGCGTCCTTTTTTGCGCGTCTTCGACCCCGGCAAAATCATGCCCACCTCTTGCTGGTAGCGCCGATACCGCTCACCAAACAACGCCACCAGGTCCTTTTCTTCAAAGCTGGCGCCAATGAAGAGGTAAACCGTCATCCCTGTCGCAAACAACAGGTGCCCGGCCGTCATGTGTGGCGTTGCCCAAAAGGCGATCAGGAAGCCGAGATACAGCGGGTGGCGCACGATCCTGTAAAACAGCGGCGTCCTGAATACTGGCGCCCGTGGTGTGGTTTTGCGCCAACGGTCGATAGCTTGCTTGAGCCCGAACAGTTCGAAGTGGTCGATCAAAAAGGTTGCCAGTAAAGCGATGCACCAGCCCAGCCCGAACAAGCCAATCAACACGGCCTTGGCCCACGTCGTTTCAACCTTCCAGACGGTGAGCGGCATCGGTTGCCACAGCCAGAACATCAGCATCAGCACCAGGCTGCTGAGCAGCACATACGTGGAGCGTTCCACGGAGGTCGGAATGACTGCCGCCAGCCACTGCTTGAAGCCTTTGCGCGCCATGGCCGTGTGCTGGACGCCGAACAGCAGGATCAGCGCGCCGTTGATCAGCACGGCGACTGGCCACGCGACGTGGGGGCCATCGTTGATGTTCTTGGGCACCGCCACGCTGCCGACGAAGCCGATTAGATACAAACACGTGAACAGGAACGCCAAATAGCAGCAGGCGCTGTACACCAGTCCGATGACACGGGCGGTGCGAGTGTTGTCGAGTTGCATGAGCATGCCTTTCCCACAGGATGAATAGACCGCAAACCCGCAGGTCAGCCAGTCCATGGCTAAGCCTAGCGGGTTTTGCGTACCAAAGGACCTGTGAGGGATAACGGTTTTCAGCGTGCCTGCAATTAGGACTCAGCTGATATTGAGCCGATCCAACAAGCTGTACCAAGCCACCCCTGCACCAATGTAAAACCGCTGCAATCCGTGCATCGGCAAGCGCTGCAGCGGCGTGACCGGGTAGGCAAATTCAGCCTGGCTGTCGCACAACCGCCCGGCCAGTTGCTGCCCCAGGCTGGTACACAATGCGATGCCACGGCCATTGCAGCCCAGCGCCAAGGTCAGGCCCGGTGCCGGTTCGTGGACATGGGGCATGAAGTCCCGCGTGATTGCGATACGCCCGGCCCAGCGGTACTCAAACTCCAGCGGGCCCAATTGCGGAAAGAGCAGCGCCAGGGAGCGCTCCAGGTGGGCAAAATCGGCCGGTGACGTGGGGTCGTTGAACAGCCCGCGTCCGCCCATCAGTAAGCGCCCATGACTGTCTTTGCGAAAGTACAGCAGCAGCCGTTGTGCGGTGGATACGGTTTCCTGTCCCGGCAAGATGCTCTCTGCCGCACGCCCACGCAGCGGTTTGGTGGCGACGATAAAACTGTTCGCCGCGAGGATGCTCTGCGCCATGCCCGGCCACAGGCTGCCGCTGTAGCCATTGGTGGCCAGCACCACTTGATCGGCCATCACCTGCGCACCGCCAGCGGTCTGCAGTTGCCATCCCGGGCCCTGGCGCTGTAACCCTGTCACTGCGCTGTGACCATGAATGCGAACACCCGCCGCCAACGCCGCGCCGACCAGCCCACGGGCATACGCCAGCGGCTGAATCGCCCCGGCGCGGCCATCCAGCCAGCCGCCGGCAAATGCCTCGCTGCCCATGCGCGATGCCACCGCCGCCGCATCCAGGCGCTGTACCGGCACGCCGCGCCGCGCCCATTGCTCGGCTCGCGCATGCAGGCCGGCCACGCCCTTTTGCGTGTACGACACCTGCATCCAGCCTTTGCGCACCGGCGCGCAATCAATGCCGTGCCTGTCGATCAACGTGAACACCAGGTCCGCCGAGTTCGACACTGTCGAGATCAACGGCTCGGCCTGCTCCGGCCCGTACATCTGCACCAGTTGCTCCGGGTCGTACTTGAGCGTCGGGTTGACCTGCCCGCCATTGCGTCCCGATGCGCCCCAGCCGGGCTCATTGGCTTCCAGCACGCACACGCTGACCCCGCGCTCGGCCAGATGCAGGGCTGTCGACAGGCCGGTATACCCCGCGCCGACAATCGCCACATCCACTTTCACCGACTCACCCAGCGCAGGCGTCGGCACCACGGAGGGCGCCGTCGCCGACCACAATGATTTCATGACAGGCTCCGCGTGTTGCCGGTGGGGTGCAGCACGCGCCGCAGGAAGTCCTGGGTACGTGCATGCTGTGGATCGCCCAGCACCTGCTCGGCCGGGCCGCTCTCGACGATGTAGCCGCCATGCAGGAAGCACACGCGGTCGGCGACTTCGCGGGCAAAGCCCATTTCGTGGGTGACCACGATCATGGTCATGCCTTCGTCGGCCAGGGTGCGCATTACCGCCAGGACATCGCCCACCAGTTCAGGGTCGAGGGCCGAGGTGGGTTCGTCGAACAGCATGGCTTCAGGTTTCATCGCCAGGGCGCGGGCGATGGCCACGCGTTGCTGCTGGCCGCCGGAGAGCTGTTCGGGGTAGGCGTCGGCCTTGGCGCTCAGGCCCACCTTGTCCAGCAACACCAGGGCCTCTTCGCGGGCCTGCTTGAGCGGTTCGCCTTTGACATACACCGGACCTTCCATCACGTTTTCCAGCACGGTGCGGTGGGGGAACAGGTTGAAGCGCTGAAACACCATGCCCATGCGGCTGCGCAACGCGTGCACGGTTTTGCTGCCGCGTTGCACGGTTTCGCCGAACACGTTGATGTGGCCGCCATCGTAGGCTTCCAGCGCGTTGATGCAGCGCAGCAGGGTGGATTTGCCCGAGCCCGAGGGGCCGATCAGGCACACCACTTCGCCCTTGGCCACGTCGAGGTCAACGCCGTGCAGGACGCGGTGGCTGCCGTAATGTTTTTGCAACTGACGAATCTCGATCATGCTTTTTTCCTCCGCCCCAGGTGCTGCTCCATACGACGCAGGCCATACACCAGCGGCAGGCTCATCAGCAGGTAGAGCAGGGCGACCAGGGTGTAGACGGTCATGTTCTGGAAGGTCGACGAGGCGATCAGTTGGCCTTGGCGGGTCATCTCGGCGACGGTGATGGTGGATACCAGGGACGAATCCTTGAGCATCATCACCAGGGTGTTGCCGTAGGGCGGCAGGGCGATGCGAAACGCCTGGGGCAGGATCACCCGGCGCATCATCAGCGCCGAGCGCATGCCCAGGGCTTCGGCGGCTTCACGCTGGCCCTGTTCCACGGCAATGATGCCGGTGCGGAAGTTCTCGGCCTGGTATGCCGAGTAGGCGATGCCCATGCCGATCACCCCGGCGTAGAACGCCGTGAGGTGCACGCCCATGTCCGGCAGCACGAAGTAGATGTAGAACAGCTGCACGATGATCGGCAGGCCACGGATCACGTTGATGATGGTGCTGGCCACCCATGACAGCGTGCGAATCGGCGACAGCTTGAGCAGCGCCAGCACCAGGCCGATCGCACTGCTGAGCAGGAACGACAGCACGGTGATCTGGATCGTCACCCAGGCGCCTTGCAGCAGAATCGGCAGGAAGTCCCGGGCGTTTTGCAGGAACTCGGCCGGGTTCATGGACGCACCTGGGTATCAAGTCCCCACTTCTTGAGGATGCTGTCCAGGGTGCCGTCGGCCTTGATGCTGGCGATGGCGGTGTTCAGGCGCCCGAGGGTTTGCGCATCGCCTTTGCGTACCACCAGGCAGACTTCGCCGACGTTGGTGGGCTGGTAGTCGGGGGCGAGCTTCACGCCTTTGAACAGCTTCTGGCGAATCTGGTAGGCCACCACCGGCTGGTCGCCGACCGCCGCCTTGATGCGCCCCAGGGACAGGTCGCGGACCATCTCGCCGATGGAGTCGTAGGTGCGAATCTCCTTGAAAATCCCCAGCTTGTTCAGTTGGTCGTAGAACACCGTGCCGGCCTGTACGCCGACCACCTGATCCTTGAGCGGCGTGAGGTCGGGGTAGGCGGCGCTGTCGTCGGCATTGATGATCAGGCCCTCACCGTAGGCGTACACCGGGGCGCTGAAGTCGACGACCTTGGTGCGCTCTTCGGTCTTGAGCATGCCGGCGGAAATGAAGTCGAGCTTGCCGGAGGTGAGGGAGGGGATCAGCGCGGCGAAGTTGGTCTGTTCGATCTGGCTGGTGAAGCCGCCGGCCTTGCCCACTGCCTCGGCGACGTCGACCATCACGCCCTGGATGCTGTTGGTCTTGATATCGAGGAAGGTGAACGGCGACCCACTGGCGGTTGCACCGACTTTGTACGTGGACGCACTTTCTGCGTGCGCGGCGCTGACGCAGAGTGTGGCGCACACACCGAAGGCAAGGCGGCGAAACAAGGGCGAAAGACTGTTCATCGGGCTACTCCAGAAGGAAAACGGAAAGTCAGTACCGCGAGCGGTTACCGATGAAATCGCAAGCTCTGTGCCATTTCGATTCAAGTAAATCGAATTAAGCTATATAAAATCGACAAAATGAACTATTCGTATCGATATGCGATATTTAATGGTCTATTTTTGTGATTTGGGGTAGTAATATCGCCACGCCTGATCCACCTGACCGCGAGTTCGCCATGTCCGAAGAACGCAACAGTCTGCACAACCAATCCCTTGAAAAAGGCCTGTCGGTGCTCAAGGCATTCAGCGCCCAGCGCCGCAGCATGAGCCTTGCAGAGGTGGCCGAGGCCGCTGGCATGACCAAAAGCTCGGCCCAGCGCATGGTGTTTACCCTTGAAAGCCTGGGTTACCTTCGGAAACACTCCCGCACACGGCATTACCAACTCACCCCCCGGGTGCTGGAGTTGGGGTTCAGCTACCTGGATGCGCATTCATTGATCGAGGTGGCCAACCCGTTTCTGTCGGAACTGACCCGGCTCACAGGCGAGACCTCGTGCCTGACGGAGCCGGCGGGCTACGACATGACCTATATCGCGCGCTTTGTCAGCGCGGGTTTTGTACCGGTGCATATGCCGATCGGCTCGCGGGTGCCGATGTACTGTACGGCGTCGGGGAGGGCGTTTCTGAGTGCATTGCCGCAGGAGGAGGCGTTGGCGCTGATCGAGCACAGCCAGCGGGTGGCACACACCAGCCAGACGTTGACGGACGTGGCGGGCATTCTGGAATCGTTGCAGCAGGTGCGCGAGCAGGGTTATGCGGTGAATGCCCAGGAGCTGTTCCTCGGCGACATGACCATCGGCGCGCCGGTGCTGGGCGCCAATGGCCGCCCGGTGGCGGCGGTGCATGTGGTGGCGCCGACCAGTCGGTGGAGCAGGGCGGATGCGGAGAAGCAGCTGGCGCCGGCGCTGTTGCAATGCTCCAGGGCATTGAGCAACTCGGCGCGGAACCTGGAATAACCGGCAATGCAGATGCAAATGTGGGAGGGGGCCGGCCCCCGATTGCAGTGTGTCAGCGAGCAGCTGCTTGCTGATCCACCGCTATCGGGGGCAAGCCCCCTCCCACATTCTGTTCGGTTCGCTATGGCCTGTCAGGCCATTGCATCCCAGGCCCGGTCACCGTTCTCGTCTTTGATGCGAGTCGGCAGGCCCATCACGTCCAGCGCCTTGAGGAACGGCTCAGCCGGCAGTTCCTCGACGTTGGCCATGTGTTTCACATCCCACTCGCCCCGGGCGACCAGCAGCGCGGCGGCTACCGGTGGAACGCCTGCGGTGTAGGAGATGCCCTGGCTGTCGGTCTCGGCGAAGGCTTCTTCGTGATCCGCCACGTTGTAGATGAACATCTCACGCGGCTGGCCATCCTTGGTGCCTTTGACCAGGTCGCCGATGCAGGTCTTGCCGGTGTAGCCCGGGGCCAGGGACGACGGGTCGGGCAGCACGGCCTTGACCACTTTCAACGGCACCACTTCCAGGCCTTCGGCGGTGGTGACCGGCTTCTCGGAGAGCAGGCCGAGGTTTTTCAGCACGGTGAACACGTTGATGTAGTGTTCGCCGAAGCTCATCCAGAAACGCACGTTGGGCACGTCGAGGTTTTTCGACAGCGAGTGCACTTCATCGTGGCCGGTGAGGTAGAGGTTCTGCGAACCCACGACCGGCAGGTCGTCGGTGCGTTTGACTTCGAACATGGTGTTGCTGGTCCACTGGCTGTTCTGCCAGCTCCACACCTGCCCGGTGAATTCGCGGAAGTTGATTTCCGGATCGAAATTGGTGGCGAAATATTTGCCATGGGAGCCGGCATTGACGTCGAGGATGTCGATCGAATCAATGCAGTCGAAATGCTGTTGCTGCGCCAGCGCGGCATACGCGTTGACGACACCCGGGTCGAAGCCCACGCCAAGGATGGCGGTGATGTTCTTCTGTTTGCACTCTTCCAGGTGGTTCCATTCGTAATTGCCGTACCACGGTGGGGTCTCGCAGACCTTGCCCGGCTCTTCGTGGATGGCGGTGTCGAGGTAGGCGACGCCGGTGTCGATGCAGGCACGCAGTACCGACATGTTGAGGAATGCGGAACCCACGTTGATGACGATCTGCGATTCGGTCTCGCGGATCAGGGCCTTGGTCGCTTCCACGTCCAGGGCGTTCAGCGCGAAGGCCTGGATGTCGGCGGGAACCTTGAGGCTACCCTTGGCCTTGACGCTGTCGATGATGGCCTGGCATTTGGAGATGTTGCGCGACGCGATAGCAATACGACCGAGTTCGTCGTTGTGCTGCGCGCACTTGTGGGCCACCACCTTGGCGACACCTCCTGCACCAATGATAAGAACGTTCTTTTTCAATTGCTTTATCTCTCCTTTATCCGCCAGCTTACGAAAGGCTGGACAGGTAGTCGTCGTAACCAAATTCACGAACCACCTCGACTGTACCGTCGAGTTGTTTCACTACGATGGACGGCATTTTCAGGCCGTTGAACCAATTTTTCTTGACCATGGTGTAGCCCGCGGTGTCGATGAACGACAGCCGATCGCCGATGGCCAGCGGACGATCAAATTGATACTCGCCGAAGATGTCCCCGGCCAGGCAGGATTTGCCGCACACCATGTAGGTGTGTTCGCCCTCGCTCGGCGCCAGCTTGGCGTTGAGGCGATAGATCAGCAGGTCCAGCAGGTGGGCTTCGATGGAGCTGTCGACGACGGCGAGATTTTTGCCGTTGTAGAGGGTGTCGAGCACGGTGACTTCCAGGGAGGCGCTGTTGGTGATCGCCGCTTCGCCGGGTTCCAGGTAGACCTGCACGTCGTACTTCTGCGAGAACGCCTTGAGGCGCTGGCAGAAGGCGTCGATGGCATAGCCTTCACCGGTGAAGTGGATGCCGCCGCCGAGGCTGACCCAGTTGACCTTGTGCAGCAGCGCGCCGAAGCGTTCTTCGATGGTGTTCAGCATCTGGTCGAACAGGTTGAAGTCGCCGTTCTCGCAGTTGTTGTGGAACATGAAGCCGGAGATCTGTTCGATCACGCCTTCGATCTTCACCGGGTCCCATTCGCCCAGGCGGCTGAATGGACGCGCCGGGTCGGCCAGCAGGTAGTCGGAGCTGCTTACCTGCGGGTTGACGCGCAGGCCGCGGGTCTTGCCTTCGCTGCGTTCGGCAAAACGCTGCAGCTGGCTGATGGAGTTGAAGATGATCTTGTCGCAGTTATCGAGCATCTCTTCGATTTCATCGTCGGCCCAGGCCACGCTGTAGGCGTGCGCCTCGCCTTCGAACTTCTGGCGGCCGAGCTTCAACTCGTACAGCGACGACGAGGTGGTGCCGTCCATGTATTCCTGCATCAGGTCGAACACCGACCAGGTGGCAAAGCACTTGAGCGCCAGCAGGGCCTTGGCGCCGGACTGCTCGCGCACGTAAGCAATCTTCTGCATGTTGACCAGAAGCTTCTGTTTATCGATGAGGTAGTACGGCGTTTTGATCATTTTTGAGAGCCTGCGGCGGTGCCTGCCAAAAAAGGACACGCATTGTGCCCGCACTTGGATCGAATCGAAAGGTTAGTGGGCGGATTTTGCTGCGCCAGCTTTACGATCCTAACCACTGAGTATGACTATCTATGCATTTACACCGCTCTAATGTGGGAGGGGGCTTGCCCCCGATAGCGGTGTATCAGCCAGCCTATTCTTTATTGACCCTCTGCTATCGGGGGCGAGCCCCCTCCCACATTTGGCCCCAGGTACCTCTGCTGCACTGCCATCAAACCGTCATCTGCCCACCACCTTCCTGCCACATTCCGCCGTTACTGTCCTCGCCAATGAGATCGATCTCAAGCGAGTAAACATGACTGACCTGAAAGACGTCGCGCGACTGGCCGGCGTATCCCGCGCGACCGCCGCCCGCACTTTTGCCTCCCCCGACCAGGTGCGCCCGGCCACCCGTGAGCAGGTGTTCGCCGCCGCCCGTGAGTTGGGCTTTCGGCCCAACCTGCTCGGCCGCCAATTGCGCCTGCAAACCACCCAGTTGATCGGCGTGGTGGTGCCCAATCTGCTCAACCCGGTGTTCGCCGAACAGTTCCAGGCCATGGAGCGCGCCGCACGCTTGCGTGGCTACAGCCTGGTGCTGGCGACCACCGACTACAGCAGCGAGCGCGAGTGCATCGTAGTGGAAGAACTGCTGCGCCAGCGCGTCGATGGCCTGGTGCTGACGGTCACCGATGCCGAAAGCAACAGCGTGCTCAGCAGCCTGAATACCGAACGGACGCCGTTCGTGCTGGCCTATCACCAACCGAGCAATCCCAACTACAGCGCCGTGTCGGTGGACAACCGCGCCGGCATGGCCTTGGCCACGCGCTACCTGCTGGAGGCCGGCCATCGACGCATCAGCATGGTCGCCGGCCCCGCCTTGCAGTCCGACCGTGCACGCCTGCGCTATGCCGGTTACTGCGACGCGATGAAGGCATACGGTCTCAAAAGCCGCGCGGTGATCGAAATGCCCGCCCATACCCAGGCCGAATTCGCTGCCATCCAGCCGTACCTCAACGGCCCCGACGCCCCCAGCGCGCTGGTGTGCTCCAACGATTTCCTCGCGATCAGCCTGATCGCCGAGCTGCGCCGCAACGCCTGGAATGTACCTGGGCAACTGTCGGTGATGGGCTTCGACGGCATTGCCCTCGGCACCCAGATGCACCCAACCCTGTGCAGCGTGGTGCAGCCCATCGCGCTGCTGGCCAGCACGGTGATTGACCAACTGCTGGCGCAGATCGCCGGCAACGATCCCATTTCCCATTGCCTGCCTTGCCATATCCGGCCGGGCGAAAGTACCCAACCCTTTGAGGAGTTCCTTGATGCGCGCATTCAGTAAAACCCTGGCCGCCGTGCTGCTCTGCGGCGTGGCCAGCCTGGCCCAGGCCGCCGACACCGCGATTTGCTACAACTGCCCACCGGACTGGGCCGACTGGGGCACCCAGCTCAAGGCCATCGCCGCCGACACGGGGGTGCAGGTGCCGCTGGACAACAAGAACTCCGGCCAGTCCCTGGCGCAACTGGTGGCCGAAAAAGCCGCGCCCGTCGCCGACGTGGTGTATTACGGCGTGACCTTCGGCTTGCAGGCGCAAAAGGCCGGCGTGGTCGAGGGTTACAAGCCCAAGGGCTGGGAACAGATCCCCGCCGGGTTGAAAGACCCCGCCGGCCAGTGGTTTGCGATCCACTCCGGCACCCTGGGCATCATGGTCAACGTCGATGCATTGGGTGGCCTGCCGGTGCCGCAAAGCTGGGCCGACCTGCTCAAGCCGCAATACAAAGGCATGGTCGGCTACCTGGACCCGTCCAGCGCCTTCGTCGGTTACGTCTCTGCCGTGGCGATCAACCGCGCAATGGGCGGCGACCTGGACAACTTCGCCCCGGCCATCGATTACTTCCAGAAGCTGGCGAAAAACGCCCCCATCGTGCCCAAGCAGACCGCCTATGCGCGGGTGCTGTCCGGCGAGTTGCCGATCCTGGTGGACTACGACTTCAACGCCTACCGCGCCCGCTACAAAGACAACGCCAACGTCGCCTTCGTGATCCCCAAGGAAGGCAGCATCAGCGTGCCCTATGTGATGAGCCTGGTGGCCAACGCGCCGCACCGCGCCAATGGCGAGAAGGTGCTGGACTTCGTATTGTCGGACCAAGGCCAGGCCCTCTGGGCCAAGGCTTACTTGCGCCCGGTGCGCCCGGTGACCATGCCGGCCGACGTCGCCGCGCAGTTCCTGCCCGACAGCGATTACGCCCGCGCCGGTGTGGTGGACTATCAGAAAATGGCCGCTGTGCAGGAAGCCTTCGCCGCCCGTTACCTGAACGAGGTCAAGTAAGTGGCTGCATCGGCAAAACAGGCAGCCTGGGCGCTGGCCCCGGCCTTTGCGGTGCTGTTCGCGTTCTGGCTGTTGCCGCTGGCGCACTTGATGGTGCTCGGCGCCGACAGCCGCGACAGCCACGGCAGCGGCTATTGGCAGGTGCTCAGCAGCGCGCAGTACCTGGGTAGCCTGGCGCAGACCTGCGTGCTGGCGATCGTGGTGACGTTCACCGCGTTGTTGATCGGTGGCATCAGCGGCGTATTTCTCGCGCGCCAGCGCTTTTTCGGGCGCTCGGCGCTGGTGGCCTTGCTCACGTTTCCCCTGGCGTTTCCCGGGGTGGTGGTGGGCTTCCTGGTGATCCTGCTGGCCGGGCGCCAGGGGCTGCTGGCGTCCCTGGGCCTGCAATTGGCCGGTGAGCGCTGGATCTTTGCCTACTCGCTGGCCGGGCTGTTTGTCGGCTACCTGTACTTCTCGATTCCGCGGGTGATCCTCACGGTGATGGCCGCGTGCGAAAGCCTCGACCGCAGCCTGGAAGAAGCCGCGCATTCGCTGGGAGCAGGGCACTGGCGGGTGGTGTGCGACGTGATCGTGCCGGGCCTGGCGCCGGCGTTGGCGTCCTGCGGCGCGATCTGCTTCGCCACGTCCATGGGCGCCTTCGGCACCGCGTTCACCTTGGGCACGCGCCTGAATGTAACGCCGGTGGCGATCTACAATGTGTTTACCAACTACGCCAATTTTGCCGTCGCCGCCGCGTTGTCGGTGGTGCTCGGCGCGGTGACCTGGGCGGTGCTGTTGCTCACGCGACGCCTGGTGAAAAATGCGGGGACAGTCTTGTGAAACGCTCATCGCTGTTTGTGATGCAACTGCTGTTCACTTTGCTGGTGTGCGCGTTCATGTTGGTGCCGGTGCTGATGTCGTTGCTGGCCGGGTTGACGCGCAATTTCTTCGTCGGCCTGTCCAGCGGCCTGACCTTCGACTGGTTGATCCAGGTCTGGCAGGCCTATTCGCCCACCGTATGGCTGTCGTTGCAATTGGCCCTGGCGTGCGCGGTGTGTGTCTGCGTGATCGGCGTGCCGGCGGCGTATGCGCTGGTGCGCATGAACAACCGCTTCAGCCGTGCCTTCGAAGAGCTGATGGTGCTGCCGGTGGCGATGCCGGGGCTGGCCAGTGCGCTGGCGTTGCTGCTCACCTACGGCCAGTTCGGCACGTTTCGCAGCAGTTGGCTGTTCATCCTGGTCGGCCATGTGTTGTTCACCTTGCCGTTCCTGGTACGTCCGGTGATGGCGGTGATGCAACGCCAGCAACTGCCGGTGCTGGAAGAGGCGGCGGCCAGCCTGGGCGCCGGGCCGATCAAGCGCTTTTTCAGCGTGGTGGTGCCCAACTGCCGGGCGGGGATTCTGGCGGGCGTGCTGATGGTGGTGACCTTGTCGTTGGGCGAATTCAACCTGACCTGGATGCTCCACACACCGATGACCAAGACATTGCCCGTGGGCCTGGCCGACAGCTACGCCTCGGCGCGCCTGGAAATCGCCAGCGCCTACACCCTTATCTTTTTGCTGATGATCGTACCGCTGCTGATTGCGTTGCAGGCCATCAGCGCTCGTTTGTCCCGTGGAGAGCGTCGATGACCGCTATCACTATCCGCCTGCAAGGCTGTCGCAAGGTGTTCGCCGACGGCACCGTGGCTGTGCATGATCTGAACCTGACCGTTGAAGGCGGTGAAACCCTGGCGATTCTCGGCCCGTCCGGCTGCGGTAAGACCACCACCTTGCGCCTGATTGCCGGCCTGGAACGCCCGGATGTGGGCCAGGTTTTTTTCGGCACCGACGACGTCACCCGCCTGCCCATCGAGCGCCGCGACGTGGGCATGGTGTTCCAGAACTACGCGCTGTTTCCCAACCTCGATGTGGCCGGCAATATCGTCTACGGCTTGAAGATTCGCGGCATGGCAGCTCTGGAGCGCAACAAGCGCTGCGAGGAACTGCTGGAACTGGTGGGCCTGCAACAGCATGGCAAACGCAGCATCCACGAATTGTCCGGTGGCCAGCGTCAACGCGTGGCCCTGGCCCGTGCCCTGGCGCCTCGCCCTAAAGTGCTGTTGCTGGACGAACCGCTGGCGGCCCTGGATGCGCAATTGCGCGAGCGCCTGCGCAGCGAGCTGAATGAACTGCTGTGCGGCCTCGGTATCACTTCGGTATTTGTCACCCACGACCAGGGCGAAGCCATGGCCCTGGGCGATCGTATCCTGGTGATGGAGCACGGCCGCGTCGCGCAACTGGCCAGCCCACGGGAGATCTACCAAAAGCCGGCAAATGCCTTCGTCGCCAGTTTTGTCGGCAACCTCAATGCCTTTGCCGTCACCTCGCGAACAACCCATGGCCTGGAAGTCTGCGGCGGCGAGTTGCCGTGGCAGGCCGCCGACGTGCCCAACACGGTGTACTGCCGCCCCGAACACCTGCGGGTGATGGAGAGCGAAGGGCACTTGCACGGCCATCTAGTGGCGCAGTTTTTCCAGGGCGCCCAAAGCCGCCTGTTGGTGGACGTGGGCGGCCCGCAACCGCTGCTGGTGGACAGCAGCGACAACCACCTGTACGCCGTCGGCGCGCCGATTGCCCTGGCGATTGCGCCGCACATGTTGTTCACCCTGAATGCGTGAGAGTTTGCTTGTGAATCGTCCGTTTCTTGTTGCGCAAATCAGCGACCTGCACCTTAAAGCCGGCCAGCGCCTGACGTATGGGGTGGTCGATACCCTGGGTGCGCTGCGCCGTGCCGTCGACCATTTGAACGCCAGCCACCCACGACCCGATATCGTGGTGATCAGCGGTGACCTGGTGGACTTCGGTCGCGCCGATGAATACGCCGTGCTGCACCCCGAACTCGCGCGCCTGCACATGCCGTGCTACCTGGTGCCGGGCAACCACGACACACGCGGGCCGTTGCTCGAGGCATTCCGTGATCACGCCTATTTGCCGTTGTCGGCAGAGGGGCCGTTGGACTGGGTGGTGGACGAGCATCCACTGCGCCTGATCGGCCTGGACTCGACTATCCCCGGCGGCCATGGCGGGCAGTTACTGGACAGCCAATTGCAATGGCTGGATGAGCAACTGGCACGACGCCCGGACGCTCCGACGTTGCTGATCCTGCACCATCCACCGTTTATCAGCGGCATCGGCCATATGGACCGCGAACCCTTTATCAATGCCGCCGCATTGGAAAAAGTCGTGTCTCGCCACCCGCAAGTGGAACGCCTGCTGTGCGGGCACCTGCACCGGCCCATGCAACGACGCTTTGGCGGCAGCCTGAGTTGTGTGTGCCCCGGTACTTCCCATCAGATTGTGCTGGACCTGCAGGACGCCGCGCCCGCGCATTTCAACCTGGAACCGGCGGGGTATCTGTTGCATCGCTGGGATGCGCAACAGGGCTTGATCAGCCACAACGGCGTGTTCGGGGATTACCCGGGGCCGTACCCGTTTTATGACGCTCATGGATTGATTGACTGAGGTTTACGGAGGTTTCACTTCACTCAACTCGCTAACAACTAAGCAACTGAATAACCGTTAACGCCCCGGCCAACTTCACATTTGGCCGACGGCATCCTGCTGCCCATTTTTTGCGCCCGGAACCTGGATTCCGCGCCGGAGTTCGTCCTGATGAAAGCCACGTTGAATGTATTAAGTGTATTGACCGGCGGCCTGGGCATTGCCCTGAGCCCCTTGGCGTCTGCTGACTTTTTGAGCGACAGCAAAGCCAACTTGAGCATGCGTAACTTTTACTTCAATAACGACAACCGCGACGGCACGGCGGCACCGTCGAAGACCGAAGAGTGGGGCCAGGCCTTTATCCTCAACTACCAGTCGGGCTTTACCGACGGCACCGTCGGTTTTGGCCTGGACGCCATCGGCATGCTCGGCGTGACCCTTGACAGCAGCGCCGCGCGCCATGTCGGCAGCTCGATGATCCCCACCGAAGACGGCAAGGCCACGGATAACTGGGCCCGTGGTGGCGCAACGGCCAAGGCACGCTTTGCCAAGACCGAAGCGCGCTACGGCTACCTGCGCCCGAACCTGCCGATCCTGGTGAGCAACGACGGCCGCCTGTTGCCGCAGTCGTTCGAAGGCGGGCAGGTCACCAGCAAGGACATCGACAACCTGACCCTGGTCGGCGGCCAGCTTGAGCACACCACCGGTCGCGGCTCCAGCGACCGCAGCGGTCTGGCAGCGGCGGGCGGTACCCGGGAGAGCAATAAATTCACCTACGCCGGTGCGGACTACCAACTGACCAAGGACCTGATGGTCCAGTACTACTACGCCAACCTCGAAGACTATTACCAACAACATTTCGCCGGGCTGATCCACGTACTGCCGCTGGGCGAATACGGCTCATTGAAAACCGACCTGCGCTACTTCAATACCCGCTCCGACGGCAAAAACAGCAGCGCCTCCGGCCGTGCCGAAGGCTACAAGTTGGGCGGCTATACCAAGAACGGCAACGGTGAAATCGACAACAACACCTGGAGCGCCGCGTTCATCTACTCCCTCGGCCCGCACGCGATCACCGCCGGCTACCAGCAAGTCTCGGACGACAGCAACTTCGCCCAACTCAACCAGGGCGGCCTGGTGAACAAAGGCGAGGGCGGTGCCAGCCTGTACCTCTACACCGACCGTACCGTGCAGACCTTCATCCAGGCCGGCGAACGCACCGCCTTTGCCCAGTACGCGTACGACTTCGCGTCGTTGGGTGTACCCGGCCTGAAGGCCTCGGTCATGTACCTCAAGGGCGACCACATCCTCACCACCAGCGGCAACGACGCCAGCGAGTGGGAGCGGGACATCTCGTTGGATTACGTGGTGCAGAGCGGCACATTCAAGAACGTCGGGTTCGGCTGGCGTAACGGCGTGTCACGCAGTGAAGTGGCGCGGGACCAGGACCAGAATCGGGTGTTTGTGAGTTATTCGATTCCGTTGATGTAAGCGCAAGGCAGTAACCGACCCGCCACCTGTGGCGAGGGCGCTTGCTCCCGTTGGGCTGCGAAGCGGCCCCAAAAGACCGTGGTGCTCACGCCACCCGATTCCTGCCCGCGCCCTTGGCCTCATACAAGCGCATGTCCGCGCGCTTGAGCAATGCCAGGGAGTCGCGGTCAGAAGGCTCGGCCACGCCCACGCCGATACTCACGGTCAGGCGACCCACGCTTGGAAAGACTGCCGCCTCGACAGCCACACGGATCTTTTCGGCGACCACGTCAGGGCTGTCCGGCTCTTCGACTTCCGGCAGCAGCACGGCGAACTCTTCTCCGCCATAACGGGCAACGAAGTCGGTGGCGCGCGTAGTGCTTTCTATCAGCACCGCAAGTTGGCACAGCACATCATCGCCAACGGCATGGCCGTAGGTATCGTTGACGCGCTTGAAATAGTCGGCGTCGATCAGCAGCAGGGCGAAGGTGCGGCCGGTACGTTGGAACAGCAGGCTGTTCTCGGCGAGTTTTTCGTCGAAGCGGCGCCGGTTGAACACGCCGGTGAGGGCATCGTGGGTGGCCAGCTTGAGCAGGTCGGCGTTGGCCTGGGTGAGGTCGGCGGTGCGTTGCGCCACGGTGGCTTCCAGGGAGGCGTTGGCGTCTTGCAGTTCACGTTCCTTGGCGAGCAGCGATTGCGTCATGCCGGTGAGCGATTGCCCCAGTTGGGCAATCTCCAGCACCGGGTGTTCCTGGGGGAAGACCGCGCCGGGCTGATGGTCCTGCACCTGTTTGGCGGACTTGGCCAGGCGCTCGATGGGACGGCTGAGGGAGGAGGCGAGGTAATACGCGGCCACTACAAAGCTGATGGCTGCGAGCAGGCCGAGCACGAGCAATTTGTACAGCAGACTGCGCGCTGGTTGCAGGGCTACGTCCAACGGCTGGCGCACCATGATGTACCAGCTCACCCGCGCGTTGGACGGGCTGGGGACGGCGACCGAGGCGGTGACGTAGCCGTTGTCTGTGAACCAGCCGGTTGACGGGACCAGCTTGTCTTTAGGCATCTGCTCACCGGCGAGGGCTTCGGGGTAAAGCACCTTGCCATCGAAGTCGACAATCAAGGCCTCGATATCGGGGAGGGCGTCTTTTTGCGTCACGGCGGACGCGACAATCTGCGTCACCCAGCGCCAGTGGGCATGGGCGCCCAGCACGCCAATCGTGTCGCCGCTGGCATTGCGAATCGGCGCGGCAAAGTCAATAAAGCGCAGCGGCTCGCCATTCGCCGCACCCGGCAGCAGTTTGGCCAGCAGCACTGCCTCGTGGGGATCGCCGGTGTACTCACCGCGCAGGCCGGCCTGGAACCAGGGGCGTTGCTGCACCGATTGATTGACCAGCAGCCCATTGACCGCCTGGCGCACACGCCCGTCGGCGTCGGCAACCCCCATCCACGCGTACTCGGCGCGCGATTGGGTGCGCAGTTCCATCAAGGCCAGGATGTCCGGTGCATCCAGGTCGCCACGGCGAAACAGCGGGGCCTTGCTGAGCAAGGACACTTCCAACTGCCGTTCGCGCAATTGCACCGCCAGCAGCGCCGCCGTCGAGCGCGCAGTGCTCAACAGCGTATTGGCACTGGCCTGTTTCATCTGCTCGGTGGCGATATGCCCCACATAGAAACCCACGCTCAACAAAATGAGCAGCGACAACCCGGCAAACCATAGGGTGAGGTGACTACGCAGGCTGGCTTTGATCATGGGGGCTCATTTGAATGGTTGTTTGGGGCCATGGTATGCGTAATAGAGGAGACGCGACCAGCAATAGGTTGATCTATTCACTGCTGGTAACATGAGCAGATCTTGTGATCATCTGGAATAAAATGAGTTTGTCTCACTATGCTCGTGTGCCGACAATGGCTGCCATTGAATACCTACAGTGGAGTTGTAAGTCATGGCAGTCGCTCATTCCCTCGGATTTCCGCGCATTGGACGCGATCGTGAACTGAAAAAAGCGCAGGAAGCGTTCTGGAGGGGCGAGTTGGACGAAGCCGGCCTGCGTGCCATCGGCCGTGAACTACGCAAGGCCCATTGGGACCTGCAAAAGCAGGCCGGTATCGAGTTGCTGCCCGCCGGTGATTTTGCCTGGTACGACCAGGTGCTGACCCACTCGCTGATGTTCGGTGTGATCCCCGAGCGTTTTCGTCCGGCCGATGGCCAGGCCACCCTCGACACCCTGTTCGGCATGGCTCGTGGCGTCAGCGACAGCTGCTGCGGCGGTGCCCATGCCCAGGAAATGACCAAGTGGTTCGATACCAACTACCACTACCTGGTGCCTGAATTCAGCGCCGACCAGCAATTCCACCTGGGTTGGGAGCAGCTGTTCGAAGAAGTCCAGGAGGCCCGCGACCTGGGCCACACCGTCAAGCCGGTGGTGATCGGCCCGCTGACCTACCTGTGGCTGGGCAAGGCCAAGGGGGCTGATTTCGACAAGCTCGACCTGCTTGAGCGCCTGCTGCCGTTATACGGCCAGATCTTCCAGCGCCTGGCCGACCTCGGCGTGGAATGGGTGCAGATCGACGAGCCGATCCTGGTCCTCGACCTGCCGCAGGCATGGAAAAACGCCTTCGAGCGTGCCTATAACCTGATCCAGCGCGACCCGCTGAAAAAGCTGGTGGCGACCTACTTCGGCGGCCTGGAAGAGAATCTTGGCCTGGCCGCGAACCTGCCGGTGGATGGCCTGCACATCGACCTGGTGCGCGCGCCGGAGCAGTACCCGACCATTCTCGACCGCCTGCCGGCTTATAAAGTGCTGTCCCTGGGCGTGGTCAACGGCCGTAACGTCTGGCGTTGCGACCTGGAAAACGCCCTGGCCATCCTGCAGCACGCCCATGAGAAATTGGGCGATCGCCTGTGGGTGGCGCCGTCCTGCTCCTTGCTGCACAGCCCGGTGGACCTGGAACGTGAGGACCAGTTGGATGCCGAGTTGAAAAGCTGGCTGGCATTCGCCGTGCAAAAATGCGCCGAAGTGGCGGTGCTGGCGCAAGCGGTTAATCAGCCTGAAGCGCCCAACGTCCTTGCTGCCCTGGCCGAAAGCCGCGCAGTGCAGGCGGCCCGCGCGGCCTCGCCGCGTATCCATAAGCCTGCGGTACAAGCGCGGGTGGCGGCGATTACCCGTCAGGACAGCCAGCGTAAGTCGCCGTTTACCCAGCGTATCGAGCGCCAGCGTGCCGGCCTGAATCTGCCATTGTTCCCGACTACCACCATCGGCTCGTTCCCGCAGACCGCATCGATCCGCCTGGCGCGGCAGTCCTACAAGCAAGGCAAGTTGAGCCAGGCCGAATACGTCGAAGCCATGCACAGCGAGATTCGTCACGCCGTCGAGGTGCAGGAAAACCTCGGCCTGGACGTGCTGGTGCACGGTGAAGCCGAGCGTAACGACATGGTCGAGTACTTCGCCGAGCAACTGGATGGCTATGTATTTACCCGCTTCGGCTGGGTGCAGAGCTACGGTTCGCGTTGCGTGAAACCGGCGGTGATCTTCGGCGACCTGAGCCGCCCGAAGGCGATGACGGTGGAGTGGATCCGCTACGCCCAGGGCCTGACCCGCAAGGTGATGAAGGGCATGCTGACGGGACCTGTGACCATGCTGATGTGGTCGTTCCCCCGCGAAGACGTGAGCCGCGAAGTGCAGGCGCGGCAACTGGCCCTGGCGATTCGCGACGAAGTGGTCGACCTGGAAGCTGCCGGCATCCAGATCGTGCAGATCGACGAAGCCGCGTTCCGTGAAGGCTTGCCGTTGCGCCAGGCGCACTGGCAGCACTACCTGGACTGGGCCACCGAAGTGTTCCGCCTGTGCGCCTCGGGTGTGCGCGATGAAACCCAGATCCACACGCACATGTGCTACAGCGAATTCAACGATGTGATCGAGTCCATCGCCGCCATGGATGCCGACGTGATCACCATCGAGACCTCGCGCTCGGACATGGAGTTGCTGGACGCGTTCGAAGCCTTCGCCTACCCCAACGACATCGGCCCGGGCGTCTACGACATCCACTCGCCACGGGTGCCGGATGCCTCGGAAATGGCCAACCTGTTGCGCAAGGCGGCGAAACGGATTCCTGCCCAGCGCCTGTGGGTGAACCCGGATTGCGGGTTGAAGACACGCGGTTGGCCGGAGACGGAGGCGGCGTTGATTCACATGGTCACCGCGGCTCGCCAGCTACGGGCCGAGTTGGCTTAACCCCGTAAAAAATTTGGGAGGGGGCTTGCCCCCGATAGCCATGGGTATCTACACAACTTTTCAGCTTCTGACAAATCTCCCTGTGGTGAGCGGGCTTGTCCCGCGTTGGGCTGCGCAGCAGCCCCAGTAAAGCAGAATGCGGTGTATCAGAAACTCCATAGCGGCTGTTTTGGGGCCGCTACGCGGCCCAACGCGGGACAAGCCCGCTCGCCACAGGGGAACTCGCCAGTCTCTGAAAGTTGTGTAGATACCTATGCCACGATGAGTATGGGCGAGCTCCCACATTTGGATCTGCGTCAGATTAGAGGTATTTGAGCCACGCCAGGTCGCGGCGGCGGGCCTTGAGCCCGGCGAACCAGTGCACCGGCGGGTAGAGCGCCAGGGGCAACACCAACGCCACCAGCCACACCGCGCCCATGCTGTCGAAGCCAAAGTAGTTGCCATGGTTAAGGCCAAACAGCGCCACACAGGCGACATACAGCACTTTCAGCACATACAGGTGCAGCAGATAAAAGAACATCGGCACCGAACCAAACACCGCCAACACGCCGATCCAGCGTCGATGCCCCGCGCGTTCAAACGCCAGCAACAGCAACAGTCCAATGCCCAGGGTCAACGCCAGGAACAGCAGCGAAGGCGGGTACTTGGTGACGTTGAAAAAGCTCATCAGCGTCTGCACGCCGTTGTCATATGCCTGCCAGGGTTTCTCGCCGTAGCCATTGAGCCCACGCAACAGCACAAACCCCAGCAACGCACCCAAGCCGCCGAGCAGCAAATACCGCTGGCGCACGGCGGGCAGTGTGGCATTGGCAAACCACGGTCCCAGGCCGTAACCCAGGGCAATCACGCCGATCCACGGCAGTACCGGGTAGGTCGTGCGCAGGCGCAGGCTGTCGGACACGTCAATCCAACTGCGTTCATGCAGGATCGTCCACGGAATATGCAGCGCCGAGCTTGGGTCGAAGTGCAGGCCATCCAGCAGGTTGTGCCCGCCGATGATCACCAGCGCCAGCACGATCAACAGCGGGCGCGGCAACCACACCAGGGCGGCGAGGGCGAGCATGCTGATGCCAATCGCCCAGATCACCTGCAGATAGATCACGCTGGGCGGCAACTGGAAGGTCCAGGCGAAGTTGACCAGGGTGAACTCCAGCACCACCAGGAACACCCCGCGCTTGAACAGGAACGCCGACACATCGCGGCGGCCCTGGTATTTCTGGCCGTATAAAAATGCTGATAACCCCGTGAGCAACACAAACACCGGCGCGCACAGGTGGGCGAGGGTGCGGCTGATAAACAGCGCGGGCTCGGTGCTGTCGATACTCATCGGGTCGCTGACTTGCCGATGCAGCAGGAAGGTTTCGCGCACGTGGTCGAGCAGCATGAACAGGATCACCAGGCCGCGCAGGGCGTCGATGGATAGCAGGCGTTGGCGCAGGGGAACGACATCGGTCATGGGCGGAATCACAGGGCAGGGCGGAAAACTGGCGTTATCCTATAACATTAATCAACGCGTTGCCCTCCGTTGATCCCGCTTCTGATACCGTCAGTGAACTCACATCCGGAGACCCTGAGCATGAGCACCCCTCAAACCGTCATCGACTTCTGGCGGCACGCCGGCCCCAAACGCTGGTTCGCCAAGGACGATGGGTTCGACGCCACCTTCCGCGACACCTTCCACGCCACCCACCTGCAAGCCGCCCGGCGCGAGCTGGAAAGCTGGCTGGATTCGGCCGAAGGCGCCTTGGCCTTATTGATCCTGCTCGACCAATACCCACGCAACGCCTTTCGCGGCACCGCGCACATGTTCGCCACCGACCCGCTGGCGCGCCTGTACGCCCAGCGCATGGTGGACGCCGGGCTCGACCAGCAGGTGGAGCCGGCATTGCGCGCGTTCTGTTATTTGCCGTTCGAACACTCGGAAGACCCAAGGGACCAGCAACGCTCCCTGACCCTCAATCAGCAACTGGATGCCAACACTTACCGCTGGGCCAAGGAACACGCGCAGATCATCGAGCGCTTCGGGCGCTTTCCCCATCGCAATGCGGTGCTGGCCAGGGTCACCACGGATGAAGAGCGCGCCTTTCTGGACAAGGGCGGGTTTGCCGGTTAACCCGCTATTCCGCCCGGGAATGCCCCCATAAAAACCGCGCATTGTCTTTCTCGGCGCGCATCTCGTAGCGTAGGGCTTCACCCAAGGAGCCCCGTTATGAACCAGCCTCCGTTGCGCCTCTACGTTGATTCGCTCTACACCAGCCCGTACGCGATGTCGGTGTTCGTCACCCTGCGGGAAAAAGGCCTGGCCTTCGACCTGGTCACCCTGGACCTCGACGCCGCGCAGAACCAGACGGCCGACTTTGCCCAGCTATCCGTGACCCAGCGCGTGCCGACCCTGTTGGAAGGCGATTTTGCCCTGTCGGAATCCTCCGCGATTACCGAATACCTGGACCAGGCCTACCCCGAGACAGCCGTGTACCCGGCCGATCCCAAACAGCGGGCGAGGGCACGACAGGTGCAGGCGTGGTTGCGCAGTGATTTGCTGCCGATTCGCCAGGAGCGTTCGACCCTGGTGGTGTTTTATGGGCAGAAAATGCCGCCGTTGTCAGCCAACGCCCAAGGGGCAGCCCGGCGCTTGATCAGTGCTGCACAGGTGCTGTTGGCGGGCAACCCTTCGTACTTGTTCGGTGAGTGGTGCATTGCTGACGTGGACCTGGCGGTGATGCTCAATCGCCTGATTCTCAACGGCGACAGCGTACCTGCCGAGCTGGTGGCCTATGCGCAGCGCCAGTGGCGCCGGCCGTCCGTGCAGGCGTGGATCAACCTGCAACGTCCTGCGCTGTAGCGCTGGCCGTCATCTGCATGACGCGCCGGTCCAGGTCTTCCCAATCGGCCATGCCCAGCACTCGCGTGGTGTTCAAACCACGCAGGTAGCCGCGCAACTGCTGGGCGCTGGCGTGCACCTGGTCGGCCTCCGACGCCTCATCCAGCAGTACCTGTTCATAGTCGAGCAGGTAATCGGCGACCCGTTCGCGAAACTCCGGCAAGACGGCTTCGCGGATGCGGTCGAAGGTTTTCTGGTGGGGCTTCATGGCGTGGTCCTTATAGGTTTTATGTGAGCACTATCGGTTCAGATAATAGTCACCATCATGCAACGCAAGTTCTGTTTTTTCAGGAAAAGCGCAAAATCGCCTGCATCGAGACGCTGTTCAAGGAAATGCGCGATGAGGACGTTGATTCAGCTGGGTTTAATGATGCTGATGCTGGGCACTGTGATCGTCAACAACGCAGCGATCGCTGATGAATTGCGTGCAGGCCATTTGCTACCTATCGCCGGTAGCGTAGACTCCCTGCAGCATGCGCAATCGGTGGGTGTGTTGTTAAGCGATAACACCCGCGACAACCTCAGCTACCTCGAACGCTACCACGACATGGCCTTGAACGGCGCCAGGGATGCCCTTGACGCACGTATCCGCGAGGCGTTCGTCAACAGCTCCGACCCGGAACTGGCCATTGATTGGTTGATGGGCTCGCTGCAGGGAATCTTTTTGTCGGTGACGGTCTACGACAACCTGGATGCCCTGGTGCAGGCTCGCCCCGATGTGGTGGTGATGCTCGATACCCATAACCAATTGCTGACCCAGCGCAACGATCAGGTCGAAGCGCGTTTTATCGCACGGTTTTATGACGCGAACCTGCAATACATCGCCAAGGCCGAAGGCTCGGTGCACAGGCAGGTGCCATCGGTGTGGGTGCACGACAAGGCCGCACCGGAGATTGCCGCGCGGATCGAGCAGCAGCGGGATGTGCAGCTCGATGCGCTGAAGCAGTTCGATGCCTCGCTCAAGGCGCTGGTTCGCGCGGGTTGATGTGAACCTTTATTTTTAGACTCAGGATTTTTTCATGCGCTCTTTTTTCGTACCGGCCGCGACCCTGTTGCTGGCCGGTTGTGTTTCCGCCCCCAATAATCCGACCTTGACCCTGCAAACCGGCAAGAGCCCGGAAGCCTATGTGCAATGCCTGCTTCCCAAGCTGGAAAAGCACGGGATCACGTCGACGGTGACCCAGAACTCGCGCCACGCCAAGCTGGTGTTGACCAGCAAGATTGCCGCCGATGACGTGCTGGAGGTCTACAAGGCGGGGGACGGCGGCAAGGTGTTTTTGTACGAGCGCAAGCCGATGGCGTCGACCATTACGCCGTCGCGGCTTGAACAGGTGGCGCAGGACTGCAGATAACCCATGTGGGATAGGGCAAGCCCCAACGCCGGTCAGTTAAGGGACAGAACGGGCAACCCGTCACCTGTGGCGAGCGGGCTTGCCCGCGTTGGGCTGCGAAGCAGCCCCAAAACATGGCCCCGGAGCTGTCTGGCACACTGCAGTGCTCTTATTGGGGGCTGCTGCGCAGCCCAACGCGGGGCAAGCCCGCTCACCACAGTTACAGTGTTCCTCCTTAACTGACTGGCATTGGGGCAAGCCCCCTCCCACATTTGAATCTGCATAAGGCCTAAGGTCTGGCTTCGTTGCTGAAGCTGTTAACCGTTTTCACCAGCCCTTGAGCCGCCAGTGCCACCAGCTCCCCACCTTTCTCCACCGTCGCCAGCGCCGGGTCCGAGCCCATGCGCCCGTCGGGGAAGCGTGCGCGGAAGTCCAGGGCCTCACGGATCGGCCCGGTGTTGGCGATCTGCGGGGAGTAGTCGGCCGATTTGATCGCGTGCGGGTACGCCCACTGCGTCACCGCGATTTCCGAAGGCGTCGCATGGCTGCCATGGCCCACCGGGAATTGGCGGTGCGCCAGGTCAGTGACGCCTTCCAGGTCCCACCAGTTCACCAGCTTCAACGCAAACCCGGCAGGGCGGCGGCCGAAGCTCGCCTCGGCGTACAGCTCGGAAAACGCCGCTTCGATCGTGGCGATATTGCCGCCGTGACCGTTCAGAAACAGGATCTTGTCGAAGCCATGCCCGGCCAGCGAGCGCACCCAGTCGCCGATCGCAGCGATAAAGGTGGAAGGGCGCAGGGAAATGGTGCCGGGGAAACCCAGGTGGTGCTGGGCCATGCCGATATTGAAGGTCGGGCCGATGAGGATGTCGGCGTGCCTTTGCGCCTCATGGGCGATGATTTCCGGGCACATCCAGTCGGTGCCCAGCAGGCCGGTGGGGCCGTGTTGTTCGTTGGAGCCGATGGGGATCACCACCGTGCGGCTGCGTTCCAGGAACTGCCCGATCTCGATCCAGGTCGATTGATGTAGAAGCATGCGAAGCTCTCTTTTATCTGTGGGGACAGGCTAACCGCCACGGATTGTACGACTACTCGCCACCTGCTGGGGTTTGCAATTGAGGTACGTCGAGGACTTCAACCAGCGTTGGTCGGGGTACCACGAAAACATGAACTGCCCATCCTTGAGCTTGTCCACCACCTGGCGCGCCACCTGCGGACGCACGGCCGGGCAACCCTGGCTGCGGCCGATGCGGCCTTCGCGCTTGCTCCACAAGGGGCTGACGTAGTCGGCGGCGTGAATCACGAGGGCGCGGTCGCGGGCCTGGTCGTTGAAGCCGGGCTCCAGGCCGTCCATGCGCAGCGAGTAGCCATGGGTGCCGAGGTAGCTTTCCTGGGTGCGGAACAGGCCCAGGCTGGATTGGTGGCTGCCTTCAAGGTTGGAGAACTGGGTGGCGAAGTTTTCCCCGGATTTGGCGCCGTGGGCCACCAGGTCGCGCAGCACCAGGGTTTTCTTGCGCAGGTCGAAGATCCACAGCCGACGGGCGGTCGACGGCTGGGAATAGTCAATCACGGCCAGGCGCTCGGAGCGTTCCTCGCCGTTATTGACCGCGCACTGCACGGCGTTCAGGGCGCTTTTCAGTACGGTGGGATTGAGTTCTGGAGCCGAGCGCGCCAGGCTGTTATACAAGGAAGGAGGGTTGCCATTGGCGGCGAGCGCAGAATTGCTCAGTAAAGCCAGGCCCATGGTGACCACACCAAGGCGGCATATAAAAGTCAGCATCTACAGTACATCCCCCACTGTGGATTGGAGCAAAGCTATTGTTCAAAAAACACGCATGTTACTTGAGCATTTGCCTGCTCGTTGCACCATTGGTCGCCACAGCCGACGTGCTGCCAGTCGAGCCATTGCCGGTCACCACGCCGGCGCCGGTCGAACTGACCCCGCTGCAGCAGGCGCTGGCGCAACTGCCGGGTGTCTGCCCGGGCCTTGCCGCGCAGATAGACGCTGCCGCGCAACTGCGCCTGCAGGCGTTCTACCAGCAGCAGGGGAATGGGCCGCTGTGGTCCGCCAATGATCGCCGCGAGGCACTGCACGCCCAATTGCAGCTGCTCGCCGATGACGGGCTGGACCCCACCCACTATAGTCTGCCTGCGGCGGATGCCACGGCCAATGTGCTGTGCAGCGACATCGACATCAGCCAGCACTACCTGCAAGCCCTGCAGGATCTGCATTACGGGCGCCTGCAGCAATCGCGCTTCGAACCGCTGTGGCATTCGCAGCCGCCCACTCGCGACCCCGACACCGAAGTGCTGGCCCTCGCTGCCCTCGGCCTGCAAAACATGGCGCAAGCCTTTGACCAGGCGCGCCCCAGCGCCGATCTGTACCGCAGCCTGCGCAACGCCTATTCCACGGTGCGCCTGCAACCCTTGCCCCATTGGGATCCGGTTGGCAGCGGCCCGTTATTGCGTCCCGGCATGGACGACCCACGCGTCCCGGAACTGGCCCGTCGGCTCCACAGCGGTGGCTACCTGCCCGTGGAGCCCAGGGGCGCGGGCAAACAATACGGTCCGGAACTGGTCGCGGCGGTGAAGGCCTTCCAGCTCAGCCACTCCCTGCAATCGGACGGCGTGATCGGTGCCGGCACCGTGGCCGAACTCAATATCAGCCCGGCCATGCGCCGCGAACAGCTGCGCATCAACCTCGAGCGTTTCCGCTGGCTGGCCCAGGACCTGGAGCCCGAAGGCGTGCTGGTCAACGTCGCCGCCGCGCAACTGAGCGTGTACCAGAGCGGCATCCCGGTGTGGCAGACCCGCCTGCAAGTGGGCCGCGCCGAACGGCAGACGCCGCTGCTCAAGTCACGCATCACCCGGCTGACCCTCAACCCCACCTGGACCATCCCGCCCACCATCATGCGCGAGGACAAACTCCCGGCCATCCGCCTCAACCCCGAATACCTGCGCCAGCAGAACCTGCAAGTGCTCGATGCCGAAGGGCACCCGCTGGCGCCGGAAAATATCGACTGGGCGCGCCCCGGCAATATCCTCCTGCGCCAGGAAGCCGGTCCGCGCAACCCGCTGGGCAAGATCGTGATGCGCTTTCCCAATCCGTACTCGGTGTACCTGCACGACACCCCGAGCCAACCGCTGTTCACCAAAGGCCCACGGGCCTTCAGTTCGGGTTGCGTAAGGGTTGAACAACCGCTGCTGTTGCGCGACCTGCTGGTCAGCCCGGCCGAACGCGCGCGCACCGATGAACTGCTGGCCACCGGCGTGACCCATGAATTCCGGCTGGCCACCCCGGTGCCGGTGCTGCTGGGCTACTGGACAGTGCAGGTCGACGGCCAGGGTGACCTGGTGTATGCGCCGGATATTTATGCGCGCGACCTGGTGTTGATGAAGGCGATGGGGAGTGTGCTCTAGGGCATTGCCGTGTGGGCGACGATCGATGCGACGGCCTCGGTAGCTGTCGCGGAGGCCGTGTCCAGGGTCAACACGGGTTGGTCCCAACGCTCATATTCATGCGCCGATACCGACTGCCAAGTCGGCGGCGTCAACCCAGGAATGTCGCCCGTACGGGTTTCCACCCGGCGCCGGTGTTCGTGTGCGTCTGTACACACCACCTGAATATTGACCAGCGCCACGTCTGCCGTCGCGGCCGTCGCTGCCCAGGCTGCCCGACTTTCCTGGACCGGGTTCACGCAATCGGCGACGACCCTATGGCCCAACTGCAAGTTACTCAGCGCCAGCGCATTCGCCACGCCGTAGCCGCTGGCACCGACATCACCTGCCAATACGCCCGCGTCGCGAATCGCCTGTTCGATCACATCGATGCGCAGGTAAACCGCACCGGTCTGGCGCGCCAACTCGCGGGCAATCGTGGTCTTGCCGGTGCCGGGCAGGCCGCTGAAGACGATAAGCATGCTTGACTCTCGATAAGGTTGGGTTGGTTCAGGGTATCCTCCAGTTCCCCCACCGGTCGACCCCAGGACAGCCCATGACCTTGCCGTTCACAAAGATGCACGCCCACGGCGACGACTTCATCATCATCGACCGCCGTGGCCTGGACGACCCTGTCACCCCCGAGGTCGCCCGCCGCCTGGGCAATCGCCACACCGGCATTGGCTTCAATCAACTGGCCGTGGTGCTCGACTGCGAAGACGCCGCTGCGCGCATCAAGTTCTGGAACCCCAACGGCACGCCGCTGCAAACCTGTGGCAGCGCCACGCGTGGGGTGGCCGACCGCTTGATGCATGAAACCCGCAGCGATTCGGTTGTGCTGCGCACCGACCGGGGCCTGCTGACCTGCGTGCGGGTAGCGGATCGTCAAGTGTCGGTCAACATGGGTGAGCCGTCGCTGGACTGGTCGGCCGTGCCGCTGGCCGAGGCCATGGATACGGGTACGTTACCGCTGGCGGGCAACCCGGCGGCGTGCAGCATGGGCAACCCCCATTGCACGTTTTTTGTGGCCGACATCAACGCCATCGATCCGGCCGCCGTCGGCCCGGCGCTGGAAATTCACCCGCTGTTCCCGGCCAGGACCAATGTGCATTTCGTGCAGGTGCTCGACCGTGGGCATATCCGCCTACGCATCTGGGAGCGTGGCGGCGGTGTGCCGCTGGGTTCCGGTTCGTGCTGCTGCGGCGCGGTGGTCAATGGCATCCGTCGTGGCTTGCTGGACGCCACGGTGCAGGTGCAGTGCGATGGCGGTACGGTCACGGTGCACTGGGACGGGCAGGGCGGTGTGGTGTTGACGGGCAGTGTGGAGCCGATCATGCAGGGCAGTGCCTACCTGTTCTGAAACGTCACCGTGAAGGTGGTGCCGGCCGTGGCACAGGAACTCACCGCCACATCGCCGCCATGGACCTTGGCCAACTCCCGCACGATATACAGGCCCAGGCCCACGCTGCGCACGTCGCTGCCCTGGTCGGTGCCGCGGGTCATGGGCTCGAACAGCCCGGCCAGCAAACCTGCCGGAATCGCCGTGCCGTGGTTGTGCACCGTCACTTCGCAAGCGCCGCCATCCAGGCGTGAGGTGATGGTAATCGGCCGTTGCAGGTCGCCATAGGCCACGCTGTTGGCGACCAGGTTGCCGATGATTTGCTGCACGCGATCGGCATCCAGGCAGGCGTCGCCACGGCCCTGTGCGTGATGCTCCAGCGTTGCCTTGGGGAACGCCACGCGCAGTTCGTCCACCGCGCGACGGATCACCTCGTGCAGGTCCAGCGGCGCCGCCTTGATGGTGATGCCGTGGCCGACCCGTGCCTGGGTAAAGTCCAGCAGGTCGGCGATCATGCGTTGCGCGCGCTCGGAGGACTGGCCGATGTGCCCCAGCAGTTGGCGCTCCTTGGGCGTGCGTTCGCCACGGCTGAGAAAGTCCGAGGCCATGCGGATCGCCGTGAGCGGGTTTTTCAGGTCATGGCTGACAATCGCCACCATCTGCTCGGCAAACAGGGCGCGACGCTGGGCGATGGCGTAGGCCTCGTTCAGTTCGGCCTGGGCTTGTTGCAGCGCGACTTCGGTGGCGGTTTTTTCCTGCAACAGCGCTTCGGCGAGGTGGCGCGCGTTGAGCAGCTCGCGCTCGTATTTGTCGCGGTCGGTGGTGCCGAACAGCGCCAGGTCGTACACCACGGCGCCGGCCTGTTCGCGTTTGTTGCCGTTGAGCAGCAAGGTCAGCTTGTGGCCATCGCGGTGCAGCAGGTCCAGCTTAACCTCGGTGACGCTGCCGTGCATGCGCAGCATGGGCGCCAGGTGAGTCTGGTGGAAGATCCTCCCGCCCATGCTCAGCAGGTCCTGGAAGCGCCGGCCCTGCAGCGCGGCGATGCTGAATCCCAGCCAGCCGCTGAGGCGCGCGTTGGCCTGCAGGATCGTGCCATCTTCCGTGGTGACGGCCAGGGCGCAGGCGGCGCTGTCGAACAGATCAGCCGGCACGTGCGGCCATCCACGGCACGAGGAAGGCGTCCATGGCCGCCGCGCAGGCCTGCGGCGCGCTCATGTGCGGGCAATGGCCGACGTTGTCCACCAGGCAATAGGTGCTGTTGGGCAGCACGCTGTGCAGGTATTCACCCACGGCCACCGGGGCGATCAGATCGTCACTCGATTGCAGGATCAGCACCGGGGTGGGCAGGCCGATCACGTCCTGGCGGTTGTCCGACATAAAGGTCACGCGCGCGAACTGCCTGGCGATCTCCGGCTCGGTGCGGCAGAAACTTTCGGTCAACTCGTCGCTCAGCGCCGGTTGGCCGGGGGCGCCCATGATCACCGGGGCCATGGCGCTGGACCAGCCGAGGTAGTTGCTGTCGAGGGTGTCGAGCAGGTCGTCGATGTCGGCGCGCTTGAAACCGCCCACGTAGCCATCGTCATCGATATAGCGTGGCGACGGGCCGATCATCACATGGGCGGCGATACGGCCGGGGGCCAGGCGGTCGGCGAGGGTGCCGATCATGGCACTGACCGAGTGCCCCACCAGGATGACCGGGCCCTCGGCAAAGGCCTCGATGATCTCGTTCAAGTCGCGGGCATAGCCGTCCAGCGCGCTGTACTTGGCCTTGTCGAAAGCGTTGAGGTCGGACAGGCCTGCGCCCGCCAGGTCATACAGGACCACGCGAAAGCGCTCTTTGAACTGCGGCGCAAGGTAGTTCCACATGGCCTGGTTGCAGCCGAAACCATGGGAAAACACCAGGGTCGAGTGGCCGTCACCCATCACGTTGACGTTGTTGCGCTGGAGTAGGCCCATGGGGATCTCGAAGTTATGGCGTATTGCTAGGTGTGCTGCAGTTTAGATAGTCGATGGCTTTGGGTCACGCGTTATAGCGTCGATAGGGTAAAGTCAGCGCCTTCAGGAAGAAACTTCAGGTAACAAACATGATGCGGTGGTTGCGGCAATCCGTCTTGACTCTGCTGGTATTGATGTCTGCCAGCCTGTTTATCACCGCCCAGGCCGAGACGTCGCCCATCGGCGTCGCCCTCGACCAGCGGGTGATCGACCTCACCAACACCCTCGACGCCGGCACCACCACCCGTCTGCAAGACCAACTCGCCGCCCTTGAACACCGCAAAGGCGCGCAGGTGGCGGTGTTGCTGGTGCCCACCACCCGTGGCGCGAGCATCGAGGACTACGCCAACCAACTGTTCCGTGCCTGGAAACTGGGGCGCAAGGATGTCAACGACGGCATCCTGCTGGTAGTGGCCAAGGATGATCGCAAGGTGCGCATCGAAGTTGGCTACGGCCTGGAGGGCACGGTCACCGACCTGCTGGCCCACCGGATTATTGAAGAACACATCACCCCGGCCTTTCGCCAGGGCGACTATGCTGGCGGTGTCGAGCAGGGCGTGAACGACCTGGTTGTCCTGGTGGATGGCGGTGACTTGCCGCAAGTAGCCGGGCAGGGCGGCAGTCTTGAGGCGCTTGCGGTGTTGCTGGCGTTCGTGTGCGGTGCCATCGGCGGCGTGCTGGTCGCCGCGCGCAAGCTGGGCTGGCGTGGGGCGTTGATCGCCACGGCAGTCGTTACCGTGGCGCTGGTGGCATTCGCCGGCGGCCGGGAATGGCCGATGTACCTGCTGGTACTGCCCCTGACCCTCCTGATCGGCGGCGCCACCTTCGGCGCCTTGTGGCTGGCGCGCACGGCGTTCTACTGCGTGATAGGGCTGTTGGCCTACATCGCCGGGGTGGTGATCGCCAACCGATTCGTGGAGGTCAGTTATATCCATTGGCTGGTGTGGCCGTTTGGCGGGGCGTTGGTGCTGGGCTTGTACCTCGGGTTGTTCTTCGTCATCAGGGCATCCTGGAAAAAGCGCCCGCGCTTTTTCCTCCTGCGTGCGCTGGCAGTCATGGCCATCTACGTCGCTGCGGGGACACTGCTGGGGCACGGGTATCAGGGCTGGATCGTGGCGATTCCAGTGGCCTCTTTTGTGGCGTTTATCGTGTTTGTGCAGAGCATCGCCAGTTCCGGCTCCGGCTCCGGCTCGGGTTCCAGCGGCTCCAGCTCCAGCAGCAGTTCCTCGGGGGGCGGTGGTTCCAGTGGCGGTGGCGGGGCGTCGGGGAGTTGGTAATCGGCGGTTGTTCGGCGTGACGCCAGGCTGCAAACGGCGGCCTGGCAAAGGCCTGGACGTTACAGCCGCTTGGACAGAAACACGCGACTGCTGCCTGCCGGTTCACAGGGGACTTCCCCGAACCGCACCCACCCATGCTTTTCATAAAACCCCGGGGCCTGAAAACTGAGGGTATACAGCACCGCGTTCGCGCAGCCGCGACGCCGGGCTTCGTGCTCAAAGGCTTGCAGCAACCGGCTGCCGAGGCCTGTGCCGCGCAGGGCCTCGGGCAGGTGGAACAGGTCGAGAAAAGCCATGCCCAGGGTGGTTTTGCCGGTGATGCCGCCGACGGTCTGCCGGGTCTCGGGATCCTTGAGCAATACCGTCAGTGGCAGGCGGTCGTTGTAGCCGGCGATACCTTCGTTGAACGCCGCCAGGCCGTTGCCGAGCATACGCTCGGCCTCGGGGTTGGCCTGGTCGCCGATTTCCATAAGCGCTGCGGTCATTGCAAAACCCTCCGTTGGTTAAAGCGTCATCACCATCTCATGCCACGCCATGCCGCCATGATCCGAGGGCGACGGCTGGACATAGGTGTAGCCCATGCGGGTGTACAACGGCACATGCTGTTCCTTGCACATCAGGTGAATCGTGCGCTTGCCCATGGCGTGCATGCGCTGCACGAACTCGGTCATCAGCACCTTGGAATACCCCTTGCCCTGATGCGCCGGGTCGACCACCACCGACATGATCACCACATTCGGCGCCTCGGCCGAATGCCCCACCAGTTCCTTGAATGCCTCGTCCGACATCACCACTTCATGGGCGCAGCCGCCGTTGATAAAACCCACCACCTCGCCATCGGCTTCCAGGATCAGGAAGCCTTGCGGGTATAGGGCAATGCGCGTGGCGATCTTTTCCAGGGTCGCGGCTTCGTCGCCCTCGTAGGCGGTGATTTCAATCTCGTAGCAACGGGCGGCGTCGGCGGGGAGGGCGTTGCGTAAGGTGAGGGCGGGCATGGGCGTTTCCTGGGGCGTTGAGCGAAAGGCCACATCATAACGGCCTTGCTGGGACTCTGGGCAGAACACAGATCGAAATTGTGGGAGGGGGCTTGCCCCCGATGGCGGCGTGTCAATCAGCCCATCTATAACTGATCCACCGCTATCGGGGGCAAGCCCCCTCCCACAGTTTTGTCCGCGCCAGGCTTGGTGGTGGGTGCTGTTTTCGATGTATGTTGGTCAGGGGCACGGCATTCAAGAGGCAGTGTGGAGCCCGCCAAAGCGGGAGCAAGCGCCCTCACCTCCGTTATTCATTCACCCGGGCGGGCAATGAAAATCCATGAAGGAAGGACCCATGCTGGAAATAAAACGCGCCACCCCCACCGACGCCAGCGCCGCTTTTGACATCCGCCGCGCAGCCATCCGCAGCCAATGCATCGGCGCCTACACCGCCGAACAAATGGCGCTCTGGACCCGTGGCAAGGCCGAGGACGGCTACAGCGCGCTGATGGAAAAACCGTTCTACCTGGGCTGGTTGAACGGTGAACCGGTGGCCACCGGCATGCTCGATTTGGTCAACAACGAAGTCGGCGCACTGTTCGTATTGCCTGCATTCACCGGGCGCGGGTATGGCAAGGCGATGCTGGATCACCTTGAGCAGGTCGCGCGGGAACTGGCGATTGAAGAGGTGGTGCTGGACGCGACGTTGAATGCCGCGAGTTTTTATCGCGCGTGCGGCTACGTGGGCGATGAACAGGCGATTTATCACTCGCCGTCGGGGTTGCAGTTGGCGTGTATTCCGATGAAAAAACAGATGGGTTGAAACGGAGTTCCAACCAAAAAAGCGCCATTGGCTTGTTACGCAATAATCTACTCCGCCCGTCACCCGCAAAGTCAGGTCAATAACCGGCGATGTTATAGTCCCGGCGCTTTTTTACCTTTTGATCGCGCCGGGAGGCCCTAGGAGACTCCGCATGAACCTCTACACCGCAGGCTACGAAGGACTGTCTATCGACGCATTCATCGCGCGACTCAAGCAGGCCGGGATCGACAAGGTGCTGGATGTGCGTGAATACCCGCTGTCGCGAAAGAAAGGCTTCTCCAAAAATGCCTTTGCCCAATGCCTGGCTGCGGAGGGGATCGCCTATGAGCACATCCGGTCGCTCGGCTGCCCGAAGCCCATACGCAAGCAATACAAGGAAGACGGTAATTGGGCCACCTATGCGCGTGAGTTCAGGGCTTATATCCGCACCCAAGGCACTGTGTTGAGCGAGCTGCTTTGCAGCGCGGCTGAACAGCGGGTCTGCATGGTCTGCTATGAGGCGGACGCAAGTTTTTGCCATCGCAGTTTGATCGCCGAAGCCGCGCAGGAAGTGGAACCGTCGCTGGAAGCTCAGCATCTGCCGGTCAAAACAACGCTATTTGTTGATCATTTTCTTTCTGTCGCTTAGGCGGATAGATCAAGCTTACGATCAGCCACTGTTTGGGAAAACGATGGATCGTGCCCATCAACAGCATGAGGTCTTTGTCGGGTAGATCGGTTTCCAGCTTGTGCCGAAAGGGGGCCTCCCAACCTTTTACACCGTGTTTGCGATACACGTTTCTAAAGAGTTGACTGGCTTCCCAGTCGACAATTTTGTGGATATGGGTTTTCAGTTCACCGTCGACCAAACACTCATAAACGTAATGAAAGTCGAAGGGCACTTTCTCCAGGCGCTTGATGCTGGCGTGCTCCTGCTCTTCAAACAGGCTGGGTTGGCGTTGCATCGATTGCAGCTTGTCAATTTCCTCTGGGGTCCATTCTGTAGAGGCTGATTTCTGGATGCGTAATGCTGCGATGCGTGCCGGCCTGATCAGGCCTAGCGTGACGTTATGCTCAATCCTGGCCTTTTCCAGTGCATCAAAACTTTCATACACCGTCAGTCTGTCAAGCAATACTCGTCTTTCGTACCAATCGCCTGCGGGCAGGGGCTTGCCCACACAAATACTGTCGACGCCGATCTTATGGCTTTCTGGTCTGCGGTCCGCCGGGCTGCGTTCTATAGAGGCTTCGATCCATTGCCACTTGGCAAACTGCTGATCGCTAGTCACCAAGCGAAACGGTACGGGATACAGGCGTATGAGATTGCCGTCCTCATCCATCCCCGCAACGCAGGATGTTTCGGCATATTTTGCGCTCGGGGAAGGGTAGGTTTTGCACAGGATCAAGATTCGAACTTTGCGTTTCATGGGGGCGATATCCAGAAGTCTTTTCTGAACTGTATCCAGACATCGGGAAGCTGCCAGACAGACTTGTAACGGCACATGCACACCATGACACAGCACTTCGATTTCTGATGCTACACCACCACCCGTGCCGATAAGTCAGCTCCCGCCGGGGATCTCCATCAGTGACGCAAATGCGCACGCAAGCTCCCGATCACCTGCTCAACCGACAGCCCTTTGATCGCCGGGGGCATCAGGCTCTCACCAAACTCCCGCCACACAAACAGCGTCAGTTCCGCGCCATCGGTCAGGGTTTTTGCCAGGTCCTGGGAACCCAAATCCTGCAACCGCCGATAACGCTCATCCCGCCAGAACGCATCTTCCACCCAGTCATACACCGGGATGAAATGAAAGTGCAGCGGGAACCCCGGCAGATGCCCATAGCGGCTGATATACAACCACTTGGGCTTGAGTTGCGCCTCCATGACCCGCTGGGTTTTCGCCAGCAGTCCACCCAGTTCGGCCAACGCGGCCTCCGGCATATCGGCGAGGGAATCAATTGGCGCCTTGGCACCCAGCATCAGGTAACCCGGCAGCTTCGAAGCCAGGTGATGGTTGAGCAGCCAATGCTCGGTCTCAAACAGGATGTAGGCGGGGTCGATCTGCATCAGCACGTGTCCTTGGGAGCAGGGTGGGCAGGATAACAAGCACGCTCGCCTGTATCCCACAAAACCACGGGATCTGTGTCTATCGCGCACGTTGTCAGGTGGATAGCCTCAGGCCACGTTAACTGACGACCGAGCAAACCATGGAACTCACCGCTGTCCCGTTTGGCATCACCGACTGGTCCACCCTCGAACCCGAGCTTCACCCCGGCGTCAGCGGCAGTGCCTCATGGCGCACCTGCCACTTCGGCACCACCCGCGTGCGCAGGGTGGATTACAGTCCCGGCTACCTGGCCGATCACTGGTGCCGGCGCGGGCATGTGCTGCTGTGCCTGGAAGGCGAGTTGCACACCGAGCTGGAAGACGGCCGCCGGTTCACGCTGACGGCCGGGATGAGTTACCAGGTGGGCAATGACATGGAGGCGCATCGTTCCTCGACGAGTGTCGGGGCGAAGCTATTTATCGTGGATTGAAGGGGACCTTTGTGGTGAGGAAACAAGTTCACTCACCACAGGAACAGGCACCCCCTTAAATCCGCTGCTTTAATGCATCATGCTATGGTCCATGCCATCCAGCCCACGCGCCGTGGCCTGGACCTCAACGGTCTGCTTTTCGCCCTTGGCGTCCTGCACCGTCAGGGTCAGCGGCACCTGGTCGCCTTCCTTGATCTGGCCGGTCAGGCCCATCAGCATCACGTGGTAGCCGTCCGGGTCGAGCTTGACCGCCTTGCCCGCCGGCAGGGCCACCGCGTCCACGGGGCCCATGCGCATCACGTCGTCCTTCATGCTCATCTCATGGATCTGCACGTCCTTGGCCACCGGCGAGGCCACGCTGAGCAGCTTGCTGTCGCTGTCGGCGGTCACGGTCATGAACGCGCCGCTGGACGGTTGGCCCGGCACCGAGGCGCGCACCCAGGCGTCGGTGACTTGCACCTGGGCACTGGCGTGGGCGGCGAGGCCCACCAGGGCGAGGCCAAGGGTGAAGCGCTTGAGGTGTTGAACGGCAGTCATTAGCAGACCTCCATGACGGTGAGCAGGTCTTCTGCGCACTCTTTAGCGGTAAGGGATGCCTGCAACCCCAGGCGCAGGTTGCCACGGGTGTCGAAGACAAAACTGGTGGCCGTGTGGGACAGGGTGTAGGTGTCGCCGGCGGGGATCTTTTCATAGAAGATCCCGAATTCCTTGGCGGCCACGGCGATTTCTTCCGGGGTGCCGTACAGCGCTTCAAAGCTGGGGTCGAAGGCCTTGACGTACTTGTCGAGAATCTCCGGCGTGTCGCGCTCCGGGTCCAGGGTGATAAAGATCACCTGCATGATCTCGCCGTCGCGGCCCATCAGTTTCTTGGCCTGGGCGGCGCGGGCCAGCGTGGTCGGGCACACGGCCGGGCACTGGGTGAAACCGAAGAACACCACCGGCATCAGGCCACGGTAGGAACTGAGGGTGACGGTGTCGCCCTCGGTGTTCTTGAGCTTGAAGGTGCGGCCCATGATCTTGTCGCTCAAGTCCTTGCCGTACTTGAAGTTCAACTTGGGGCTGTTGTCACAACCGGCCAGCAGGCCCAGGCCCAACAGGCCCATGCCGGTCAGGACCTTGCGGCGGGTGAATAACGTACTCATCAACGGTGCATCCTGTGAAACGCCCGCATTGCGCGAAATCAACTCGGCGGGCTTGGAATAGGAGTAAACGAGGAGGGCGCCAAGTCTACCAACCCTGGCCAGCCCGCGTAATCTGCGACGTTCTGCCACAGGGGCACGCTGGATTTCATCCTTTTGCACCGCTGGTGGTAGAGTCGCCGCCATGAAATCGAGCCACCCCTACCGTTCCCTGATCGTCTGGACCCTGTACTTCTGCGTGCTGATGAACCTGTTCGTGTGCGGTTTGGGCCATGGCCAGATGACGGGCCAGCAGCTCAATGGCATCGGTGGCGCGTTCTGTGGAGTGGACGGCCAGCAGGCGCCACTTTCCGACAAAGGGCTGGGCGCGCCGTCTTCCAGTAACATCTCGAACTACTTTGCCTGCCCGGTGTGCAACGCCGTGACCGTCGCTCTGGTGTTCCTGATCGGCCTGGCCTGGTTGCTGGGCCTGGGGCAGAACCCACGCCCGGCCCATGAGCGGCGCAACAAGGCGCCGCCGCGTTATTCCTGGCCCTCGGCCAACCCCCGCGCATCCCCCGCATTCTGACGTGTGCCCTGGGCCTCCTGTGAGCAGGGGGCGTTCTATCGTCACGACTGTGAGTGTGCTTTATGAACCATCACTTGCCTGCCGGCGCCAGCCGTCTGGTCAGCCAGGCGTCCCGTCGCCTGCGCGCGGAACCGGCACGCCCGGACTACCCGAGCAATGCCCGCTGCTTTGTGCACCTGGATGCACGCCTGTTGCCGTATTGGCACACCCTGTTCGACATCTGCCCGACGCTGCTCAAGCTCGACCCGCCCGAAGGCCTGAATCTGTTTCGCAGCTTCATGACCTGGGCCTATCGCAACCAGCCGGCCCAGGACTGGACCTGGCACCTGAACCTGTGCCGTTGGCTGCTGGCGTCGCCGTATCGCGGGCAGATTGATGAAGAGCCCATCGAAACCTTCATGGCAGCGGCGGCGGCGCGTTGGATCAGTACGGATGACAGCCAGGCCCAGGGAGTGGTCCTGGCCTGGCAAGGCCTGACGGTGTTCGATTGGAAGGGCGCGCGCAGTGCCGCCGCCGAACAACAGGCACTCCCCGCCACGCAATGGGATTTTGCCTGGTGTCCGCTCGCCTCCCCAGGGGTATTCCAGGGCTGGTTGCCGGTGCCTTGAATGAGCGGGATTGTTACGTAAACCGCAACAGTGATTGACGGTTTTGGCGGCTGTTTCCCCACGGCCCAAGGCTATACCGTGCGCGCACCCGTTGAATGCAGCACCACCCGACCGACAAACAACAGGGTTGGGCTGTAACGGGGTCGCCTCAATCACTTCACGGAGCCTTCATGAAACACACCACGTGCCTGGCGTTCGCCGTCTCCCTCGGCGCCGCGCAGCAGGCGGCTGCAGCGGGTTTTATCGATGACAGCAAAGCCACCCTCGACCTGCGCAATTTCTATTACAACCAGGACACCCGCAACACCAGGGCACCGTCGGACAAGGAGTGGGGCCAGGCCTTCATGTTCAACTACCAGTCCGGTTTTACCGAGGGCCTGGTGGGCTTCGGCCTGGACCTGCAGGCTATGTATGGCCTGCGCCTGGATGCCTCGGGGCGCGCCGGCAAGGCCGGAGAAGACAACACCCCCGGCAGCGTTTTCCCGTTGTCCGATGGCAAGGCCGCCCATGACTTCAGCAAGACCGGCGCCACCGGCAAGGTGCGCATCTCACAAACCCAGCTCAAGGTCGGCGCCTTGATGCCGAAGATGCCGGTGCTGATGTCCGAAGACGGCCGCTTGTTGCCGCAGACGTTCCGTGGCTATCAGGTCGATTCCAGGGACCTCAAGGACTTCAACCTGATCGCCGGCAAAATGGAGCAGGTGCTCGACCGCAACTCCAGCAACGGCCAGGGCCTGTCGATCGCCGGGGCCAATGACCCGGCCAAGGGCAAGTCCAGCAACCAGTTCTACTACGGCGGGGTGGATTACGCCGTCAGCAGGCAACTGCAAGTGCAGTACTACTACGCGACCCTGGAGAATTTCTACCAGCAGCATTTCGTCGGCCTGGTGCACAACTGGCAGTTGCCGGTGGGGCAGCTCAAGACCGATCTGCGTTATTTCTACAGCACCGCCGACGGCAAGAACGGCAGCGCCGCCGGGCGCGGTGAAGGCTATGTGAGTTCCGGGTATTACGCGCCGGGAGTCAACTCAGGCAAGGTCGACAACCGCCTGTGGAGCGCGATGTTGACCTATGGCGTGTACGGGCATTCCGTGGGCCTGGGGTATCAGAAAACCACCGGCGCCAGTGATTTCCCCCACATCAACCAGGGCCAGGGCCGTTCGCTGTACCTGATCACCAACGCCCAGTCGTTGAAGTTCGTCAACGCCGGCGAACAGGCCACGGTGGGTAACTACACCTATGACTTTACCGGCCTGGGCGTTCCGGGCCTGAAGTCGAGCGTGACCTATATCCACGGCAGCCACATCCGCGCGGCGCGTCGCGACAACAGCGAGTGGGAGCGCGATGTGCGTGTCGACTACGTAATCCCCACGGGCACGTTCAAGGGCCTGGGCCTGACCTGGCGCAGCGCCGTGCTGCGCGGCAATGACACCGCCGACAAGGATGAGACGCGGCTGATCGTCAGCTACAGCCTGCCGTTGCTGTAAGCCAGGCAGGAGCAACGCTTGACCGGCATCAAGGCCGCCCCGTGCGCCAGCCCGCACACTGGGCTCCCCACGGCCGGTCCCTCTGCGAGGCTTGCATGCTCTACCTCCTGTTGCTATTGGCCCACCTGTTCGCCGCGCTGGTCTTTATCGGCACGGTGTTCTTCGAAGTGCTGATCCTCGGGCACCTGCACCAGCACTTGCCGATTCGGGTGATGGTGCTGGTGGAGCAGGGCGTCGCCCGGCGTGCCCGGGTGTTGATGCCGTGGGTGTTGCTGGTGCTGTTCGGCGCCGGGCTTGGCATGGTCTGGCTGCGCTACCTGCCGGCGTTGTCGGCCCCGCTGGCGTCCTCGTTCGGCACGTTGCTGGGCCTCAAGTTGTTCCTGGCCGCCAGTGTGCTGCTGCACTTCCTGGTGACCATGGCGCGGATGCGCCGGGGCAAGGTCAGTGCGCGCTATAGCCATTTCATTCACCTGAGCCTGTTCGTGCACATGGTCGCCATTGTGCTGCTGGCCAAGGGCATGTTTTACCTCAGCTGGTAGCGACCTTGATGCATATCAAGGTGCGCGCAGCGGTCGCACCGGACAATGGACCACCGCCGCCCGTTCCGGAGTCCGCCATGCGCAGCCATCTTCATCCCACCCGCTTTCGTCAGGACCAGGGCGTGCTGGACCTGGCGTGCCAGACGGACACGCGCCGCTTCCATGCCGGCGTCGGCTCCCTCGACCTGCTGCGCGCCCTGCGCGACAGCCGCCAGCGCCAGCGGCCCCTGGCGCTGAACCTGCACTGGCCGGCAAGCGATGCCGGCGCTGAGTACCTGCAGAGCCTCACCCAGGAAATCCAGCTGATCGGCTGCCAGCTCGGCCCGCGCCAACCAGTCGAGCACTTTCACCTGCGCGGCACCACGCCGACGATCGAGCAGGTGTGCACGTTGCTGGAACACCTGCACAGCCGCTTCAACTTTCTCGACCACGACCGTGGCGACTACCGAATCGACCTCGACCCCTGGCACACCGACTGGGCAACCATGGGCCTGTTGCGCGACCAGGGTTTCAACCACGCCAGCATCGGCGTGCCCGACGCCAACCGGGACGGGCCGCTGTCCCAGGCACGCTATCAGGACCCGGCGCCCATCGAGTCGCTGGTGGATGCGGCGCGGACCTTCGGGTTTCGCTCAGTGAACATCGACCTCGGCTACGGCCATGCCTGGCAGACGCCGGCCAGTTTCGAGCAGAAACTGGCCAGCCTGATTGCCCTGGAGCCTGACCGCCTGCAACTGTTCGATTACGCCCAGCCACCGGTGCGCTACCAGGGCCGGCAATCCCAGGCGTTTTGCAGCGCGGCGGATAAACGCGCGATGCGCCGCCTCGGCTTTGAACACCTGGCCGCCGCCGGGTACCACTACATCGGCCTGGGCCAGTTCGCCCGCACCGACGATGACCTCAAACAGGCCCAGGAGCGCGGACGCCTGAGCCGTAACTGCGAAGGCTTCACCCTGCACGGCTACTGCGATCATGTCGGCTTTGGCCTGGGGGCCATCAGCCAGATCGACACGCTGTGTGTCCAGAACACCCTGGATGCCCGTGAGTACTGCGCTCAGCTGAGCAACGGCCAGCTCGCCACCTGTTGTGGCAGGTTTCACGAAACCGCCGACCCGGCGCGTCTGTACGTCACCCAGCCCCTGGCCACCCCTGTCAGCGCCAACGACGAGGTGATCGACCATGACGGCGTTTGAGTTCGACCGTGCCCTGGTGCACAAATACGACCGCCCGGGGCCGCGCTACACCTCGTACCCGACCGCGCCGCAGTTCAACAGCGCGTTTGCCCTGGACGACTATCACCAGGCCGTGCGCGCCAGTCACCACCTCGCCGCGCCCAAGGCGTTGTCGGTGTACATCCATATTCCGTTCTGCCAGAGCCTTTGCTACTACTGCGGCTGCCACAAGATCATCACCCGCAAGACCCATCGCGCCGTCGAGTATGTGGCGTACCTCAAGCGCGAGATCCAGATGCAGGGCGCGTTGTTCGAGCGCTCCCGGCGCCTGACCCAATTGCACCTGGGCGGCGGCACCCCGACGTATCTGGACGATGCGCAACTGGCCGAACTGATGGCCTGCCTGGCGGACAACTTCAGCCTGGATGACAGCGACGCCCATGAGTTCTCCATCGAGGTCGACCCGCGCACCATCAGCCTCGAGCGCATCAACACCCTGCGCCGCCTGGGCTTCAATCGCCTGAGCTTCGGCGTGCAGGACTTCGACCCCGACGTCCAGGCCGCCGTGAATCGCGTGCAAAGCGAAGCGCAGATCCTGCAACTGGTGGCGGCGGCCCGCGAGGCGCGCTTCAAGTCGGTGAGTGTCGATCTGATCTACGGCCTGCCCCTGCAAACCGTGGCCAGCTTCGACGTGACCCTGAGCAAGCTGATCGCCCTGCGCCCCGACCGCGTGGCCGCCTACAGCTACGCGCACCTGCCGAGCCAGATCCGCGCCCAGCGCATGATCCGCCCCGAAGACATGCCACCCCCGGCGCGCAAGCTGGAGCTGCTGGAACTGACCATTCGCCGCCTTACCGAGGCCGGTTATGTCTACATCGGCATGGACCATTTCGCCCTGCCTGACGATGAGCTGGCACTGGCCCGCGTCAATGGAAGCCTGCAACGTAACTTCCAGGGCTACTCCACCCATGCCGATTGCGACCTGATCGGCCTGGGCGTATCGGCCATCGGCAAGGTCGGCGACAGCTACAGCCAGAGCGTCAAGGAACTGTCCCAGTACTACGCGCGCATCGACGCGGGCATGCTGCCGGTGCAACGCGGTTATCGGCTCAACGCCGATGACGTACTGCGCCGCGAGGTGATCAATGGGTTGATGTGCGACGGCCGCGTCGATGTCGCCCAGGTGGAAGCGGCCCATGGCATTCGGTTCAATGAGTATTTTGCCCAAGCGTTGACGCAGTTGGACGAGCAGGTGGCGGACGGCTTATTGCTGGTTCGGGACGACGCGCTGCAACTGCTGCCCAAGGGCCAACTGATGGTACGCAGCGTGGCCATGGCCTTCGACGCCTACCTGGGCGGCGCCCACAAAGGCCAATTCTCCCGTACCGTCTGACACTCCCCGTTAGCAGTGTGTCAGCCAGCGCCTCTACCAACTGTGCCACCGCCATCGAAGCCTCGCTAAAGCTCGACATCTCCCACAGGGGACCAGCGGTGCCCACGAGATCTACAGCCGGGCCACTTTCTACCTGTTAACCGCGACCAAATGTGGGAGGGGGCTTGCCCCCGATAGTGGTGGGTCAGCCAACATCTCTGCCGGCAGTGCCACCGCCATCGAAG